>PAQK01000009.1 GCA_002709665.1 Gemmatimonadota bacterium | reverse complement strand
CGAAAGCCGACCCGCCGGCAAGATATACCCTGTGTCGCGAATTCCAAACCTGGATGGCTATGTCGAGCTGGAGCCACGGTGTGTGGTCGGTGACGGCGTGACGATTGATCGCTCAGGTGAGGTCGTGGATGGGTTCAGTACGTGGACGGCGATCCGCAGGTCAGGTGTGAGCGAGGTGATAGTGAGTGGTGTCGGTGGGGACAACGGCGCTGTTATACTGGACACGATCGACGGATACGTCCGGGAGGCCGGTGGCGTCGGACTGAAGGAGGACGGTGTGTTCAATAACGCCTATGTTGTGGCAGGTGCAGACAGCGAGGTGAGTCGCGAGCGCTTGACCTCTTTCAACGGCTTATTCTCTGGATACTACGAGGGCGTCGTTCCGGCGGGGAGGACCGCTCAGTTTGTCCCAGGATTCATGCGGGAAGACTGTATCTGCGGGATCTCGAATCGATCCATTTTTGTTGGATAATCGCTGGTTAGATTGAGTATCGAGGGGCGGGTGATCCGAAATTCACCCGCCCTTTGTTATGTTTGCATCCCTGGTGGTGTCTTGCCGGGTTTTCGCCAATTCTCTATATTTCGTAACTTCGGTTCTGTCGGCACACCTTTGGAGTTTTCAAGTCTATGCATTATTCCCTTTTGCCTATCCTGCTTATCCTGTTCTCCCCGCTTCAGGTTTTCTCCCACACGATTGGCGCAGATTTCGACGGAAACGGGTCCGTTGGGTTCTCGGATTTCGTGCTGTTCGCACAGGGGTACGGGACAACCCAGGAGCGGTTCGATCTGACACAGGACGGCAAGGTGGACTTTGATGATTTCGTGGCGTTCGTTACGGACTACGGAAAGGTTACCCACGAGGAAGGGGAAACTGAGGTCGGCGGGAGCAAATCCACGTTCGAGATGATTCAAGACCACGTGTTCAACGAGAGCTGTATCAGCAGTTCCTGCCACAGTACCGAAGGAGCAGCCGGCGGGCTGTCACTGGAACCGGGAGTTGCTTATTTGAACCTCGTTGGTAGGGGACCGCAGAATACGAAGGCCAAAGAAGAAGGGTTACAGCTGGTGGTGCCTGGAGACGCGGAACGAAGCTTTCTGCTGAAGAAGCTGACGGGGTCCGGGGCTGGTTACGGTGAGGCAATGCCCCGGGGATTCTGGAGTCTGAATGGGATCGCCATCGACGCGATCAGCCAGTGGATTGTTGCAGGTGCACCAGAGGAGGGAATCGTTGAGCGTGCACCCGATCTGGACGAGCTTCCACATTCGGAATTCAGCTTCGAGCCACCTGCTCCACCCGAGAGAGGGGTGCAGATTCACCTGAAGCCCTTTGCGATTGCGCCCGGGAAAGAACGAGAGATATTCTCTACGACCACCCTGGGGACGTCTGAAGACCTGATGGTGAACAAGATAGAGGTCGCACAACCGGAAGGTAGCCATCATTTCATCATTTATCAGCTAAAGGAAGGTGAGATACCGCCCGAGGGGATTCGAGATCTGGATCCGACGAACCTTCTTCAGGCGATCGGGATCTTTGGTAGGCAGTTCATTGTTGGGAGTCAGAGCCCGTACGCGGTGTTCGATTTTCCGGAAGGTGTTGTCATCCCAATGCCCGCAAATGTGGTGTATGAACTCAACTCGCATTTCGTGAATGTGTCTGGTGAGAACACGCTGATCGGAGAGGTCTACATCAACTTGCACACAATTCCGCAGGAAGAGGTGGAACACGTTGCCAAGCCGATTTTTATCAGCAACTTTGGGTTCGAGATTGCTCCTGGGGCAACCGTGACGACGGGGATGGACTGGACTCTTCGGGAAGACGTGAAAGTGGTGATGCTCTCTTCGCATATGCACAGACACGGGAAGCAGTTCGAGATCCTCAAGGGAGGAGTGTCCATCTACCAGAGTCTCGATTGGGCTGATCCGAAGACGCTGTACTATAATCCTCCACTCTCGGTGAAGTCCGGTGAGTTAGTCCGTTTCGAGTGTACACACGAGAATGACGACAAGGACTTCACCATTCGCTTCGGTTTTACTGCGGAGAACGATGAGATGTGTATCCTGCTGGGATATTACTATTGATCAGACCAGGACTCGTCAGGACACTGCCAGTTTCGACATTACTTTTTCGTATATCGCACCGTTCGTTGAGATGGCGCCGTCTCCTCGTATATCCCTGTCTCGATTCCAGTCGCTGTAGACCCCACCGGCTTCCTCCACAATTGGCAGCAGCGCAGCACAATCCCAGACGTTCATGATCGGGTCGAGCATGATTTCCGCTCGTCCGGTGGCAACGAGTACGTGGCCGTAGCAGTCTCCCCATCCTCGGACGAGACGGACCTCCCTCCGCAGATTTCTGTATGCGTCACCCTTGCCGTTTTCATCGAAAGACTCGAAGTCCGTGGCGCAGAGGAGAGACTCACCAAGGTCCTCAACCTGTGAGACCCTGGTCGGTTGGCCGTTCAACGTACAGCCCAGGCCCTTTGCCGCACAGATCATCTCGTCGAGTGCCGGCAGGTTGATGACACCGACCACCGTTTCCCCTTCGATCTCCACGCCGATCAGGACACCGTATAAAGGAACACCGTGGACAAAAGATTTCGTGCCGTCGATCGGGTCGACGATCCAGGAACGACCTGACTTCCCGGGGCGATCTCCGTATTCTTCACCGATAATGGTGTCGTCCGGATACCTGGAGTGGATCAGTTCTTCTAGTTTTCTTTCGGCTGTCCGGTCGGCAATGGTCACGGGCGAATCGTCAGCCTTCCGGTCCACTTCCACGTTTGTCCGGAAATATTGGAGGGTGATCTGGCCGGCTTGCCTGGCGGCTTCAGTGGCGAAGTCCAGAAGTTCACGGAGATCTGGTTCTGGCATTTTGACTCCTTATAGGTCTTGTAGGCTAGGTCAAAACATCCCAGGATTTCGGGAACGCTCCTGCGGGCATCGAATCTATATTCGGGCATCACCCTTGTCAAGATTTTGTGGTGACCAATCCGTTTGCTTTCGATCTGAGCGCCGCTCATATTTCCTGACCCACATTATCCGATGAAACGAGGAGATGGTATGACACCCAAGGGCCAGCTTCAATACTTTCGATCCCCGGTGGACGGAAGGCTTCATCCCTGCGCGGTATGCGCCACCGATTCCTCGCCCGATCCAAAGCCGCTGATTATCGAGGTGAGCCTGGTAGAGGAGGTCGTGAGCCTCGTGGCTGAACACACAGTATTTTAGGCGAGAATCCGGGGGCGAGTAACTTGCTGCTCTGCGATACACACGCCAAGAACGCTATACTCGAGCGGCTCGGGGGCGACTTGCCAATTTCCTTTGAGGGAGAGACGATTCACCTGGCCGATCGTTCATTCACGGCAGGGAATGTCGCGGTGTTTGCCACTTTCCCACACCTGGGAAATCCTGAACGATATGTGGCTGTCCACAGGGGTGTGACAACCGACGCTATCTGTTGGAGAAGTCACCTGGATATGGACTTGCTTCCAGACTATCTGGTTTACACTGGTATTGGAGTGGGGATTCTGGGGAAACGACTGGACATCGCAGGAATGAACTTTGGTACCCGGCTCCAGGCGAGGGTCGAGGGCAAAAACGGGTGAGTCACGCACGATTTTTCAGCTTCTTGCTACAGAAATATACCCACATCTCGAGGTCCGTGCTCAGTGCCTTTCCGCAACCCAGAATCCCCTTGATTTCTCACCCGGAATGGCTATATTTGTTGCGGAGATTGTATCTCTAAAAGTGCCTTGAATCTACATAAGGGTGGCCCAAACGGAAGTTATTCCACATTAATTTGTGGAACTTCGTCAATAACTTCGGCACCTGGTGGGTTAGGCGCTTTTTTTTGTCCAGGAGACAGCTATGCTGGAACTAGAACTGGTCGACCCGACAGAGATCGATAGGGCCACTACCATTTTTCACCAGGATGGATTCGTCGTGGTGAAAGAGGCACTGGCTCCTGATCAATTCGCCCTGGCTCAAGAGGGCGCTTCCAGGGTGATTGAGGAGCAGACGACAGCGATTCCGCTTGATGAGGCCAATCGTGGATTCGCAAGGTACTCTTTCGGTCCTCAATTGCATCACCCCGAATGGTGTCAGTTGATCGATCTGCCGACCGTGCTGCCGATTCTGGAGAAGATCTGGGGAAGTTCAGATTTTTACTGCTGGGGCGGGGGAGGCGACTACTCTTTGCCAGGGGCAAAGATCCAGAAACTTCACGCAGATATCGGTGATGTGATTTCAGATCCACACGGCCGTGTCACGATTATGGATCTTCCGACGCCGATTATTGTGGTGAATTTCCCGATGGTGGATTTCAAGGTGATCAATGGGGCCACCCGGTTTGTAAGGGGTACACACCGGTCCCGAGAGCCGATTCCGAGTCTGGACGAGGAACCGGAGTGGATGCAGAATTCGGTTCTGTGTGGTCCTGCGGGAAGCGCGATTATTCGAGATATTCGGTGCTGGCACGGCGGGACTGAGAACCGCTCGGAGGAGATCCGGCCGATGACGAGCGTTGGGTACGCCGCTCCCTGGTTCAACCGGTACAGGGAAGAGGATTTGCTGCCGCGAAAGGTATATGATGCGCTGTCCGATCGAGCAAAGGAGCTGACAAGGCTGATCGTCGAACTGTAGAATCCACCGAAATCCAAATCAAGAGTGGCACGGCCTGGAATCAGGCCGTGCCACTCTTGATTTACCAGTGTGATACTAACCTTCGTATCCGACCTCGGCGAGTGAAACACGTTTTCCCGTCTTATGGGCTTCGCTGGCCGCAGTGGCTACAGCGATGTTCTCCAACATCTCATTGGCGCGTACAGGTGACTTTCCACTGTCCATCATTTCCTTGATACTCTTGATGATTTCGTGTGCACCGTGAGGGAATTCGAAATCGCCCATATCTCCGGAGTGAATCGCAGCCTGAGGACCAAATGCGCTCACATAGAATGCACAATGGTAGGTTTCGCCGGTGTCGCAGTTCAGAGAGACGCCACAACGTGGCTGTGTGGGTGATTCCGGATAGTTCAGGTGCATGAATCCGCGTTCGTTCTCTCCCATCGATTCCACGGACTCTACCCCTGTGCCGAACAGATTCTGGGCTAGGGAGATCGCGTGGATCTGCCCCGCAAGGGTGGGCCCGCCACCACGAATGGATACGTACTCCAGTTTCCCCAGTTCAGGGAACCGGGCGGCGAATCGCTTCGCGTGTGGGAGTCGGCCGAGGATCGAAAGGGAGAGCAAGGGTGCTTTGTGTGTCTCAGCGAGATTCAGAATGGCCGTCGCGTTTTCCAGGTTGTTGGACAGGGGCTTGTCTATGAAGGTGGCGACACCTTTCTCCAGTCCCGGTTTGGCCAGTTCCAGATGGTCAGCGCCTTCGTAGTTGCAGTCGGCAACGAGGACCAGGTCCACATCATCTGAGACCTGGTCGTAGCTGTCGCATACCTTCGGCTGCAACGTGAACACCTCAGCATATGCCTGGGCGGCTTCGGGGTGTTCGTCCCAAACGCGAGTGATCTCGAATTCGTGGAGAGAGGGTACGGTCATCCGGGTGGGATCACTATAGAATGTATAGAAGTAGAAGTGTGCACCACCTGTCATCCAGCTGTATGGCAGATTTGTCGGGTCCTCCACAGGCTTCTGGAGGCGATAGGGATCGTGATCCGCCATCAAGGCCCCGTAATACATCCCGTGCATATCGCATCTGATGATCCCGAGCTTTATTTTGGCCATAATGGATCTCCTGTAACGTTAATAAAATTAAAATATTAAGTGTATTCCCGAGATGATTTTCCGGGTTTCGGCAGACGAGCTGGTGTTGAATTGCAAGGTAGTTAAAAAAATTGCAGCAAACAAGAAATTTGCTTGACTTGTGCACATATGTGCACTATATTGTCACGTGGGCTGAAGAACAGTACATCAGCTAAGTGAGGAAGGTTCGATAGGGTCTGGTCACTTCAGTTACGGAGGATGGAAAGATGATTGCAGCAACCACAGAGAGCTCCAGATTCGGAGAGGATAAGTCTCTTGCCTATTACTTCAAAGAGGTGGATCGTCACCCTCAGATCAGTGCCGCTCAGGAGCGTGTCCTGGCTGAACGGGTTGACGCAGGAGATGGCAGAGCCGTGGAGGAGTTGGTCAACGCCAACCTCCGGTTCGTCATCCACGTAGCCAAGGGCTTCCAGAATCAGGGACTGCCCCTGGCCGATTTGATCAACGAAGGGAATTGCGGTCTTCTAACGGCCGCCAGAAAGTTCCGTCGCGAAAAAAACTGCAAATTCATCACTTACGCTGTTTGGTGGATCCGGCAGAATATCCTGAAAGCACTTGAAGTCCAAACAAGACCCATTCGTGTTCCTGCAAATGTACTAAACGATCTAAGTCGGTTGCGTAAGGTGGAGGATGACCTTGCCAAAGACCTGGAACGTGAACCAACGACGCAGGAGATTGCCGAAGAGGTGGTGTTGCCCCCCGAGAAGGTAACCCACACGCTGGGCGCGGTTGCGAACACGGTATCTCTGGATTCGACCCTGTTTGAAGATCAGGGGGAGGTCAGCCTGGGGGATACACTCCCCGACCCCCAGGCCGTCTCCCCTGATGAAGATTACTTTGCCAAGTCCCGGGGACTGGATGTTGCAGACGCTCTGGGCGAGCTCTCTTGCCGGCACCAGGAGATCCTCAACCTGTATTTTGGGATGGAAGACGGCAATCCATCAACCTATCAGCAGATCGGCTCCAGGCTGGGGATCAGCCGTGAGCGTGTACGCCAGCTAAAGGAAGATGCGTTTACCAAGCTCCGGCAACCTTCGCTGAGCAAGCGTCTTACACCGTATTTGTAAAGAGTTGATGACAACCGAATTTAGGGGTCGCCAGATTGGCGGCCCCTGTTTTTTTTGTCAGCACAATACTCTGTGTTCACTTGAGATGTTCCGGCTCTCCAACGGGAATTCCCGGACCTTCTGGTCCTTCCGCATACCGAAAGCTAGCGTTAGACAATTCAACCACATTGCAATTCCCCTCAGTGCCGCCTATATTCCACATACGTGTGAAATTTTCTACTAAAAGGGGTGAATCCGGATGTCCCAGAAACCAAACCTGTTGGTCATCTTGACAGATCAGCACAATCCCCACGTAATGAGATGTGCCGGTGATCCCATCATCAGGACACCCAACCTCGATCGCTTGGCATCCAGGAGTGTCCGGTTTACAAGCACTTACTGCGGTTCCCCACTGTGTGCCCCGTCCCGAATGACCTTTCTGACCTCGCGACATTGTTCTGATATCGAGGTATGGACAAACGGATGTTCCCTGGATTTATTCACCGATATTCCTCTTGACGATTCCTGCCTATTTTCTCACCTTATCCATATTAAGTACACAATCAACGAAATAACAAGAGGTTCAGTCTATGAACGTCATTCTGATGACCATCGGCGGCGCTCTGATTCTGATCTGGGGCGTCGTTTTGGCGCTTTTGAAATGGGTACAGCCACTCGAGAATAAGCATTTGATTGGGTTTGGTGGCTACGTGAGCGTGGTCTCAGGCCTGTTTATTTTTCTGGTGCTACAGACGTCCTCCACTCAGCAGGAGGCAGCACTCCAGGACACGCGTGAACGGTTGGACAAGTCTGTTGAGAATTTTCGCGAAAAGTTAAATGAGCAGACCCAAAAACTGTTCGGCCAGGTAGCGGAAAAGGCAGATCTGACAAAGACGGAGTGGCAGGTAAGAGGCGATTTACAAACCGAGAAGGCGCAGCATGTTCGGACCCGGAAAGAGCTCGCAAACGTTCGAAATGATCTGCGGGACACCCAGGCGGAACTGATCAAGGAGGCGGCTGCACACAATGCCTACGTGGACAGTATGAATACCGCCCGGGCGCTCCACCAGTCCACACAAATGCGACTGAGCCAGGAATCGCAAGATCTGCAGATGATCCAGTCTCAGTTGGGCACCACCCAGTCCATGTTATCGAAGACCAAGGAGGAATTGGTCAACAGAAAGGCCGATCTCAAGCGGGCCAACACGCAACTGCAGAAGGAGCGCGAAAGGTCGAAGGCTGCACTGAAAAATACCTACACTGCGCAGGATCTGCTGATGAAGAGGCTGGTGCTGCAGTCGGCGTCGATGGAGACCATACAGGCGTCCATCGATTCGATCTTCAGGAAGGTGCTGAAGCACCATCGCGTTCCTGTTCCTGGGAAAAAGTAAGGATTCTGCTTGCCCCTTGTGTGGATAGGGACTATTTTGAAATACGACCAGACAGAGGTGGCATTATACAAAGAGCGTCTTGGAGGCATTTGTGGGCAACGAAAATGAAACACCTGAAGGCAATGGGGATGAATCTCTGCAAGACCACGAGAAGGAAGCGCCCGTAGATAACGGGAACGTCACCTCTGGTGACGGAAAGAAGATCATCCTGATCGTTGGCGCGGTGGCCGTAGTGCTTGCAATCATTCTGATTGCTGCTTTCATGCCAAGAGAGCCGGAGGTCGATCCCTACGTGGTTCAGCTCGAGTCCGAAGTGGAGATGTACACCGGGCAGATCGATTCGCTGAATGTGGTGGTGGACGGTCTCAACGGGAGGCTCGATACCGTTAGATCCCAGATGGACAGCGCAAGGGCTTCCAACAGACGGTTGCTGTCATCACTCCACAATGTGACGAATGAGCTGAGGGAATATAAGTCGTTGTATAAGGAGCAACAGGCGCTCAACAAGAAGCTGGTTTCAGAACTCACAGAGGCCAAGTTGGACAAGGAAAAGGCCAAGACGGAAGTCAAGGAACTCAAGCTCGAGGTCGACAAGATAAACACTGCACTTTACGAGAAGACGACGCGTCTGGTTCGCCTGGAGTCCAGCCTCGAAGAGGCGATGGAACAGGCTAAGACGATGAGGGAGACGGCGACTTCTGTACTCGTGTATGTGGGTCGCGAAGCAGATTTGAAGGAGGCAGGATATCTGAAGACAGGCCGATCGTTCTTCAGAAAGAATTTTAAGCTTATCGGGTTTCCGGACGTGACGGACGATAAGAACAAGAGTGGCGTTCTCAGGATTTCGATGGGCGAAACCCTTGCGCTTCCAGGAGAGCTTGATGTTCTGGCCGATCGCCACGGCAAGCTTAGTAAAGGGAAAGAGTACGAGGTGAGCAAAGGACCATCGGGTCAGACCCTGGTAACATTTGTAGACCAGACGCTTGAAGGGCAGAGAATACTCGCGGTACTGAAGAAGGAGAAATGAGTCTGGGACAAAAGAGATTGTGATGAAGGCCAGGGATCTTCTTGATCCCTGGCCTTTACTGTTTCAGTCGCGTCTGAAAATAGCGTGGATCAGTTGTCACCTTCTACAGCACAAAGTTCGATTCTGCTTGCATTGGGGATTAGAGGGTCTTGTTTTTCGCTTGAGCAATTCGGTCCGGTTAGGGATGGGTTGAAAGCAGAAGTCTGAGGATCTATGGGCACATTTCGGGCATCGAGTTGTGCGTTTTTTTGTTGAGTATCGATTGCAGATCAGCAAGGAAAGTACCAACCCTGTTTCCGGGAGGGAATTATGGAATGGTATATCAAATGTCTGAAGAGTTACGCGGTATTCAGCGGTAGGGCGAGGCGGAAGGAGTTCTGGTACTTCACACTGTTCAATACCATCATAATCCTTGTCCTGAGCGGCCTCGACTTCGTTCTGGGTGTCGGTGGTATATTGACGTCACTCTATTATCTCGGTGTGATTATCCCTATGCTCTCGGTATACTTCCGAAGACTGCACGATACGGGGCGCAGTGGATGGTGGCTTCTGATCGCCCTGGTCCCATTCGTCGGCGCAATTGGGCTTTTGGTATTCTTGGTAACGGATAGTGAACGAGGCGCTAATGAATATGGTCCAAATCCCAAGGAACTGTGGTCCAGCGCGGATGAATCGACAAGTGAAGGGGAGGTGTCATCTTCCGAGGAGGCTGATGGGGGTGATGCGGAGGAGAACAGCTCCGAAGAAGCATGATCTCTCTTCACGTGAATTGTAATACTTACTAAGAGACTGATATCGTTTGAAACGATAAGATGCCCCTTCGCAAACACCGCGAAGGGGCATCTTATTTGTGATGATCTAATGAATCTACCACAAGTGGACGAAAACAGCGGGCCTGACCTTTTTCCCTGTCGGCGCTGTTGACAGAAGCGAATCCGCGTAGGCGGCATCGTTTACCATACGCTCGCGGCTGCCTCCCCGCAAATAGAGATGCAGATTCCTGTCTGGTTGTGAGATGAGCTCTGTGGCCAGTCGCCTGAACTCTCCTTCCTTGAGCATTCTTGCGACCGACTTCCCGTTCTGTGAGAACCCCTGTCCCTTTGATGTGTAAATGATCACAAGGTCGTCCGGGTTGGGTTCGTGGTGGTATACACGCCAGACAGGCTGAGCGACGTTCAAGATCATGATGCCCAGGGTCAGCATGAGCATCATGATGCCGAGGAACAGTTCTTTACTTACGTCGTGCTCCTCCGCCTCGATCATTGCCTGCCGTAGAAATCGTCCGGCCATCAGGTTTGGCTCCCGGAACCAGGTTGGTCTCTCATAGATAGCCAGGCCTTTTCAATCGCTGACATCTGTGTGACCAGCAGGTCGTACCCTTTCCGTAGTGGTAGGTATGCCAGCAGGGCGATGAGCGTAGTCTTAAACGCCAGGATGAGACCGGTTGACATGTCCCGCAGCACTTTGAACGTCTCGGTGGCCTCATCCAGTCTGGCGAGCTCTTGCGCCATCAGCAGGATGCCGCACACGGTTCCAAGGTAACCGTAGAACGGCACTCGGCTCAGTGCACGCTGGCCTACGAGCAGTCGATCTCCAAATACGGAGATAAGGTCTGCCACGGTCTCATCGTCCCGGGTCTTGAGGTCTGTGTAGGAGTGCGTCTGGTGCTGGTTCTCCTCGAGGGCCGCACGCCGTTGCACCAGTAGGGTGAGCCTCTGGGGACCCGCACCCTTGAGATTCTGCTGCTCCGCGTCAATTCGAGTCCAGGAATGGACAAGGGTCAAGAGATGAGCAGCTGAGGCCGCAAGGATCAGCAGGTAGGATGAACGGCCCACCCATTCGATCCAGCCCTTCGCATCAGGCGCGAAGAAATAATAGTAGATGAATAGGATGGCCACACCCAGCCCCGAGAGTCCCCCGATTGTGGCGCCGATTAGACTGGCATTTCCAGCCGGAAGGTCATATTGACGTTCCTCCCCGCAAATAGCTACCATTCTCTGCATAAGGATCAGCGCGCCCGCCATTGCACAAACGGCAGCGAAGAGCACGGATATCAGCATTTCGACCCAGTTCAGTCCGCCCACAAGTAAGTTATGCCTCCATGGTTAAGACCTGCCATTTGGAAATAACGAAGCCTACGTATCCGGATAGGATGAGGGTTGGCAGGAGTAGTCCAAGGCGCGATCCTCTGCCCCCTCCAAGCCCGTCCCCCGATCCACTATGGTTGGTTCCTGCTCCGTCACCGCCTATTTCTGCACCCGCTTTGCCCTTCTGTGTTTTCGACCTGCCCCGTGTGGTAACATCCCGGTCCTCGGGTGGCCGATAAGCGTCCTGCCGATCACCTGTCAGACTGCTGAACGGGGTGTCTGAAAGGCCGGTTGGGTTTGCCGATTCCTCACCTTTCAACTGTCGACGATCCGGATAGACAAGCCGCTTCTGTGAGTCAGGCAATTTCTGCGCCCAGGTCTTTACCTGCTCGGACACAGGTGCGGAGATGTCCTCGTGCAAGGGGCCTGCTTTTCCCAGAGTAAGGCTCAGGGTATTGCCACGCGACCCGACATAGGCAGGATAGGTCGGGATTGCCCGGACATCCAGCATCTCCTTCAACGCTGCTCTGCGTTCCTGAAGCACGGCGAGTCGTTGGACAAATGTGTGATAGTCCATACTGTTTCTTGAGGCATCAGGCGATCGTCCCGTGTCGATTCCCGACAGGGCATCCCGAATGGCACCGTGGCTGAAGCTGCCTTCGAACACCACCTTGCCGAACACATCCTGCTGCCAGATCACTTTTGTGCCCGGAATATCGGGCATCGGGTGAGCATATGTGATCTCTCTGGCTGGCCCGTCCGTACCTGTCCAGGTCTCGTCCGAGACGAATATGGTGTGAAGATTTCCCTCTGCGTCCCTCAGATAGAGGCCGCACACAAGGCCGCTCTCCACAAGGTCGGTATCCCAACATCTGGCCCGGATGGTATTGCGTGGGCGCAGGTAAAGTGATGGTATTTCGACTTCAACAGGTGTGAGTCGGGTTTCGCCAACCAGGTAGTCATTGAACCATATCCTCGCCTCGTCGTCCGCCCAGAAGATGATGACAAGGGTCATGCCCTCGGGGATGGCAAGTGATTCTGATGGCAGTAAAGAGGCTTCGAGCGCCCTCGGATCAACTGCTTCCATGGTCCTGACCAGGCTGTCCACCTGAGCCGAAATGGTGTTGTATTCCCTGCGTACGCTCAACAAATTCGTGGCGGACTCAGCCGCAAACGCGGGAGTTGTTGGTTGGATAAAAAGGAGGGAGAAAAGAATGGTGTAGAGCGAAATCTTCAATTGAATGGACCTTTGGTATGAGGTGAAGAAAGGTATCAAATAGTAGGTTGAACACACATGATTGTCAAGGATCGATGGCGTATCGGACTGCCTCGGAAGTGATCGGCACCTGGGATTTCAGAACATAAGAGAACAGGTCCCAAAGCAGTGAATTCGAGACCTGTCATGCAAGGATTTAGGTATAGCCTTTAGACATATCAAAAGTCCGCGAAGGAGCCATCCTCTTCGGAGCGCCACATTCCCCTGAACCTGAAGCTCTCGTCTCTCAATTCATCCAGTATGCCATCCTTGAACTCAACACCAAGCCCAGGTTCGGTGGGCAGTTCGATGAAACCGTCCTTGAATTGAAGAGGGTTCTTGAAGAGGCCTTCTCCCCGGCTCGCTCCGCCTTCGCAGATGAGAAAGTTGGGAATGGTGGCCATTGTGTGTATCGAGGCGACAACCCCCAGTTCTCCAGAGGCGTTATGGGGAGCGATCGCCAGGTCCCGGACTTCGGCCAGGTTGGATATTTTCCTGAGCTCGGAGATTCCGCCCACATGTCGGATGTCAGGTTGGAGAACCGCGCATGCCTGCTTTTCGATGATCTCCCAGAATCCCCAACGTGCCAGATGCCGCTCACCTGTCGCAATCGGTGTTGTAGTTGAGCGAGTAATGTTCTGTAGGGCTTGATCGTTCTCAGGGTGGCAGGGTTCTTCGGCGAAAAGGAGCTTGAGCGGCTCCAATTCCTTTATCACCTGAATGGCCATTGTAGGGCTGAACCTGCGGTGCAGGTCTACGGCGATGTCGACCTTGTCGCCCACGGCTTCACGTACCGCTGCGACTCGTGCGACCATCTTTTGGACGGCCCCAGGGGTGTCGATGAAGCGAACAGGTTTGTCCACTATGCTCATTTTCATTGCAGAGAACCCCTGGGCAACCGCTTTGCGTGCATTCTCAGCGAGGGCTTCAAGGGAGCTGCCGCCCACGTGAGTGTAAACCCTTACACGGTCTCGGACAGACCCTCCCAGGAGTTTCCATACTGGGACGCCCAGTTTCTTGCCCATCACATCCCACATTGCCATGTCGATCCCGCTGAGTGCACCCAGGATGCTGGGCATGCTGCGGCTGTATGTTGATCGGAAAAAGGTCTGCCAGTGGTCCTCTATCTGTAGAGGGTCCTTGCCGATGAGGTATTCGGCCATGTCTTCCACCGCCTGCGCGACAATACGCCAGTGGGTGTAGTCCATCGGTTCACCATAGCCCGTGATGCCCTCGTCGGTATGCATCTTGAGCAGGAGCGCACGCTGCTGGATCGGTATGGTTTCGAAACCGGTGATTTTCATGAGATCCTTCCTCTGGTGAACGGCTGAGGTCCGTCGAATACAGCGACCTGGGTTGCTACTCGTAGCCCTTATGTGCTTCCCCGGTGACGAAGCTGATTTTATCGGCAAACTTGATCGCGCTGTCATCTTCCGGTTTGTAGCCGATAATCCGTCTGGCGTTTTCGATTGTCCAGAACCGGTGTGTATTTCCACTAATTCCATAGAAGATCTGGAAGGGTACCCCGTTCTGATCTTCGATGTTCTCGGTTTCAATGCTTTTGACGATCAGCTGGACCTGGTCTCTTGCGCTGAGATACGCGCCCAGATTGCGGTGCATGCCTTTCAGGTTATCGGCGCTGAGCCCGTCGGCGACGGATTCTCGCGGGGCGCCAATCCGCAATTGCACGTTCTGGAGGATCTTTCCTTCGTTCATCTGCCCGGTTGCGAATATGAAACCCAGCGCTTCATAGGAGATTTTGCCCCATCCATAGTAGTTGTCCGAGAGGGCAATCATTTCGGGTGTGGCAAATGTGAGTCTGTCAGACCAGATGAGACGCTCGTAGTAATCTGCTGCGTGGTTTGAGCTCATCATGACGAGGCGACGGACACCCTCTTCTATACACGTTTGGTAGACGTTATAGCACATGGTGACGTTGTCCACTTCCTTCCAGAAGTCGGTGTGCATACTGTCCACCGTACCCTTGAACCCACTGTGGACTACAGCGTCGGCTCCGCGGAAGAGTTCCCGGTATTGGTCGCGATCACGATTGATCAGGTCGACCTCGTGAACGTCGCGGATCCTATTCCCTTCCGGATCCGTGGATTTGACGTCGAGCATGGTGAGATCATACCTGTCCTGAAGCTTCGTTCGCATTCGGCCGGCCAGGTAACCAGTTGCACCGGTGAGTACGACTTTGGGTTTTGGCATCTGTCCTGTCCTGTTGTGATATTATTCTGCCGGATATGTAGCTTTGGCGCTCTCAAGGACTTCTGAAATTTCCTTTGCGAACTTGACCTGGCTGTTGTCTTCCGGTGCGTAACCGATGACCCGGCGGGCATTTGCAATGCTCCAGAAGTTGTGTGTGTTTCCACTCACACCGTAGAAGATCTGAAAGGGGACACCGTTTTCGTCTTCGATGTCTTCTGTTTCAATACTCTTGACAGTCAGTTGTACCTGATCTCTGACGCTGAGATAGGCGCCAAGTCCCCGGTGCATTCTCTTCAAATCGTTGGCACTTGCCCGAGCGATGTCCGTCTCCCTGGGACCGCCGATTCGTAGTTGTACGTTCTGCAGCTTCTTTCCTTCACCGATCTTCCCCGCTGCGTATGCGAATCCGAGGAGTTCGTATGCGGCTTTGGCCCAACCGTAAAAGTTGTCTGACAGCGGCAACATGTCAGGCGTGACCCACTCCATTTTGTCCGACCAGATGAGCGTTTCGTAATAATCCGCTGCGTGATTCGAACTGATCACGACACAACGTCGGACATCTTCCTCGAGGCAGGTCTGATAGACGTTGTGCGCCATATTGACGTTGTCGGATTCCGCCCAGTACCGATCTTCAGGCTTCGAAGCTCTGGTGAACCCGCTGTGGACGACCGCGTCTGCACCTTGGAAGAATTCGCGGTACGTATCCCGATCTCGATCCAACAGATCAGTGACATGAATGCCTTCCACCTCCTCACCTTCCCGATTGGTGGTCTTCACGTCAAGCAAGGTGAGGTCATACCGCTCATGAAGCACCGGCAGAATCCGACCAGCGATATAACCCGATGCCCCCGTCACCACAACCCTCCGCTTCCCCATTTCAATCCCCTTTGATGTTCTAGAATGTCTCCGCGCGATTCAACTTGAGTTGCTACAGCCTGTCCTCCGAAGCTTTAGCGAAGGAGGGTCGAGATCCCAGGATCACCACATCAATCCGGTCATCGCTGATGACTCAAGCCTCAAGACTCACAACGCTCCTCACTCCTACGGCATCTGAAACGACGCCGCCGTCTCAGGATAGTGCTTGAACCTGTCCTCGCCCCTGACCAGTATCGGTTGCCACAGTGTGCCCACAGAGTTCGCCTCAGTCTGCTTCGCCTCCGGCGGAATGAACCTGACGGTGAGGCCGCACCTTCGTCGTTGAGAGGTATTGGGCATGCTGGCGTGAAAGAGCTGGCCATCGTGCACCGACATCTGGCCCGCCTTCAGTTCGAGGTCGATCGCTCTGGAGGTATCTACAAGATCGTCTGGAATCTCCTGGTTGATGCTGAGGAGATTACCCTCGTGCTCGGATTTGCTGTGGAGGGCGATCCCGTCCCGGTGAGAGCCGGGAATAACACGCATGCACCCATTTTCCACATCGCTGTCGTCTATCGCGATCCACGCGGTGTGCGCGGTAGGCGGCTCTAGTCCCCAATAGGTAACGTCCTGGTGCCAGGCTACGAAGTGGGTTCCGGATGAGTCAGGATACTTGCAGAAGAAGTGTGTGGAAAGGAGGAGGATGTCTGTCCCCATGACCTGTTCCATAACGTCCAGGACTCCTGGATCCGCCGAGAGCTGCCAGATGAACTCCCTGTCCATATGTCTGGCCTGGAGCCCGATCTGACAATTTTCGCGACCCTCCTCGGCTTCCAGTTCGTCAAATGCATCCCGGAAGGCCTGGATTTCTGATTCATTGAAAATATCTATGCAGGGCAGAACACCATCTTCGGCGTAGGTCCTGCCAATGTCCTCTGTGACTGACATGAGATCCGTCCCCTGTGTGTTGTTTTCTTGCTGTCGACTTTGGTCGATGGTCGAATAATCTATGCCTCGCGGGATGCCGGTGCAAACCGTTTCTGCACGCCTTTAGGCCAGGCCGTAATCTTGACAGACCGTCCGGGAGACCCTATCATTAACCACCATTTGCCACTGGTGCTATGCCCATTTAAGGAGATTCTGGTGACGATTAAGGACATCACCGCAATGGTCCTCCGATTGCCCGAGGTGACCGACGCCTGCGACGGGACGCAGGATACGTGCCTCATACGGATCGAGACGGATGAAGGAATAGCGGGATGGGGGGAAGTGGATTCCTGTCCGACCGTGGTTAAGGCGATCGTGGATGCCCCGCTTTCACACCAGATATGTAATGGTCTGGCGAATGCACTGAGGGGTGAGGATCCCCTTGCGATCGAAGTTTGTACGGATCGGATGATGAATGCGGCGAATTATTACGGAAGAGCCGCGGCTGGGCTGCACGCAATGGCCGGCATCAATCAGGCGCTATGGGATATTGCAGGCAAGGCGAGTGGGCAGCCGGTATATCAACTTCTCGGGGGCCCATACAAGAACAAGTTCAGGGCATATTGTTCGATCCTGTTCGGTGACACGCCGGATGAAACCTACGAATTGGGTCGGAAATTCGCGAATGAGGGTTTTACGGCGATCAAGTTCGGTTGGGGCCCTATGGGACAAGACGAGGCAACGGATATTGCACTGGTCCGTGAAGCCAGACGGGGGATTGGTGAAGAGGTGGACCTGCTGATCGATGCGGGTCAGGTGTGGAATTGGAAGACCGCATTGAAACGGGCACACCAGTTTGCCGAATACTCCCCCTTCCTGATAGAGGAGCCGCTTCATCCACAAGACGTGGCGGGATATTCGAGGTTGACGGCGGATAGCCCAATTCCAATCGCGTCGGGGGAAGCCGAAGGTCGTTACGAGGATTTTGAGCGTCTCGTGGTGGAGGGAGGATTAGACTGGATACAACCCGATCCGGGAAGATGCGGAATATCAACCATGGTGCAGGTAGGGAGAATGACCGCCCGGCATCGTACCGGCGTGATCAATCACAGCTTTAAGAGTGGGATCACGATCTCTGCGTCTCTGCACGCACTGGCTACTCTGCCGCACGGCGAGATATTCGAATATTGCATGTCCGATTCACCGTTGCGGCACGACATCACCAGGGAGAAGTTCGAGATTGTTGACGGATATGCCCATGTGATGGATGCACCGGGACTCGGTGTGACGATCGATATGGATACAGTCGAGAGATACCGAGTGGCCTAGCTTCTCAATTTTTAAGGTATCTGCCACCTCCCTTGGATGCCGCAGTCATTGGCTTCCTGATACTGACTGTTCTCCCATCCTTCACACCATCCTGATAAGCCCCGGTTACCCTTACCCCACCACCATATCGGCGCTCGATTCTCGGGTTGATGAACCTGTAATACTCCTTCAACTTCGCGTCACCCTTCCATACCAGGGCTTCGGTTTCTCGCAGCCGTTCCCCCTGTTCCTGAAGTTTCCTGAAGAACCCTTCCAGCACACCGGCATAGTACCTCTGCCTCTCCCTGTTCGTCTTAAGGTTGCTACGTAGACGGTAGTCCGTCCAGAGCTCTGTTAGGAGGTCAGTCAGGTAGTGGTAGACGTACTCCGACATGTCGAGATTTTGTGGCGTGCCGAAAATTTGCAGGATCGAGCCGTTGCGATCTCGTTTGGCGTCGTAGCTATGGGCCCAGATGACCTCGACGAAAAAGTAGCTGTTGAGGATGGATGCAAGCCATAGCTCGGCAGAAGTTCTACGCCCTTTGACGGCACCTAGATACCGGGATTGGAACTGCCTCTCCCGATCCAGCTCCACAAGGTCTATGTTGTATTTGACCAGGAGGCGACGGGCTTTCCGAACCGCAACCTGGGCTTCGTTTTCGTTTGGGCTGGTGCCCAGGGAAAGGAGCTTCTTAAGCACGCGTAGCATACGGACATCTTCGGAGTTGGCTCCGTTGCCGCTGCCTGATGCCGTAGCCGCCGGGTGGCATCGGAGGTGTTTGCACGCAGTCTTGAATGCGTCGCCGTGCGGAGGCGCATGTCGTTCCACGAGGATCTCCTGGGCGTACTGGTGGGCCATTTCGTGACGAAGCGTTTCCATCACTTCCGTCCAGGGGTCTTTGCGAATGTGAATCAGGGAAATGGTTATAACGCGGGCATCGCCGTTCCACTGGCCGAGATCCACAGTGCTTTCACTGAGCTGGATGACAGGTCGCTTGAGAGCACCGGAAAGATACTCCTGGTTGTAGTGTGACCACCAGGTATAGAGCTTTCGGTTCCAGATTTCATGGAGCTCCGACACTGTGTTGGGGTGACTCAAGATTTCTTCCTGGATCTGAGTTGTCGGACGAACGATGGACTCAGCGCACCCCGTCCCACTTCCGCTACGGGCCCAGCCATGGTCAGGTCGTAATCGTCGTCCATGCTGATATTGAGGGTGCCGCCCGGGGCATTGACGGTTACAGGTGATTTTACCAGACCAAGGCGAACAGCAGCACTGGCTGCTGCGCAGGAGGAGGACCCGGATGCCTGCGTCTCTCCTGCACCGCGCTCCCAGATGAAGATGAAGATTTCCCTGGGTCCGGTCGGTACAGCCAGTTGAACATTGATGCGTTTTGGGAAAAGCTTGTGGTTTTCCAGTTCGGGACCGAGCTCGAGCAGATCTTCCCGAGTCCACATCTTTCCGGCTGGTCTGAATATGACGCAGTGAGGATTACCCACGCTGATTCCGGTGAATTTCAGCTTCTGGCCGGCTGCGGTTATGGGCTGTTCAATGAGTTCGTCGACCTTCAGCGTGCAGGGGAGGGCGCGTGGTTTGAAAGTGGCCTTGCCCATGTCGACCGTTGCAGCTCCGGCATCGCCGTACCGGTCGATGTGGAGCTGAATGTTGACCAGACCGCCCTTGGTGTTCACGGAGAAGGATTTTCGGCGGGTTTTCCGTGTGGCGTGAAGGTACCTGGCGAATATCCGAAGGCCATTACCTGATTTTTCGGCCTCGCTGCCATCCGGATTGTAGATCCGTAATCCGAAATCAGCACGTTTGGACTTCTCGGGCGTGAGGATGCCGTCACTGCCCACTCCCCAGTTCCGGTCGCAAATCAAACGGATATTTTCGGGTGTGAGTTTGAATGCAAGCTCGGCGGGATCCATTACGATGTAGTCATTCCCAAGGCCGTGCCCTTTGAAGTAGGCGTTCTTCATCACTCCTCCGTTAGGTTTGGCGAAGTTCTTATGATGTTCACCGATTCAGTAATGGGTATTTTTTTTCAGGGGAGGATGTATTCAATATTGCGGGGCAAGGGACAATCAATCCTGCCATACGAGGAGTACACCCATGGTCTCACCGAGGTTGTTGTATAGCAGGTCGAATGCCTCGGGGGCATCTTCGAAATGGAAGCGATGGGTGATCATGTCTTCGGCACGCATTTCCCCATTACCCAGGAGCTCGAGCGCCTTGTCTGACCCCTTCGTTCGCAATGACCCGTCGAGGTAACCGCCCTGTAACCGGCGTCCTTGAATCTTGTTGGACCATAGGGGGAGGGGTTCGTCTTCGTACAAACCGATGACCTGTATCAGAGCGCCACGTTTTGTCATGTCCTGGGCTTGCTCAAATGCTTTGGCTCCTGCCCTGCCGCCAACGGCGTACACAACAATGTCCGCACCTTCTTTTTCCGTGAGATTCTTGACCGCGGCAACGGGATCCTCCTTAGAGGCGTCGACGACGTGGTGAGCCCCCAGGCGTGTAGCCAATTCGCATCTCAATGGCAAGGCGTCCACGGCAACGATCCGAGCGTCACTGTTAGCCCGAGCAGCCTGCATGCAACCACTCCCAACCAGCCCCTGGCCGAGAATGACCAAGGTGTCACCTTCGTTGGCCCCCGTGTCCCACATCCATAAGACGGAGGATGTTCCTAAAGGCCAGAACGTGCCCGCTTCGGGCGAGACGGTATCAGGCAAGATGACGACGGGAGATTCGTGAGGTGAGTTTATCACTTCGACGGCAACATATTGAGCGTGAGGTGCAAGCGCTGCCACACGATCTCCCAGGGAGAATTCCTCGACTCGTGAACCGACCTCGGCTATGGTCCCGGTCAGGGAATAGCCCATCATCTGATGATCGATGGCTTCCGGGCGGATGTATCGACGCCAGATCTCCGATCCTCTGCTGATCAGGGATCGTTCCGCACGAATGAGGACCTGAGTCGGCGAGATCTGGGGTAGATTGACATCCTCTACTACAATGTTGTAAGCCCCTTCAGGTTTGGCGACACGCTTCATTTCAGGCCTCTTTTCGATAAGGAAGGTCAGGAAAGGTCGAACCTGGCGGTTTCACATGGCGCCAGCGGATAGGTGTTACCATCGACACGTACTGCGACTGCATCGGAGCCGATGTTTGTGACCTCGGGGGTGTCCGACTCTATATTGATCTGCACGGAACCCAGGGGATCCAGATGCCACGTGCGATCCTCCCAGTGGAGACACGTTCCCCCGACCAGGACGATACGATCCTGCATTTTAGGCGACTGTTCGACATACAAAGCCTGTCCTTCGTATGTAAGACGGTCCCAGGTGACGGGCCCCAGGGAGAGGGAGACAATGAGGGTAATGGTACTGTTGTTTCTAACAAGGGTTACACCACGAGCCCTGCNGGAGGGATCGACTTTTGCACGGCTGATCTCCTNTTTNACNGCGCGCTTCCCGTAGANCTGTAGAGCGGCCCGAAAGGTGGTTCGNCGGTCCCGGCGCCGTGCTATGACAAGCGGCGTCGGGGCGTCTCCCGGCGCACCAAAGGAGGTTTCCGTATTGTCCAATCCCATTCCGGTTATGACTTCCGTCGGTACTTTGTTGGATCCGAGCATAGTCAGCCGTACTCCTGCTTCGCCCGCCCGCCAGTTGACCTGCCAGTCACCCCTGGGTTCTCCCACACGTGCATCCTCGATCCAGTCGTATCCGTGCGCCTTCCCCGGGGATACCTTCATGGGCTTCCGGGCAAAGGTCGTGCGGATATCCCCCCGATTNTGGTAGATCCAATCGAACGTGTGTGACCTTGCGCCCGATAACCTGTCGATAAAGAGGACCAGGTCTTCCTTGAACAAAAGGGTTCGGGAGAGTTTAACCTTTTCGTATGCCTCCTCCGTGGAGGCGGACAGGAGATCAAAATCTGAGCCGTTGACAAGAAAGTTGAGAGTTCCCCGGGAGTCTTTTTGAGATTTGCTGTCCACCGCGAGCGTGTTGTGGCTGANGGTCTGCTTGTACCAACCGGAATAGTGAGGGACTCCGTAGGCGGGGGAGCCGGGATCGGGTGCGAGAACTTTCCCTTTTCCGAAGAGGATGAAGCTGAGTTTGTCGGGGTGTCCGTGTCCGCCACCATGCGGGCCGTAGTCGAGCGCGAGGTAGGACTGTTTTTCACCGGAACCCTGACGCAGATATACGAACCCGGATCTNGCCAGATGGNTACTCTCGGTGGTTTCCTGCACCNNCTCCGGCAGTTCTNCGCTTCCATATAGCAGTGCGTTCAAACTCTTTCGGTCGCTTCCGAGTAAAGGCAATGCGAATCTTGTATCGTTGTAGCGCGCATATCCGATTTCGTAAAGATGGTCGGTTTCGGAAAGGGGGGGGCCTCCCGAGTCGTGAAANGTAGGCATCCTCCCGTCAGGTTCGGCAGCCAGCAGGGGTGCCTCGAACATTTTCATAAAGTGATCGTCGTAGAGGTCCATCCCGCAATTCCTGAGCGTCTCGGTCAAGGCGAGGAGTGGACGCATGNCATAGAAGTGATACCCCCAGGATCCNTCGAACCAGAACCCGTCANGGAGCACACCCCTGGCGATCTGNGCATGGATGCCCACTTCTCCCTCTANTGCGAAGGAAACGAGATCCCGGTCCTTCAAGAGGAGACCCGCCGANGCGATGGCCGCGTTGTGCCAGCACTGAATGTTGTGGACCCCCAGGTTGTGCTTCAAGATGAGTCTTGCTGCCGGGCGCAGGAGCTGTTCGCGGATATACTGGTGCTCGGCCGGGGTAAGTACGTCGGCGTGGCGGATCAGATCGTATCCGCCGCAGATGGGCAGGAGCCAAACCGATTCACCAAGTGTCCCCCACGAGACCTTGGTTGCCCAGGCGGTGTCGGTGTTTTGGCCGTGATCCCTCACCGGATACCTGGGATACATCTCCGCATAACCCAGGAGGATCTGCGCTGCTTTCTGTGCTGCCCGCTTGCTGCCGGTCAACGCGTGGTATACGCCGAGGTTTTGGACGGCGTCGGCCAGGCCCTCATGGACTTTCGTAAGGTGGACCGAATCCCAGGGTTCTCCTGAATATACACGATGGCATTTGGGGCATCTGTGCACCGTGGGGCTCTGCATCTTCAGGGGGGCTGCGTCCATTTCGCAGGCGTACCAGTGCGGCCACTGTCCTCCCCGGTCCGGAATCTGAATCTTTTTCTTCACCCACGATTCTGCGGAACCTTTGATCNTGGTAAAGGCTGCAGCTGCCCAGGATGCGTCCTTNCTCTTCTTNCTGATGGCAGGAATATCCCCTTCGCGGATCACCAGGCAAGGGCCGGCCGCCGCCCTGATGAGTTCAGATACAGATGTTTTTTTTTGTGACANCAAAAGGTCCTGTTGAGGGTCTCGGAATCATCGATCATGACCATGCCACTTTGAAGTATCGGATCCAGTTTCCGTGGTTGATGGCCGAGACGTCGTCATCCGAATAACCCCTGGCGCTGAGGATCTGACCGATCTTCTGGAGGTCGGCTATGGTGTCCAGGTCGTGGGGACATTGTTCGGTACCGTATCCGCCGTCGAGGTCGCTGCCGATGCCGGCGTGGTAGGTATTCCCCGCAAGCTGGCAGACGTGGTCGATGTGATCCGCCACGGCGTCCAGACCCACGACTGTGTTTGGAGTCTCTCCCTTCACCCAACCCGGATATAACATCCATGCGTCCAGAGCCGCACCAATGACACCACCTCGTTCGATGATGGCGCGTAACTGATCGTCATTGAACTGTCTGTCTCCGGAGACCAGGACCCTGCAGTTGTTGTGGCTGGCCAGAACGGGCCCTTGAAAGATCTCTATGGCTTCCCAGAAGGCTTTGTCCGCCAGGNGTGTAAGGTCGAGGATCATGCCCACGGCGTCCATCGCCCGAAGGAGGGGAGGCCCAAGGTCTGTCAAACCACCTGTGGTTCCNGTNCCGTGAGCGTAGGCACTTACACCGTAGTGGGAAAGCCCGACGACTCGGAGACCATCTTCCCACCAGGATTCGACCTGATCCGGCCATACAATGGGATCGGCACCTTCCATACTNAGAATAAAGCCCAGAGGTGTGGACTCGGGATCCTCCTCCCACGCACTCAAGTGACGATCCAGCTCGTCCGCATCCACGATCATCCGGACCTTCCCCTGGCTCTCGAGCACTTTGTAATACGCCAGCTGGCCCTGGGCCTTCGCGTAGGAGATCTCCTGGCAAGCGGCGCCTACGGCCGGGCTGTTTGGCCGAGCCGTCCTCGCGATCACCGTAGCAAGGGAGAGGCCCACCTGACCCTTTCGCATTTCCGGATATGTGGTGGTCCCCCTTGCGCGACCCTTCTGGTCCATCCCGGCCTCATTTTCGCGGATGGTATACACGTCCAGGTCCAGATTCCGGTCCCAGTTGAGTGCGTTCATAGATAGGTCCAGGTGTGCATCAACCAGAAGCATTGGCGTTCTCCTTGGGGATCAGGACACGGGGGCCAGGTCCTGAATGTCGCAACGATAGACCCAGGTACCCTGTTTGACGTAATGCGTCGCAAAGGCCAACCGGGGTCGAGTGGAGGAGTGATTTGCGTAGGAGCCGTGTATGGTCCGGCCTGTGAAGAAAACACCTGAGCCCTTCGGCACGGTGAGGAAAGTGAGTTCATCTTCGGTGAGATCCCGGATTTCGTGAGAGTGCATCGTTTCCACCCACTCCTTGCCGTCCGGTCCCTTCATGGGATAGTCCGTAACCCACGAGGCGTGTTCTCCCCCGTCCTTGGGTTGCTCAGTTTTCCTAAGTGGCTCGAGATGGCTGCCGGACGCCACACATAGTCCGCCATTGTCCTTGTCTGTGTCGCTCAGGGCGGCCCAGCATGCCATCAGACTGTTTGGCTCGTTTCTAATGTAGTGAGCGTCCTGGTGCAGGGCAATCCCTGTTCCGCCCTCTGGTTTCTTGGCCAAATACATGGTTTGCACGATGAAAGGCGTTCCCTCAAGCAACTGGCTTACGATTCCTGTGATGCGCGGGTGGGAAGCCAGGTGGCTCCATTGCGTATCACCGGTGTGCTTCCTGAGACCGAGTTCCTGCACCTCCGCCGGCTTCGGTCTGGTTTCGTGATNCAGGAAGTTTTCGATCTCCTCCGGGGTNAGGAGATCCNNNACCTGGATGTAGCCTTCATCCCTGTATTTGGCAATCTGTTGAGAGGTCAGACCGTTCGACATATACGATATCCTGAACTAGGACCTTTTCAATCCTGTAAGGTCGAAGGGGTTGGACCAGGCTTTGGCGCCATGAGGTCCCACTATTTCGAATCGAGCCCATCTGGCGTTGGGGCGCAGCGGAAATGTCGCTGTTTTGAATATGGCGCCATCTTCCGTGTACTGGGTGCCAAAGGTGTCTGATACTGCAAATATCCTCTGAGCTTCCGAACATCTCACCGTAGCTTCCGACTGGGTTCGCTCATCTCCCTCTTGGTCGATTCTTCTGATCTGGATGTCGTGGATTTCAGGGCCCGTACTGGAATAGGTCGTTCCTTTCTCCAGCGCGTCGACAATGGACTGGGCGGATGTGTCTTTGACACGGGCCATCGTCCAGCCCTGGTAGGTGTCACGCTTTGCCGATTCCAGGGCGTGCGAGTCATCGTTGGCNAANGCGGGATAGATNCTGTTTTCCAAGGCCATCCAGTCGTCCCAGTGTATCGAAGATTCGCCTCGTCCGGCGCACCGACAGGTGGTGTTGAACACTTCCACACCAGCAAGTCCTGTCAGAGGAACCGTGTCTCGAAGAATGTTTACCGAGCTCCAATGCGGGTGGGCAAGCCAGATGATGCCGCCCTGTTCTCTTACATTGTCTATGACGTGCTGCGGCGGCATGTTATCGGAATCCATGTCCTCGTGGATGTTCAGCGCGAGGAAATGATGCTTCAGGCCGCCGAAAGGGTTGTCAGGGTGCAGCTCTGCCCCCTCGATGAGGGTGAAGTTGTCGGGGCAGTCCACAGAATCGATGCGCGTGATCTTCCTGTGATCGGACAGGCATAGGAAGTCATATCCCTGATTCGCATATCCGTCCAGACGTTCCTGAGGACTGGGCTTTCCGTCCGAGTTGGTCGTATGTGTGTGCAAATTGCCCTTTACCCATTTGTAACCTTCTTCGGCNGNTAGATCGAACGGGCTAATCAGGTTGCTCTCGGTGCTGTTGGACATTTTGTCTCCTGCANTTNGGTGATTGCTGATCCAGNAGGTCAAGGNATTGTGGGCAGNATGTAGGCGCTGCAAGCGTTCTATTCACGCCACCAGATCTCGCCATTTCTAACGGATGCCTTGCAGACGAGCCTTTGTTCCCCTTTGAGAATTTCCTTCTCGGCGTCCATCAGCTCGAATGTTCCCTTCTCCAGTTCCATTACAGCCACATCGGCCACTGCGCCTACGCCAAGGTGGCCGAGTGTCTCCGACCTGCCGATGGTTCTTGCGGGTTCTATGGTCGCCCTCTGAATGACTTCGTCCAACGGCATCCCCAGGTTCACAAATTTGGACATGGTCGTGGGCAGGTCGTAGACAGGTCCATCGATATTGAGTGAATGTACGTCGCTGCTTATGGTGTCGGGTGGGAACCCGTCTTCCATTGCGCGCCGTCCCACATCGTAACTGAAACTGCCCAGACCGTGACCGATGTCAAAAATCACCCCTCTCGCCCTGGCCTCTCGTGCGACAGGAAGGACCTTGCCTTTNTTGTCCAGGATNCTGGNGATTTCACCTCCGTGAAAACAGTGGGTCACGATGTCACCAGNTCGGAAGTGCGGCANGAGGTCGTCNAGTGGTACGTCTGAGTTGGAGATATGCACCATGAGGGGTTTCTCNCACCGGTTGGCCGCCTCNAGCNCAAGCTGNAGGAGGTCGCGCAAGTCGGCGTCTCCACCTACACCCCGGTAGAGGCGAGCCTTTACGCCAAGGGCCGTTCNCGGGTGCGCNAGAACAGCTTTGGCACACTCCTCCGGCTGAACGTATCCCTCATAGACCATTTCGCCTTCTCGCCACGGCAGGCCTACTCCGGATAGGTTAACGTAGGCGAGAATTCTGGTTCGGGAAGGCTCGATGACGTAGCGCTCCAGACCCCGGTAATTGATCCAGCCGGCGGTTCCGGTGTCAATCGAGGTGGTTACGCCCGTGCGCGGACAGAGGTCGTCCNCCTCGATCCCGAACATAGATACATCTTTGTAGACATGCGTGTGCAGGTCGATCAATCCGGGAACCACGTANTTCCCTGAGGCGTTGAGCGTCTCGGTGGCGTCGGANGAATCCAGGTTTTCCGATACAGCGGCCACTTTCCCATCCCTGATTCCTACGTCTCCCGGGCCATTCCAATTGTTCGCGGGATCGAGTAGTGTGCCGCCTTTCAGGATCAGGCTGTATTCAGACATGTCTCATTTCTCAGATCAGATGGGTGATGGTAGTGGGGTGGCATCTTGAGAGCGGCAGGTGGTTCAGNTCACAATCGGCGGCAGGTTGGTTACAGGACAGGCCCTGCCACCGTGAACGGAGTAGCCCATATCTCCAAGGATGCAGCCGATCTGGGATTCAAGCTTGAGCAGATAATCTTTCTCCTCAGCGCCCATGACCTGACGAGAGGGGCCGATATCGAAGCCCCTGACGGCGACACCGGTCTTGAATCCCTCAGGGAAGTTGACGCCAAGCAGCATCAGATTGATCAGGTCGAGGATCCGGTACTGAAGGCTACGCGCCCTGTCTAGATCTCCTGAAAGCGTTTGCTGGTAGATTTCTACAATAACCTCAGGAATTATCCCCGAAGTGGCGATTGTTCCCCCACTGGCACCCATCAGGATTGAGGGGCACAGGATTTCCTCGCAGCCGACAAGTACGACATAGTCCGGTCTGTGTGCCCGGAGTCTGTGCATAGTGTTGATCAGGCGCGGCAGGTCGCGACTGGAGTCCTTTGTACCCATGATGCGTTCAAACGGCAGTAGGGCTTCCATGGCGTCAAGGGTCAACTCCTGCGTGAACTGGGGGATGTTGTAGAGAAGGATGTCGAGAGGGGTGCTCCGGGCGATTTCCGAGAAATACTCCACAAGACTGGTATCCGACATCTTGTAGTAGTAGGGGGGGACCAACGAAATGGCGTCCACACCTATCTTCGCATAGAATTCGGCCATATCCAGAACTTCACGCACATTGCCTTCGCTGGCACCGGCCAGAATGGGTACCCGGCCTTGGTTGACCTCGGTGATTATCCTGACGACTTCCTGCCGTTCCTCCCGGGAGAGTCTGACGAACTCACCCGTGCTCCCGTTGGGATAGAGCCCGTGGATGCCCGCCTGGATGAGCCATTCGACGTANCGCTCCATTTCAGCATAGTTGATGTTGTTCTGTGCGTCNAAGATGACGATGTTCGGACAGAAGATCCCCTTGAATTCTTTCCTCCCCTGCGACCCGGACAGGGCAATGCCCTGTGAAGAAGGNGTTGTGCTTGCAGATGCCGCCTTCTCTGTTATCTGTATCTGGTTGGCCTGGAGGTAGTCCCTTGCGAGAGGGGTGAGTTTGGCTCTTGGACAGATTTCCACCTCTTTGGCACCGTCGAGCTTCTGTTCCAAGACATCTGCGGTGATCAACGCATCATCGATTCTGATCATGAGTAGACCTCTGGATGTGTTTCGGGGACTCTGTTAAGCCTGGGCAAGGCAGGTTTCAACGGCAGGGAACGGATAGGGGATCAGCTCAGCCGCAACAAGCTCGCCATATTTCTCTGCCTCCACGGCACCCACACGAAGGGCCTGTCCGACCGCTCCCACCTCTCCTCGTATGATACTGGCTGTCAGGAAGTATCCCGCTCGATATCGACCCTCATAACGAACTTCCGCCGACTTGAGCATTTGGTCCACAGCCTTGACCAGCCCAATGGTGCTTCTTGTCTCTATCAGACCCATCGCATCTCCGCTGGGGATATCCTGTGCTGTCTGACCTGGCCCAACCGCAAAGCAGGCAGCCATTTCTGGAGCGGGCCTGGAGATGACGCAGGAGCCGTTCAGTTCACAGACATTCCGGGCTGCCAATTCACCGGCTTCGATGGCGGACTGTACGGCGTCGAGATCGCCGCGGACAATCGCATCAACGCGGCCGCCGCTCGCGATACTCAAGCGAACCAGCTCAACATCCGCTGCTTTTACCATGGCATCGCTGCTAGTGATGACAGAGACATATCCCGTTGTCTCCAACACACCGAGGGCACTCTCCGGTGCGGTCTCTGCATCTCCGACAGGGGGCAAAAGGGGGCCAAGGCCTTCCGATGGTGCGGGGATAACGAGCCTAGCATACAGCTCACCGGAAGCTTCCGCCGTACGCCCCCCGGCTTTAACAGCTTCCTTCACGGAGGCCACGTCTCCTCGCACGACCGAGTGAACCAGACCTCCCCCAATGTATGCCCAACCCTCGATATCCACGGGGGCCGCCTTCACCATTGCATCTGTTCCCTGGATGAGGGGGACTAGGCCACGCGTCTCCAGAATGCCGAGTGCGGACGGACCGGCTACATGATCCGGTCGGACGGTGTGCCAATGTGGCATCAGTTCAATGGACTCGTAGGAAGGACGGGGGATGACCCTGGCCGTAATAAGCTCACTGTGCCTGAGGGCTTCCCGACTTCCAATATCGATGGCCGTCTGGACGGAAGCAACTTCGCCTTCGACGACGACGGTAACCCACCCCGAACCAATACCGTGCCTGCCGCGAACAGTCACGTCAACGGCTTTCAACATGACGTCCGTAGCCTGGACCAGCGATGCCATGCCGCGTGTTTCGAGGATTCCCAAGGCCCTGTCATCCGGCACGATATACGGTCCTTAAGAAGCCGGTCCGAAGGCCTGAATCACTTCGGGCAGCGGCTGTGTAATGATTGTCGAACATAAAAAATGCTCGTCTGCTTCCACCATGCCTTGTCCAACCGTCAGGGCAGCTCTCACAGCAGCCACATTTCCCATAATCATGGAGCATACGACTCTATTGTGGACGGTAAGGACATTGAAGACATCCACTTCCGCTGACTTGACCATTTCGTCATTTGTGGAAATATGGACGCCGTATCCGCGGGTTTCGAGGAGGCCTAGGGCACCCGATCTGGTGCGTGCATCCGGATTTACAGGGTAAGATATAAAGTCCCGACAGATCTGCTCGGGTTGGGTCAGGGGTGCCGCCACGACATGATCTACGATGTCCGAGGCAGCTTTCTGTGCGCTCTTGAGGGAGGAATTGACCGCCCCTATCGAGCCTCCGAAGAACACGGTGGTGTACCCACCGATGGATTCCCAGCCCAACAGCTCGACTTCGGCGGTTTTGCAGGCCGTATCCGCAGCGACAATGATACCTGCCACACCTTCCACCTCGACCATACCTATTGCTGAACTCATAACCCCACCGAAAGTCGCATTGGAACCGGCCAATTTGGCCTACAACCTGAGAAAAATATGAGTGATGCCACTCAATGTCAAGGTCTATTCCCCCGATTTCCTATCTGTAGCATTTACGTAAACTTGAAGCAACTTGACAGCCTGTAAGGACAGGCATATCATAAGATCTGCCAGGGACGAGATAAAGGAACCAGAGGGGAGAAAATGGAAGAGCAAGCGGAAACGGTTGAAACACAGGATGACGCCACCGACGGTTGCACGGTGGAGGGTCTGGTGGGGTTGCGAGCAGCCATTCTCCTGATGGTGGGAGGCTGGGGCATCGGATTTGGTACGGCGGCACTTGTCTCGCCTTTTCTGGGTATGCACGGGACCACAGCGGTGGGAAACACGGTGGGGCTCTGCCTGATGACATGGCTCGGGGTGCGGTTTTCGGGACGTCCCGCAATAGAGGTACTGTCTCTGCGGCCGTTCAACCCGCGGTTGATTCCAACGATGGTCCTGATGGCCTTTTCTGGATCCCTGCTGGTGGCCGAGGTTGGAAATCTGACGGAGGAGATCTTGCCCGTTCCGGATGATCTCAGAAGAATGTTCCTGGGTATACTGCAGGCGGAAGGCCTGGGGCAGTTCTTTCAGCGTGCGGCGCTGTTGAGTCTAATGGCGCCGGTAACGGAGGAACTGATGTTCCGGGGTGTGATTATGTTTGCACTGATCCGGACCTACGGGGGAAGTCGGGGCGTCGTACTGTCTTCCGTCTGTTTCGGAGTGTTCCACCTGATTCCCTGGCAGGCCGCAGGAGCAACCCTGATCGGGATCCTTCTCGGGGTGATGGTATACAGAACCGGTTCGCTCTTTGCCGGGATGGCAATGCACGCGATCTGGAATTTCCTCCCCCTGTTGCTGGTGTCTTCACTCCAGGACGTTACACCGGAAGGATACGGGTTCCATTCGGGAGAGGTTTCGCATTTACCTGTTCCATTGTTGATGCTCAGTGGCGGACTCTTCTACTACGCGTTCAGGCGTTTCTGGATTATGAGCGAAGCGTCAAAGCAGCTAGTTGAAGGCGTTGCAGACGTGGAATCGTGCTAGGGGGGATCTTCCGGCTCTGTGGATGGATCATCGGATTGGGCTACCTGGTCGTCTTCAGCACTGTTCGTTTCCTTCTCAATCTGTGCGATAGCAGGTGGATCGGGGGATTCTTCAGGTTAGGGGGCTGCAGCAGGCAGGAATGCGGACGCTTGAGCATTTGTGTTGGCCAGCTTGCGGCCCGGCGAGTCGATTATATTCTTGAGAATCTGAATCCCGAGGTGAGGGTCGCCGCCGATCAGGCCCTCCAGCATATTCTTCGCGATGGCCAGGCCCGACACATCCGTGTTGGCCACGACCTTCGCTACCCGCGGAAACAACGTGAAGATCTCCATCACACCTATTGTATCGACGGCCTCCACCCGTGCAACTTCCAATCCCTCCGGCGTCTGGATGGAGACCTATCCGAGCAAGATCACAAGCATTTGACTCCCCGGTGAATTTTTCTGGTAGACGGAGGACCCGGTCCGATACTTTACCGGTTCACCGATGCTCATGACACGTCAGCATTCATCCATTTAGTGGCCGTCGAAGATTGGGATGCGCCCCAGCAGATAGGTGAGATCCTGTTTGATACCCTCTATCCGCTATTCCCGGTTTTGCTTCATGATAACCAATTGCCTGCCCTGAGATCGTATATATCCCTCTGATTCCAAACGGCTTAGAACACGGGTAATCGTTTCTCGCGCGGTGCCTGCCATACTTGCCAGGACCTGATGGGTCGGTCGTTTCTCGATGATGATGCCATCTTCAGTTTCAACGCCCTGTTCCTCAGCCACCGATAGCAGTACGTTGCATATCCGGTCCGTTATGCCCAGAAGCGCAAAATTCGCGGTTTGCCTGTCAGCGGATCGGAGACGATGGGCCAGAGTCACCATCAGTTTGATTGCTATACTGGGGTGAGATTGAATTGCATCGAGGAAGTCGGACCTTCGGATGACCAGAAGGTCGCTGACTTCGAGCGTCGTGACATTTGCAGAACGTGGATGGTCATCCAGAAGGGACATATCCCCGAAAAATTCACCGGGTCCCAACACGGAGAGGATGACTTCGCGGCCGTCGGCGGCGGTAACACTCACCTTGGCTTTGCCGGAATCTATGACAAAGAAAGAGTCTCCCTGCTCGTCTGCAAGAATGACCATGGAGTTCTTAGGAAATTTGCGGATCTGAGTGACGTCAGCAAGGGTTTCCACCTCCTCTTCGTTGAGACCTTCGAAGAGCGACACTTTGCGGAGCAGGTCCACTTTCAATGCAGGGCCTCCAGGGAGGATTACCGGTACTTTAAGAGGGAACGTGATGCACCGTTATTTTAACATACAATAAGGGGTTAGGCAAGCGTATTCGGGCAGATGAGCACCATCGGTATGGTGCAAAACAGGTTAGCAAAAGGTAGGAAGAGCGGCAGAATTGACGATGATGTCAAGTGCCGAACTTAGGTCAGAAGATGAGGACAGAGACGGATTTTTGGATCATTGCGATAGATACTGAGGCCATACCGACCAGAGACATCCCAACAGCGAATCCAACGTAGAGGACTGCCGCATAGAGTCGCCACTGTTTCTTGCCGAACCTGTTCCAGAAGTAGTATCGGGCGAGGAGTGCGCCGATGATCTCCGTGATCAGGTAATGGGGAATATTCGTCAGGCTCCGCATATAACCGAAGATGAGCAGTATAGGCAGCCCGAACACGGATAGCACCACGAATGAAACCAGGCCTACAATGAATCCCAAGCCCATGACCTTGGGCTTGAGCGCCTCGAACAAAATGGGCTTGTCGTTGGAGCTCTGAAGGAAAGACCCGTCGAAGGAGGGAACCTGGTCTACTTCGAATTCGTAGACCAGCGGGCGCCCCTGGGGGTCTACGGCCTCGGTGATGATCAGCGAGGGATTGGGAATTCCCACGTATTCTCCCGCCATCAGATTCCGGATAGCCGGGGCAGACGGAAGTCCTTTTTCAAGGGCTTCCGAAATGTCCGGNTCGGACGTGTCGATGGGTANGGGAGGCTTGAGCGGGGGGTCCGTTCCGCTGAAATTGGTATAAAAATAGCCGACTCTGGACCACGGCCCGTAGGTCCGCTCCTTCGCATTTTCTATATGCGTGTCTGCAGACGCGCGGGCCCGCCAGTACCACCAATCCCCTTCCGTAAGATTACTGGGCTGGAAGGTAACGGTCTTGGCAGCTTCGTCCGATTCGACCTCCCCCCTCATCGTACCCGTATACCAGACGCTCGTGTTCAACGCACGCAGTGGCCACATCAGCTGGACATATGGGTAGGCGTCAGAAGGTATCGGCGCCAGTTTCCAGATATAAGACCAGTACATGAAGCTCGTGAAGAGAATCAGCGGTATCATGAAGACCTCGGCCTTCAGGATACCACTGAACTTTGTTCCGGTCAACTCGATCTGTCTGAAACGCTCAGCTTCCGCACCCCAGTTGTGTAAAGGAAATGGCACGAACCAGATTTCTATCCCTTTGAAACCGCTGAGGAATATGGTGGCCTCTTTGATGTAGGGGATGTTGACGTTCTGCCCAACGAGACCATCAAGTCTGGCGTTAACAAAGGAGATCAACGGGGTGTAGATGAATGCGAAGATGAAGAAGAATGCCAGCAAGGTGAAACCGACGAGATCGGGAAAGAGGATCTTTGCAAGGATGATGGTATACATGCTTGCCAGGCAGAACAGCAGGATGCATATCCAGATGCGGAAATCCCCACGTCCTGGCGGCGGTGTAAAGCTCCCTTTTTCAGAGCTGTCCAGCCTGGCAGACCGTACCCCTGTCCAGACCTGGTAAAACCCGATCACCGTGATGGCAAAGGTGATGCCGATGCCGAAACTCATCCAGAAATCAATGCCGGCCACGAAGTGGGTCATGATGGTATCCATACCCATAAACCAGTGGGGCATATACCCATAGCTGTGCAGAATCGGGCTGGAAATGGTATGTACCATAACCCCGATNAAGGAACCCATTACAGCCCAGAACGGGGCNAGAAGGCCAGCGAGAACGGGTGCAAGGTGCAACGTGAACCCCATCGGGGTGGCCGGCAGGAAATACCCGGTGTATTGTGTGAAGTCCACAAAGGGGATGGGGATCAGCTGGATGGGACGCTCCATAAATGCACCGGTTACAGCCGGTACAGCCACATAGATTGCACCCCACACGACACCGATGACCGCCCCTATGCTGAACACCCGCCACCGCCAGCTGTACTCGCCGCTGCTTTCTTCTGCAAGGGCCATCGCGCCCTGGGCGTTTATCGGCGCAAAAGGAAAGGGCAGCCGTTCATAGTCTGAGGTGAGCCGGAAAAGGACGTAACTCGCGGTGAACCACTGGATGCGGCCCATGATCATCCCGAGGACGAGCAGTGAGATGGGCCAGAACCAATCTTTGTGGAAAAANGTACGTTCTATTAGGGCCTGGGAGTCTGCCGGGGGGGCCCACCAGTATGGAATAAGATGGGAAATGCCGAATTGTTTAGCGGCAGGGGACTGAACGAAGTACTGGTGCCAGAGCAGCCCCTCGAAGGTGCCGGTTTCCCGGGCCACCAGGGCGCTGGTGACATAGTAGAGGAGGTAAAGTTCCTGCTTCCGCAAGACGGTGAATGAGCGTTTCGCCAGTTCGAGGAACAGGATGATGGTGACCCATTGGGCCGCCGCCCCGATTGAGTGGCCTACCATCAGTTCGAGATAGATATTTCCGGGGACCATGATCACAGACACAAAGAGGGCACCCAAGATTGTCTTCGAGTTAAACCCCTCCTCGAAGGTGTCGGGTGCCTCCAGAAGATCCCGATATTCCTCTATTTCCTCAAACTGATTTGTCTTGCCCTTACGGAACAGGTTTGCTAGTTGCATTTGTTCGATTTTCGATGTGTGAGCACTGCCAGATTAGGTCTGAAGAGTATACGACAAAACTTAAGGTTTGCAAGGATAAATTGCGGTTGATGGTTTACCCTCTCGGCCGTTGACTGTCGATGACAGAGGGGATGGGGCGGCTAAACCAGCGATGTGCACTCCTCCAGCATTTGTCGACCCTTTTCCCTGTAGTTCTCACGGTCCTGCGGCTCGACNGTTCGCCAGATGAGGAACTGCTTACGCAAGGTGTTGATGAATCCCTGATTGACCCTTCGCCATGAGGCGGCATCACCGGAGATCCGGTGAATCGTCAGAGACAGATTGTGCATCCCGAACTCTCCGGTGGGCTCCGCCTCGAAATGGACCTCCTGGCTTACACCCAGGTCATACGGCGCCAACCAAAGGGACGTATCTATTGTATACCCTTCCCCTTTTTCAGTCGAAATCGCACCCAGGTGGGCACCATTTGTGTAGAAGGTGCCCAAGGACTCGCCGCTGTGCGAATCGAAATAGTCCACCAGGAAAACGGAGAGTCCGAAGACATCGTCACCCCCCACGGTAAATGGGAATTCGAACCGCCATTCGTCTCCCTCCGGATCGGGCAATTTCCACCGTCGGGTGACATCCGGAACAGCCATCATCGAGGCCTGCCGGGCAGGGTACAGTGTTGACAGGATCACTACGGCCATCACAAGTATGGAGGAGGAGACGGCNGACAGTGCCGAGTAATTGAGTGTTANGCCGGAAAGCCAGCCCTGCCATAATATCACCTTAGCCACGCCCTGTCCCATCAGGTATCCACTGACGGTACCCAGCACAGNGTATACACTAGCCTCGGCGATGAAAAGGAAGGAGATGTGCACGGGTGCAAGGCCTACGGCGGAGTATATACCGATCTCTCTGAATCGCTCGTATACTGACCCCATCATTGTGTTCAATACGATCAGGGCCGCAATGAGAATGGGGATAAAGAGATTGCCCAGGCCACGGAATGAAGTATTGCCAAGGGAACTGTAGACCGAAACGCGGATCCGATNCGATGCATCCGGAATGCCGGCAAATAGCACAACCGAAAGCCTGGACAGAAAGGCGCGAACCTGCTTTTCGATCTGCACACCTTCGTTGAACCGAATGGCCACGGACTGAAGCGGGCTGCCTACCTCCCGGAGAAGATGGTAGGGGATAATAAGGATATTGTCCGGATCGAGATGCTCGAAGGGGAGAATATCCACCTCTGGTTGCTCCAAACCCTGTTTTTCCCGAGTCTCCTGAGTGGTCATCTGCGCAATGGCTTCGTCGTCCGTGAGTTTGAAATCGGCCGGGCTGAGCGTCTCGTTGTCCAGGTCCTTGAGCTGCCNGAATCTCTCCGAGTCCATCAGCCCGATTACAGTCAGCTGTTCTCCGAACAGGCGCACCCGAGCACTGCCAAGGTTTTCTTCGGTGACACCCAGCAGGGCGGCCATCTTATCTGGGAGGATGCAGGCGAGTTCGTCTTTTCGGAACCAGCGTCCCGCCTTGAGCCGTTCGTGGATTCCAGTCACACTGGTCTCCTCAGGGGTCATCCCAAGGATCCCCAGAGCGTTCGCGGACTTGCCGGCTGATCTCACCGGGATCTTCTTTTTGTCTCTGGTGTAATACCAGCTCCTGGGGGCAATGACGCCCAGTTCCCTGAAGTGCGTTCTCGCATAGTCGAATGCCACCTCCTCGAGGGGCCCCCAGAATTTGCTCCGGACAAGCACGCCCGGGTATGCCCCTTCCCCTTCTCTCGTGATCTGGTGAAAATGGAGAGCGGACTTGATGGAGGTGAAGGACAGCACTGTAAACGTCAAAAGAAGCAGGGTAAGGAATGTCAGCCANGTGCGCATCTTCCGACGCTTCATATTTGCAATACCCAGCTGAAATGCTGCCAGGGAGGCACTGAGCCGACCTACATCCTGTTCGTGAAGAAGCACCTCAGGCGTACGCAGTCGGCGCATGTTCTCGTTGAATCGGGAGAAGACCAGGGAAATTACGAATATGGCAAGTGCGAGAATTACAAACGCGAGTAGGACGACGAGAGGGTTCGAAAGTTCGAATGCCGGATGGACTCTGGAAAGGAATAGCCAGATGACCACGAAGATGCCGATGAATCCGGCAATCTGCCTGCGGATATCCGCCGCGGTGAAGATGAGTCTCTCGCCAAAGAACGCACAGGGGATCACCAAGATCATGAAGAATATTATGCCTCTTATGACGTCATTCTGCGTGCCTTTGACATCCGGATAGGCGCGGGATTCGATACCCAGAGCCGCCCGGGTGTGTTTCATGAAACCGTCCCACTCCTTCTTTTCCTTGGCTTTTTCGGCCTCAGCCAGGTGGAACGCGGCTTCCAAATGGAGGTTGTTTAGCCGATGATTTTCTATGGCAAAATGTTTCATCTCCCGCATCCTGGCTTCGTCAAGTGTCCACATGTCCTTGGCAGCCTGGAAGGAGGTACGGGCGAAGGAGCCGTGGGTGAGCGTAGGAAATCCTTCGCCACGGGCGGTTTTTTCGCTTTCGGCACTTTCGGAGTTGAGCATCAGGAAGCGGATTCCTATGGAGCCGGATCTCATGGCGATCTTGACTCTCTCCCCCGGCCGTGTAAAGATGGTTCCAACCGGTTCCGTCGGTCCGAATCCTATTGCATATCCGTATTCCTGTGGCGCCGTGTTGCTTTCACTCAATATGCTGATCTGGGAGAGTTTGGTCAGGTATCGAGGATCGACGGTATCGTAGAAGTCCGTTGCAATGCAAGGGAATAGAATCTGGGTGCGTTTCGAGATCCACCAGCTCATGTCGAATTCGCCCCTGTAAATCTTGGCCTGCTGACCAAAGTTGGGCGCATAGGTGATTTCCCCCGATTTCGGGTCGAGGTAGTAGGCACTGACAGAAACCCTTCGCTCGGCGATGCCTGGCATATAGAATTCGCCATTTTCGTCTGCCAGNTCGTAGTAGATTCGCCGCACCCCTTTGATGGATTTGTCGATGCCCATTCGAAGGGCGGCAATGGCCCCGGGCTTGGGTCTGTCGGGAACAATGCTTCGACGGGGGTAGGTTCGCACGAATCCTTTCAGACCCCGCATCCTGTCGTCTGGATCCAGTCGGTAGTCCGGAATGAGCGTGGGGTCGTTCAGGGCAATGTCCAGTACTCCCGTCAGGAGTCGAATCTGTCCCGTCAGATTTGGATAGTTGATTCGTTCCGGGAGGTCCAATGGGGTGTCTACACGGAAGCGGGCATCATTGAGGGTGATCAGGGAGAGAGATAGGGTGCCGGCTTCCAGCACAACCTCTCCATCCGTCTTGAGATTCTTTCCGGGCACGTACATGTCCCAAGTCATGCCGCCGGTGGGATTTATGCCATCCACCAATGCTCGTTTCGGATCGAGTCCAAAACCGGTAGCCAACGCCTTTGAGAATCGAACGAAGCTCTTGCCAAGCGGGGTAAAAAACCTGTTGTAATAAAAGTTACGCGTGCTGTTCCAGACGCCTATTTCGTCGGTCTGGCTGGTAAGGTCCAGGCCGATGAACAGCCGGATGTCTATGGGGTCCGTCATCAGTGCCGCGAAATTTTTCTCTTTGCGCGAATGACGCCCCAGGAAATCGCAGACTCCCCTGAATCCAAGGTGGTGGGCGGATGTTGCCAGGAAGAGGACCGTACGAGCAGGCGGATGTTTCTTGAAGTATTCCACCAGCTCGAGGAGGGCGACCGCACCGCAGGCCTGTTCAGCCCCCGGTCCAAGCGCCGGGACTACCGACATCGCATCGTAGTATGCGTTGATGACGACGATTTGATCCTTNAGATCTGGATCGGTTCCCGGCATGGTTCCAAGGATGTTGTTGGCGACATTTTTCTCCCACTCCATCCTCGACCGCAATTCAACCTCCAGTTCCCCCTCACGATCCAGAAGGGCTTTGAGGTAATCGCCCGACTTTCTGTCGATCCAGAATCTCTCGACGCTGTTGGGTACCTGGAGAAACTTCTGTTCGGCTTCTGTGTAGAACGTAGAGTCCGGCTCAATAAATATGATCTGGCCTGCTCCGAGTGTCGCGGCATTGAGCCAGTTGTTCCAGGTATTGAATTCCATGAGTACGGCGGTGTTGTCCATCTCATGGCCATTGAATTCGCTGAACTCCCCAGAACCCCCGTATATGAGTCGCGTTCGAACACCTTCTCTGGGCAACGTGGAAGTCTTCACGAGATTGGGCCATATGCCGTGGATGGGGAAGGTTTTCCCAAGCTCGAGGAGCGTAAGGCTCCCGCCCTTGTCCACGGGCGATGTGACGTCGAAAGGTTCCATCCTAACGTCCTGGAGACCCATTTTCTGGAAGTGCGTATGAATGTACTCAGCCACAGTTTCGTGCCCGGGATATCCAGGTACTCTCGAGCCGTTTCTTGTCAACCTCCCCATGATTTCACGAACCTTTTTCTCCGAGATCGTGCTGAGGACCTGGTCGGTAACAGAGACGGCTCCCGGAACAGGTGCCGGGGAGATGGGGGCAGAGGCCTTGAGGTTGAACATGGCGGCTAGGACCGGGTTGACGCGTTTAGGACCCAGTGCCAGACCGACAAAGAGGCCTAGGACCAGTAGGGCCGGTATGCTAACAAGAGGTTTAAAGTATGAACGCATAGTCAAGAATTTCAGAATCGATGGACAACGTGGCCCCGTTCGGGGAACCAGCCAATGTCAATAAATGTGGACAGGGCGACACCCATGATGTATCCCACAAGCAGGCCAACAAAGAAGGGCCTGGATTTGCCATAGATGGCGGGGCCACCCACCTTGACCATCACGAGTTTGATCAGCCAGGCGGCAAAGATGGTGAAGCTGGTTCGTCTGGCCAAATAGGATCCGGAAATGGCCAGGCCTACAGGGTGCAGCGGCCACCATACGAACCGGTACCGGAGGTAGATCAGCAGCGCCATCACTCCCCCCCCGATGCCGAAGAAGCCCAGGTAATCCAGGTGATCCACGTAGACAGGTTTTGTTGGTGCCTTGATCAACACATTTTTGACAGAGGTGGCCGTTCCTCCGAAATGTCGTTCACCAGCCCGAACAATTTCCCAACTGTTGAAGTTGTATGCGCCGTCACGGTATCCCAGATAAAGGGTCAGCAGATTGCTCAGCATAAGGCTGACTATGAACGCCAGGACAATGGCAACCATTAGTTTTCTGCGATTATTCTTGATCCCTTCTGCGACACGGCCGGCGTGGGATAACGCCGGCAGGAAGAGCCCTTTGAAGTGGGAATTAATCAGGTTGGAAAATCGCATGGCCACCCGGGTGCTCGGCGTAACATCGTGTGAGCCCAGGAAGGGCGCTACCAGGCCCCAGGGCCCGGCCGGTACGTTTGTATACGGCATTCCGGTGTCGGCGATGATTTTTGCCATGCCCACGTAAGTAAAAATGACGGCGGGAAGCAGTCCTGCTGCCTGGACTGCGTCGAAGCCGATCCTCACCAGCCAGATCCACATGTAAAAGAGCCCAAGAAGCAGGCCGATTACTGCCGTTCTATAGGAAATGGGTTCGTTGCTGTCGTCAATGGACGCACCAGGGTTTATCGCCTTCCTGAATACCTCCAGAAGGTGTCGACGGGCCACCCAGAAAATCGAGGCGACAAGCACCACGAAGGCCCCCTTCGTCTGCCAGTAGTAGACGCCTCGGTAGTAGTACGGGGAGATGGCAGTGAGGCCCATCTGGTTGAGTGCTCCGCCCTCGATGATGAAGAGCAGATCAAAGAGCCAGATGCTGAGGAGCACGTCGAGGCTGGCGAAGTAGGAGAAGAAGATCGTGAAGAGACCCAGGAACCCCCGGATGGGAGGGAATTGTCTGTCAATCCAGTACCACCTGCCGCTGTAGATCGGAAATCGCGGGAAACCGGGCAGGAAATAGTTTAGGCAGTTCCAGGCGATCATCACGAACGCGATCCAGAATCCGATCCAGAACAATGGGTTCCGTGTGAATTCCGGCAATCTGCTCTTTCCATCGCCCGGGCCCGATGCCATGTCGATGAGTGGGGCCATTGCCGGGAAAACCAGCCGCTCGTTCTGTACCCATTGCTTCCTGAAGATCACCGCGACACACCCTAGGACGACAAACGCAGCGGTGACGACACTTGTCCACCACAATAGAGGGAGAAACCAGGCATCCCAGGGAACGTCGGCGCCCCCCGGGAGTCCCTCAAAGAACCAGGTGACCGCTTTTGCATCGTTATTGGGAATGAGCCAACTGGATATGTATGGGTGGAGATACCGATCCCAGGCGTTGGTCTCCGTAGCAAAGTAGTAAGGGGTGGCCATATATCCGATGAGATAGCCACTGAGGCCGAAACAGGGGATTGCAGCACCCACAATGCCCATACACAGGATCGTGTGCCATTCTGATGCATGGAGGACCACTCCGGTTGCGCGGGAGATCAATGCACCCAGGAACAACATCAGCGTGAAACCGATGAGCATAGCCATTGGGATATGGCTATAGGTCATCAGAGATCCGTGATAGATATATCGGACGTAGATGGCGAGAGAATCGAGGACGACTACGAGGAGCAGGCCCAGGAGAAGGGCCCGGAGCGAGACGCCGGAGACCTCGCTGTCATCGGTTTGAGGAGCTGGGAATGTATTGGGTTGTGTGGACATTTCTGGTGGCAGTAATTCAGGAGGCCGGATACTGCGACCGCACTTTTTATTTTGAGGTCTCGTGTGTCATTTATCAAAGAAAAACAGGAACTTCCCACGTGCCCGCTCTCCGATTTCCCTTGACAAAATAGGGCTATGGCAATACCATGGGTGCGCCCTAACGAGAGCGAGTATATCACACGTCTCATGGATTGTCAATCGAATTTGGGCATCTGGATATCCAAGCCTCTTTTTGCAGATCGAAATCCTCAGCCTGTGAACGATCGCAATAGATCATTTTGTCAATAAAAACAACAGTTTACCAGGGCGTGACCGGTTTTGAAACTGAGCCGTGAATCTGGAGGGCGAGCGTCTTGACATTTTTGGGACGTTTAATTAGATTCCTTGGTCCGCACGTATTGCGGGTGAAGTTGGTTTCGGGGTGGATGGCGGCACCCTAGCTCAGTTGGTAGAGCAGTGGACTGAAAATCCATGTGTCGCTGGTTCAATTCCGGCGGGTGCCACCACCAATTCCGAAGCCGTTTCCTAAGGCATCTGTGGCTCCCGGCCAGGGGACTCAGATGCCTTTTTTTAGTGTAATCGCCTTCATCGAGGGATCGGTTTCAAGTTTTTTTTGGGTTCTTGTGACAGCCATCACGGAAATTGGGCGATTTTTTCGTCGGATGGTGACTCCAGTCACGGTAAAAAACCCGGTATCGCTGGTATTGTATTAATGCAGGTATACAGAAGTATACTGACAGAGTTGCTGTTGGCGACTGAGATGATATCAATACAGACCGAACATAAATCTGTGCCACCACCATGCCTAAAGGAGGTGAGTTTTCGGACGTTTATTCAGCAATCGTACCGTCAATTCTGGCGGTGACTTACAAACCATTTGGGCCTCAACGCAAGCAGATACTGTTGTCAGGCTCTAAAGTGGGAGGATGTCCAAAGTGAAACGTATTTTTTCGGTAATCGCAGTTTTGCCGGCCCTGATCCTGGGACTGACAATTTCAGCGGGTGCCCAGATGGCGCTTGACCTGGATACAGCTCCTGGAGATCAAGGTGTTCGGAAAGGGGCAGCCAAAAACGGGGAGACCGTTAAGGTGCAACTGGTCACTACCGGCCCCGTGCAGGATCTAGTAGGTGTCGAGTTCGAGCTCAAGTTCGACAATTCGCAGGTTGCTTTCAAAGGATTCATACCCTCGGGATTGCTCAAGGGCGCGATGGCACTGCCCAAACCTGTTCCAGGCGGTCAAGTCATCGCGGTTGCGATCATGGGCAATCAGGTAGGATCCGGCTCGTCTGAGACTTTGGGGGAGATGTCGTTTGGGATCAAAAACCTTGGTACCGGGGTAGCCATCGAACTCACGAAGGGCTCTTTCGGTAAAAAGGCTGGCACACAGGATTTTGGTCTTGATAGTAGTGTAAGACTTATGGATGAAGCCGCCGCAAAGATGGGCGTGGGTGCACAGGGCCATCAACAACACGGCCAGCAGGGCAAGGGCCATCAACAGCACGGCCAGCAGGGCAAGGGCCATCAACAGCACGGCCAG
>PAQK01000008.1 GCA_002709665.1 Gemmatimonadota bacterium | reverse complement strand
ACCTGCATCGTCCAGAATGCGGGAGAGGAAGGCCAGGATCCGCAACGCCTGATCAAACGTCTGGCACGTTTCACATATGTGGCGGATTCGATGCGGGATTTCCTGGTCAGGGCCGTCGGACCGGATGATGTTGTGGAGGCCCACAATCAGGACAAGCATTGCTTTTATATGAGTGGCAATGGCGTCCCGCTCTTGCAGGAGTGGGTGTCAGTTGAGGAGGAACTGAGATACATCCGGATATTTTCCCAGCTTGGTATTCGGATTATGCACCTGACATATAACCGCCGCAATATGATCGGTGATGGATGTGCCGAGCCCGCGAATGGGGGGTTGAGTGATTTCGGCAGGGCTGTTGTCGCAGAGATGAATAAGATTGGCGTCATTGCGGATGTCGCCCACAGTGGTTGGCAGACCAGTCTCGAGGCCGCAAGAGCATCCACCGTTCCAATGGTTGCAAGCCATTCGGGATGCTGCACAGTGAACGAACATATTCGGTGCAAACCGGATGAGGTGATCAAGGCGATTGTGGACACGGACGGATATATCGGCATCTGCTGTATCCCTTCGTTTCTCGGAGGCACAGGAGACATATCCGCACTTCTTGACCACGTGGATTATGTGGCAAAAACATTCGGTCCCGATCGAGTTACGATCGGGACCGATACGGCCTACGCGTCGCGCAAATCCGAGTCCGAGCGCAATAAAGTGTCTGGTAGAGGAAAGAGTCGTGTGCGTTGGGACGGCTTCTGGCCGGATGATGCATTTCCGGAAAGGTACCGTGACGAACGTATGGTGAAGAGTCTGGCGTGGACCAACTGGCCGCTTTTCACTGTGGGGCTGGTTCAGCGCGGGTATTCCGATGACGATATCCAGAAGATTTTGGGTGGTAATATGTTGCGCGTTGCCCGTGCGGTACTCGAGGCCGGTGGTACGAGTTGGTAGGGAATCCTGGACATCAGCCGTTGTCCGCAACGCTGACTGGGAAGCGAGAACAATGAAGATTTACATCCACTGGGATATGGAGGGTGTCAGCGGGCTAATGATCCGTGAGCAGACGTGGTACTGGGAGGATGTCGTGCGTCCGGAGGTCGCCCGCAAAGGTCTGGAGTTGATCACTGCCGACGCAAATGCCGCGGCTCAAGCGGCACCTGATGCGGGTGCGGACGAGGTGATTGTGTGCGACGCACACCACGGTGGTGGTAACATCCTTCTCGATAAGGCGCTGAAGGATTCTCGCGTTACCTGGCACGGGCGCAGCCGGGGTGAGGGAAATGGTAAGCCCAGATGGATGCCTGGTCTGGACGAGACTGTGGATGGACTGATGCTGCCCGGGCATCACGCGAAAGCTGGTACACCGAATGCGTTTCTCCCCCACACCTGGCAGTTGGAGTGGGAAGATTTCCAGATCAACGGTATGAGCGTTGGGGAGATTGGCATTGAGACCTGTTATGCGGGTTACTGGGACATTCCGTTGATTCTTGTGCAGGGAGATGAAGTAGGCTGTAAGGAGGCCGAGGAGCAGTTTCCTGGAGTAGTTACGGCCGCTGTGAAACAACCTGTAGACCACGATACCTGTTCCGGCCTTGAGGCGGAGGCCGGCCGTTCCCTGACGTGCGAAAAGGTGAAGGAGGCGATCGGTATCCTGCGTACCGATCCTCCCGATTCTTTCAAGCCGGACCTGCCTATGACCGCAAGGATACGGATGAAGACCGAATTGGGAGCGGATCTGGCCTGCCAAAGGGAAGGTGTGCAGCAGGTGGATTTTAAGACGGTCGAGAAACAACTAGACAGACAGTGCGATGTTGTAAAATGGATTGTAGATGCCGGTATCGAGTAAATGACCTGAACCAGGGGGGCGGGGGGACCGGGTGCAGATACTGGATAGGAAGGCAGAAGGATGGTGAAAGGCAGAAGTAAGGAGCTGGATATGGACGAAGACCGGTATGAGAAGGGCCGTGAACTGATGCGGGAGATGGTGGGATCCGAAGCCTCCGAGGAGGTAGTCGATAGATTCAGGGATCTCCATCCGGACTTCGAGCGTTTTGTCATGGAGTTCGTGATGGGAGATCTGTATTCCAGAGATGGATTGGATCTCAAGACACGACTGCTTTGCACCATTGCTGCTTTGACGGTGTTGGGTCGACAGGATCAACTGCGTGTTCATATCGCCCGATCTGTGGGGGCCGGGGCGACACGTGAGGAGGTCGAGGAGGTGTTGCTGCAGATGTGCGCGTTCGGTGGCTTTCCGGCAACGTGGGACGCGCTGGTCACGGCTAAAGCGGTGTTTGCAGAAGGTTAGGTGGCAAGGTCGTCCTTTCCGCTTGACTTATGTTCTGCGATCGGCGAAATTAATCCAAGGGCCCAAACACTCTAATTTTCAGGGAGTTCCGTATGAATTTCGCAGATGAAGCAACAATGCTCGTAGGGTTGATCCTGGTCTTAGGCCTTGCCTATATGGGAGTCACATTCTGGAGCAAGAAGTCCGGTTCATCCAGCGGCGGTGGCGGAATTCTTGGGGGCCTGAGTGGCGGGGGCGATACCAGTGTCGGCGCCGGTGGACCTGCAACTAACGCTGTGGCCGATATGGCTCTGGATGATTTGGAGGAGAAACAGCCTGCCAACAAGAACGTAGATCGAACCACCGAATTGAGAAAGCGGTTTAAACTTGAGGGAAAAGATGCGGAGGTGGCCGCGAAGGTATTGAAGCGAATGCTAAGCCAGGACGGAGATCAGAATAATGCGTAGAGAGGGGGACGTAGCAAATGCTTTGGAGTCGTGAGGAACACAAGGACCTATTCTGGGCGGGTTTTTTGGCTGGCGCGGTTGTTGGCGGTACGGTGGGTGTATTTCTGGCGTCAGAGGCAGGAAGAAAGGCCTACGAGCGATTGGAAGATTCAGTCCAGGATCTTCAGACGCGGTTCAACGGTCGCATGACTGCCGAAGAGCCAACACCCACTGAAGAGAGTGCAGACCCTACATGAGCTTCGAGCACGGCCATTAATGTCCGATAGTATTCTGGATTGCTGTGGCTAAGATGGAGCCAGGAAGAGCCACTCAGGTTTGCCGCCCGGGTGGCTCTCCTATTGTGCACAATACATGACACCTATCCCGGTTGGTGACAGAAATCCGATCTTCATTGTAGCAGCAAATGTCCGGTCTTTGTTCAACGTAGGCGCCATCTTCAGATCCGCAGATGGGGTGAATGCCGCAGGCGTCTACCTTACGGGATTCACTGGATACCCACCCAGAAAAGAGATACGCAGGGTGGCTCTTGGCGCCGAAGAGACCGTCCCCTGGATCTACGAAAGAGACACGGCGGTTGTTCTGGAGTCGTTGAGCGATGAAGGTGTCCAGACCATTGCCCTGGAGAAGACTGCCGACAGTCTGGACTATCGACAATTTTCCTATTGCTTCCCGGTGGCCGTAGTTGTGGGCCATGAGGTAGAAGGTGTGCAGCCCGAGACGCTGGATTGTTGTGATAATGTGGTCTCAATTCCTATGGTGGGTCAAAAGGTCTCCCTGAATGTCTCGGTTGCCAGCGGCATAATTCTGTATGAACTCCTCCGACTGGTGGAGTGCAAATAATACTGTAGATGCGAGCGGGCGTCTGTAAGCTCAGAAGCGATTAGAACGGAAGAGTATGAATTCGGGAAACGACATCGCAAGCCTGAAGAAACGCATCCAGGACTTGGAGGCGGAATGTCAATTGCAGAAGACTAAGATAGATCGGCTGAAAAAAGAAAACAGGCGATGGGCAAGGCTTGCCGGGACTGAAGCTTTGACAGGCTTGCCCAACAAAATCTCGTTTTTGCGTGCGCTGGCCCCTCAGGCGATACAGCAGGCGGCCAAGGAAAAAGAACCCGTTGGATTCATCCTTTTGTCCGCGGACAACCTTGGACCCATAAATGAGGGACAAGGAAGAGAGGCCGGAGACCAGATTATCAAGGGCCTGGGTGAACTGCTGAGGTCGCTCCTGGAGGAGTCGGATCGTATTGGACATTTGGATGGCACTCACTTTGCCGTCATTCTATTCCCGGCCGATCTAGACGGGGCCAGGGGCAAAGCGAATATGATCCGTGCTCGCGTACGTGCACACGGGTTTCCGTGCGGAGATGCCACGGCGCAGATTACGGTGAGCGTGGGGGTGACTTCCTTGGAACCTTCCGAAGGAGTCAATGGCCGGGAATTGGCAGAGGAGATTTTCAGCCGGTTGAATGGAGCGGTCTATGCAGCCAAGAAGGCGGACGGAAATCAGGTGGAGCTTGCACAGGATAATGGGTCGAAGTAGGGGGACCCGGCAAACGCGGTGGATAGTCTCCCTGGCGTTCTGTCTCTTCCTGATGGTCTCAAGTCCTTTGATTTCCAGGAGTGGGGAACGTTTACACTGGCAGGCTCAGGGCCCTTTGCGGTGGCAGGCGGAAACGCTGACTGCAGCGGATTTCAATAGCGATGGGTTGATCGGGTTCGCAGACTTCATTCTGTTCGTGAGTACGTATAATTCCCGATCGGGAGATGCTACGTTCAACGCCAGGATGGATCTCAACGGCGACGGTACGATCGACTTTTCTGATTTTGTCACCTTTAGTGGTGTGTATGGCAGACGGGCGGCCCTGCAACCCCCGGACGCAGAGTTCGCGGTGTATGTTGTAAATCCCGTGGATGGTACGGTCCCTGTATTCGACACCGAATCTCACTTGATCTACGACGTGCTTCCTTTTCGTGGTCCGACGGGGATGCGGATCACGAATGATGAACGTTTGATCTACGTATCAGAAGGGTTCGGGCTTTTTGTACTGAATCCACAGCACGAGGTGGTGTACTCCGTTCCAACGAATGCGCACGGCCGCATCGCCCTCAGTCCAGATGAGCGTGTGGTGTATGTCACTCAGGAGAACCTGNACGTATTGCTCGTGATCGATGTCGAGACNAGGGCNGTGACAGACACGATTGGNGTGGGACGCGTTCCGGTGGACATCGCAATTACGCCGGACGGTAANAAGCTCTACGTCGTCAACGCGTTCAGCCGGGACATCACGGTGATCGATCCCGAGGCAGGGCAGGTGACGGGGACTATAGAGATTGGCGCCGTTCCTGCAGAAATCGCGGTGACGAAAGATGGGCGGCGGGCGTATGTGAGCAACCTGGATCGGGGGGTGATCTCGGTCCTCGACCTTGCGAGCGATCTGGTGGTGGGAGGTATACAGCTTCCCGGCGAGGCCTCGCGCGGGCTTGCCTTGTCACCGGATGGAGAAACCCTATTTGTAGGCGCGGAGGGTTTATTGTTGGCGATCAGCGTTAGCAGAAACCTGATCTCCAAAAGCCTGGCGGTAGGAAATGGAACTGCTGCTCTGGGGATTTTGCCGGATGGGACAAGGGCTTATGTAGGGACTGTGGACATCCAACGCGGAGGAGCCGGGTTGACGGTTGTGGATCTGGTGAACTGGCAGGTTATGGGCAGGCTGCTCGGAATAAGCTTTACGGCACAGGTAGAGTTCAGGAGGCTGGGTCTGGATCAGGGCGAAGCGCATTGAGTTCGTGACTCCTGTTATCCTATGCTTCTACCGAAGGCGATGATATCCCAATCGAAAAAGGGATTTAAGCCGGCCTGTTCAAGGTTCTGCAGGATGTTCTTCCAGGCAGGGAGATCTTCGCATTCGAGAAGGGTAAGGAATTCCCAGAAGGAATCTCCGGATTCGCCGCCTGCATAGACCCGGTAAATTCTGCCGCCGACCTTCTTCTCCCAGAATTTCAGCACCTTGTGGCACGGATAGATCAAAGGGTTGCCGCTCTTCGGAAGACACATCGTGCCACCTGGCATTCCGGGTGCATACCAGCAGGACTCCTAGGGGTGGACGAGTTCCTTTCGGCATAGCTGGAATTTTGGATGCAGTTTCCAGTGAAATCGGAATGTCCATGGGGCTTGGCACACCACCATATTGCAGGTTGTTCATTCGGTCCTCCCGGCGATTGTTTTTGTAGGAGACAAAACGCAAGTATCGTACCAAGCAAATGTGACATCCTGACACAACGTGTAGATTTTTGTTAATTTGCCCTTTATTCACCCTGGACAACGACTCCTGGAAACTGTGTCCGCGCAAAATTCGTGGCCCGTATGGGCCAGTGCTGCTCCTTATCCGCCAGCCTTACATTACTATCCCTGGTCCTTGAGGGCTTCCTGATGGCGAAGAATTCGAAGAAGAAATCTCGCAGCGGATTCATGGACAAGCTGATGAAGCCGCTGAAAAAGCAGAAGGTGACCCTTACCAAGGCGGGTCAAAGCCAGGCCCCGATGAAGAAGGGCAAGGTGGTCAAAAGGAAAAAGGCCACCCCAGCTCCCCCGAAGACATTTCGTGAGAAGCAGGTCCAGGAGCTGAAAACTCTAGCGGATATCGGAAAGAAGAACCCGGAACGTCTGGCGGGGATCATTTCCAAGATTCTTCAGGAAGCTCAGGACAAGGATGATGATGCCAAGCTGAAATTCGAAAGGCTGATCTGGGAGAAGGCGGAGCAGAAAAAGCCGAAGCGAGAGGAAGATAATCAGTAGGATTCGTACAAGTGGGTTCCAGCAGGCCGTTCTCGGATTGAGGACGGCCTTTTTGGTGGTCGGCCTTCAGGGGCAACGTGTCCGGGGAGTCCACCTACAGTAGCGAAGCGAAAACACGGAAGGTCGGAGAATGCTGTATGGGACAACTGAGTGGGGGATTTTGGTTATTCGACCTCTTTCACGATCTCGATTTTGACTTTGGCGGTTCCGGCCTCAACCATTTTGAGTCTTTTGGCCGCCCCGAGCGAAAGGTCCAGCACACGGTTTTTGACAAACGGACCCCGGTCGTTGACCTTGCATTCCAGGCTGAGTCCATTTCCCAGATGGGTTACGCGGATGATTGATCCAAGAGGAAGGACGCGGTGGGCGGCACTGATGCCGTTCATATCGAAGACTTCGCCGCTGGCGGTAGGCCGGCCGTGAAACTTGTGTGCGTAGTAAGAAGCTATGCCTACCTGATACGCACCTTTGGTGGAGACAGGCTGTGAAGTCCCCTGGGTGGCTTTGTCGGTGGCGGAATTGGATGGTTCGTCGGACGGAGGATGGGTTCGGTACCGGGGACGGGAAACACAACCAGACTCCAGGGCGAGGAGGCCCAGGAGTAGGATGGTAATGAAATTGATGTGTCCGCTACGCCAGGGGTTCCGTATCCAGGCTGCCCACAATCTGTGAGAGACTGGAAATGCCCTGGGCGTTGCAGTATTCGGCGATACCATCGACAATCTCCAGGCCCGCCCAGGGGTTAATGAAGGTCGTGGTGCCAACCTGGATGGCGGACGCTCCTGCGATCAGAAACTCTATGGCGTCCTGGGCCGTTACGATTCCGCCCATGCCGACAATGGGTACCGACACTCTGTCTGCCACTTTCCATACCATTGCCAGTGCGACGGGTTTGATGGCGGGTCCCGATAGACCGCCGGTGATATTCCCCAGAATGGGGCGTCTGGAGGTTACGTCTATCGCCATCCCGAGAAGGGTATTGATCAAGGCGATTCCGTCCGCCCCACCTTCCTCTACTGCGCCGGCCACCGAGGTGATGTCCGTTACGTTTGGCGTGAGTTTCACGATCACAGGCAATGTGGATACGGACGTGACTGAGGCGGTGACGGCATGGGCGGCCGCTTCGCGACATCCAAAAAGTTGGCCGCCATCCTTCATATTGGGTGACGAGATGTTCAGCTCCAACGCGTCCACACCGGGTAGATCGTTGAATCGCCTGGCCATTTCGGCAAACTCTTCGTTGGACGTACCTGCGAGGCTGACAACTCTACCCGTTTCGAGTTCCGCGAGCGGAGGTATCTTCTCTTTGATGAAGGCGTCTATGCCGGGATTGGTGAGGCCGATGGAGTTTAGCATCCCGGAGGGGGTCTCTGTTGTTCTCGGTGTCGCATTGCCCGCTCTTGGATGATAGGTGATGGTTTTGGTGACTATGCCGCCAAGGCGGCTCAAATCGAACAGGTGATTGTATTCTGCACCGTGTCCGAATGTACCGGATGCCAACATTACCGGATTCTTGAGTTCGAGTCCGCCTCCGATGTGGGTGGTCAAGTCCATGTGTCTACCAGACAATCGCGTGGGCATCCACAACAGGACCCTCGGTACACACCCTGCGATACCTGAGGTCATCCCGTTCGGCCTCGCGATACTCAACGACGCATCCTACACAAGCGCCGAACCCGCAGGCCATGTGATTTTCAAGAGAGGCGTAGCACCGATGACCCATGTCGCCTGCGATAGCTGCAACACGCGCCATCATCGGATGAGGGCCACAGGTGAGGATCGTGGTTTCCCCGGCACGGGTATGATTCGGGATCAGATCCGTGACAAAGCCGTGGTATCCCAGACTGCCGTCATCTGTAGCCAGGTGCCAATCGAGATTCTGCGGCAAGAGGTCGCTCAGGTCTGGCATACGGTCCCTGTTCGCCGCCCCCATCAAGAAGGTGGTTCTAGGCAAGAGGTCTGCATGTTCCCACACCAAGAATGCCAATGGTACAAGGCCGACACCTCCTGCCACGAGCAACAACGAACCTGTATCGGAAGGTGTGAACGGCATACCCAGAGGACCTAGCAGATTCAGCCGCGTATCGGGTTCAAACATGGCCATTCGACCGGTGCCCCTGCCGATGACTTCATAGAGGATGTCCACCCAACCTGCGGTCCTGTCGACCCTGAGCGCGCTGAATGGGCGACGCAGAAAGGGCGCAAGTTCCGGATCGGTCTGAACCTGGACAAACTGGGCGGGACCGATCTTGGATGCGATGTCCGGCGCCCTGAGCCGCATCAGGAAGAGTCCGGTACCAATCTGCCTGTTCTCCAGGATTTCAGCGTCTTCCTGGTGGATCGATGAGGTCATTTGCCTTCTGTCGAGGGGAGGGTCTGATTGGGCTTCTTTTTCTGAGTACTGTCAATGGATGAGACAGAGTTGTCAGTCTGAACAGTCTTCGTCTCTGCAGGATCTTTCGAAGGAGGGTCTGCATTCTTCGCGCCACCCTCTTGCTCGGTGGCTTCAGAGGTGTCTTTGGGCGTCTCCTCTTCTTTGGGGGGGGTAGCCGGCTTGAGGAGGTCGCTCTCCAGTTTCTGGCCCGCCATTTCTGCGAAATCAGTCAAGGGATAGTGCTCGACAAGCTGCTCGTAGTAGGTTCGTGCCGCATCTAGATTTTCAAGATTAGTCTCATATGTGAAGGCCACAGCATACAGTGCTCTGGGCGCGAACATGCTGTGAGGATACTCATCGGGCAGTTTCATAAGGATCTCGAGGTAATCCTCCATTTCGGCCCCTTCGTCTCGAAGTGCCTCCGCTTCAAGGAAGCGCGCCTCTGCCAGCGCATCGTCGGTGCGTGTGCCTTCCAGTCTGTTCCGGGCATCTATCGCGTAGGAGCTGACCGGGTATCTGTCCAGCAGTTTCTGAAAGGACCTTCTCGCCTCCTCCTTGTTCTCGAGCGTATCGGCATACACGAGACCGATGGCATACAATGCTTTTGGCGCGAGTTCTTCCTCCGTGGTATCAGCCATTGCCAGGGCTTTGCGGTAACAGACTAGGGCGGAATCCGGCTCGGAGAGGTTGAAAAGGTAGATCTGAGCCATGTTGAATATGGCGTCGAGGCTCTTCTTGTTATTCTTGGCAGCTGCTTTCTTGTACTTTTCGAGGTCGGAGAGATTACGCTCCAACTCACGCGCAGCTTTCCCCGCCTCGGAGCCCGGCTTCTGTTTTCGGGCCTCCTCGTAAAGTTCCTTTGCTTTTGCCAGATCCTTCCGTTGCTTCTGCTCAATCAATGCCATCCGATAATACGCCTCGGCACTTTGATCGGTACGGGGAAAGTCCTCGATCAATTTCTCATAGATCTTTATGGAGCGGTCGAGATCTCCCTTCAGGTTGTAGACGTTCCCCCGTTTTATATGAACTTCCGATTCGAAAGATTTGAGGAGCTTTTCTTTCAGTATGCCCTTGTAGATTTTCAGGGCTTCATCCAGTTTGTTCTGGCGTTCCAGAATGAGGCCAATCTGCAATCGTGTTTCGTAATTCGCTTTGAGGCTAGATTTCGACTTCAGGACCTTCCTGTAGGCCATCAACGCTTCGTCATACTGCTCCAGATGGTAACGGGCGTCCCCGAGGCCATCCCAGACCTTGGCTCTGGTCCGTTTATCCTTCGTTTGTGATTTAAGCCGCAAATAAGTATCTATGGCGGCCTCATAGTTGCCTTCGTCGGACTCGAGTTCGGCAAGTGCCAGCCGTGCCTCACCCGAAAAGGAGGGTACTGAATTCTCACTCAGAAATCCCAGAACGACTCGCGCATCGTCAGGTTTACCAGAGGCCCAGAGAGATAGTCCCTGCCAGTAAAACGACTCTGATAGAAGAGGGCTGTTCGGGAAGTTTTCCTGCAACTCCTGAAACTTGAGCAGTGCGTCCTTGTAGCCGCCCCGCCAGTAGAAACACTTGCCGATCAGAAGCAAGCTATCGTCGACCCATTTGCTTTTGGGGTGGCGATCCAGGACAACTGATGCTTTCCTTATGACCTTCATGTAGAGGTCGCGATAGGCGTAGATAGCCCTTGTGTTTCGCCTACTGTCAGGTGCGTTTTCAGCCTCCTCCCTTCGCTTCTCCGCCTGCCTGTATTTCTTCTTGGCATTATAGAAGGTGTTGTAATAGACACAACTGGACAGCGTGGTGCTACACAACACCGCCAATAGGACAAGCTTGGATTTGTGGAAGAGGTTCATATCGTTTAGCTGGATTGCGCTGTGTGGAATTCCTGAAGGGAGCGTATGCGTACCGTCCCATTATTTCTCATTGATTCGATTCCAGATACCGCGGCTGATGCGCCGGCAAGCGTTGTGGTGTATGGAATGCCGTACTGAAGGGCTGCCTGGCGGATCTTGTCGTCGTCTGCCTGTGAGGCCACCCCTGCGGGTGTATTAATCATCAGGTCGATTCCCTTGTTCTTGATGGCGTCCAGAATGTTCGGGCGTCCCTGCTGAATTTTAAGGATCTGATCCGCTGGGATGCCCTTTGCACTGAGATGGTCCTTGGTGCCTCCCGTAGCGAGGATTCGGAAATCCAGATCGGCGAGCCGGCGAGCGATTGGGCCAACGGCCTCTTTGTCACGATTGTTCACCGAGATGAATACGGTTCCTTCACCCGGCAGCCTGACGCCCGCTCCGAGTTGCGCCTTGTGGAAGCTTACACCGAATTCCGTGTCGATTCCCATCACCTCGCCCGTTGATTTCATTTCGGGTCCCAAAATGGTATCCACTCCCGGGAACTTGGAGAAAGGCAGGACCGCTTCCTTAACAGCAATGTGATCGAATTTGACTTCCTGTGTCAATCCCTGTTCTTCCAGTGTTCGCCCCACCATTGTCCGGGCGGCCACTTTTGCCAGCGGGACACCGATGGTCTTGCTTACGAAAGGAACGGTGCGAGAAGCTCTTGGATTGACTTCGATGATGTAGACCTGCTTATCTTGAACCGCAAACTGGACGTTCATAAGGCCGATTACATTGAGTGCCCTGGCGAGTGCGTGTGTGTGTCGCTTGATCTCGTCCAGGTTGCTGTCGGTGATCTCATAGGGGGGCAAAACACAGGCGCTGTCACCTGAGTGGATGCCCGCACTCTCGATATGCTGCATGATACCGCCGATGACCACGGTATTGGCGTCGCTCACCGCGTCGACATCGAACTCGTGTGCATCTTCAAGAAAGCGGTCGATCAGTATCGGCCGCTCCGGTGAAGCCTGGATAGCCTCACCCATGTACTGTAGCAGGGCTTCCCGCTCGTACACGATCGCCATTGCGCGTCCGCCAAGGACATACGAGGGTCGCACCAGGATGGGATAGCCGATGGTATCGGCAATGGCCACCGCTTCGCCCACACTGGTTGCCGTACCATTTTCCGGCTGCCGTATTCCAAGCTGTTCGATCAGCGTGCCGAAGCGCTTACGATCCTCGGCAAGGTCGATGCTGTCAGGCGAGGTCCCTATAATCTTGACGCCGCCCTTTTCAAGATCGCGGGCGAGGTTCAACGGCGTCTGTCCACCAAATTGCACAATGACGCCATCGGGCTGTTCGAGGTCGGCGATATTGAGGACGTCCTCCACAGTGACAGGCTCGAAGTACAACTTGTCGGAGGTGTCGTAATCCGTGCTGACAGTTTCCGGATTTGAATTGACCATAATGGTCTCGAAGCCATCTTCTTTCAGAGCGAACGAGGCATGCACACAGCAGTAGTCGAACTCTATGCCCTGGCCGATCCTGTTGGGACCGCCACCCAGAATCATCACTTTGGATCGGTCCGACCGCATCGCCTCGCTCGTTGTTTCATATGTGGAGTAGTGATATGGCGTATACGCCTCGAATTCTGACGCACACGTGTCCACGGTCTTGAAAACGGGAATCACGTCGAGTTCTTTTCGAAAGGCACGAATCGTCCATTCGTCCGTGCCCCAAAGGTGGGCAAGCTGCCGATCGCTGAATCCGGCCTCCTTCGCCTGCTGCAGCTTTTCAACCGCAATTCGGGACCGGAGTTCTTCCAAGGTGTGTTGTTTCTTCGTCATCGGTCTTTCTTGGATTGGTTTTGGTAAAACTCAACTCATCAAGGTTGACAGGTCTTCTTCCATTCGTAAGATCTGGGACAAATTCTCCAGAAACCATGGGTCGATTCCTGTAAGGCCAAATATCTCGGAGGTGGTCAGTCCCATAGACATTGCCGCTTTCAGGTAAAAGATGCGTTGAGAATTGGGTGCTCTGAGCTGATGCTCCAGCGTATCCCGGTCGAGAGATTCAATGTCGAAGTCTTTACCGTCGCCGCCAAAACCCGCTCGCCCGGTTTCAAGTGAACGGAAACCTTTCTGGAAGGCCTCCTTAAAGGTTCTACCGATGGCCATTGTCTCTCCAACCGATTTCATCTGAGTTCCCAGGAGGTCTTCTGTTTGAGGGAATTTCTCGAAGGTCCATCGTGGGATCTTCACAACGCAGTAGTCAATGGTTGGTTCAAATGAGGCAGGTGTCTCCTTGGTGATGTCATTCTGGATTTCGTCAAGAGTGTAGCCAACCGCCAGCTTAGCGGCGATTTTTGCGATGGGGAATCCGGTGGCCTTCGAGGCCAGCGCGGAGCTTCGGGATACACGCGGATTCATCTCAATGATGACCATTCTACCGTTGTTCGGATTTACCGCAAACTGGATGTTCGACCCTCCGGTTTCCACTCCGATTTCACGGATTACGGCTATGCTTGCGTCCCGCATAGCCTGGTATTCTTTGTCGGTCAGTGTTTGGGCGGGAGCAACCGTAATGGAGTCCCCCGTGTGGATTCCCATTGGATCGAAATTTTCGATCGAGCAGATAATCACCACATTGTCATTCAGGTCGCGCATGACCTCCAGTTCAAATTCTTTCCAGCCGATAATGGATTCTTCCACCAGGATCTCGCTGGTGGGAGACAGGTCAAGTCCCCGGGAGGCCACTTCCTCGTACTCCTCAGCGTTATACGCCGTTCCCCCGCCAGTACCGCCCAACGTGTACGATGGTCGAATGATCGCAGGATAGCCGATGTGCTCAACTACCTGCATCGCCTCTTCAATTGTATGGGCGAATCCTCCCCTGGGCGATTCGATCCCAATGCTGGACATCGCGGTCTGGAACCGTTCCCTGTTTTCGGCCTTTTCGATTGCATCGGGTTTAGCGCCAATCATCGCGACACTGAATTTTTCCAATACGCCGTCTTTGTGGAGTTCCATGGCCACGTTCAGTCCTGTCTGTCCTCCCAATGTCGGGAGCAAAGCCTGTGGGCGTTCACGTTCTATTACCGCGGCGCAGACGTCGGGAGTGACGGGCTCGACATATGTTCTATCGGCCATTTCCGGATCTGTCATAATGGTGGCAGGGTTGCTGTTTACGAGCACGACCTCGTAGCCCTCTTCCTTAAGCGCCTTACACGCCTGGGTTCCTGAATAGTCGAACTCGCAAGCCTGACCGATGACAATCGGCCCTGACCCGATCAGCATGATCTTCTTAATGTCGGTTCGTTTCGGCATTTCGTTTCAAATAAATAAAAGGTGGTCTCCGGCCCGCAACAAACCTTTCTGCAAACCAAAGAAACGCCCACGACCCTTTCCCGGTTTCAGGAAGACCGCAGGCGATTGGTAACGATTCGAGATGAATTCATTGATTAAATGTTTTGGAGTAAGACAAGGTATACCAGCAACAACATAAAGAGCAACGTGACGACATAACACGTTTTCAGAAAGAGGTCTTTAGCCCTGTTTTTGACGGGTGGTTGATCGATGGGTAGGGACTGAGAAATATACTCCGTTGACTGACCAGGATATCTCTCCTGTTCGATCAGCTGCTCCAGCTTCGGATCGCACTCTCTGATGGTTCGCAGAATCAGCCGTTTGTTTCGCGCCACTTTTTCTGCAAAACGCTCCTTGGAGGACTGCACGGCTGTTTCCTCAATGGGAAACCTGTCTTCCCCATCTGGCAGCGCGGGTTCGCCGTGGTCTTCGATCAGACTGAGAGCTCGAGCTCTGGCCAGTTTCTCCGTCAATTTCTGCATTTGCTTCCGGTCCTGCACGTTCTCGTAAATAACCTTTCCGCAGATCTCGACAAAATTATCCAGATCTTCCTTTATCTCGTTTTCCGTGAGACCGAGGAGGTAGGATTCCTCGATCATTTCGTTGATGCTCTCCCGAATGTTTGCCATGGGGACTTTCTGATTGGCTAGTTGAGATCTGTTTTCAGATAAAGATTGCGGTCTTCCAGCTTCCGGATCATTTGCTCGGCCACCGGCAAATTTGCGACAATATCACTTGCGGTAAGGCCCATTTGACCCAATTTCTCGGCGGCCAGATCGCCCGCCAACCCGTGAAGGTATGTTCCAAGCTGTGCTGCCCCCAAGGTGTCCAGGCCCTGCCCGATAAGAGAGGCCAGAAGACCGGTGAGGACATCCCCGGTTCCGCCGGTGGCCATTCCCGCGTTTCCGCTGGGGTTAACGTATACGGAGCCGTCGGGTGAAGCAATGAGTGTTGGGGCTCCCTTCAGCACCACAGTGATGCCGCAGGACTCGGCCAATTCCCTTGTTTCTTCGAGGGGATTGGGGCTTATGCGGTCCGGATCTACGCCTGTGAGGCGGCTGAACTCACCAGGGTGCGGTGTGACAATTGTTGGCGCTTCCAATCCCTTCAGGCATCCTGCATCCCCGGACAGCGCATTCAGGGCGTCCGCATCAAGGATCAAGGGCACCCTGACGTCTTTGAGTAGACGTCTGACCAAGGCTTCAGTTTCGCGATGTCGTCCGAGTCCCGGCCCGATGGCGACACAATCCGCCGAATGAATCAGGTCCTGGATCTGTCCTCTTGCCCTCAACGACAGACACCTGGCTTTCCGAACCTCTGGAAGCGGCCGAGTCATGGCTTCCGTCAGCTTGATCTCGAGAATATCGTTGAGACTCTCGGGAACACCCACTGTGACCAGGCCCGCCCCAACTTTCGTGGCGGCCTGCCCGGCGAGGGTCGCTGCGCCGGTAAGGCCCTGAGAACCTGCAATGATGACAATTCGACCGCAATCACCCTTGTGTGCATCCGGTGCTCTTTTGGGCAACAGTGAAGCGGCGCCCCAGGGCGCTATGAGACTGGTGCCTACCTTCTCAGCCTCAACATCTTCGTCCGATATTCCAATGTCGGAAAGATGAATTTTCCCGCAGTGCGAGCGGCCAGGCTGAAAGAAGTGACCCAGCTTTGGTAGGGCGAACGTTACTGTGTGGCTTGCGTTAATACAAGGCCCGGGGCAGGTTCCCTCCTGGGCATTCATTCCGGAGGGCACGTCTACTGAGATAACAGGACATACCGCCTGGTTGACCTCTTCGATCGTTTCGGCGACCAACCTTCGGGGTGACCCTCTCAGGCCTGTGCCAATCAAAGCGTCGATCACGAAATCTGCTTTGGATAGCGCCCTCGAAATTTGCTTAAGATCAGATTTTGTTTGGACCTGGTTGACTACTAGGCCCTGTTGGATAGTCTCGCTCAAGTGATGGGCCGCATCACCCTCGATGTGAGCTGCTTTGGCGAAGAGGAATAGGGTGACTGATGCTCCAGCCCTGTTGGCGAGGTTGCCGACCACAAAACCATCGCCACCGTTGTTGCCCTTTCCACAAAGAATTACAATTCTGCAGCCACTCAGATCCTTTGCTGCTGATTCCAGGACCTGGAAGACCCCTTCTCCGGCAGCCTGCATCAATTTTGTGCCTGGAATCCCACCTTCGATTGCCCGTCGATCAATTCGGGCCATCTGCTGGCCGGTAACCAGCCTGGTAAGCGCCTGGAGCAACCGGTCTCCTCCGGGCCCTGGATACCTCGGAAAAACAGGCACACCAACACCCAATTAACTGCAGAAAACGGGTCAAAACCCCAGTGAAAATACAGGAATCACCTGGTCAAAGCAACTCTTAAATTGGGGGTACACAGGGCAAGTTTAGTCATCTTGGACGGAGGACAAAATAGGGCGTGTGCCTACTCGATGTCAATATGAAAATTGGTGGTGCTGGGATGGCCAATTCGTCCATAGCCACAACGAACGTGTTGAGATTACGGCGAACTCCTGATCATCGACCAACAGGTTAATGTCGAGCTAAATGGCTTATAAACAGAAATGTAGTCTCGTAGAAAGATTCGGATGAGATCAATTTTGACGGGAGGTGTGCGGATCACCGTTCCCTTCAATGCGTGCTGCTAGGCCGGCGTAGTCGGCCCCTTTTGGTGACCCTATTAAACTACATTTCCCGCAAGTAGTGGCCGGTTCAGGACAGCAGTGGGAGAAAGGTAGATGAGTACTGGTTTTTTCTTGATTTAGATATTCGAATTTGGTAACTTTAAATTCTTGACCGGTAGCGTTCAGATCATAACGGAGAGGTGCTGGAGCTGGCTGAACAGGGCGGCCTGCTAAGCCGTTGTAGGGGTTATCCTCTACCGAGGGTTCGAATCCCTCCCTCTCCGCCACTTTTTTGCCTGAAATTTCGGATATCTCAATGTCTGAGGCCGTACTTCGATTCGCACCGTCGCCCACCGGAGGATTTCATCTTGGGAATGCAAGGGCGGCACTGTTCAATTACCTTTATGCCAGACATTACGGCGGCAAACTTCTGCTGCGCGTAGAGGATACCGATCGAGATCGATCCACCGACGCATCGCTCAAGACGATTCTGAATGGGCTGTCGTGGCTGGGTATCGAATTCGACGGTGATCCGATCCTACAGTCCGAACAGGTCGAGAGCCACAGAAAAGCTGTTGTGCAGCTCCTGGAGTCCGGCCACGCATACTATGCGTACGAAACTCCAGAAGAGCTGGACGCATTGAGGGTGGAAGCCAAGGCAACAAGCAAGCGGGTCCAGTACAACAGAGATCTCGGTCAGGCTGAGAGAGACGCGTTCGAGCGGGAAGGTCGAGACAGCGTTGTCCGTTTCAAAGTGCCGGAAGGGGAAACGACGTGGGTAGACACCATTCGCGGTGTGCAGCGCTGGGATAACCGAGAGATCGAAGACTTTGTGATTCAAAGGTCCGATGGTTCATCGGTATACAACCTTGCTGTTGCTGTAGATGACCACAACATGGGTGTAAACCTGGTGTTTCGATCCGCCGATCACCTGTCAAACACGCCCAAGCAGAAGATGCTGTTTGAGGCTCTCTCTTGGGAAGTACCGACCTATGGTCATTCGACCTTGATCCTGGGCCCGGATGGCAAGAAACTGAGCAAACGGAACGGGGCAACTACCGTCACCGAGTATCAGGAACGCGGATTCCTATCCGAAGCGGTGTTCAACTACCTGGCCTTGCTGGGCTGGGCGCCGGGTGACGGTAGGGAGATCTTCAATCGGGAAGAACTGATCGACATGTTTTCTGTAGAGGGATTGTTGAAGAAGGATGCCGAGTTCGACGAACAGAAGTTACTTTGGTTGAATGGTGAGCATCTGAGGGCTAAAGGCATCGATGCTTTGTATGATCAGGCACTGGAGCTGTGGATCGCCGAAGGTTGGACAACGGCTGATGAGGCAACCTCTCGGAAGGACTACCTGGTTAAGGCGGTTGAGTTGATGCAACCCCGACTCGAGACGACCCACGATTTTTTGACGTTTGGATATATCTTCACAGATCCAGTGGATTATGATGCAAAGGCAAAGAAGAAACACTGGAAGACCGACTCCCCTGAGCGGTTGACGGCACTGATCTCCCGGCTAGAGACAATCGAGGCGTTCGACGAAGTATCGATCGAGGGTGCTACGCGTACCCTGGCAGGAGAACTCGGGATATCGACCGGTAAGTTGATCCATCCCACCCGCCTTGCGATCAGCGGCGTGGGGCATGGCCCCGGACTTTTCGAACTGATGGAAGTTCTGGGCCAGGACGTGTGCATCCAACGTATGCAAACGGCACTTGGGAACCTGGAGCGCGAGGCATCCGTTCCCGCGGGATAGAGGCAGGCACTGCAGCGGTCCGACTAAGGAATTTGGTTTTGCTGCCCCCTCGTCTAATGGCAAGACATGCGGCTCTGGACCGTAGTATCGGGGTTCGAATCCCNGGGGGGCAGCCATAATTTCCGTCAGCGCCTCTGTCATTGACAGGGGCGCTGTTTTGTCATTCGGCCGCAAGAGGGTCACTTGGGTGACAGGGCCATGGTTTTTCGTCACGATAGCGCATGGAAGTCGTATTTCCTCTGGAGGGTTGTCCTCTCAGCAATTGGGCGGCGTGACCTGGATACATCAACGGTACCCTGTTAACCGATTTCGTGTGAGGAAAGTAAATGGCTGAGAACAAGAATACTGAGGCAGAGGAAGCGCTCCCTTCGGATTTCATTCGAGATGCAATCAGAGAGGATCTGGAATCCGGTAGGGCCGAAGGCGTTGTCACGCGTTGGCCTCCTGAGCCCAATGGTTATATTCATATAGGTCATGTAAAGGCGTTTTCGCTGAATTTCGATGTAGCAGATGAGTTCGGCGGCTACTGCAATTTGAGATTCGATGACACGAATCCCGTGAAAGAAGAAGTGGAGTATGTCGAGTCTATTAAAGAGGATATTCGCTGGCTCGGATACGACTGGGGTGACCGTCTCTATTTCACCTCGGACTATTTTGGTCAACTCTACGAGTTCGCGTTGAGATTGATCAAGAAGGAGAAGGCATTTGTCTGCGATTTGAGCCCGGATGAGATGCGGGACTACAGGGGAACCCTGATCAAACCGGGAAAAGAGAGTCCCAATCGAAACCGTTCGATTGAGGAGAATCTGGATCTTTTCGAAAGGATGAGGGCGAGCGAATTCGAGGATGGTGCACGAACCCTTCGGGCAAAGATAGACATGGAATCGGCGAATATGAACATGCGTGATCCTGTGATGTACCGAATTATCCACGCGGAGCACCACCGGACGGGAAACGAATGGTGCATCTATCCAATGTACGATTTCGCTCACGGGCAGTCGGATGCAATAGAGGGCGTTACGCATTCGTTGTGCTCTGGAGAATATGAGGACCACCGTCCCCTCTACGACTGGTATATCAGGGAACTGGAAATTTTTCCCTCCAGGCAGATCGAATTCCCAAAGCTTTTCATCAGTTATACAATGATGAGTAAGCGGAATCTTGGCAGACTGGTGCAGGAGGGTATTGTAGATGGGTGGGATGACCCNCGGATGGCNACCCTTTCGGGTATGCGCAGGCGGGGTGTGCCACCCGAGGCGATCCGGAATTTCGTGCGCAGGATAGGGATGACCAAGCGGGATACCACGGCAGAGATCGATCTCCTGGAATATCATATCCGGGAGCACTTGAACCGGGTGTCGCCAAGGGTCATGGGCGTGATCGATCCCCTGAAGGTTGTGATCGAAAATTATCCCGAAGGTGAGGAAGAGACCTTCGAGGCGAACAACAACCCCGAAGATCCATCAGCGGGAACACGCCAGGTGCCCTTTTCCAGAGAACTCTATATTGAGCGTGGAGATTTCATGGAGGATCCGCCNANAAAGTTCTTCCGGCTGGCACCCGGTAGGGAGGTTCGCCTGAGATCTGCCTGCTACATCACCTGTANTGACGTGGTAAAGGATGACGCAGGCGATGTAGTTGAGCTCAGGTGTACATTCGATCCGGAGAGTCGCGGCGGATCCACCCCGGATGGCAGGAAGGTACGCGCCACCATACATTGGGTATCGGCCAAACACGCGGTGGTGTCGGAGGTGCGTTTCTTTGACAGGTTGTTCGACAACGAAAACCCTTATGAGGAGAAAGATGGGAGGGATTTTACCGCGAACCTCAATCCGGATTCGCTGGAGGTAAGGCCATTGTGCTACGTAGAGCCCAGTGTGAAGGGGTCCGAAAACGGAACGGTGTTTCAGTTCGAGCGGCTCGGATACTTTTGTGTGGATGCTGACTCAACAGAAGACAAACCGGTGTTCAACCGGACGATCTCTCTGAGGGATTCCTGGTCCCGAAAGCAGAAGGGTGGGAAACGCGGTTAGTTCGATCGGTGAATTCGAAAAGGGCCTGCGTTGCTGAGGTTAGGCGATGCAGGCCCTTTCCTGTGGTCAGCCCCCGAACCGGATGCCCACCGACAATCCGAACGTGGTCATTGCGAACTTGTCCCTTCCAGGGGACTCGTCTAATCCAGCAAGGTTCAGTCTTAGTTCGGTGAAAAGTTTCGTGCCAGGGCCTGCCGCAGTCGAGAGACCTGCAATGCCCTGGATCAGGAGGCATTCTTGAGCATTGGCGGGATTTGTCCGGATGTGCTCCCTGAGTCTATATCCGCCAAGTCCAAAACCAGCATAGGGGGTGGCCGGGCCCTGACGNGAAAGGTCCATTCTGAAGGAAAGNTGGGCAGANGTAAAGGTCCTGTGAAGCCCGGATAGGGTAGTCTCCGTGCCCGTCAAGAGTGAGGCCTTCAGATTGTCTCTGGACTGGTGAGAGACGTCGAGCCCGAACTGGAATCGGCCGAACCGCAGGAACATCTCCCCGCAGAACTCGATCCCAATCTGCTTTCCATGAAAGGTTACGTGGCCTGCGACCTGGTTGATAGTCGGGTTGGAACTCGAACCAGGAACGACGTCAACGGGTCGCCACGGTTCATACTGGTTGATCAGATTTCTACTCGACTGGAATTGCCCATCTCCAGGCATTGTCAATCCGGCACTGATCCCAAATCCAATTCCCGCGCCCCTGGCACTTTCAGGTAAAAATAGACAGACAGCGACGAGGAACAGACCTGCGCATCCGAGTTGTTTCATATCTGTTTCTCCTGTGGGAGTTAAGGGTTCTTGACTTTGATAAAAACAATCCGCGTGCCAATGTCGACCTGGTTTCCTAGCCGACTCCATTTTTGTATATAAATTATTATAATTTATATGGAATATTGTTGACTCGATTTGACGCTTTTCGTTCCGGATCACCCTCGGTTTGAGAGGCAACTGTGCCCAGGTGGCACGGAAAGAGGTGAATAATCACACTTCTGGCTTGATTATCGGTTGGAGATTCGGTAATGACCATTTATTATTGACTTAAGAGTTCAGACCAATTGTCAGGAGGAATAAGGGATGGAATTGCACGGGAAGAATTTGATCGGGTTGGGCATAGGGGAAGGTGAAGATTACACGTTTAAGGCATACAACCCATCGGTAGGGATGGAGATGGATCCAGTGTTCTCAGGGGCATCGACGTCGGAGGTGGACAGGAGTCTGACGCTTGCAGAGGCCGCATTTGATGAATATCGACAGAAGCCTCCGGGGGACCGGGCTGATTTCCTGGAGCGTGTGGCCGGAGAGATCGAGGCGCTTGGAGACGATCTGATCCAGCGTGGTATGGCTGAGACCGGCTTGCCAGAGGCCAGACTGGTGGGCGAGCGTGGCAGGACGGTCGGGCAGATCAGAATGTTCGCCGATCTGGTGCGTGAGGGCTCGTGGGTGGACGCACGTATCGATCACGCGCTGCCCGATCGGGAGCCGCTTCCCAAACCCGATGTACGGCTGATGCTGATGCCGATGGGGCCGGTTGTGGTATTCGGCGCCAGCAACTTTCCATTGGCCTTTTCTGTGGCCGGGGGTGACACGGCGTCGGCCCTGGCTGCAGGATGTCCGGTGGTTGTCAAAGCCCACCGTTCTCATCCTGGGACTGNGGAGCTGGTTGGACGGGCGATCCAGAAAGCGGTTACCGAATCGGGCATACCGGAAGGTGTCTTTTCGCTACTGCACGGACGAGGACAAGAGGTAGGCACGGCATTGGTAAAACATCCCCTGACACGTGCAGTCGGGTTTACCGGATCGCAGAAGGGCGGACGTGAGTTGTTCGATGTGGCCTCGAGCAGACCCACACCCATTCCGGTCTATGCAGAGATGGGCAGTCTGAATCCGGTGTTCGTACTGCCTGGCGCACTCGCGGAGAGAGGAGAGCAATTTGCCGAAGGTCTCTGTCAGTCCGTGAATCTGGGAGTGGGACAATTTTGCACCAATCCTGGTCTGGTTCTTGGTCTGGAGGGTGAGCATCTGGATGTCGTGAAATCGAAATTGGAAAGGTTGTTCAGCGAAACGCCCAATGCGACGATGCTCAATCCCGGAATTCGCGAGGCATACGACGCAGGTGTCGCAGCTGTGCATTCTTCATCTGGGGTGACCCTGGTCGCAAAGGCGTCCACGCCACCCGACTCCGAGAAAACCCAGGCGGTCGCACACGTATTCTCAACGGACGTGGAGACATTCCTGTCCACCGACNAGCTCGGCGACGAAGTGTTCGGGCCAAGTACCCTGCTGGTCGGCTGCACATCTAAACCGGATATGGAAAAGGTAGCCAAGAACCTGGAAGGTCACCTCACCGCGACGATCCACGGCACGGAGGAGGACCTTGCTGAATTCTCGGATCTGGTATCGATTCTCGAGGGGAAGGTGGGACGGTTGATATTCAACGGGTTTCCCACCGGTGTAGAGGTCTGCGCGTCCATGCATCACGGTGGCCCCTATCCTGCAACCACAGACGGCCGGTCTACTTCCGTAGGGACTGCCGCAATCTTCAGGTTCACGAGGCTGATGTGCTACCAGGGGTTTCCCNAGAGCGCTCTCCCCCCCGAATTGCAGGACGAGAACCCGATGNAATTGTGGCGGNTGGTAGATGGGGATTTCACTAAGGACTGACCGGTGTGGTCAGCAGAGCGAGAAGAGGCCCCGGCGACAAGACCGGGGCCTCTTTCTTATTTTCCTTCATCGTGTCCGTTCAGGGTACGGACGAGATCAAATATTCGACAGACGTGGCAGATTTCTGTTCCATTTCGAAGGGACAGTTCGCAGAAATGAGGCAAGTGTTTCCCTTTTTGAGGTTGTAGTAGGCCTCCCCCGAGCGTATGACGGCTTCTCCGCCAATCAAGGTGGCTGTGGCAAACGATTGACAGGGTGGATGAGAAATTGACCCCGAATTCATCCTGACTCTTTCCAGCCTGAAGTGATCTGCTTCAAGGAGTAAGGTGATTCCGTCATCATCCAAACTCTGGACATCGGGTTTGGACTGGAAGTCGATGACTTCCATGGCCTGGTCCAGGTGCAGCTCACGCGGTTTCCCGTCCAATCCGAGGCGGTCGTAATCGTGAATCCGAAAGGTGATGTCGCTAGACTGCTGGACCTCGTAGATCATTACACCTCGGCAGAGCGCGTGGACCGTGCCGGGAGGGAGATAGACAAGGTCGCCGGGGCTGACATCCCGGTATTGGATTGTCTCGCCGATTCTTTTCTCTGAAATTGCTTGTTCCAGCTCGGCCCGTCCGATGTCTTCCTTCAGTCCGAGTGCAATCCTTCCGTTGTCGGAATGGAGCACGTACCAGGCTTCTGACTTCCCAAATCTGCCGAGGTTGTTTCTGGAGGCATATCCGTCATCCGGGTGGACCTGAATGGACAGGTCCTGGCAGGCATCCAGTAATTTGATCAGCAACGGGAATTCGCCATCATAGCGCCCGAAGACCTCGATACCAAGNAGCTCCTCACCATGCTCCTGAATGAGCGCGCTGAGGGGGCAACCCCTGGACGGGCCAACGGCGACATCGCTTTCCATTCCCGATAGGGCAGACACCTCCCAGGATTCACCAATTGACTTCCCTTCAGGAAGCCCCTTTCCGAAGTGTGTCTCAAGTCCTCTGCCTCCCCAAACCATTTCACGAAATCGGGGACGCAGCGGGAATATGCCCGGTACATTCATAATTGAAAATTTCCACTCCATTTGGTTGGTAAATGCGCGAATCGGACGGTAAGATAGGACCGTATACAGGGGTTGTCAATTGTCTGCCNCACAGGCAAATATCAGCACTGTTCCGGCATCGAATTCCGCTTGCGATCACTAGATGGCAACATTAGGTTATAGCCAATCCTTTATGAAACTTACGAAAATTTCGTTAACACGACAAAGGGGCCAGAGATGATCAAATTGGCGACGATGACGAGTGTGTGTCCAGACTGGACTCTGGACGAGGTAATCGATGGGATGAAGCGCCACGGATACACCGGCCTGGAGCCCCGAGCAGGATGGGGGCACGCGTCGGGAATCGAGTTGGACATGTCGGCGTCGGACAGGGACGCACTGAGAAGCAGGCTCGAAGGAGAAGGTCTGGAGATCTGCTGCATTGCCACCGGGGCGCAGTTCGCGACGGTTGAGCAGGAAGAGTTGGAGAAAACGATTGCGGAGGCTAACGCGGGTATCGACCTGGCGGGTGATCTCGGCGCACCATACGTGCGGACATTCGGAGGGGCTAGAGGTGGTGGTGAATTCAATGGCATTGTCCATCGGACTGCAGAGGCGTACAAGCAGGTGATGGATCACGCAGCTGAACGAAATGTGACCGTTTTGTTCGAAACACACGACGAGTGGTGTGTTTCCGCACAGGTTCGAGCTGTGGTGGAACGCGTATCGCACCCAAACCTGCGTGTGTTGTGGGACTTGATGCATCCGCAGCGATTTATGGAACGTCCTGCGGAGACGATGGCGACCATCGGACACCTGACCGCGCATCTCCACGCACACGATGGGTTGTATGATACACCGGNGGGTCGGATCACAACNGTCGGATTGGGAGAGGGNACNATNGATCACGAGACCCCGCTACGCCTGCTGAATGAGNNGGGCTTCGATGGNTACTTCTCCCTCGAAGTGATTCACGCGGTTGGGAGTGAACACGACGCAGATGGTGTCCTTGCACAGTATGCNGAAGGCTTCAAGAAGATTCTCCTTAATCTCGGAGATCCTCTTCGTCAACAGTGACGGAGTAGCGTAAGCCCAGGGTACGACACGGAAGGCTTTTAGAGTCGTGTCGCGCGAGTGCCTCTCAAGAACTTAACTTGGAAAGGGTCTCTCGTTGCTCCCTCCTTTGCGGCAAATTGGATCACACACTAGATCAAGAATTAGGAAGTGGAAAGATTGAATCTCCTCGTACTTTGCAGTGACACTTTCAGGGTGGATCATCTGAGCTGTTACCGGGATGATTCGCCCGTGCACACGCCGAATCTCGACTGGCTATCGGAGGAGGGTGTCCGCTTCGACNCGGCCTTCGGGGAGGGCACGCCTACCCTTCCGGTACGAAGGGTCCTATATACTGGCCGACCGATATTTCCATTCCTGTGGGCACCACAGAAGTGGGACCGGGTCAATCTGGCCGGATGGCATCCACTTTTCTATGAGGATGTGACACTGGCTGAGTGGCTGGTGGACCGCGGGTATACCACAGGCCTGATCAGCGACCTTCCTCACCAGTTCAAGCCCGGGAAGAACTTCCATCGCGGATTCCACCAATTCAATTGGGAACGCGNCCAGGAGATGGATTACATGGTCGCAGGTCCTCGAGACAGGGTTCCGATTGACAGGTTCGATCCGGCGGGCAATGCCAGTCCTCTGTTGACTCAATTTCTGATGAACAGCAGAGATTGGAAGGACGAGACAGACTGGTGCAGTGTGCGTGTAATTCGAAGGGGAATGGATTTCCTGGAGGAAAATGCAAATCAGCAGCCCTTCATGCTCTGGCTGGAGTGTTTCTTTCCTCACGAGCCCTGGTTTGCTCCTCCGGAGCTAGTGGCGAAGCACTATGAAGGGGATGACCACGATGGTGTGGAGTGGATCTTCCCGCCGGGAACAACGGATGAAATGACGGAGAACCAGGTCCACAGGGTGAGGGCCCACTATCGTGGACTCTGCGAGTTAATCGACAGGTGGTTCGGCAGGCTGATGGAGGTGGCGGAAGATAAAGACCTGCTCGAAAACACCATTGTGGTATTTCTGTCAGATCACGGGACAATGATGGGGGAGCAGGGGCAGCTGCACAAGGGTCCGAGTCGCCTGAGGTGGCAATGCACGCAGGTACCGATGCTGATTCGCCATCCGGATGTCTCCACTTTCGGCGGACACGTGGTGGCCAATTTCGTCCAGCACCAGGACTTGATGCCCACGCTGNTGAATCTGATGGATTTACAAATACNAGAGCGTTGTATCGGAACAAACCTGAGCCCCTTGATGAGNGNTGTATCGGAAGAAACCTGAGCCCCTTGATGAGAGGTGCGTCTGTTGCCGACAGGGAGCACGTGATCACGGCGTTCGGAAACTACGCTAGTGTTCGTTCACGCGATTGGAATTACCAGACGCCATGGGTTCAGAACAACTGGGATGCGATGCCTGAGCATCAACGCAGACTCTCACCCCCGGAGCTCTATGATCTTTCAGTGGATCCATATGAACTGAGCAATGCGGTCGAAGGACATCCGGAAGTTGCAGCCACCTATCATGAGATTCTGGTGAAGCATATACAGGAGAACCGTTCAATAACAGGTGGATCGCTGGAGGTCGGTGACTCGGCGTTCCACGAGGTGCCACTCTTCGATCAATCACAGTTGTAGCCATTCTCTCCTGGCGGCGTGTCGCCAGGTCAGATCAAGCCTAGGAATCAAGGGAGGATAAGATGGCAAAGAAACTTGGTGTTCTGGTTCATGGGGCCGGATGGGTATCCACTCAGCATATCTCGGCATATAACAACAATCCGCACACTGAAGTGGTTGCTGTGTCCAGCAGGAAACGTGCAAGCGCTCAGGCGAGAGCAGACGAGGCGGGACTCCAGAACGTAGGTATCTACACCAATTATCAGCGAGCACTGCAGCACCCCGGTGTAGACATTGTCTGCGTGTGTACCCCCCAGAGGTACCACGCGAAAAATACGATTGCAGCGGCAGAGGCCGGCAAACACGTTGTGATCGAGAAGCCAATCGCCAACAGTCCTGTAGAAATGCGGGCGATGCAGCGAGCCGTCAAGAAGGCCAAAGTGCGTACAATCGTCAGTTTTGTGCTGCGGTGGAATCCACTGTTCGAAACGCTCAAGTCGATGATGGCTGAAGACACAATCGGTGACGTCTACTACGTGGAGACAGACTATCAGCACGATATCGCAAGCTGGTGGACGGGCTGGGACGAGGCGAGGAAGAAACGCACCGGCGTAAGCGCCTTCATTACGGGAGGTTGCCACGCGATTGACGCGTTGAGGTGGTTCGCCGGAAAAGGAGAGTTCGAGGCTGCCACGCCGGTAGAAGTGTTCGCGTATTCCGGTGGGTTCAGGAAAGGACTCAAGAAGGAGTTCGACTATATTGCAAACAAGTGGGTGGACGGGCTTCCTCTGGAGTATGATGACCTCGAGGTCGCGCTGGTCAAGTTTTCAAACGGGGCGGTTGGCAAGGTATCAGTCAACTATGGGTGCATTATGCCTTACACGTTCCCGCTCGAGGTCTTCGGGAACAAGGGTACGATCAAGGATAACAAGGTCTGGTCTCACAAGTATCCGGGACAGAACAGCTGGGTTGAAATCCCTTCGATACTCCCGGACAGTGCAGACGTGAGTCACCATCCATTCCAGGGACAGATGGATCACTTTGTGGAATGCATTCAGAAGCGGAAGGAGTCACACGCAAATCTGGATGACGCAATCATTACGCACGAGGTGGCCTTCGCAGCTCTCGAATGTTATAAGACTAAGAAGCCGGTGAAACTGCCATTGCGGAAAAGATGACAATCGTGAGGGCGGCGGAGTAGATTTCGCCGCCTATCAAGTGGAGATTTCGGAGGGGAACTGATGGCAAAGCGAAACTTGATCCTGTTTGGCGTAGACAGTCTCTGGGCTGACCATATGAATAGCTATGGTTACCCAAAACTGACGATGCCGCACATCGACAAGCTGGCTTCTCAGGGAGTTTTGTTCGAGCGGAACTATTGTCCACACGTACCCACCACTTCTGCATATGCCTCAATGCTCACTGGCATGGACTGTTTTTCCACCCAGGTCGTTGCCTTGAGACACAAGGGTGGATTGACCGAGGATGTGAAAACACTTCCGGAGATGTTGCGGGTGGCGGGCTACGATACGACCTGCGTCGGTTTCACAGGAAATCCCAGCTCACGTGGTTTCGACACCTATCTGGACTACAAGGCCTGGGGGAGTTGGGAGGAGAACCCGCTTCGGAAAGCGGAGGGTCTGAACGACGTTGCAATTCCCGAATTGGAGCGCATGGCTGCCGGTGATAAACCGTTCTTCCTTTTTCTAAGACATATGGATCCACATTCGCCGTATCTGCCGCCGCCGCCGTTCGATCATATGTTTTACACGGGGGATGCGTTCGACAAGGCGAACAAGTCAATGGACCCGGTGTTTTCGTTCAAACCTTTCAAGAACTTCTTCAAAAGCTGGATGCCCCCTGGTGTTACGGATACAGAGTATATCATCGCCCTGTACGACGGCGCCCTGGCGTATATGGACGCCTGTATCCAGCAGATTCTGAACAGGATCGACGACCTGGGTCTGGCGAACGATACACTGGTGGTGTTCAATGGTGACCATGGCGAGACCCTGGCGGATCACGATTGTTACTTCGATCACCACGGGACCTACGATTGCACGCTGCATGTCCCGCTTGTGATGCGTCTGCCCGGCCGTCTCCCCGCAGGGAAGCGGGTACCGGGATACACCACGCACCAGGATCTCGTACCGACCGTTCTGGAGCTTCTGGGTGTCAGGCCTAAGATCAAGTTCGACGGCCGCAGCTTGATGCCGCTGATCAATGGCAAGCGCGACCATAACGCAACTGAGTTTTATATCACCGAGGCGACGTGGATGCGGAAACACGGTTGGCGGACACCCGAGTGGAAGCTGATTGTTGCGCTGGAGCCGGACTTCCACTTCAAGCCGGAAGTAGAGCTGTACAATCTGGTGACGGATCCTGGCGAGAACAACAATTTGGCGAGTAAGGAGCCCGAAGTTGTGGCAATGCTGAAGGCCAAGTTGGATGCCTGGATTGCCAAACGCGAGAAAGAGGTCGGGAAAACAAACCCGATGTTCACCAATCTCAATTGGCACGGGACCGATTGGGACGGGCCATTTCCGGATTCTCAGACGGCGTATGACACCATCGGGATCGGTTCCGTATCAAAGGCGAGAACGCTGCAGGCAAGGGACGCGAAGAAGGGTGCGAAAAAAGTCAAGAAGGCCACAGGCAAGGGCAGAAAGAAGTGACACGTTTGTAGAGAGGCACTATGGAAAACGCACTACCGCTGCTGGAGATTTCCGGGGATGCTCGGTCACGAGGCTGTGCACACGGTGAAGTTTTCAAGCAGCAGATTCAGGACCTGCTGCCACCTTATTTCGATTATCTGGATTCGGTGAGCAGGCACCACGGGGTAGAGCCCTTGACAAAGGCCAGGGTCCTCGAGATCTCCAGGACCTATGAGGAGCCAGCCGAGCAGTATGCACCGGATCTGATGGAGGAGGTCCGGGGGATCGCCGATGCGGCGGATGTGCCGTTTGAAGAGGTGTTCTGTCTGAATGCCTTCCTGGATATTTTCGATTACCTGTCACCACCCTTCGTCCAGTCCGGGTGTACAACACTGATGGTCCCCGGCAACCTAGATGGTGAGGGGGCCCTGGTTGCACAGAACTACGATTTGCCGGCCTATTTCGCTCCTGCAGCGATACTGCTTCGAATCGTGGATGCGGATGTTCCATCCGCGCTGTTCTACACGAGCGCAGGAATGTTGGCCTGCAGCGGCTTGAACGTGTCCGGGATTGGGGTTGTGATCAACAACCTGGTTCCATCCGATTCAGGGCCTGGGATTCCCTACCCGTTCATCATACGCAAGGTTCTTGCCGCCGAACGAATTGGCGATGCGATCGATGCCGTGGGGGCAGCTCAGCGGGCATCGGGAATGAATTATGTGTTGTGCGACAGCAATGGCGAGATCTTCAGCCTCGAGACTTCTGCAAAGGAATATGAGGTGTTATGTCCTTTCGATGGACCGATGGCGCATTCCAATCATTACCTGGCGGAACGTCTGAAACCCCTGGAATGCAGGGCGTGGGACCAGCGTGGACAAAGTATACTGAGGTGGGGAAGAGCAACGCGGCTGCTGAGGGGATCCGGACCTCTAGACTCGGAGGCGTTGAGGCACATTCTTTGTGATCGTGTGAACGCGCCAATCGGCATCTGCAGGCACGATGTGAACGGCTGTGGTCAGACGATTTGCGGCATCGTCCTGTCGCCACCGGAAGGAAAAGCGTGGTTCGTGCGCGGGCCATCCAGCGACTTCGAATGGGAAGAGTATGCTGTTTGCGAAGGCGGGAGGATCGGGGGTAGAAGCTACTAAACGGGGACGGTACGGGTTTGGTTAAGTCGATTGGTGGCCGTAGACCAGATAGACCGGTATTCTCCCGTTGTCGCCGACACGCCGGTGACGATGGAAATCGAAAGGGAAGAACCCTGGCCAGCCAGAATCAAAGAGAATGCGGAACATGTCGACACATTTACCGTGCGTTACACGGGCGACAATTTCTGGCAGGTGTTTCACGACTGCTTCTACAATAGACCAGGTTTCCCAAAGCCATTATGATGCCGTGCAAAGCGGTGTTGGGAATTTAGATGAAATGCAAATTTTCGAATATCTTTCGACCGCCATATTCGGTTCCCAATGGCATCCAGGATACGGATGAGGGGATCTGGGTCGCAGACCAGGTGACCGACAGGGTCGCTCTGATGCGGAAAGGAGAGAAAGACGAGTACGGCGTTCTGCGGATGGTTCGTGAGATCCAGTCCGAATCCTCGAACACAAGTGGGCTGGCAATAGGTGACGGTGCGCTCTGGCTGACGGCGAATGGGAATGGTTCCAAATGGCGCGAGGTCAGAGAAAGTGATGCGGAATCCGGTGAAATTCTCAAGGTGGACCCCGACACAGGCGACACGATCGACAGGTTCACTTTACCGGGCGGGGGCGGTACTCACGGAGTGGAATTTGATCGCTTTGAATCGGATGCCCTGTGGTTGACGACCCTGAAAAGCCAGGCACTGACTCAGATCAAACTCTCCGACAAATCAGTACTCCGTGTGATCCCGCTGCCCTACGGCCGAGCTCACGGTGTGGTGCGGGTAGAAGATGGCATCTGGGTAGTGCACACTGCGGACCGGGTAATCGTAAAGCTGGATATAGAAGGTAGGGGCGAGCTCGATAGGATCGAGGTACCACTTCCGAATCCAGAGCCACATGGGTTGTCGATCCACGAAGGCGGTTTCCTCTATTGCGATGCGGCTTCCGGATGGGTCGTCAGCATCGAAGGCAGTGTCTAGTTCTGAGTAATCCCCTATGAGCAGAGACCATTTCAGAGAAGGGCTGCTAAAGGAACTTGATTCACTTCAGTCCCGCGTAGAGCGACAGGAATCCATCAACGCCGCGCTGAGACGGTTGAGTGTGGCACCTAACCTCGAAAGCTTGGGGGAGGTTTTCGAGGAGTGCATCAGGGGTATTGTGCCATTTGATGTTTCATCTGTCTCTTTGCTGAGAGGGGAACAGCAGTGGGAACACCTCAAGACCGGTGAAGTGGTAACCGCGCCGGCACCCATAGGAGAAGCGGGTTCTGCCACCGACTAGGTGGTCAAGAACCGTGAGCCGCTTCTGCGTCCGGATGATGCTCTCGAGGCATTCGAAAAAGGACGCTATTCGGTTGCCCTGCTCGACCTGGGGATCCCTGGAACACCTGGAGATCAGTTGGCTCGGGCGATGAAAGAAATCGACCCTGATTTTGTGGCGATTCTGATCACAGGCTGGGAGATTGTGAAGGGAGACCCAAGACTCGACGTGTTCGACCACCACATTCAGAAACCATTCGGTTTTATGGAGATCCAGGAACTGGTCTCTAATTGTTTCGAGTGCTGGCACGCATCACGTTAGCAAGTCCGCGCACTGACGCACACTCCACAGACTACGTATAGATGGTGCAAAACAGAACTGTTTAGAGGTGTGAAATGGGAGAGCGAGATCAGGTAGTGGCAGGTGTAGATGTGGGGACGGGCAGTGTTCGTGCCGGCGTGTTCACTCTGGCAGGCACGATGCTGGGTACTGCTACATCGGACATTCGCGAAGGCAATCCCAGAGCGGATTATTATGAACAGTCTTCGCGGAACATATGGGAAGAGACGGGGAAGGTGGTTCGCGAGGCGGTAAAGGCTTCCGGCCGGAGTGCGAGCGAAGTCACAGGGCTCAGTTTCGACGCAACTTGCTCGCTGGTAGCACTGGACCGAGGGGGTAAGCCACTCACAATCTCAGAATCAGGCGATCCGGACTGGAACATCATCGTGTGGCGAGACCACCGTGCGCTCGACCAGGTGAACCGGATCAACGCGGGCGGATACGATGTGCTACAATACGTTGGTGGGGTAATGTCTCCCGAACAGGAGCCACCCAAATTGATGTGGCTGAAAGAGCATCTGCCCGATACCTGGATGAGTGCAGGCAAGTTTTTTGACCTGACAGACTATTTGGTCTATGAAGCCACGGGTCGGGACATTCGCAGTCTATGTACAAATGTTTGCAAGTGGGCTTACCTGGGTCACGAGTCAAGGTGGGATCGTGATTTCTACGCGGGGATAGGTCTCGAAGATTTGTTTGACGATGGCAAGGTTACGGACGACGTTGCCCCAATGGGTGCTCACGCTGGAAATCTCACGTCCGTTGCCGCCAAGCACCTGGGGCTGACAACGGACACGGCTGTGGGTGTAGGGATTATCGACGCTCACGCCGGTGGCATTGGTGTGGGCGTGGACACATCGACACTGGCACTGATTGGCGGGACTTCGTCCTGCCATATGGCCGTGGCAAAGGAATCCTGCTTCGTCGGAGGGGTTTGGGGACCGTATTACAGCGCGATGATACCCGAGTTCTGGCTCAATGAAGGTGGTCAGAGTGCAACAGGTGCGCTGCTGGATCATATGATTGAGCGGTTCGGGACGATTCGCGACGAGGATGGGCTTCGACATGTTCTTGACGATCGGGATATGAATACGGTCTACGGCGATCTGAACGCGTTCATCACAAAAAAGGGTATCGGGCCGGAGTGGACTCGCGATGTGCATATCCTTCCCTACTTCCACGGCAATCGTTCACCAAATGCGGATCCTAACGCCCGGGGGATCATCGACGGGCTGTCGCTGGATCTGACCTACGACACGTTGGCGCTGATGTATCACGCGACGATTCAGGCGGTAGCCTACGGCACAAGACATATTATCGACGCGATGGAGGCCGAGGGATACAGGATCGAGCAGATCAACGCGTGTGGCGGCGGGACGAAGAACGCACTGTGGATTCAGGAACACGCCGATGCCACTCAGCGACCCATTCACCTGCCAAAGGAGCCGGAAGCGGTTCTGCTCGGCTCGGCCATTCTTGGCGCAGTAGCCGCCGGTGCATTCCCATCGATTCCTGACGCGATGAGACAGATGTGCCACGCGGGCGAAGTCGTGGAGCCGAACATAGACACGAAGGCGTATCACGATTGGAAATATGGGAGGCAATTGGAGATGTACGCGCAGCAGCTGGAAAGGCGGAAGTCTTGAAGCAGGTGGCAAAACAGAAGAAGCGGGCAATGAAGCACAAGGTCTTGTCTGAAACCGGTTCTACACGCGGCACGGCGTACACGATGAGTAACAAGGTGGTGACGTCGGGACGTAAGAAGCACGTGATCTGGCTGGATCAGATCCACAAGACGTTTGTTCGCACCTACCATATGGACAGCAAGCGCTGGGGAAAGTCGGTACTGGTTGGCGAAGGAGACGACAACCACGCCGGGGCTTCGATGGCGATAGACTCTGAGGGATATCTGCACCTTGTTTTCGGGCCACACCACAATCCGATTCAGCATGTGGTCAGCAAACGCCCCAATACTTCGACCGCCTGGGAGGCACAGCCCTCTCTGGGTGGGGTGGCTGCCACTTACCCAAGTTTGGTGTGCGATCACGAGGACACCCTACACATCTGCTACCGGGGTGCCTATGAAAAGGAGATGCCAAGGTCGCTGATGTATCAGAAGCGCCCTAAAGGGGGCAAGTGGGCATCTCCCGTCAAACTACTCGACGCAGAGGGCCCCGAGGCCTATACGCAGTTTGAGAACGCGCTTTACCTGGGTCCGAACCGATCCCTGTTCCTCTCATTTCATATCGTGCGCGCAAAGGAAGAAGATCACACGCACACCCGTGGGATGGGTTTCGGTGTGATGTGTTCGACCGACCTCGGTGAATCCTGGGAGGCGATGGACGGATCATCGTTGACGCTTCCCGTCACACCCGCCTCTCCCTGTGTAATCGAGTTCGATGAAGAGTTGGACGTAAGGATGGGCAATGTGGTGTCGGACAACGCGGGGAATGCTTATTTCACACTGAACCGCAAGGAACGAGACGTCCACGAAACAATTCTGTATCGCTGGCGGAAAGGCTATTGGGAAGAGTTTTCCCTGTTGCCNGAGGCACAGAGGTTGTGGGGTGAATGCCAGATGTCCGACGTTTGTGCCTTGAGTATGGGTGTGCAACAGGTGCTATACGCAGCTGGAGTGGTGTGCAAACCAGGCGGCGGTTGGGCGGATCCGACCAACGAGATCGTGCTGTTTACTTCGAGAGACAAGGGGGACACGATTTCCACCTACAGGGTGTCTCCCGATGAACCCGGTGTTTCCAACTGGCTTCCGAGTATCGAACGCAGAACGGGTCACAATGAGGTGTGGTATCCCGATTTGCTGTATACCCACGGGGAAGTAGGAGTCGGTTGCAGTCCGGATATCGATACCGAGATTCGGTGCGTGAATCTCTCGCCAGTCGCACTCGCACAGGAACGCGATGTTCAGGATGCTCTGGCAGGCACACTGGCACTGACCGGGCTGACCTTTCCCAAGAAAATTTCGTCGAGTGTCTGGCGTCGTATCGAACGATCAAGAGGACATTACGAGCACCTCAGAGAAGTGGACATCGGATACGATGTGGAGCCCCCGACGTTCTTCAGNCCCGGCACGGTGGGTGAAGGGGTGGGTGGGACAGAAGGATTCTCCTGGCTGACCAATGAGGAGGTCGGGAAGCCGAGTGCAGCTGATGAACTGGCTTTCCTTCCTGTATCGAAGCTGTCCAGGCTGATCGCGTCACGACAGATTTCACCTGTGGAACTGACGCGGCTCTATCTGGATCGGCTGACGACCTACGGACCCGATCTCAATTGCGTGGTGACGCTTACCGAAGCACTCGCACTCGAACAGGCAGAGGCCGCCGAGAAGGCGATCGCCCAGGGCGAATACAAAGGGCCGCTCCACGGTATCCCCTGGGGCGCGAAGGATCTGCTGGCGACGCGCGGGATCCCGACCACGTGGGGGGCGACGCCATTCGAGCATCAGGTGATCGATCGGGATTCCACCGTGGGTGTTCGTCTGAGAGAAGCTGGTGCCGTACTGGTAGCAAAACTCTCCCTGGGCGCTCTAGCAAGCGGACACAACTGGTTCGGGGGGATGACGCGGAATCCCTGGAATACGGAAAACGGATCGAGTGGTTCCTCAGCTGGTCCCGGGTCAGCCACGGCAGCAGGGCTTGTCGGTTTCAGTATCGGGTCGGAGACACAGGGATCCATTGTAAGCCCTAGTGCGACCTGCGGTGTTGTCGGGCTGCGCCCGACCTACGGGAGAGTGAGTCGGTACGGAGCGATGGCGCTTTGCTGGACAATGGACAAGCTGGGTCCAATGTGCAGAGGTGTGGAGGATTGTGCGGCNGTTCTTGCAGAGATTTACGGTCCCGANGGGAAGGACCATTCGGTTGTGGACGTTCCCTTTGGCTGGCCCTCCGGGAAGGATCCGGACAGTCTNCGAGTAGGTTATCTGGTTAAGGACTTCGAGGATGTCAACGCAGATGTNGATCGAGCTGTAAACGAGAGCGCCCTGGGTGAGATCCGTTCGATGGGCATCGATCCACAACCGGTAGAGCTGCCCGAATACCCTTCCGTGGCCGATATCGTCTTACCCGTAGAAGCAGCTGCCGCATTCGACGACCTGACTCGGAGCGGGGAGATCGATTCGATGTCCGAACGCGATAGGAGCCACTGGCCGGAGGCGCTAAGAATTGCACGTACTGTACCGGCGGTCGAGTATCTTAGGGCACAGCGTGTTAGATCGATGATGATGCAGGATATGGAAACATTGATGAACGAATGGGATGTTCTGATCGGCCCACCGTTCNCCGGGTGCAACGGCAGGGTGACAAATCTGACCGGGAACCCGGCGGTAACCGTTCCTTGCGGGTTCGTGGACGGTTCTCCCAGGGGGATCACCTTCTTCGGCGGGCTTTATGACGAGGCGACTGTTCTAAGAACCGCCCTGACGTTCGAGCAAACCACAAAGTGGCACAGGAAACATCCTGAGTTGTCTGTATCGGGGGANTGAAATGTCCCCAAATTTATCAAGCACAGGAGGTAGATGTTATGGCTGAAGAATTCAGAGGGATGCCGTGCAGAAGGGTCGGTGATTCCGGATTGTTCGTGTCCACGGTGGGTCTAGGGATGTGGAAATGGGGTGATCCACTGTATGACGGTTCTCGTATCGGTGATCACGATGGATTCGAGGTGCTGGATCGATCCCTCGAATTGGGCGTGTTCCACTGGGACACGGCATGTTCCTACAACTTGGGATCGGGCAATTCCGAGCGATTGCTGGGGAGGTATTTCGAGGCAAGGCCTCAATCTGTCAGAGAGCAGGTGGTGATTGCGACGAAGATTCATAATCCCGTTCGGGACGAGCACGCGATGTCGGCGGACTTCACACCCAATCAACTGGGGGCGTCGAGGTCCTACATCCGCTTTGGTGTCGACAAGTGTCTGGAAAGAATGAAGACCGACTACATCGATCTGCTTTATCTGCACCAGGACGGCACGGACGGAGATGGAAACTACAGAGTGCCGATCGAGGAAACGTGGGGCGCGTTCGATGATCTCGTGACGCAAGGCAAGGTGCGATACCTGGCTGTGTCGAACCATTCGGCGAAGCAGATGGCGAATGTCGTTTCAGCACTGGAGAAGGTGGGGAAGGATCTCTCGAGACGAATCGCGGCCGTTCAGAACAGGTATAATATGCTGGAGAGGGATGCGATTGCCTCGGAGGAGAACGGGAAGGAGTCCGATCTGCTAAAAGCTGCGGCAAAGGACGGCATTGGCGTGATTCCGTACTATCCCCTGGCGAGCGGCCTGCTCACGGGCAGATATCTCAAGAGCCAGCTGGATGGCGCGAGCGGACGGATTGTTGACGACGGGACACAGGATGAATTCCTGACGGAAGCCAATTTGGACAGGATCGAAGGGTTGGTAGGCGTGGCANAGTCGAAGGGAATCTCTTTGGCTCAGCTTGCCATCGCCTGGATGCTCGCGAACAAGCAGATTCCTTCGGTGATCGCCGGTGTGACGAAGATGGAGCAGCTGGAGGACAATGTGAAGGCTGCTTCTGTTGAATTGTCTGCAGGAGAGCTCGAGGAAATTGGGAAGATTCTGGACGGCGACTGATATACATCTAGACACCCGTGTAGCTGTTAGGCCGTGGGCATTTTTGTCCACGGCTTTTTGTGGGAGAAAGTTTGCAAAAGGCGAATTATCAATCAGTTGAGCAATAGATATCGATCCAAAGACAATAAGGATTCTCGCACCCTTGACAAATGTCAAACTTTCGACTGAAATTGGCCACATACGAGGCCTGGAAAGAGTTCGCTAATATGCGCCTTGGCTTCCACTAGGATCCAGGGTGAAATACGCGACTCTTTGGCGGGATCCATGGACTGCAACTGAAGGAGCCGATTGAGATATGATGAAAAAAACGGAGTAAATATCCATTAAAACAGCGTTTATGGCCAAATCCGGAGTTTTGAGGGTCTTTTTACTTAGAATTTGAGGCACAGTCAGGCGCTGTTACGCCAGTTTCCTCGCAAATTTCCGTTGTTGCAGCCCGTATCTGCCCTTAGATTCAGTTTGAAGTTGCTCATTGGTGTAATTTTGTCAGGCTAGGTTCGAGCGGGACCAACCGACAACCAGAGGGAGAAGACTGTGGAGCAACGTTACGATGTGGCCATCATAGGAGGTGGGACAGGCGGTGTAGCGGCGGCGCTTACAGCGGCCAGGACGGGGAAATGTGTGGTGATAACCGAGGAGACCGATTGGATTGGCGGGCAGTTGACACAGCAAGCTGTCCCTCCTGACGAGAATCCCTGGGTGGAGAGTTTTGGCGGAACCCGGTCCTATCTGNGCTATCGGGCTCTTGTGCGGGACTACTACCGACGAAACTATCCCTTGACTGCCACAGCGAGAAGTCGCGTGGATCTCAACCCAGGGAACGCCGGCGTGTCCAGGATCTGTCACGAGCCGAAAGTTTCACTCGCGGTAATGAACGAGTTGCTGGCCTGTTACACGAGCACGGGTCAGGTGACGGTACTGTTGAACAGCAAGGCGAAGTCAGCGGATGTCGAGGGCGACCGGGTTCGAGCGGTTACCGTGGCGAGCACCAAAACAGGTGACGAAATCACCTTGACGGGAACCTATTTTCTGGATGCGACGGAAACCGGTGAATTGTTGCCCCTGACCGGGACGGAGTANGTAACAGGTTTCGAATCTCAGGAAACCACCGGAGAGCCGCACGCGCCTTCCGAATACCAGCCCCAGAATATGCAGTCGTTCACCTGTTGTTTCGCAATGGACCATCTCGAGGGTGAAGATCACACTATCGAAAAGCCGGAGATGTACGATTTCTGGCGGTCTTACGTGCCTGATCTGACACCTTCCTGGCCAGGTCCAATACTGGACTGGGCCTACACCCACCCGATCTCCCTGGATCCGAATGTGCGGACGATTCACCCGGAGGGAGATACTAGAGGTGATTTCTGGACCTACCGGAGGATCGTGGACAGGACGAATTTTGAGCCCGGGACGTTCGCAAGTGACATCTGTCTGGTGAATTGGCCGCAGATCGATTACTGGCTGGGCAACCTGTTCGAGGTGAGTGACGAGGAAGCTGAGGAGCACCTGAGAAAAGGGAAGCAATTGAGTCTGTCCCTGCTGTATTGGATGCAGACTGAGGCGACCAGGCCGGACGGAGGAACAGGATGGCCGGGTCTGCGCCTGCGCCCGGATGTGGTGGGTACTGAAGATGGTTTGGCCAAGTACCCTTATATTCGGGAGTCCAGGCGGATCAGGGCAGAGTTTACGGTGGTGGAGCAGCACGTTGGCACCGACGCTCGAATGGACCTGACTGGAGATTCGAGGGAAGAGGTCGAGGCCGAACGATTTTTCGATTCGGTTGGCATTGGCAGCTACCGGATCGACCTGCACCCAAGCAGCGGAGGAGACAATTATATCGATATCAGTTCCTTGCCATTCCAGATCCCGCTGGGTTCGTTGATCCCGCAGCGAATGGAGAATCTCCTCCCAGCTTGCAAAAATCTTGGCGTGACCCACATTACCAACGGGTGCTACCGATTGCATCCGGTGGAGTGGAATATCGGTGAGTCTGCGGGGGCGCTGGCGGCATTCTGCATTGATAAGAGAACGGTACCAAGGCAAGTGAGGAGTGATTCCAATTTGCTGGATGGACTTCAGAAATGGCTTGGACAACAGGGCGTTCCAATCGCGTGGCCGAAGGNTGGTCCGAGGTGAATGTCGAGAAACGCGTCCGGTGTCCGGGGGCCTACGGCCGGCGTAAGAGATCGCTGGCGAAACGTGAGAGAATACACATTGGGCGTGGCCAGGTGGTGACCAGAAAGGCGATCAGCTTGAGTCGAAAAGATAGACCGAGNCAAACAGAGTGAAAATGCTCTTAAGGAGGAGGGTATATGGATAAAGGATTTGCGAATCCGAGGCTCTTGACGAGCCNGGAGGAACTGAAGAAAGTGCTCGGCGATCCGAATCTTCGTGTTGTCGACACACGTTCTGTGTACGATTACGCGACAGGTCACATCCCCGGGGCGATTCATCTAGATGTTTACGGTATCAGCCTGAACGATACGAGCGATGCACCATTTTGCGCGTTTATGTGGATGTTTCGCTATCTATTTGGGAGTAGAGGTATTGGGTCCGATCAGAGGGTGGTGTTCTACGAGGAAGACTCTGGGATGAAGGCGGCCAGGGGGTTCTGGATCTGCGAGTATCTAGGACACGAGAATGTCAGTGTGCTAGACGGTGGGCTTAAGGCGTGGATTGGGGCAGGAAATGAGGTGACTATCGATTGCGAGGAGCCGGATCACGAAGAGATTGAGACAGAGGCAGTTCCTCAACGACACATTGGTGCTGAAGAGGTTCTGGAATCTCTGGGAGCCGAGGATTTCGTCGCACTGGATGTTCGCAGCGATGACGAGTATTACGCCCGGGTGGCCAGGTCGGCGAGAGGGGGCGCGATCCCCGGAGCCGTTCACGTGCCTTACAAGACATGTCTGGACGAGAAGGGAGCATACCAGTCGGCAGACAAGGTCCAAGAGATATATAACCTGGTCGGTGTCACACCTGAAAAAACCGTAGCCTGCTACTGACAAGGCGGATACCGCTCCGCCCATTCGTACCTGACGTTGCGATTACTGGGATACCCCATGGTCCGCAACTACATCGGGTCCTGGAAGGAGTGGGGAGACCGGCTGGATTTGCCGGTGGAGGTTCCGAAGGAACCATAGGAAGATAGTAGTAGGAAGCAAAAAGGGGAGGGATGATTCATTCATCCTGCCCCTNTGTCTATTAGGATCCGCGTACGTTGGGGCGTTCCAGTCTGATTCTGCTGTGCACCCCCTGGATGAGACTTGGAGTTCGTTCTGGCAACTCGCCACCCCGCAACTATCTACCTTATTTCTCCCCCATCTTGCAGATGGTATCAAACTCCTTTTTCGTGACGGGTTGGACCGACAGTCGCTGAAACCGTTGCACGACTTTCATATCCTTCAGGCCCTTTCTCGCCTTCATATCTTTCAAGCTGACGAGGGACTTGAATTTTCTCTTCCACTTGATGTCGACCGAGTACCAGGTCGGATTGTCCGGGTCGGATTTCTCGTCGTAATAGGTGTGGTCTGGATCGAAGGCGGAGGGGTCGGGATATCCCGCTTTGACGACTTCGGCGATTCCTGGTACCCCCGGCTCGTCGCAGTTCGACTGGTAGAACAGGACCAGGTCACCCTTCTTGAAATCGTCTCGGATCGAGTTCCGCGCCTGATAGTTCCGAACGCCGCGCCATTTCCCCGTACTGTTGGGCCGGTCGGTCTTGAGTTCTTCGAACGAGCAGGAACTTAGCTCACACTTCATCAGCCAGTATTTCTTAGCCATCGGGCACCCCATTCATTTGTGAAACCTGTTGCGATTTCGTGTCCCTACTCGTCAACCAGCTCCGCGCGTTTTCGCCATTTGTGATAGTTGGGCGAGAGCTGAAGCGCGCCACCAGGCTGAGTAACGAGTTGTCCATCCTTTCCTCTGGGATCGCCGCGTTCTTCATTGACTTTGGCGAGTCGCCCCCGCCAGATGTCGATCCGAGCCTGGTGATCAGCCTCGGCGGAAAGGTCATTGCATTCCAACGGATCTTTTACGAGATCGAAGAACTGCTCCTCACCTGTGTGGTGGAACCAGATGTACTTTTCACGACCGTCGGTTACGTATTGCATTCCGTGTTCGCGATCGTAACAGGTGGTGTGTTCTCCCTGGACGAAATCACGCCAGGTGGTGGGCTCTTCACGGGAGAGGTCGAGGAGGCTTTGTCCGTCGACGGATTCGGGGATATCTACTTCGGCGGCATCGAGCATGGTGGGCATTATGTCACGAAGTTCAATTGGGTGGTCGTAGACCTGGTCGCGTGGAAATGTCCACCCGCTCGGATATTTCATCAGGAAAGGAACACGCGCTGACCCCTCGTAAGCGTAGGTCTTTCGCCAGTGGTGGTGGTCACCCATCAGATCACCGTGGTCTGAGGCGAAGATGATGAACGTATTCGCGTAGGTCTTGGGGTCGTGACGTCGCAGTTCGTAGAATACGCGGCCGATCTGGTGATCGATAAACGTAATGTTCCCGTAGTAAGCTGCGCGGGCTCGGTGGGTTTCTGCGTCGGTTCGGTGGGTCCGAGGGGCNTTGGTGTCGGCGACTTGCTTGTCGTAACGGGCAGACCAGTCGCCGACGGCAGCTTTCGGGATATCGGGGTTGTCGATGTACATGTCATAGTAGGTCTGTGGTGCATCGTAAGGAGAATGTGGCCGCGCAAATGAAAGCCACATAAAAAAGGGCTTCGTGGGATCCCTCTGCTGTATAAATTTCATGCCTTCGCTGGCGGTCCAGTGCGTTGGATGAAGGTGCTCGGGCAGGTGAGAAGGTCTACCCATCCAGGAGTTCCAGTCCACACTGTGGTCGCGGTATCCGTATTCGCCTTCCTTGTGTTTGTCGAAGAACAGGTGGTAGTCGCTGATGAAGTTTCCCTGGCGACGGCCGCTCTCGTCCAGGACCATATGGTGAAATCCGTAGAGCCTTCTCTGGGGNGAGTGATGCATTTTGCCAACGGCCTGCGTGTGGTATCCGGCTTTTGCGAGCTCCCCGGGAAGCGTGGCTGGATATTCCAGAGGATGGGACCCCGTCATTGTTAGACGGCCGTGATTCCACTGATCCATTCCGGTGAGGATTCCGGCCCTTGCAGGCGTGCAGGAAGGCACCGATGTGTAGGCGTGAGGGAATCGCACACCGCCCTCGGCGAGTTCGTCCAAGTAGGGTGTTTCCAGGACAGGGTGCCCATCGCACCCGAGGCAATCGCCGCGTTGCTGGTCTGTGGTGATGAGTATCAAGTTGGGCTTTTCGGACATTCGTGGCTCAAATCTATCAACTGGATTGTAGAGGAGTTGAGGCGGGGTTGCGAAGGGTCAGGTCGACCNGACTTCCTTCAGGAGGCGAATCCAGTTCCCGGAGAGGATCCTCTGAATATCCGCGTCACTGTATCCACGTCTTTCGAAGATCGTGGGCAGGCTCTGTAAGTCGGCAATCGTGTTGAGGTCTCGCGGCGCCTGCTCCTGGCCGAATCCCCCGTCCAGGTCGGTGCCAATTCCGGAGTGATTCGTGTTGCCGGCCATCTGGCAAATATAGTCGATGTGGTCGACAACGGTTTCCAGTGTTGCCCCGCTGGTCTGGTCGTAGCAGGGGATCTCGTGCTGCCAGTTCGGGTCCAGCATCCAGGAGTCGAAGGATGCGCCGATGACACCGTTCCGTTCGATAATTGCCTTGATCATTTCATCCGTGAGCTGGCGCTGACCCGGTGTGAGCGCCCGGCAATTGTGGTGTGACGCGGCAACAGGACCATCGTAAATGTCCAGGATCTCCCAGAAGGCCTGGTCGGTGGTATGCGTAAGATCCACAATGATGCCAACTTCCTTGAAGGCGTCTAGGAGCAGTTTGGCTCTGGGCAAGAGTCCGCCCTCCGTTCCCGTACCGTGGGAATAGGCGCTGACGCCGTAGTGGGAAATACTGACCATTCTCAGCCCAAGGTCGTACCACTCGGGGACCTGGTCCGGATCAAGGATCGGGTCAGCACTTTCCATTGCCAGGACGAGTCCAAGGGGTGTGTCGGCAGCAGGATTCTCCCAGGTGGTGACGACGTTTTCCAGGTCCTCCGTGTTTCGGATAAACTGGAGCACACCTTCGCGTTCGAGGGCCTGGTAGTAGGCGAGGTGACCGCGTCCGACGCCGTGGCACTGGGCCTGACACCACATCCCCGTGCGGGTCCAGTTGTCGTTCGGGTCGAGGCGGGACATTACCGTGCCGAAGATGATGCCTACCTTGCCCCGGCGGAGTTCGGGGAAGGTGACCGTGCAACTCCCGAAGCTTCTCATCACGGGCTCGGCGTCGTGAATTCTCACAGTGGCCGCAGGCTGGAGCAGGTCTCGGTTGATCTGGATCGCGTTTGCACCCAGGTCCAGGTGGCTGTCTACGATAAGTGGACGAGTGTCTGACATTTGGCTCAGCTCCAATTACTTTTGAATAGGCGGATCAGGTTACCGTGACAGATTTTGTCGATGTCTTCCACGCTGTAGCCACTCTCTTCGAGGATTGCGGGGAATCGCTGCAGGTCGTCGATGGTGTTGTAGTCTGTTGGTGCGAGTTCCTTGCCGAATCCTCCGTCAAGGTCCGTACCGAAAGCGACGTGGTCGGCGTTTCCTGTGAGCTGGCAGATGTGGTCGATGTGTTCGACAACGGCTTTCATTGGCCGGGTCCCGGTGGTGTAGTGTGTCGAGGGGTTGTCCCATTCCCAGGTTGGCGAGAGCATTTGCTCCGCGAAAACCACTCCTAGGACTCCGCCCCTGTCGATGAGTGCTTTGATCATTTCATCGCTGAGGTGACGCTGACCCGGGGTGAGCGATCGACAATTACAATGGCTGGCGTGAACAGGACCGTCCCAGTAGTCGAGAATTTGCCAGAAGGTGAGGTCTGCAGCGTGGGTGAGGTCCAGGATCATTCCCACTTCTTTAAGTGCGTCCATCAATGGATAGGCCGGTGGGTAGAGGCCGCCCAGGGTGCCAGATCCGTGTCCGTAGCTGTTTGCGCCGAAATGGGTGAGGGAGACCGACCGAAGCCCGGCGTCCCACCATTCCTGTACCTGATCGGGACCCAGGATCGGGTCGGCACTCTCGGCGGTGAGAATGAGTCCGACAGGTGTTTCGGGAGTTGGATTTCTCCAGGATTCGACACAGGCGTCGAGGTCCGCTGAGGTACGGATGAAGGTGATTTCCCCTTCTCGCTCCAGGGCGTTGTAATAGTGGAGGTGACTCTGACCACGCGCGTAAGCGGTCCCCTGGGTGCGCACCGAGTTGTGTGAGACGATCGAGGGCGCCATTACCCGCGCCATGATTGTGGAGAGCATTATTCCGACGTGACCCTTACGCATTTCCGGGAGTGTAACTGTGACTGTGTAGTGCTTGTCTTCGATTCCCTTCCGACGTTCCAGGGAGTCCGCGTGTTGAGAGATTCCGCGTCGCACTGGATCCTCGCGTTCGCGCAGTACGTTAACCGGCTGGGTGAGGTCCCTCCGGTAGAAAAGCGCGTTGTAGGCCATATCGAGATGACCGTCAATGATCAGGACAGGTTTGTCAGGCATAAAAGTACTCCAAACAGGACAAACTGAATTATTCCACACGAAGGGAGATTTTTAAATCTGGACGTTATTTAAGTAGGTGTTGATAAAAATAAATTTGATATAGTGTATAAGTTTGGATTTGTGCCCTAACTTTAGTGTGATAATTAGCACTAAATAGGTTCAATGTTGAACCTTGGATGGATTTCCGCCTGAAAAGNNGCNANGTTNGGNGGCACNCTCATTGNNCGCCCTAACGTAATGTGGAGATTNCNCTTTGACAAGCAGTTTTTGGTCTGAAGAGCCGGTACACAGGAAGCCACTTCAATGTGAAATGCTCAGCCATTTAAGCGTGGAAATGGAGGTGCAGTTTCCTGAAATGGTGTCTCTGTTTTGGAGAGGATAGGCTCTAAGAAAGTGTGGTCCAGTTATATGCAATTTTGAGCTATGGCACCACCNACATTNACACATTCTCTGCCTTGAGGCATCCTTAAAGTATTGCGTTACCCATTGTTGAGACTTCTAGACGCCATCGACACGTGACGGAAGACATCTAACCGCCAGAACCGGAATTATTTTAGGGGCATTGAACAACATGCGAAACGAGAAACAGATATATCCTGAGTTGTACCGTTCTTCTTCTTGCCGGATGTGAGGACCACCTGCCATTAAGCGACGGTGGTCCTCGGAGTTCTTCTTCCAAGATCGCAGTCGTGGATTCGGATGAGTCGTTCCTCACCGATAGTTAGAACGATTCGCNCCGGTTGGTTCTGTCNGTCTTTCTTGGAAGAAATGGTAAGGCTTATTGAAGGTGTGGAAATCTCCCTGTAACGTTCGATATCCGGCAGGCGGCTGAACTTCAAATGGCGATGGACAACTGGTGTGAAGGGCCATGCTGAAATCACGATCGAAGCTGATCCTCAGACACGTCTGAAGAACGTCAGCGGCTATTATGTGGCTCAGGCAACTAATGGCATCTCTGGAACCGTGCACGATCGGTGGGGTAGTATCACTGTCAGGAGCGACGAGACCCGCCTCCTGGTTCTTGATGTAGGCCTAGACCAAAGGTTGAGATTTGTTCCCCTGTCTCCTTTGACCGACGATGCGTTGCATTCCCCGCCGGATGATTTTCCCGCGGAGAATGCAAACTGTTCGCTTTGTGATCTACGGAGAAGAGATCTCAGAAACCTGAAACTCATTCAGTACGGATTCTACGGCGCCAATCTAACAGGTGCAGATTTTCGTGGGTCAGATATGTACGAGGTGGATTTTCGAAACGCGTCTGGCCGGTGCGGATGTCAGTGGAGCGAATTTGAGCACGGCTGACTTGCGTGGGGCAAACTTCACAGGAGCTGTCCTCGTTGGTACACAACTCTAAGGTGCCAATCTCACGAATGCAATTTGGCTCGATGGTTTGCCCTGTATGTCACCTTCGATCGGACGGTGTGTTAGATAAATTGCGGTTGGGCGTACCAGATCACGGGGTCTGTGTCCTAGCCTCAAGGCGACAGGAGGATTGACACAAATATCCCACCATTGTATATTCGATTTGCATCAGATTTGGCGGCTGCAGAGTCAGATTGGATGGAAAGATGACGGGGAGTGGCTCAGCCCGGTAGAGCACCTGCTTTGGGAGCAGGGGGTCGTAGGTTCGAATCCTATCTCCCCGACCAATAGAAATAAGGGGTTACGTCTAAACGGCGTAACCCCTTATTTGGGTCAGCTAACAAGAAGCTCTTTTGTGGCGAATTCTGAGGGTGCTGCTTCTAGGTTGTCTCAAAGTAGTCGCTATCAATCCGCTTGAGAGGATAGGTAGCGACTTCTGTAACCCCAATCCCAAATTCAATCATGAGTTCGGTGAGTTGAGATCCGTCGATTAGAACAATCCTCTTTTCGATAGACTCGACATATTCCTGAGCTTCCTTTGAGAAACTTGATGTTGTGATCAATATTTCCTTCCTTGCACGGAAACCCTCAAGGCTTCCAGCAAAGGCTTGAACGACGGGTCTGCCAACCGTGTGTTCCCATCGCTAGCCTGCTTGCGGTGGGCAATTGGGCACTGAGCGACGCCAAGGCGCTTCACGCCACCATTCGGTCCTGTGATTACGCGGCCAACACCGTCCTACTGAACGAATCGCTACCGGCCAATTGCGAGATCACCGGCCTGACCACCGCCATCGACGCCGGCGCCTACGGCGGCAGCGTCGTCGTGCGAGGTGTTCGAGAGGGTAACATCCTCGACTTCGGGGATCAGGACCCCATCGCCGGCCGTGCGACGATCACCAAGACCGAGCCGGAAGAGAAGCGCCTGGCAACTTCATCGAGGATCCCAATTGCTTGGGTCGGCATGCACGTGGTCAACGAGGCGATGGAGCCTATCGGTCAGGTGGCGCCGTTCGTTGGGAGCATTGTTCTCGACCGACCCTTCCAGGATAAGCAATTCGTGGATCACAACGACGATGGTATTATTCACGCTTACCTGATGGAATTTGGTAAGGAGGATCGGGTGGAAGTGCCGGGGAGCGTGTGGTACTCNCGGTAGCCACGCGGCGTCTGGCTCATCAGTTTAGGATAGCACGCGGAATACGACCGACGAAACTTTCAACCCCGTCTTTCCGAGAACTCGATATGATTCCCCATTTCCCTGTGATCCTGAAGCTTCGTGTTTGACTCACCACCCGATCGCATAAGCCGGCCCCGGTGGGTCTGCACCTCCTGTCTCCTGATCAACCGTAATTGCACACACCCGGCTCATCTCGTTCGACCACGCTTCATCGTCCTGTACCTTATGCCCCCGTCCGGCTAGATTTTCGCCGGACCAAGGGCGCGGATACCCGCTTGTAATAAAATCTCGGACATTCTTCCTGCCTCCGATCGGGTGAGTCTCCAGCTCAGCATCCAGCACGGCGGTGGGGTTGGGTTAATCGGGGAGCGGGGGTTGCTAGGCGAAGTATCAAAAGAAAATACCCGCCGCCGTATCCCGCAGTATCCGACCCCGGTCTTCCTTCGAAATAAAGTCAAGCCGCCGCTCGATCAACTCGACACTCGCCGCGTAATCGTGCCCTCCCTGCACCTGGTAGGGGCAGTCGCTGGCCCACATCAGCCGCTCGGCGCCGAAGGCCTCGTACACGCGTCGGATCATATCCGCCAGGTCCAGATAAGGCGCCTTCTTCTCGCCCAGCGCGTAAAACGCCGAGACCTTGACCATCACCCTGGGGTACTGAGCCATCCGGCACAGCGCGTCGATCTGCTCGTCGCTGAGCGGCGCGCGCTCACCGATCAGGCACAGGTGGTCGATGATCACCGGCGCGTCGGGGAACTGCTCGCAGCGCCGGGCCAGAGATGGCAGGGCCAGGGGATTGATCAGCGGGCAAATCGCCAGATTCTCCTCCGCGCCGCAGGCCAGCATCCGCTCGTAGCCCGGCCCGTCCATCCAGGTCTCCACTAGCTGGTCCTCGCGGACGCGGAAACCGCGCACGCCTTCTTTGGCAAGTCGCCGCATCTCGTCGTCTGGCCGCGCGGCCTCGGGATCGATGATCGCGATCCCCGAAAACACTCCCTGGTACTCGCGCATCACGTCGAGCATATAGCGATTGTCGTCCCCGTAGTAGCTCATCTGCACCAGCACGATCCGGTCTACGCCAGCGGCTTTGCCGTGGGCGATGATCTCCTCGGGGAAGAAGGTCGGCGGCATCATTTCCGCGACGGTGAAACCCTCGGCCAAGGGGTACCTGCTGAAATCGTCGGTCCACACATGCACGTGTGCGTCCACGTAGTTCATAAACCTACTCCTGCGTGAAAGGTTGCTCGTCGATTGTCGTCAGTTTTCAGGTATTGGTCTCCGGCAATTCGCCTTCCAGGTCGTCAACTATAATTTCCGCTGCAAGGGGTTCGTAAGCTGCTCGAAAGGCGACAGGGGATTTGGTGGTCACGATTTTCGCTTCCGTGGGCTCTAGTCCCTGACTGCGGTAGAGCTCCGGGTGCCACTGGATCACTGGCTGCTCCATAATCACAAGGTGGATGGCTCCCGATACAACAACGGCGGTCCTGCCCATCTGGATTTCCACGCCCTGGAAGCCAGGCCCCTTATTCCGAAAGGTCCCGTCCGAAAGGGAATTGACATACGCGGCGAAGGTGACCGGCCTGTAGAAGGTCGATGAGAAAGTCGCACCGACCGTAAGCTGCAGTGTGGCACCTATGCCGGCCCTGTGCGCGGCAGAAACTGCCGGGGGATCTACGATGTTGAGCAGAGCGGTCTCGCGGATCTCCCGGTCGAGGGGGGCTTTCAAAAGCGTCGTGCTGTCCCCTGGGGCCCGAGCTTGGAGCATCGGCCGAGTCGGAAAGAACAAAGGGGCGCCGGTCATCGGCCAGCGCTCGATCGATGGCTTCCTGCACGGGTGTCAGGTAGGGGATGAAATCTTTGCGTTGTTCCCAGAATGCACGGGCAAGACTTTCGGCCTCGGATTCGGCACGGCCCGCCTCCCAATCGGTGACGACGACCACGCNGCAGCCCATTTTGGGGAGGTCGAGCCACGGCTGTAGGGGTTAGGCAGAAGCGGCCAGAACGCCGGGCTCCCGCTACAGGCGTTTCACCCGGTCCATCACCTCTGAAAATGGACCCGCCGTGGTCCGCCCATTTTCGCCGGGGACGACCATGGGGATCTAGCGCAGCGAGGTTTGAGGTTTGACCTTTCCCTCTGCGATCTGCAGCAAGAGTGCCATTCCCCGGCGACCGGTATCCCCCTGATCGATGTGGGGCGACGTATGGTAACCAACAAGGACGTCCACTGCACGGGCTATCCCCCGGGTCAGGTTTGCGTGAAGGTCCAGGGTGGCTACGATGGGCACATCGGTGCCTGCGGCATCTCGGACGGCCTGAAGCAAACTCCCGGTGGCGTTGTCGTGGTGTTCGGCCGCCATAGCGCCGTGCATGGTCATCAGCACGCCGTCCACAGGGAAGGCTTCCCGGAGACGGTCCAGGATATCGCCNGCGAGCCGGTCGTAGGTCCCGCGGCGAATCGGTTGGCCGGAGGACCCAGCTGAGGCATAGACGAGGGGAACGATCTCATGGTTCGCTGCAGCTTCCAGCGCCCCACTGATTTCGTGGTTCAGACCAGAAAGATTCTGAAAAATCTCGTCTCCGTAGAGGAGATACCCGGCCTTGAACTAGTCGAGCGTTGCCAAGGCGGGTGAAAAGGAGTGCGATTCCTGGTAGATTCCGGTGAGTGCATCTTCAAGTGCACCCAGCGACCTGTTAATATCGTCCTCTTTCTAATTCGCCCTAAAGGTGGTGCAAGACTACATGAGTCAATATCAAACCAAAAAATGGCAGTTCCCGGGTGCCAAACCAGGACGACATTTGACTGAACGATCAGTCCAAAAAGGTTTTGACCGGGTTTACAAAAAAGCTAACATTCACAAGACCGTGTCGGTACACACGCTACGGCATTCTTTTGCAGCCCATAGAGCGTGGGACCGATCTTCGGTATATCCAGGAGCTGCTAGGGTACAAACTTGCCCCGAAAAAAAACAGCATAGAAGTTGCATTTCCCCAGGACCTCTACGACTGCAAGAGAGATGTTGCGTGACTCAAGAATGACTCGGACAGGCACGGGATCGACAAGAACCGTGCCTGTGCCATTGGCGGTTCTGCGGGAAGATGGTTGTCGCTCTGCCTGGGTTTCCCGGGATGTCTTCTCATGATAACAGGAAAGGAGGAGAGGCAATGCTTGGTGATGAGCAGGTGGCGCAATTCGAACNTGATGGTTTTCTCATTGTGGAGGACCTTATATCAGAGCCTGAGTTGGAGACCATTCGCCGTCGGATTGTAGATATTGTTCAAGGACGGACCGATTTTCCCAAGAAACACCTGGAATTCGAACCCAATGCAGATCGAACCCGGTATCTGGACAACTTTCGAAAGTTAAACCACTGTGCCGAACACGATCAGGTTTTCCTGGACCTCGCTCGGAATCCCGGTATCCTAAGTGTCGTTGAGAGCCTGCTCGGACCCGATATCAAACTCTTGGCGGATGGGTTTTTCTTGAAACCTCCCGGGGGCATTGAAAAGACGTATCACCAGGATTCCCCGTATTTTTCGATAGAACCCATGAATCTAGTCAGCTCATGGTCCGCNATTGATGATGTCACTCTGGAGAACGGCTGTATGTGGGTCGTTCCGGGAAGCCACAAGGAGGGACCGCTTGAGCACAGCCAGGTCTGGATGGTCGGCGATCGGAAGGACATGTGCGTACCCGACTCCGCTTTCGACCGCAGCAAGGAGGTCCCCATCACGATGAAGGCCGGCAGTGTCTCTTTTCATCATAGCCTGCTGCTTCATCGGTCCGGCCCCAACAATACCNCAAACCGCCGGCGTGGGCTCGCTTCGCTTTATATGAGCGCCAGGTCCCGCTGGACAGGCTCTCCGGAAAAAAAGCCTGACTATCCTCTCATGAAAGGACGGGAATTTCCGGATTGCGTTTAACCACACGGATCTTGTCTTCCACAGCGCAGCCGGCCACCTTTCAAGATCACGATAGGTGCATGCCTGCTTGACGCATCGGATTGCCTCCTCTTGGGGGGTGTCCTTCCTCTTTGTCTTCGTTTTCAGCTTCATGCTCGTCGCGCCCTACGACGGATTTTTTTTCAGCGCCCCTATGTCGGCCGTTTCGGATTGATGCCAACGTATCTTCGAACGAATTCGCAATACTCCTCCCTTTTCCAGCCACGATAGACCTGTTCGCGGATCACGGCTGGTGGTGTAGCGTTGTTGTGCTCGAACATCGCCACGCGANTCGCGTGGCCGCTGCAGCAAATGTCCCAGACGAAGTTGAAGAACCGATTCTTCTCGCGTGCCGTCACATCAACACCCGGCATCCACTCCTCGAAGAGATCGCCAAACTTGGGGTTGTCCCAGACCGCCTTCGGCCACCGACTGACAATACCCTGGCCGCTCAAGTCGCGCAGTAGATGCAAAACGCGGGGATAGGCTTCGGTTGACCGCAAGCGCCCTGGAATCAGGTACTCGTTGTTGGGGATGAGAACCCCGTTACGCATATAGGCCTCGGCCTCCGAGGCGATCACAGTTGATTTGAGCAGCTTGGCATACTCGATGATCTCGGCAACTGCGTGGCGCACCGACTGCACCGGTTCGGTCCCGAGTATATCGACGATTGTCTGCGCGACCGCCGCGAAAATCTCGCCTCGGTAGGCCAGGCGCGCAAGGATGTGCCAGAATGCCAACACGCTGAAATCGGTGTAGAGNCCAAGCAGCACCTTGTTGTTGAANCCAAACAGGTACTCGTTGGGGATGAAGACGTCGTCGAACAACAACAGGTTGTCCATTTCCTCGCCGCGCGAGTCGAGCGGATGGTCCTCAGGCTCGCAGTAGGGATCCACCGTTGGCTCTCTAAGCAACAGCGTGAGCCCTTCGGCATTCATCGGTAAAGCGCAGAAAATCGCATCGACGTCGTCGAGGTCCGGTGTGTAAGTGGTGGCACAGGTGCTGAAGTGGGAGATGGCGCCGATGCTGGCGCATGACTTCGCGCCACGCAGNACCAGACCATCGGGGCGCTGTTCNACAACGTGCAAGCGTGNTGGGCGCTCTGAGCGCGGGACGCGTCGATCCGACTGGACATCGACGCCTACATCGGCACTGATCAGGTTGTGGCGGCGGCTCATCTTCACGAAATTGGCCACATTCTGTGCATATGCGGGATTGTCGGCCTCNATCTTGTCGGCGATGGAGAGGAAGCCCATCGCCCAGGTCGAACCGTAATCAGGCGGTCGGCCGAACACCCCAAGCGTCTGCAAGGTGCTCAGGCGTAGCATCTCGCGCCGCCTCGCCAGATGTTCCGGCTCGGTCGGTATCTGCCAGCCTGTGGCGTAGCGCTGTCCGTCGGCGGGATCCGTGTAGGTCGTGATGTCTCGCGTGGCAGCGTCGAACTGCGCGTCGAACGTCTCGGCGATCGTATCGACCGAACGCTTCAAGTGCGGGNGCGTCGGAATGTCCTCGATGCGCTCGCCATTGCAATCGATGATGACGCGGTCGTCACGCAGGCTCTCCTTGTACTGCTCGCCGGTCATAAGGTGCGGCTCGTCACCACTGCCGAGCACTTCCCTGAGCTTGTCCAGGCCCCATTCGGTGGTCATTTCCAGTCCTTTCTCTGAGCCAACATTGCAGTCGAAATGGTTGTGGGCACTTGATACCATCGACGAGAGCCCCCTCATCGCCTAATGTCCCTGATGTATGCTGATTAGTGGGGTGTCTGTGGATGCGCTGTTAAGCGCCGTGTTGTGTTTGTCATCAGGAAAGGAATAGCGGAGCGGATATCATCGTCTTTGTTTTGTAGTTTTNCTNTTTCACCTCAGNNGATTGCGCCTACAAGTCCAAAAANNCATGTTACTTACTGGTTCTACCTCTTCAATTAGTATCCGATACCCGTTGCGTGGAGATGAGTTCCCGGACGAGCACCTGGAAACAACCAGGACTGAATTCTATAATTGGTAAGATAAATCTTCAAAGCTTCTAACGCAACATCTGACAGTAGAGTGTGCCTGTCTTTTCGTCCCTTGCTTTAGCAATTCTTCACAGGTGGTACAAAAACGGTACAAACCACAATCTGGAGATAGAAAAAGGGTCACACGATTTCCGCGTAACCCCTTGTTTGTGCCTTATGACCATATTATGACCGGGATTCAGAAATCGAAGTCCAGATCTTCGACAACGGGCGCAAGGGACGAGGGCGTCAGGTGCGCATAAATCTTGGTGACTTCGGAGTCATTGTGTCCGGCTTTTGCCGGCTGCGTTCGGTCCCGGCGGACGCTCGACTCATCTTCATTCCTTTTCATTATTCAGGAGAAGCTCTTCCAGGTCGGGGTAGAGTTGGCGCTGGAAATCTCGCTTGACCTGTCTTCCATGCAGGTGACGGTCCATGAAGTCTAGCAAGGCGGCATAGTCTTCAGGGCGATGGGCGTGACCGCTTTCTCGGTAGGCCCAGCCGATGGCGTCNCCACTNTCGAGTAGATCGTAGACCTTCTTCGCAGCCTGGGCCGCTGCGTAGGTGCCGGCCGGGTTANCACTGTGGTCTTCGTAGGCTTCCGTAAGCAGGAGTGCTCGTGGCGCCACCAGCGCATGAAGGTAGTGGTTGTCGTACGGGAGTTCTTGNTCGCGATGNCGGTGGTCGGCGAACTCGCTGCCGAACCAGAAAATGTTTCCGGATCGGAAAAAGTCCTCTATCACTTCGCTTCCCGCCATCTTTACGCGGTGGAGCCCTGCGCCACCGATGCCGGAATTGTTAGGGTTGGTTATGGTGATCCGTTCATCCGTGGCACCTGCCAGGAGAACGGTCTTGCCACCTCGGGAGTGTCCTGTAATGGCGATCCCGTCAGCCTGCACTTCGTCGAACGTCACCAGGGCATCGATGCAGCGATGGATGGACCAGGCCCAGGCGGGACAGACACCGAAATCCGCATCNGGGAAGATGCGATAGAGCCCTGTGTTCCTGTAGGCATCNTTGTTGTCCGCCGCCGCTTCGGTTCGATCCACGCTGGCGGCGATGTTNCCTCGATCAAGTACACCGCGAATGACTTCGTCATTNAGGTATCGCCAGCAGCCGTCGGTGTCGAGCAGTGTGGGGAAAGGCCCATCTCCGGGTGGTATCCAGAGTGAGAGTGTTAGGGAGATTTCGCCGCCTCCAGGAAATCGGGCGCGAATTTCAAAGGTTAGATACCGAACACCCGGCCAGTGACGAATGCGACTGGATGCGCGGCGTATGACATCGATGCTCTTGTGCTTAGGGGGCATGCCGCCAAACTGTTGGGGAAGGATGACTTCGGAGAGTTCTTTGCGCCGGCAAAGCCAGGAGGATGCGTCCACGGTGGATCCGTCTTGAAAGGTGAGCAGGTCGGGTGTGATGTTCATGTTTTCCTCATTTGTTTAAGGTAGATCGATGTATTGGAATNGGTTTNNAATCGGGTTTCCGATGTATGNACCTGGATNAGGTGATTGTCAACCCTTATANCGGGAAGNGANTCGTTGTTCTTACATTCCATAATNGTGTCGAAGCGATGAAGAGGGGTTTGCTTTTGCGTTGAGTGGAGGGGNAAAAACACAGATCTTNGTGNGATAAAGGATCGAATCCTTGNGGACGATCCACCTTCTGCAATTGGAGAAACGATGATCGAACGTGATGCACTGAAGATCGCCGTGATCGGTGGTGGGAATATCGCCGGGCACCACCTGCCTGTTCTAAAAGACCTTCCCGAGGCACGGGTTGTCGCCTTGGTGGATTCGGATCCTCGGGTGCTTCAGAATACTGCCGATCGGTACGAGATATCAGGACGCTGGCTTTCACATACCGATATGCTTGAAAGGGAGAAGCCGGACGCGGTGTTCGTGCTGGTAAGTGTTCTACATGTCGCTTCCGTAGCTGCTGATTTCATTCGTTCAGGCGTCCCTACCTTTCTGGAAAAGCCTCCGGGCCTGTATACTGCGGATACCCGAGAACTGGCGGACCTCGCACTTCAACATCACACCCTGGCGATGGTTGGTGTCAACCGTCGCTTCTACTCCGTTCAACTACGTGGTAGAAAGCAGCTCCTGGGTACGGGACCTGTTCAAAGTGTCGCCGTGGAGGCACACGAAGATGTTGCCCGGGTGCGGGCCAACTCCAAGTTTTCTGAGGAAGTNCTCCGCAGGTGGAGTGCTGCCAACGGCATCCATGCACTGGATATGCTTCGTTTCTTCGGTGGCGATGTCTCAGGTGTCACGGTGGCACACCGCACAGTTGAAGGACCGATGTTCGATTGTTGCTCGGCTCTACTCGAATTCGGTAACGGAGCTATCGGGCGTGCCCTGATGGACTGGTTTGGACCTGGTGGACACCGGTACGAGGTGCGCACCGAGGGGGCCACATTGACCTCGACCAGGAACTTCAACGCTGCAACTCTTCGATGCCGCGATCTCGAGCCCGAATTCCTGGAGCCGGATGATCTTGACAAGCGCTACAAGGCCGGTTTCTTCCGACAGGATCGCACATTTCTTGAGTGTGTCATGGACGGGAAGGCGCTGCCATTTCCGGCTTGCTCTCTGGATGACGCGGTGAAAACGATGGAGATGATCGACGAGATCGCGGGATNTGGAAGAGGTGAACCTTAGCCAACTATTCAAGNGCTAAGAATGGTTTTCCTTACACTGGACTNTGTGACTCACTGGAATCTGGTGACTCAGGAATTTTATTCCTATTCAAATCCATCTTGTAGAAGTTCTTCTTCTGATATGAACAACACTTATAGGACATACGATCGCACCTTTNTGCCGGACGAAAAGTTTGGATTNGTGGTAATTACGGACATNCATTTCATTCTAGATCCGGNACCCTAAGCCGTGGAATTTNATTCGGTTCAGGAATNGCCAGCACGTGGTGCCCGGGCGTGGGAGTGTGNAGCTGCATTGGNTACGGATCTTGTCATGCATTTGGGTGATCTGACCGAATAGAATGTCGGTCGTCCCCAACAGCAAGAATCCCGAAGCAGGGCATATGATCAATTCGAGCGATTGAACTTGAAGCCATTCCATGTGGTCGGGACCNGGGATATTGGCGATAAGCCAGATCCAACAATGTGGACCGAGTGGGTGACACCCGAATCGCTTGGTCGATTCCACGATCGATTCGGGAGATCCTGGTACAGTTTTGACCATCAGGATCTGCACTGTGTTATCTTGAATTCCCAGATCCTGAATGGACCGCTTCCGGAAGCTCTGGTGCAGCAGGAGTGGTTGGAGAACGACTTGGCTGCCCTCAGGGATCGATGGCTGTTCATGCACACGCCTCTCTTTTTTGTGGAANAAGGAGATCCGGATACAGGTTTCTATAANAGTATCAACGNGCCNNTGCNCANTTGGCTCACAAGTCTGGTCCGGAAGCACAGTGTGGAGGCATTGTTAGCCGGTCACACGCATTTCAAGGCATTCAATCGGGTGGGTGAAACAAGGTGTTACGTGTGTCCATCAACGACCACTTCCAGACCAGGGTTCTATGAGGCTTTTTCGGTGGCTCCCTGTTTCCGATCTGGAGGATGGGCTGCAGGCGACCCGGTTACAGCTGCTCCGGGAGGAAGGGGTCTTATTGACAGGGATCTGGCTCTGGTCCGAAAGCCGGGATCCTGTGAAGTCTGTGAGCCGCTTTGCTGGGAGCNTNGGTACGATTGAGTTGCAGGNTNCTGGAGAGGAATTTCCCGAGAGAGANATCCTGTACCGGTTGGTCCAGTTCAGGAATGAATTTGGGAAGCCTGTTGCGTTAACACCTGTGATCGCACGGGAGCCTGCGGAGGGGAAATATCATCCAAGGACGCGATTCGGATATCTGAGTAATGAACTGGAGGCGTTGGATCCTCATCTGGGTGAGCACGACGTATGTTTGTATCTGGTGCGATGAAATTGGTCTGGCGGGTGAGACTGCAGTCGTAGATCTGGTTCGGGGTTTGCGACAGGAGAAGGTCAGAGGAGGCGATGATTTGAAAGAGGTGCTTAAGGGCGTGGTGACACCCTTCATGCTATTCTGGCAGCTCAAAAAGGTGATACGAAGATAGCGGATGATCCGAACCGGCATCAGACGTTGTTCCGACCTAATACCCTTGCCATCTCTTCAACATGCTCCGGTCCTGCACCACAGCAGGAGCCGACAAACCTGATATCTTCCTCGATCGCCAGCCGTGTAAACTCGCCGAAGGACTCGGGATATACAGTGGGCGCTTTCCACCACGAGTGCCAGGCAGACGGTTGACAACAGATGGGCGTTTCCACCGATGCACGCATTGCCGCTGCGTGCTGTAGCAGATTGTCGGGTGGGCATATACAGTTGAGTCCAACCACGTCCGATCCGGCGTCCGCCAATCTGCGAGCGCATTCAGCTGCGTCATACCCATCGAAGGTGCGATCACCCTGTCCTTCCAGGCTGACAGTTGTAACGAGGGTAAGGCCTGTCTGTTTTGCGATCTCGATCGCGAGGAGCGCCTCGTCGAGCCAGGAGAAGGTCTCGAGAATCAGGAAATCAACCGATTCGTCGGTGATCCAGGGTAGTTGTTCGTCCAGCCACGCCCTGGTCCGATCGCGCTTCGACTCATCCTCAGGGTGATAGTCTTTGTGTGTGATGCTGGGACTGTTCAGATTTCCTGCGACAAGTCTGTTATCTCCCGCGACCTTTCGAGCGATTCTGCAGGCCGATCGGTTGATCGCCTCAGCCTCTTCTCCCAGCATATTCCGTGTGCCGAAGAATGTTAGTGTCTGGAGGACATCCGCACCCGCGTCCCGAAATTCCCGGGTGAGTCTGGTGACCTCCTCCGGGTGCGTGGCAATGACCTGCGGCGTCATTGCACCCTTCTCGATGAATCCTCTCAGGCGAAGCGCCATCAGGTATCCGCCATCTCCAAGGACGAATCCATCTCTCAAACGTTCCAGTAATCCCATTCCCAAGGTTCACCTCAATTTCCGGCCAGGTGCGCTTCATTCAGTAATTCGATCGTTCCTTGTCGAATTTGGTCTTCAGAGGTCATCCCGAGTGGTGCGAACAACNCCTCTCCGTCCCCTTCCTCTCGTGCGCGGTGCGTGGGTAGGTATCCCGCCTCGGGACAAGGGTTGCAGAGGAGCAATACCCTGGAGAACGCTGCCGCCTCCCTGATCGCCACTGCGGTCTCCACAAACGGTTCTCCAGGCATATGGATCAATGCGCCGTCTCCGATGACGATCAATCGAACGTCGAGCTCGAAAGAAGTCGCATTTGAATAATTCTGCGCAAGCCAGTAGTAGTATCTGGANAATCCTTCACTGTTTGGGGGATCCTCTTCCCATCGCCGTTTCGCCTCATCTTCATCCAGAACAGGCAATCTGCCCGTTTCAATTGTCCGGGAATAGAGTTTCAAGTCCGCGTTGTCGGAGGGCGCGATGTCCCGCGATATGCGCAGAACATCCTCTGCCAGAGACGTTCCGATACGTGCACTCGGCTCCTCACCTTCGCGAACGGGATGGACATTCCCAAGCGCGCCCTGGATGAAGAGTGCATCAATGCCCTGGCTATCGAGAGCCGCACACAACACCCCGGGATAGTCGGCAGAGATGTTGCCCCGTTGATCCCACCTGGCCAGCGCATGACATCCGAAATTTACCAGGTTGATTGGACGCCGGTCCTTCCGGTCGAATCTGACGACTCCAATCTGTGGATCAACTGGATCATACTGCAAGTCCCGAGGGGGCTTAGGAAATTCAGTAAGCGATACCATTCTAAGGTCGCCGTCATCGTTGTGCGCACGCCGGTTGTATTGCAGACCCTCTTCGGCATCACCCGTCCCAACTCCTGCCATTGCCGTGGATGCGTCTTCTCTCGCCAGCAAGATTGCCTCGGCAGCTGCCCTGGCGTAGCGATCTTCATTCCCAAATTCCTTAAGCGACTCGGTCGGCTGGTTCACATAGTATTGGAAGAGGGTAGGGCCGGTTCCCATGTGGCTCGCGCCACGCAACACCCAATTGGGATCTACGTCCGAGTCCTTCAGATAACCTGCGACAAGTTCGAAACACTTGTCGTCGAATAAAAACAGGTCGGCCGCCAGAAATGTGACTTGCCTGTCTTCCTGGCGAAGGTGGAGTGCTCGCAGGAACATGGGATCGAATATTTCAAAGGTTGGGGGAGAATCTAGTTCGGGTGTAATGTCGACCTGTCCGAAACCGGCCATTAGGGGGTTCTGCATATCGATTTACTCCTGAGAGGGCTACGATGCGAATGATCCGATCTGGCCGCTCAATATTCTGGCGAGAGTGGGTTGCGTGTTTCCCGGAATGGTGCCACGGAAGTTCGCTTGAAGGCAGCCAAAATATATCTCTTGCAAGCAGCGAATTCAAATCCTTTGCCTGGGGGTTTAGGGGAGGACTTGAAATGTTTGTAGATTCCTGAGTGTGGTCCAGGTAGGTGGAATGCGAACTGAAGGGTAGCCCAATTGCAGGAGATCAGAGTCTTGCCGTCCAGTTCAAGTGAGTGGGGCCAGCCGTTCCAGGCTCCAGGACAACTGGGAGAGGGTGAGGAGAACCATACCTCCCGGGGTTGTCTTCGGGTGTGTTCGGACCCTGACGGACGAAGAATACCTTGTCTTTGTGGGCGAGTATCTCCGGACGACCCATTAAGCGAACCGTTCCCAGGTCGTGATCTGTATAGGTATATCCTAGAGGGTGGTAGGTCTGTAAGAACGCCCCCCTCGCACCTGCTGCGTAACCGTTGGTGGCCCGGGCGGTAAACATCTCTCTTGTGACGTACTGGTGGGCGTCGTGTCGGACCAAATTGGTCAACCCGGTCACGATTTTCACCCCAGCACNGGCGGCAGTGTCCGCGAGTTCCGAGATGCCCTTTGGATCCGTGTCTGCAAACTCCGTGCTTTGCGGCGGTATCTCCAGGACGGTGTCTACAATTCCTTCACGAATGATCGTTTCCAGGTCGATTCCCATTGCCCTTGCACCAGACAGTGAAGCGGCCGCTCTGACAAGGAGTCTCTTGGGTCGGTCCCGTGCTTCGCCCGCCTTGTCGCAAAGTGCTCTGGTGTCCCGGACGAACTGCGAGAACGTGTCGGTCCGGGNAGGGATCTNNTTTCTNGCNAGAAAGGGCGCGTAATCGAAGAGGTTCAATTCGATTACGTCAGTGTCATAAGAGGACAGCAGTTCCTCGATCAACGCAAGGCGATTCTGTCTGACTTGCTTTATCGCGTACGAGAATCTTGTCGGATCGTCCCACCTGGCCTCGGGAAAGTCAGGCTCAGGGCCCACCTGATACTCCGGGTGATCGAAGCAGAAGTCGGAACAGAAACAGTTGGTAGCTTCCACACGCTCCTGATGCTTCATTCCCAGAATCAGGCTGGGAATGAAGTTAAAGCCCAATTCGTGGGCGTGGGTGCAGACGATCTCGAGGGGATCGTTGCCGTCCGCGATAAACTGTTCCAGATTGCACGATACCAGATGATATGGTTCGTTTTATTGACGTTATGGCCCCACTTCTCTCCCACCTTCGTGTTGTAGAGCACTACCCGTCAGTCGCCCACCGCATAGCAGATGGTGTGGATGCCGAGGTCCACCAGCTCGTCGATCAGCGCCGTGTAAATCCGTTTGTCCATCGGTGGCTCGTAGATATACACTGACGTATGTCGTCCGTCGGTATAAAAGATGACTTCGTTGTCTTTGCTCATATGCCCGATCTCCACAGTAAGGACGGGTGCAAAATCGCAGCGAAAGCACTCGTTGTTAGTATAGCGATCGAAAAGGTGCCCACGCAACCAGAAGGACTGGGAACCACAGGGAGTTGGGGTTGTGCATTCAAGTGTCTGTCAGTACCTTACGGATTCTCGAGATAATCTACACCAGAGGAACAACGACAATGGGTAAGCCAGTATTCAGGAAAAGCCCTCCTGAAGGCGTCATAGAGCACATTGGGATCGGGACAGGCTCCAGTGCAATGGTGGAGTTGGCGGACGGTAGACTGGCGATCATTGCAGGGAGCAAGAGTATCTCTTCCACAAACTGCGGCAGAGACTGGGATACACCGAGTTCGCTAGGGTGTGAGGCGATGGGCAGTGGGGCGAACCTGTCTTGTATCAAGCTTCATTCGGGCAGGCTTGCACTCGCCCACAGGGGGAAAGAAGATGCCGGGGGAGGGACAGAGATGTTCAACTGGAATCCCTTCTATCTGTCTCTGTCGGAGAATGAGGGCAAGACGTGGGGAAGTCCAAATCCAATGCAGCTGCTGGGCGGACCCTACCAAGACACCTTGATCCAGACGTCGACNGGACGATTGATTATGCCCAGTCGAATATGTCACAGCAATAATCGCCACCCGGGTTTGGATTACGACCGGGTGAGCAGTTTCGGGCACTGGAGAGGGTTGAGGCTGCAGGTGAGCGGTCACTACCACTATCCCGAGGTTGACATCGCCTCGGTGAGTTATTCCGACGACGAAGGAGAGTCGTGGCGACAATGCCAGGGGCAGCTAATGGGCTGGTTTGACGCTGAAGGGATTCCAAATGGCAGAGGGGGTGTCACGGCGGTAGACGAGCCGAGTGTTGCGGAATGTGCCGACGGTCGACTGATGTTGATGGGCAGGTCCACTGTAGGGCGTCTGGTCCAGAGTTTCAGTGAGGACTCAGGCGAGACCTGGTCTCCCATTCTCCCGACAGGCCTGACGAGTTCCTATTCCCCCGCCAGATTGAGACGGGTTCCAAGCACAGGCGATCTTATATGCGTGTGGAATCAGGTGTCGAGAGATGAGATCAAGAGGGGTTACCGGCGCGGGAGATTGTCAGCTGCGATCTCAAAGGACAGTGGTGCGAGCTGGGAGGGATTCCAGACGATCGAGGTGTCAGAGGGAATGGAAGACGTGCCAAGGATTATCCCGCAATTCCCGACTTCTCCTGTGATCGGACTGCCGGACCTGGGCGTTCTACCAGACGGTTTCGCAACATTCGACTATCCGAATATCTGGTTCTCAGGAGATCAAGTATTTCTCCACTACAGCAGGAGTTGGATCGAGGCGGACGAGGATAGTCAGGAGGCTGTGACTCTAGGCGAGCGGCATCACGGAACCGCAAAGAAGCCAAGGGAAATGGTGCTCAGGATTTATCCTCTGGACGAGTTTTACAAGAAGCGGGTGGCTTGAATGCAATCCTTTTTCTCTCCGCACCAACGCCCACCACTGGAGTCGGGAATTCGTGGTACCCTGAGGGAGGTCCCAGTCGACATCTCAAGGCCAGACTCGACAGGGGAGAGGTGCTGATTGGCCCCCTGCTTGAGGCTTTTGCGCGTCCTCTGCTGATCAAATTGTTTTAGCACGCAGGATTCGACTTTGTCTACATCGAATACGAACATACATTTTTCTCTCCCGATGACCTGGCGGACACCGTACTGGCCTCTCGGGATAACGGTCTCCCCGTGGTTGCCAAGACGCCGCAGCTGGATTGCCAGGAAGTGGCCAAGTTGCTGGAGGCCGGTGTGGTTGGCATACAATTGCCGAGGACCGAGTCCAGAGAACAGGTGGAGACCCTTCTGAGCTATATCAAGTTCCCGCCAAAAGGGACACGCGCTGTAGCGCCAGGTTGGGGGAGCAGCGATTATCGTGGCGTTTCGGACTGGCAGGTCTGGATGGACGAGCAGGACGAAGAGACGCTGGTCGTGGTTCACATCGAAACTGCCCTGGGCCTATGAGAATGCCGAGTAGATTCTGAGCACATCGGGTATCGATGTGTGCTACGTTGGTCTGGGAGATTCTGCAATCGAGCTTGGCCACCCCGGCGACTATGATCATTCGGACGTAAAGGGACCGATGGAGCATATTTTGGAACTGTGTAAGCAGTATGAGATCGCTTTTGGCACAACACCGTCGAGCGACGAAGCAGCAGGGGAGTGGGTTCGGAAAGGCGCAACATTCTTTGAAGCAGATTCGAGATTGGTTTCATTCGATCCGGAGCGGAGTCGCTGCTGGCCGACTACAGGAAGCACATCGACTGAATATTTCGTTTGATTTCGTCCGCTGGGAGGAATGATATGGCTGAAGTCAACTGTGCACTGGAATGTAAGAACACCCTGGGTGAAGGTCCCGTTTGGGATCAGGAAGAAAAAGCCCTGTACTGGGTCGATGTTCCCTATCCGGAGCCGACGCTGCACCGATGGTACCCGGAAAGCCACATACACGACTCCTGGGATTTGCCTGAGATGGGGACTGCGCTCGCAGTGCGCGAATCCGGCGGTCTCCTGATAGCGATGCAGACCCAACTTTGCCATTTCGATCTCGANACCGGGGCGGTCACCAAGGTCCTCGAACNGGAGCCGAATCTGCCCAACAACCGGACAAATGATGGCAAGTGCGATCGCAACGGGCGATTCTGGTTCGGTACGATGCAGAACAATGTGAGTGAGACCGGGGAAGATGTTCCCATTGAAGAGAGCTCCGGGTCGCTCTACTGTTACAGCCCTTACGGAACCCTCAAGAAATGGGACACAGGCTTCGGTGTTTGCAACACATTTGCGTGGAGTCCGGACAACAAGACGATGTATTTTGGAGATACATTCGACGCGATCTACGCGTATGACTACGATGCGGCGTCCGGGGAGATCGGTAATCGGAGAGACCTGGCGAGGTTCGAGGATCTCGGCTACGGTGACGGTTCCACGATCGATTCGGAAGGGCATCTCTGGAACTGCAGATGGGATGGTGGCTGCATTCTGCGGATTGCGCCCGACGGGAGTCTGGACAGGAAAATAGAATTACCCGTCCAGCGCCCGACGAGCTGTAGCTTCGGAGGGGAGAATCTCGATACATTGTTTGTGACAAGCGCCAGATTTGGATACACCGAAGATGAACTCGCCGAACAGCCTTTCGCCGGCGGAATACTCACGGTTGACGCCGGGGTCAGAGGGATGCCGGAACCGAGATTTGCTGGCTGACGTCTTTCCGTAGTAAATGCTTCAGCGAGGGTGAGGCTGGATGGGACGTGGCGCTAGCTGTCAACTCGACCATTTAAAGAAGGAGAATGGATTTGACGCAGATCACCCCGACGGTAGACTTTGAGCAGGAGGGCAAGCAGGTAGGGTGGTTACGGCTGCCGAACTCCGTGACCCGCAGTGCCTATGGNGTATTGATGATCCCTGTTGCCGTGATCAAGAACGGTTCCGGTCCCCAGATTTTGATGACGGCCGGGAACCACGGAGACGAGTACGAGGGTCAGGTCGTGTTGACACGTTTGATTCAGGATCTGGAGCCCGAAGAGATCAACGGACGTCTGATTGTCATACCCGCTCTGAACCTGCCGGCGGCCCAGGCGGGAGCACGCGTGAGCCCTCTGGACCAAGGCAATCTCAACCGTGTCTTCCCGGGTGACCCGGAGGGCGGACCCACCTGGAAGATCGCGGACTACGTGGAGAATCATCTGTTGCCGATGGTCGAGGTCGTTCTGGATTTCCACGGTGGGGGGGCGTCACTGGATTATCGCCCTCACGCCAGTACGCATTTCTCGTCGTCNTCTTCNGATGAGCACAAGCGGAAGTGTCTGGAGGCGGTCCAGTTTTTGGGGGTCCCCCACGTGATGGTTTTTGAGAGGGAGCCCAAGCCCGGTGGAATGCCTGACGCAGCGATTCGACAGGGGGTCATTTCCATTGGTGGCGAGTACGGCGGAATGGGGAGTGNTTCCCGTAGCGGTGTCCTTCTGGTAGAGCAGGCCGTGTCGCGTCTAATGGCGTATTTTGNAATGAAGGGTTCTCTNCCGGACGATCTGCCANNACCCAAGGTGATGCGNGTGCTGGGTCACGTTTATGCGCCAGAGCCAGGCGTATTCGAGCCTGCTACAGAATTGGGAGACTATGTAGAGGCGGGAGATTTGTGCGGTCACGTGCTGTTCCCGGACAACCCGGGACGAGCACCGGTTCCTGTGCATTTCCAAGCCGAAGGCGATGTGGTCTGCAAAAGACATCCAGGACAACTGGAACGAGGGGACTGCGTTGCACACCTGGCGGAAGAGCTACCTGATTAACAAGGTATAACCGGAAGGAGACAATGCGATGTGGAAGGACTGCAAGAAGTGGGTGTATTCAATCACATATGACGAAGGGTGTCAGGAGTTGCTCAAGCACGCGCTGCCGGTGCACAGGCGATATGGCGTGCCCGGACACGTTGCCCTGTTGGCCAGCCAGATCGGTGTGGCGCGCGACGTCCCCGGCAGCAGCTATCACGGGATGATGATATTATCGCGCGAGGAGATCGAGATGTTGGGTGAGGAGGGGTGGGGCGTGTCCAACCACGGGATGACCCACGCAGGTATAAATGACGAGAATGCGGAATACGAGGTCGTTGAGAGTCGAAAGGTAATCGAGGAGGCCCTCGAGACATCCATTCCGATCTTTTGCGTGCCCAATAACAATGAGAGCTATCCCGCGTCTAAGGCGGTTGCTGACAAGGCAGGGTATACGGCCATTATGACGTTGTACGACCAGGTCAATTGTATCGATACCGATCTGTACCGTTTGGGCAGGGTAGCGCTGCACACGGAGTATCCGCCACCGTTCTATTCAGTGTTCGACCCGTATAAACGACTACACCAGGCGATCGATCTGGGCGGGTGGGTGATCGACTATTGTCATAGCCCTGCGCCCGGCAAAGCTATACATCCGTGGAAGGACTGCACGACCGAGGAACTGGATAAACGTTTCGAGACGGTTCTCCGCGTGGGCGGTGACGACGTCTGGTTGGCGGATCCCAACGAGGTCGTGGAATACATCCTGGAGACAAGGTCAGATTGAGCCCGGTTTCGTGCGTTTTGTTGGAGTTGGGGTCGGCCAATCCTCCTATCCTATCCGTTCCTGAGGTCGTCCGGGTTCAATGGATGTCTGGTTACTGATTTCNGGCGCGCGGTTCTCCGTGAGCATTCGGTTCACTCGCCGTCGTGGTCCTTTGTCCTTCGTTGATGGTCGACTCTTATGTCCACCCGATCGCGATCCTTTGCCTCAGCCAAATCGTAATCCCCTGGTCTCAAATCCGATCTTCGCAGTTACGTCCCCGCTGATCGACACTACACTCCTCTTTCCTCGTTCGGAAATTGCGACCTTCGCTCGCCCATTGGGCATCAGGAAATAACACGAAGTGATTTCCATTACTTTTCGCTCCGAGACATAGCGAATCACTGAATCCGGTTCTCGCTGAGGGTGTGTCTGCAGACCCATTCCCGGTTTCAGGAGTGTTGGCGCGGAGCTCGCGAATGAAATGTGCATCCGCTGTTTTCGGCCCTTCACCCTGGCATCAGCCTTGCCGAGTGCTACATCGCAGAAGGTGTGCAGCCTGGATTCGACCAGGGCCGCGAATGGTACTTCGATCCTGTCGATTACCAGAATCCCCTTCTTCTTGACCATCAGGATTGCACGTCCGCAGAAGTTCGCGACCGGGCCGTCCCGCATTGTTCCCATTGCCTCCGACGCGTCTATACGAAAGCCGTCGCAACCCGGCTTCTTGACGGCGGTGGTCCTGACGGTGACCTTGTCTGTGACACCAACTCCATTGATGAAGATCGTGTTCTTGGAAGCCGCTGCAGTTTCGTAGAGGTCGTATCGCCTGCTGCTGAAGGTTGTGTCCAGATAGTCGTCTACAGGGATGTTTTCGATCAACTTCTCGTCTTCGACCACGCAGAAAAAGCTCATGAGGTCGCGATGAACGTGTGGGGCATCCGTTGTACCGCCCCGCACGGAAACGTAGAGGGAAGGGCCCGGCATTCGGTCTGCGAGATATCCCCACTCGAGCCCCCTCACCAGCATTGCGGTTGGCCATCTGCCGGTCTTCTTCGTCCGACGTCTGGGGTGAAAGAGCAGGAGTTCCGCGGCATTCGGCCACGGACCGTCCCCGACGTCAGAACGTTTCTCANCCCGACGGTCCAGCTCAGCGGAGATATCCTGCCTGCCAAATCTTTCCGCAGCGGCATAGTGGAANGGGAGAGGTGAGAACCGGTTCACGTCGCCGAAGCTGCAGGGCAATCCGTTGGGTGAATACTGAAGAGGGAAGAGCAAAGTGGCTTCGGTGCCCTTCAGTTTCATCAAAGGGTGCTGCCTTCCGGTGGCCTGCTCGTGGCTGAGGAGATACATGAATCCATACCGCATTCCGTAGTTCCAGTAACCGACCCCTTCGGGCCAGCCGCCGTCCCCCTTGAGCGATTTGAAAAACGGCGCGACGCTCTCTTCTGCCAGACTGACGATTTCCTCAGATTCCGGACACAGGTCTCCCATAGCCAGGGCAAGCATTCCCGCACCGCCGGTGGTGACGGTGTTCCAGTTCGTGTGCGGATGGCCGAAGTAACCTTCCTTCTTTTTTCCACCATTTNTCTTGAGGAAAGGTGCGAAAGAGCGTTTCCTTGCCGTTTCCACGAAGATTCCGACCTCCTCCTCGGTGAGTTCCGCACGCAACCCATCGTAGGCCAGGGCCAAGGTGGTCGAATTTTCGCCGTAGGAGAGGTCGAAAATCGCCTCGGGTCGCGCGTCATTCTTTCTCCAGGTGATCCACGACCAGTATTCCCATTCCGCGATTCGTCGGATGTCGTTCAGGATTGTGTCGCGGTAGCGACGCTGACTCGAGCGGTGATACTCTGTCAACATCGTGAGTAATCGCGTTTGCATCCTCCTTGCACGGATGAGGTGATAGTTGTGTCCCGTTTCGTCTACTGTGATCGAGGGGTCCGCTACAAATCCCTGTGCCATTTTCCATACGCGTTTGGCAGACGCCTTCACGATGGGGTGATCACTTCGCTCACCCAGGCGAGCGTAATGCGCGCCCGTAATGTACAGCCTGGGATGGTCTTTCAGTTTCATCTCCCACCCCTCTCACCGAATACACCCAATGGATGAATATTCATTCGCGATGGATTTCTAAGAGAAGCCCGGATCATCACCCGGTTACGGCAAATACGTCAATTTCGAAGTCCAGTTCGGGGGAGGAGAGTTCTTCGACAACCACTCCGGTGAACGTAGGTCCGACACTTCCCAGGTGGTGACCTATTACGGGATAGACTTTCGCCCTAGCGCTGTGATTCCTAACGTATGTGGTGACTTTGCAGATGTCCGAGACGCTCGCACCGGCTTCCTTCAGCAGGTCCTTTACGTTTCGCATTGCCTGGTCCGCCTGGTCGGCCGGATCGCCAGGTCCGAACAGCTCGGTTCCGTCAGGTTTCAATCCACTCTGGCCGGGGAGGAAGATGAAATTCCCGGCTCGAACGATCTGGCTCAGCGGACAATGGGGACCCAGGATATCGTTGGATTTCCCCACGCCGAATCTTTCGATTCTTCCGCCGACTGTATCGGACAGATTGGCGAATACGTCGATCTCGAAGTTGAGTTCCGGACGAGCGAGTCCTTTGACGACGGTGGTCGTGACAACTGGGTTTATATCACGAAAGTGTTTTGACAACACGGGATCGATCTGAACACGGTGAGAAGGGTCAGTAAGGTAGGTGGTAATCTTGCAGACGTCATTCAGGCTCGNACCCNCGTCGGCAAGCAGCTCTTTGACATTTTNCATAGCGACNNCAGCCTGTTTCCCGGGATCTCCCTCACCCTCGAACCCTCTGCCGTCGAGCGACATACCGGTCTGGCCCTGCAGGAAGACGTGATTGTTGGCCCGGATCACNTTGGAATTCCCAAAGTCGAGGGTTGGCATCAGGTAACCGCCCTTCGCGTTGGTCAACCGCAGCCGCTCGTGTCCCCGTTGTCTGTCTCTGGGGATGATTGTCCAGACATCGATCTCGAAGTCTATGTAAGGCTCCGCCAGGGATTTGACGATAAGGCCAGTCGAAACCGGATTGACACTTTCCAGGTGGCGTGCGATTACGGGATAGACCTTAGCGCGATCCTCGCGATTCGTGGTGTAATTGTTGACCAGGCAAACGTCCTCCATCTTCGCGCCGGCCTCTTCGAGGAGTATGCGTACGTTTTTCATCGCCTCCTCTGCCTGGGCGGCGGGATCGCCTTCACCTACGAACCCTTTACCGTCCAGGGTCAAGCCCGACTGACCCCCGAGAAATACCTGGTCGTCCGCGACTACCGCCTTGCTGAGTTCATAGTNCAAGTCAGGGGTGAGGTAGCTCCCCCTGGTGCTGGTTTTCCGGAGTCGGATGTGTGGCATATTGCGGGTCCTTGTTATGAGGTATTGGTTAGTGCTCTGGCATCGACCATCGAAGGATCGCGTCTCACGACTGCGAGGATTGTTTGGGCTTCTGAAAAATCGACGGCGTTATTGAGGACTAAGGCGAGGTCTTGACAAGCGACTTCAGGTATGATTTGGCCACTTTCTGATCGGGTTTGATCCGAAGCACATTTCGGTATGAAACGATGGTTTTTCCTTGTCGTCGGTGTGCAGGAGAACTTGTGCGAGACTGAGCGTGACCCCTTTATCGATTTCCCCCNTCTGATCTTTTCCAGCTCTACTTAGACCTGCGAATCTGCGATGGACGACATCACTTAGGCTAACGGCTTTTCCACCGTGTCACAATACTGTTCGAACAGGGAGACATTCTTGGTGATCATCTCAGGGTCATCTCCGAGGAACATTCCGACACAGCAGATGTCGTTTTCCTTGATTGCGTTTCCGAGTTTTTCGAAGCCGTCGATGATCGGTCGGTTACCCCCTGCGAAAATCTTGTAGTGGACGACAGGTGTGGTGATGCTGGAGATCATGTCGAGCATCAGTTGGCGATCTTCCTCGTGCCACTTCTCGCCTTCAGATACGTGGTGTGCGCTCTTGCTTCGGTCCGAGGGATTGTAGTAGCTGCACATTTGGAAGTCGACTTCCAGGTTGTCCCGAATCCAGCCGTGTGCGTCCGGCTTGTGTCCTGCGAATCCGATCGCTTTGAGTTCGAGGCTCCGCATCAATGCAACAGCTTCGTGGAAATTGTCGTGCTCCCCTGAGGCGTGCCAGTTGTCGACCACCCCGCCGTGAAGATATGCTCCAGTCGCTCCCAATTCGGCCGCACCCTTGACCCAGTCCCGCCAGACATCGGGCTTGCCCCTTTCCGTGCAGATCTGGGCGAACCACTGAATGGATCCGCCACCATCCCAATATTTCCTCAGGATCCTGAAGATGTGGTCGTCGGTTCTGCCAAAGAATGTATCGATGCCTGCCTCTTCGCTGGCCCGAAGGGTGGCTTTGATCTGGTCGTCCGTGTAAAATGCAAGCATTTCATCGGTGCGTTCTTTGCCCTGGTGAGAGAATCCGCTGAACGGATTGCCGCCAATGGTGAGGCCCGAAACTGTCGCGTTTCCGATTTGTGCTTTCCGCATATGGTTATCCCCTCTGAAGCTGGTACAGTCATGAGGTTCTTCGAATCCTGCAACGTAGTAGCAATTTACGAAATCGCGGGAAAGACGGGTAGAAAGAAACACGATCGGTTGNACGTTACCGATCTTTCTCCACAAGGACCCACGTGACGCCCNCGCTGTAAGCGCGAAAGTGTTTGGCCTGCCAGGCCAGTTCCAGTACGCCGTTTTCCCCTACACCATCTAATGCCGTACCAGGTGCCTCCTGTCCTCCCGGTCAGACCTTCAGAGAGGTGTATTCGCTGCACGCCGGTGCTAATATAGGTCAATGAATACTCAGGCTCAAGAATTAGCANCACCATATCATTTGCATCGCGGATTGGGAAGGCATATACATGTAACGGTAGCTAGGGCTTGTTCTGGCACAGTGATCTATTTTNCAAAGAGGTAAGGGAGGTGAATCGATGGATAAGGTGAAGGTGGGCATCCTCGGGCTCAGGCGTGGTTTAAGCCATTTGCGGAATTTCCTGAATACNGAGGAGGCGGAGGTGATTGGTGCAGCCGACAGAATCCCTTTGTGGCGGGATCGGGCGGCGGAGTCGGTGGAGAAGATGGGTCGTGAGGTGAAATTCGTAACCGAGTTCGATGACCTGCTGGAGATGAGGCCCGACGCGGTGGCNATTGCCAGCAACGGAAGAATGCAGGCCGAACACGTGATCCAGGCGCTGGAGGCTGGTTGTCACGTCCTGAGTGAAGTNCCTGGGGCGATGACCCAGGAGGAGATTCTCCACATTGCGATGACGGTAGAGCACACCGGAAGACAATATATGCTGGCGGAAAACTCGAGCTTCCAGAACTTCCTGCGGTATTGGCGGAAATGGATGGTGGAGGGTAGGTTCGGGGCGATCAGTATGGCAGATGGTGAGTACCTCCATTATCTGCCAGGTACGATGGTGAACACCCAGGGTGAGCATTTCTCGCCCAGGGAGGTCCGCAAGGAAGGGATGGTGGACGTGCGCCCGGTCTGGAGAGCCGACCAGCCACCCATTCAGTATCTGACACACGACCTCGGTCCGCTCCTCGAGGTCCTGGACGATCGTGTGGTTTCGGTAAATTGTGTGGAGGCGCCCTGGTGGAATGAGAATACACCGCTTCGATCGGATGGACAATATGCCCTTTTCAAGACAGCAAGAGGCCGTCTTATCCGCATTCTGGTGACCCTGAATACACGTCGGCCTGGCGCTCACAACTATCGGTTGTTCGGGACGGAGGGTAGCATCGAGTGGTATTCGCACGAGGGATTCTGCAGGAGGCTGGACCGTGATCGTGAAGAGAAGGAAGGTTGGGAGAAAGTGGATATCGGTACGGCAAGGTCCGAATCCGACAAGGCGTCTGGGCACGGGGGCACCGATATCTGGACGGCCATCACCTTCAGCCGAGCGCTTGTCGCCGGAAAACGAGTACCGATAGATGTGTTTAGAATGGCGGATTACACCTTGCCTGGGATTCTCGCCAACCGCTCGGCGGAGAACGGAGGCGCTGCGATCGCAGTACCCGATATTCGGAGAGAGGCCTTCGAACACACAGAGTTCTGGGACCACGTGGGTATTCCAGAGGACGAACCTGAAGGCACGAAATACGTATCGGATTCGTCACAGGCATATTGAGACTCCGTGCGATGCGGGTGCTATCTCTTGGCTGACCCGGGCAGGACCTTAATAACGATCTGTCCACAGGAAACGGCCTGACTTTCCTGTGGACGGCGTAAGTTGCGAGTCGCAAGCAATCTCGCGTTTATGCTTGACAATCAGGTCCGATAGCCAGACATTTTAATCTGATTCGAATACAATTTGCAACACGATGCGAAACAGGGGTAGCGATGTGGGAGTTGACGAGATAAGGAAGAGGATAAGGGCTCTGCGAACCGAGAAAGGTTTGAGGGCTCAGGACGTTGCGGAAATGGTCAAGATCAGCCGACCATTCTACACACAGCTGGAGTCTGGTGCCAGGGGATTGACGGCGATCTATTTGCTCCGAATCGCCAAGGCACTAGACGTAACCGTAGGAGAACTCTGTGGCGAGCAGTTGGGCGACAGCCAGGTCTCGGAGATGCGAGGACACTGGGTACCGGTGAACAATGGTCGTGTCAGAGGTATCTTGAGCGCCCTGTTGCAGGATCAGCCCGAGGGCGATTCCGATTGGGAAATCGTTCTGGCCAAGGCCTTGAAACGGTTGCGGGAGCCGGGGGCAGAGCGCGGACTCAAGGCCGGTTAGGATCAGGGATCGGCAGTTTTCCTGTAAGTGGCAGTCTAACAGGTGTTTCGCGCTTGTCAGACCGCCCCTTTGATTTTGGCTGTGAGCACGTGGTTCCGACAGTTTGGCAACATCTCCTGAATTCGATGCGTCGTATATAGCGGGAGGACCGGTTCGTTTCCCACCCTTCGAAAGGAGGCAAGAAAATGGGAAAGAAGAAGGTCAGGAAAAAGCCGACAAGGCAGCAGCCCGAGAACAAGAAGGCAGTAAAGGAGCACCCGGCGGCCAGGAAAGCTGTAATGGGGGCAAAAGCGATGATGCGTCATACCCTCAAAACGGGCAGGCGTGGCGGATGAAGGAAAGCAGGTATGGTTTTGAAGAGGTCCTGGAGATGGTGGTGAGTGGTCTCACCGTTCAGATCGATCGGTCAAAGTGCGCAGGTTTCAAGGACTGTTTAGGGATCGCCCCCGGTATCTTGGATCTCGGCGACGATGGTATCGTGAGAGTCATTGAAACAGAGGGCGTAGACCGGGAGGCCTTCCTCGAAGCCTGTTCTGTTTGCCCGGTGGATGTGTTCGTAGTTCTGGACGAAAAAGGCAGGCAGTTGATTCCAAGATAATTCGCCGTGAAATTAGGGAATGAAACAGGGCCTGAACGCCATGCGTGATCAGGCCCGTCATCTTTTATATGTGAATGTTCTCAGAATTCGTCTGCAGATGCCGCGTCGAAGTCTGCGATATCGACGCCATCAATATAGGGCTGTGTTGCGTACCTGCGAATATCACTCCCTTTCTTGATGATGGCATTGATCTTCGCGGCCTTGAACAGGTCCTCAACACCTTGCCTGTTTTCATCCTCCTTGGAGGTATGCATCATCAGGAGTTGGGTCGTGCCCAGCAGAACGGTCAACGGTTGGTTGTTCTCGTGGGCCGCCTCACCGGCAGCCTGCGCGAGGACTCTGCTTCGCTCTGCAGAAATCAGCTGCTGCTGGAGTTCTACCACACGGATCCCCACCATTATCCTGGCGCGAAACTCCTGGGGATCAAAGGGTTTCGTGATGTAATCGTTCGCTCCTGATTCCAATCCTCGTACGATGTCTTCCTTTCGTTCCTTCACCATCACATAATGATGTTCGAGAGCTTTCCGTGCGGGAGTTCGCGAGCCCTTCTGCAGACCTCCACACCTTCCATATGCGGCATTTCCCAGTCGAGTACGGCAAGTGGTGGCGCATCCGGGCGTTGGATTGCCTCCCAGGCTTCCCGTCCATCCTTGCATACGGTTACCTCGTGCCCTCAACGTTCAAGATTGGTTCTGATGTGGGTTCGGGAAGTGGATTCGTCTTCGGAAATTAGAATTCTCACGGGATTCGGGCGAGCTCATGCAGGGTTGTTGGGATCCAGGTGAGTACCTAGGCCATGGGTGAAAAGGATGTCGGCGACAGGGTGTAAGAGATCACCTCATCAACGATAGGGCCGTTCACCTCTGTGGTTGCTTTGGCCTTCGCCCACTCTGGGTCCTCGCGGAATGATTCCCAGGCGGCCTCCATGGCCGCTTCACTGGCAAATCGACAGAGGTATATCAATTCGTTCGCGTCGGTCCGGGTCCAGAACCCGATGACCTCGATTTTGTGCTTTTCAAACAGGCCGAACGTGATGGTCTCAAACCGGTTGAGTATATCTGGCATTCTACCTTCAGGAATGACATATGTTCGAAGTTCATAAACCATTGTGTTCTCCTTGCGGTTCTCGGACAGGGGCCTTTAGGGTTCGCTTCCTATGCCGGATCGCCTAGGTTTCGTCCTGGGGCTGGTAATCCGGAAAGTGGGTTTTCCTCACATCTTCAACGTAATCCGGTGGTATGGGCTTTGAAAGGCCAACATAAAAGGCGAGATACCACATTACGAAGATCCCGAATATCAGCATCAATAGTTGCCAGACCCACAGAGAGGGCAGGCCAAATGGCCCCCAGGATGCGGGGTTGGTGGGGTCTCCGAAGAGTGTATTGCCCACAACCGCGAACGGNCCGAACCCCACCAGGAACCAGATTGCAGTCAGGGCCCATGCCCAGGGTACATGGGTTCGTCTGTCCTCGGCGATTCCCGAAACGGCCTGGATGAAGCAGTGGTGTTTCGTCTTGGCATCCGCTTTCTGTGTCTCATCGGGCCAGATTCGAGACACGATAACTGCGACCAGCAAGTTGAAGAAGATGCCCCAGCCCGCGCTGTGGATCGTCAATGGATAAGCGCCCCAGGGGGCGTCNCCGACCGTTGCCGCGATCCGCTCCGGTAGGAAGATCTTGAATGTACCGAGCAGGACAGGTAATATCTCGGCTATGGTCCGGTCGGTGAGTGTTACCGCGACCAATCCCGCCACAAGACCCCACACGATGCCCCTCCGTGTGAAGAATGGGAAGTAGCAGATGCCCATCAGGGCAGGATACATTTGGAACCCGTAGGCGACGGCNAGACCGCCCAGCATGACGATGGCCTGAGTGGATTTGGCGGCAACAATGAGAGCGGCCAGCGTAACAATGATGACGAACATTCGCCCATAGAGCTTCTGTGTCTGGTCGGACGCCTGTGGTGCGATGTACCGTTTGTAAAGGTCACGGGTGACCATGCCGCTGAATGTGGACATGTAGGCGGCCCCTGTGCTCTGCATAGCGGCAAGCGCGCAAACCGCCAGGATGCCTACAAACCACGGATACGTGTTTTTAAGGAGGTCGATCAGTTTGGGAACAAGATCAGCTCGTGAGACCTCATTGAAGACACCCTTTGCAAGCAGGACATTCCCGCCGAGTCCCTGGAATATGGTAAAGGTGAAGAGNATGATGCCAATTACCAGAGATGATGCCACGACCTGCTGCCAGCGAAATGAACTGCAGGTTCTGTTCGAGAATGCCCACATCGTAAAGGCTGGGGACGATTGTATACCCATAAGAGCGAACATATACGTCATGCACATCAGCCCTGTCCAAACCCCGCCTACCGCTTTGGACCCGCTTGACACGAACTGGACCGCTCCGGGCATGGCAACATAGTGGGAGTGACCTGCAGGTGTCAGGACCTTGTCGTGGGTGACAAGGTCGGCTATTCCGTTGGTGAATGCCGTCCAACCGCCTGCGAAGTTGATGGTGATGAATCCCAGGGCAACAATGCCGAAAGCCAGTAGAATACACTGTGCACAATCAACATAAGCCACCGAACGCAGACCACCGGCAGCAACATAGATCATAACAACAGCAGATAGGGCGAACATTCCGACTTCGACACTGAGCATGCCATCGGACAACACATTGAAAAGGACCCCCGAGGCCCTCAATTGCACACCCAGATACGGTACACTGAACAGGAATGCCACAAGCACGGTAAGAAGCCGCATGGCGTCTCCTCCGTAGTATCCGGTGTACATTTCTCCAGGTGTAATGTGCCGAAATGCCTTCCCGAGCACCCATTGGCGTCTGAGAAACAACACCCCCGTGAACGGAATCGTGAGGGCATAGAAGGACGCGAAGGCATATGGGAGCCCATCCTGTAGAATCAGCCCGGGATGTCCTACGAAGGTCCACCCGGAAAAGCTTGTGGCTGTTGCAGCCAGCACAAAAACCCAGATTCCGATCGACCGACCTGCCACAAAATAGTCGGCAGAGCTTTTTGCCTTGAGGGCTCCCCTGAACCCCCAAAACAGGCAGTAGGCCCAGTAGAGGCCGACAAAGACCAGCAACCATACGATTTTGGCTTCCAATTTATGTCTCCTCCCGAAAGCGTGTAAGCAGCCTGGAAAACACTTGCAACTACCCATCTCCCCACCCCTGGAGGGCAACGGGAATGAAATGAATCATGCAAGAAAAATGTACAACCCGGGATCTAGGGGTGGCTACCAGGCCTTCATTGCGCCCCGGAACAGGTTAGCAAGGTCCGATTCGGTGGCAGGCCGTGGCGAGAGCTTTGTAACCCGGTGCTGCGGCAGGGTGCCCTCAACAAGAGCAGGGATGTCCGCATAGGAAAAGCCGATCGCCGAGAGCCCATTGGGCATTTCCAGTTGCTTCATCAGACCTACAATACAATTCGCCAGGATATTGCCTGCATCCTCCTCCGGTTTACATATTCCTGAGATATCGGCCCCGAGAAGCTCCGCCGCGCGGAGATGGCGATCCGGGCAGGCAGGGCCGGTGAATCTGAAGACAGGAGGGGCATTCAGAAATACGGACATGCCGTGGGGCACGATCGCGTGGTTGGTGATGAACCCCTCCGGCCGGTAGTCCCGAACCATCCCGGAAACCGGGTAGGACATTCCGTGGGGGAGATGGACGCCTGCGTTGCCAAACCCCATTCCTGCCATACTCGAGGCGAGAATCATTTGGCTTCTGGCCTCGTCATCTTCAGGATCCGCCGTTGCTCTCACAATATACTTGGCCACGAGTTCGATTGCCTTGAGAGACCAGATGTCGCTGATCGGATTGGTGCCCTGGTAGGCCGGGCGAAGGGTGGGACGTTCGGGTAAAGGACGCTGGTCGTAAGGGATCGCTGTGAAAGACTCGAGGGCATGGCAGAGCACGTCAAGTCCGGTAGAGGCCGCTACCACGGCAGGCATCGTCCTTGTGTTTTCTGGATCGACGATCGCGAGGGTTGGTTTCAGCCTACGGTGGGCGATTCCGGTCTTTACATGACGTGCGGATATGTCGAATATCACGACACCTGTGGTTTCGCTACCTGTGCCAGCAGTTGTAGGAATGGCGATCAACGGCTTCAGCGGGCCTGGAACCGGCTTGCCCTGGCCAATGGGGGCGTTGATGTAGGCGTAGAAATCATCGGGGTAGGTGGAATAGAGGTTGGCGGCCTTCGCCGTATCAATCGTGGATCCGCCGCCCACCGCCACGAAGGCGTCGAAATCACCTTCTGAGGCAAGCGCAATCGCCTCTTGAAAAGAGGTGTCGGTGGGTTCTACACGGACGTCGCTGTAGAGATGATAGTCCACATTTTCCTTTTCGATGGACGCAATTGCGGTCTGAACGGGAGGCAGTTCGGTCAGGTTGGGATCCGCCACCAGCAGGACTCGCCGGATTCCCATTTCGGATAAATCCATCCCCACCTCACGGGTCGAGCCAGGTCCGAACCGCAGGTTGGAGGTTCCCATCTCGAAAGCATAGTCGGTTGACATTTTCATTCTCCTGAGCACGCTGTAAAGACAGGTTGGGAAATGCCTGCTGAAGATAGCATGTCGACGTGGCCCAGGCAAGCCGGAACCTGTGTTTCCGATTCAGGTGGGTATGAACGTAGAGGGACGATCCGTCTGCGGTCAATTCGTCGGTTTGGGTGAGCCAAACGTTTAGCGGGTGCTATGTTCCCGTGAGCGTCCGAACCTTTGAAACGTATACAGGACCAGAAACAAGGCGGCTCCTGTTGCGTGAAGTCGCCAGGAGGGGAAAAGGAGTAGGACTGTGGATGCAAAGTAGAGCAGTCGGGAGGGCAGGGGGAGGAGTTTCAGGTGAAAGCCTTCGAAGGCAATAGCAAAGGCGAGTAGACCCAGTGTTGCAGCTATTATGGTCTCAGCTGTATGCCACAGGGGACCTTCGAAGAGGATTGGTGTGTAGCAGAAAAGAAGCGGGATGATATAAAGGCCCTTGGCAATCTTCCACGACTCTAACCCAGTGTTAAGGGGATCGCTACCCGCGATTCCGGCGGCGGAATAGGCGGCAAGACACACCGGTGGTGTGACATTGGCGTCCTGTGAATACCAGAAGATCAGGAGATGTGCCGCCAGTAGGCTGGCGCCAAGGGTGGTCAATGACGGGGCGGCCAGGACCGCCAGAACGATATATGATGCCGTTACCGGAAGGCCCATGCCAAGGATGAGGGATGCGACTGCGATCAGGCAGATCGTGAGAAGGAGGCTGCTCCCGGCCAGCGCAGAAATGAGCAGGGAGAACTTGATACCGATGCCAACCAGAAGCACCACACCTACCACGATACCGGAGCAGAGCAGGATGACGCCTGTGGTGACCATGTTCCTTGCACCCAAAGAAAGTGCGTCCGAAATATCCCTGAGCCGCATTCGCGCTTCCGGTCTCCACCAGCTGGCGACAACGATGCTTACGATGCCCACCGTTGCGGCGAAGGTAGGTGTAAATCCGTAGACAAGAAGGCCCACCAGTGTGAGAAGGGGGATAAAGAAGTGCCAGCCCTCGCTGAGGACCTCTCCAACACCAGGAATCTCCTCAGATTTGAGGGGCCGTATACCCGTCTTCCGGGCTCTGAGGTGAACAAAGAAGATCACGCTGAGGAAGTACAATACTGCAGGGATGAATGAGACGCCGACAATCGTCAGGTAGGGAATCTGCGTCCATTGGCTCATGATGAATGCACCGGCACCCATAATCGGCGGCATCAGTTGTCCACCCGTTGAGGCTGCGGCTTCCACGGCTGCAGAAAATGAAGGGGAGAAGCCCACCCGTTTCATCATTGGGATTGTGAGGGATCCGGATCCGACGGTGTTTGCCACGGCGCTTCCCGATATGGACCCGAGCATCCCACTTGCCACAGCAGCCATTTTTGCCGGTCCTCCGACCGACCTGCCCAGAATAGAGAGGGCAAGCCTGATCATGAACTCGCCTGCGCCGGAACGGATCAGGAAGGCTCCGAAAAGAACGAACAGAAAGACGAAGGTGGAGGAAATGGTTGCAATCGTGCCGAAGATTCCGTCGGGGGCAAAATACATCCTGTAGAGCATGCGGGACATCGAAACGCCAGGGAAATTCCAAAGACCGTCGAGGAATTTGCCCCAAAATAGGGCATAGGAGAGGAACAGGATCGACAGACCGGGAATGAAAAGGCCAGCCGTCCGACGGGTGATTTCCAGCAGCAGGATAAGCGAGAGGGTGGCAAACAGGTGGTCGAAGGTATTTGGGACCTGGTTGCGTGCGTGTAGCGCTTCCTCGAACAGGAGCAAATAGAGGGCTGTCAGGGAGGCGAGAAGTGCCAGAAGGGTGTCGAGCTTGAGGCCGCCGGCCTGATGTCTTATGAAAGTGGGGTAGAGGATGAATCCCATCAGCAGCACAAAGCCGAAGTGGATCGCGTTTCGGTGTATCTCCGGGAGCACGCCGATGCTGTTTGCCCAGAGGTGGAAGAGGGAAGCCGCCACCCCTATCCAGTAGATGGTCTTTTCCGATCCGGAAGTGAGTTTTCTCTGGGTGGCAGCAACCTCATCTTGCAGATTGGAATCGGTGAACGCTGTGTCTGCTGACTTGTCTGAGGGTAATCTTGGGTGGCGGTCCATCAAGGGAGTTTGAGACCCCTCTCTTTGTAATACCGGCTGGCACCGGGATGGAGGGGCACCGAGAGTCCGTCGATCGCCTTGTGGAGTGCCATAGCTTTTGTTGCCTGATGAATGTTCTGAAGGAATGGCAGATTCTCATAAATGGTTTTTGTGATCCGGTAGACCACATCGTCGGGTAGATCCGCCCTGCAAGCCAGGAAGTTCGGCTGTGCGATGGTCTGGATTTCGGTCTCCTGATTCGGATAGGTACCCGGCCGGATCAGGTAGCGGTTCCATACAGGGTATTCCGACTGAATGGCGGATGCCTGCTCGTCTGTGAACTGGAGTACTTCGAGTCCGTCCGCACCCAACAGTGCGAATGCCTGTGTGACCGCAGCCACCGGCGGCCCTGCAGGTATTGTTGCCCCTCCGATCCGAGTATCCATCATAGCCTGCACCGATGCAGTATACCCGAGATACTCGGGCAGGTTGGGTGTGATGTCCAATACGCTGAAGATCGCCCGGGTGGAACCCTCCGTGCCGCTCCCACGTTTTCCAACGGAGAATTTGGCGTTGAGGTTTTGCAGGTCCAGAATGTTACCAGTGTGGGCATGCTGTTTGAGGAGAAGGAAGTGTTCGACGTTCTGCCACAACATGGTTATGGACCGGAATCCTTGGATCGGATGTCCCTCATAGGGGCCTTTTCCGTCGAAGGCGAGAGCGCCGTACAGTCCCTGCAAGATGGCGAGATCGGCCTCGTTATTGGAGATCATCTGAATGTTTTCACCCGAGCCGGCCGAGTTGATTGCCGATGCCGTAATGTGTGGTTGGAGCTTTGTGCTGACTAGTGTCCCTATGGCCACACCAACAGGATAGTATGTGCCTCCCGGAGTGGCTGTTGCTATGATGAGATTCTGGGAGCCCCTATTCCCGGGTGCGCAGGACAGCAATAGACAGACCATGATTAGCGTCAGGATCTTCTGGCATAAAGGCATTCTGAATTCCTGTAAATGATGTTTGTCGGATCTCAGTTATATTTCTGCGGGCGATTGGGAAAGACTAATACGGAACCACCCGGGACGTCAAGCATTATTTCCCCTCCAGAGTGGGGTCGGATCGAGCCGCCTTTCGTCTGAGGTGAGCCTTCAGACTTTGAGTCTTGACAACACCGAGGGGGATCTCTATACTATTATCTTATATGATTTTAGGAGACCTAAAGCTATGAAATTCTGGCGGGTTGCAGCTATCGTCCTGCTGATAACGGGATGCACACAACGCGCGGCATACCACCGGTTGAGCGTGGCCATACTCAACGAGCGACATCGTGAGACGGACGAGGCATTGTACGCATTTCAGGTAGCCGCCGATCTTCTCCCTGAAGACCCGTATATTCGTCGGCAACTCGGGCTGGCGTTCCTGCGGCGTGGCCTGTACGAAGAAGCTCGAATGGAGTTTGAATCGGTTCTGGCACTCGAACCCGCCTATGTGGATGCTTACAGAGACATGGCGGCACTACACCGGGCGCAACGCATGCCGGATGTGGCGATCGCGTGGCTCGAACAGGCCACGAGATTTGTGCCGGACTATGTGGCTGTGTATGAAGATTTGGTGGATCTACACCTGTTGTCCGATCGGCCCGAGGAGGCTATGAGAGTAATGGCAACTGTTCTGGAGGGATGGCCAGAAACCGTCTGGGCACACTACAGAATGGGTCACCTGCAGCATCATCTCAAGGCGTATGAGTTGGCCGAGGCCTCGTTCAGGAGATCGCTGGAATTACAGCCGGAATTGGATCACGCCCAGGCGTTTCTGGGTAATTCGCTCTACGAACAAGAAAAATTCGAAGAGGCAATAGAGGCCTATCAGGCGGCAATCGATCAGGATCCCCGAGACCACAGAAGCATCAACAATCTGGCGTGGGTTTACGCCGTCCTGGGAGATCAGAATCAACTGGATGAAGGCATCAGGTTGTCCCGACGTTCGTTGCATATGGATCCTGAGTCCGCAACCTATCTGGATACACTTGCGGAGTTGTACTACAGAAAGTCCCAATTTACGAAGGCCGTTGAAATTATTCGGTATGCGATTTCGCTGGGTTCGGGAAATCCTTCCCTGCGAGAACATCTGGCGAAACAGCTCAAAAAATTCATGGCTGCAGACCGGGGAAAGGTCTAGGGGCCAGGAGAAGGCATGGCTGAAGAGGAAGAGGAACAGGACGCGATACCAGAGCCAAAGCCTTCGTCGCAACCAGGCCGATATCTGGTGCTTATCCTTCTGATACTGGTTGCGGAAGCAGGGGTGGGGTACGTGGTGCTCGACCGTGTTATACCCGTCCCGGAAGGATTGACTCAGGAGGAAGATGAGGTCCAGGAAAAGATGGAAGTCAAGGACCCTATCTACTACACCCAGATGCTGGATATGATTGTCAACCCAATCTCTCCGACCAGCAGTTATCTGGTGAGGTTCAGCTTTGCCCTTGAAGTGAGTTCCGAGTCGACTCTGGAAGAAATCGGCATACGGCATGATGTGCTTTGGGATCTGCTGCTGCGGAATCTGGAGTCTCTGAATATCCAGGATATTCGAGATCCAGAGAAAAAACGCCTGAAAGGGATGGTCTTGAAGGTTTTGAATGCAGAGCTCAAGAACGGAGACGTTACAGGCGTGTATGTCACCGATATTGTTGTACAATAGAAGGATCTATTTCCCCCATTCGACACCGGGGCAGGAGAGGTTATACACCATTTCCGCCCCGTTTGTGTTTCAGGCCTGCAGATGACCCTTTTGGAACCCTCTGGTTCACATCGAGAAGACCCTGAGTGGCACCCGGCAATCGGCCGTAGGAAGGAGAGCGGAGAGGTCCTGCTTGAGGTGCTGGGCGAATTGTCCATTTTCGATATGCTGACCTGGCAGGAATTGAGCCGCCTGGCCAGAATTGTGCACAAGCGGCATTTCGTATCCGGCGAAGAGGTTCTCCGACCAGGGGTTCCACGCTCCGGGGTGTTCATCATACAGACCGGAAGTGTGGATGTCGTGCGGACAAGGGAGAATGGATCCTCCGTAGTCGTGGGAAATTTGGGACCTGGAGAATTGCTGGGAGAATTCTCCCTTGTGGACGACTCTCCCCGGTCCACCTCGATAGTTGCCGCTGAATCCAGCGGCCTGGTCGGGTTTTTCAGGCCCGACCTGATGGATCTCGTTCAGACCGACCCCCAATTGGGCTTCAAGATTTTTTACCGGGTATCGCAAATCCTGACATCTCACCTGCGTGAAGATATCGAAAGACTCAGGCGGGTAAGGGCCGCGCTGAGAGGTGTGTAGATACGCTTGAAATCAAGGGAATCTGCTTGCTCGACTCAGGCATTGTTTCTATATTTGCACTGCTTCGTGAGGCGATTTTCTGCACACTATCATGCGGCTGAATAGGCCACAATACATACGTCGATTCTCATCTTGGGAGGCAGGGGGGATATGGCTCAAATTTCATCAATTAAGGCCCGGGAAATACTGGATTCAAGAGGAAACCCAACGATTGAAGTGGATGTGGTGCTCAGCTCGGGTGTCACGGGTAGGGCGGCCGTTCCGTCTGGCGCATCAACAGGGGAGCACGAGGCGGTTGAGTTGCGGGATGGGGCAACAAAGCGGTACCTCGGCAAGGGTGTATTGAAGGCGGCCGAGAATGTAAACAAGAAGATCGCTCCTGCACTGGCAGGCATGGATCCTTCGGATCAGATCGCGATAGATCATAAGATGCTGGAGCTTGATGGCAGCCCGAATAAGGCGAAACTGGGGGCCAACGGGATCCTGGGTGTTTCACTTGCGGTTGCAAAAGCTGCTGCTGCTGCATACTGCATGCCGCTTTTTCGGTACATTGGCGGGGCATCAGCCTGCCGATTGCCTGTTCCGATGATGAATATCCTGAATGGTGGGGCCCACGCGGACAGCAGCGTGGATCTCCAGGAGTTCATGGTTATGCCGGTAGGTGTCGGTAGTTTCAGGGAAGGCCTTCGGGCGGGAGCTGAGATTTTTCACGCACTGAGATCCGTCCTCAAAGCCTCGGGCTACAGCACAGGTGTAGGTGATGAAGGGGGCTTCGCACCGAGCCTGGGCTCCAATGAGGAGGCCTTGGAAGTAATTGCTGCAGCGGTCAAGAAGGCGGGATACCGCCTCGGTGGGAACGTCTTGCTTGCACTGGATCCGGCATCCAGTGAGTTCTATTCGGGAAGACGATATATCTTCAAGAAATCGGACGGATCCAAGCGCACTTCGGCCCAGATGGTCTCATTTTGGGAGGACTGGACCAAGAGGTATCCCATTGTATCGATCGAGGACGGACTCGCAGAAGATGATTGGAAGGGCTGGGCGGAGTTGACGGCCAGGTTGGGTGACAGGGTCCAGCTTGTTGGCGACGATCTGTTTGTGACAAACACTGAGAGGTTGAAACGGGGGATCGACGGACAAGTAGGGAATTCGATCCTGGTAAAGGTCAACCAGATCGGTACCCTTACCGAAACCCTCGAAGCGATTGAAATGGCCAAGAGAGCAGGCTATACCGTGGTGATCTCTCACCGGTCGGGAGAGACCGAGGACACGACCATTTCAGATATCGCCGTGGGAACCAATGCGGGGCAAATCAAGACAGGCTCTGCATCGAGATCGGACAGAATAGCAAAATACAATCAGTTGCTGCGAATAGAGGAGGAACTGGGCGAAGCAGCAGTTTACCCGGGGCGCGATGCGTTCTACCAGATTGAAATGAAAGCGCCACGTGGAGCCAGGCGTTGAGTACGGATCTGCTACAGATCCTACCCGACCCGGAAACGACTGAGCTCACCAAAGCAAATCGCGAACGGCTTGAGGAGATCTATGGCAGGGTACCTTCGGTGTCCTGCCATTGTGATCGCCTCGGGCAATGCTGCGAGCTGACAGAGGCGGAAATGGCGGCTGAATACGCTACGATGTATCCTCTGTATGCTGTAGAATACTGGAACATCGTAGACTACCTGCGCGCCAATTTTTCGGAAGATCGCCAGGAAGAACTCCTGAGTTTCACCGAGGAACGCCCGGAGCGTTGTCCCTTCCTGACGGAAGAGGGAGGCTGTTCGATACATCCTGTTCGACCTCTGGTGTGCCGGACATTCGGAGTACTCCGGAGAGAGCAGGTGGAGGTTACGGCTTCGGAGCATCGAGGGGAGTTGCCTGCGGCATGGGTTGCGTCCTTTCTGTTCGCCGAGCGACAAACGGTCTGTCCTCATACGCAAATACTGGAACCTGAGAAGACGGCGAACCACGCCTATCAACTGATTTCGTTTCAGTATGAACGTGATCTCACCGAGATTGGTCAGGAAACGGACGAACTTGATCAGGATCGGCAGGAGGTCCTCGAGGCTGCGACTGGACGCAGAACTGTTAAACTATGGACATGGGGGGGGTTCAATGTGGCCATCAGGTCACCCTTGAACTGGATGAGGGAACACTTCAAATCCTATTGGGAAAGTGCCACACTTGCTGAATAGCGTTTCGTCCTATGTGTGAAGGGTTCGATAATGCGACTGATCATTCTGGAAGAGGCAAAGGTCGGTGACGAGGTGGCCGAGCCGGTCAAGAATGACCGGGGAATCGTGATTCTGCCCGAAGAGGCCAAGCTCACTTCATCGCTCATCACTCGCCTGGCGAAGATGGGAGTCAAGGAACTGCTGGTTGCGGGTGACGACCCCAACGCACCTCCGGCCAAGGCAATGGAAGAGTTGTTGGAGGAACTGGATTTTCGGTTTGAGGGATTCGAACAAAATGCAATTATGGCTGAAATCAAACGTATCGCTCAGCAGCATTTGAGGGACCGTGAGTCGACCTGAGGGGGCAATGGAAAGAAGCGAGATGAGGCGGCAGGTTGAGAAGATTACATCTCTACCCACATTGCCGGGCAGTGTGACACGGATAACAACGATGCTGGACAACCCCCAAACCACGGCCGTAGAGGTGGGTAAGGAGATCTCCAAGGATCAGGTTCTCTCCGCCAAGGTTCTTAAGCTGGTGAATTCAGGCTTCTATGGTTTTTCGCAGCCAATCTCAACGATTCCTCACGCGATGGTGCTGCTTGGTTTTAACGTGGTTAAAACGCTCGTGCTCTCCACGTCTGTTCTGGATATGATGGCTCAATCGATGGCGGGCCTTTGGCAGCATTCTCTGGCCTGCGCCCGAACATGCAGTATTGTTGCCCGACATTTGGAAATGGAAGACCCCGAGGAGATCAGTGTTACCGGTCTCCTGCACGATCTGGGAAAAGTGGTGTTGGAAGAGCATATGAAGGAGGTGTTTGACCAGATTCTTTCACTTGTCGAAGAAGAGAATATGCTTTTTTACAGGGCGGAGGAAGAGGTAATGGAGGTGACGCACGCCAACGTTGGTGGATGGTTGCTCGACAAATGGCAGCTGCCCAGTCAGCTTGTCGAACCCATTATGTACCACCATAACTTTCATCCTTCCCGACAGCACGCTGATCGTACCGCCGTAATTCACCTGGCCGATATCCTGGTAAGGGCCGAAGGATTCGGCTCGGGCGTTGATAGCAGAATTCCCGAGCTCTCAATGGAGGCGATGGACACGCTGAAACTGAAGGCTGAAGATCTTCAAGAGATCATGGACCAGATGGTCGAAGAAATGCGTGATGTTGCCAGATGATGTTTCCTGCTTCGGATCCGGAAAGGTGAGGACGAATTGGATATCGACCTGAGGGCCCTGGCACATGCACCATGCGCACTTCTAGTTTTGGATGCGCAACTGAAACCTCTTTCCGGAAGTCGAAAGGGGTTTTCTGTTTTCGGTGTTCGTCTTCAGTCGGAAGCATTCGAGCAGAATCTGGCGGATTTGAACGAAATCCTGCCCAGGGAATCTTCATTTGTAGAACTGATAACGGAAGCGGTGAGCAAGGTCCGGCGTCCCGGGAACGAGGCCCAGTTCAACTGGGAACGAGGAGAGCGTGTTTTCGAGGTCACTGTCGGGACCATTGATGCGGGATCCGGATCGGGATATATACTCTTGTTCAATGACGTTACGGAATCTAATCGGATGGAGGATATTCGGGAGACCACCCGGCGATATTTGGAGGATATTCTCAACAATATTCAGCTGGGTGTCGTGGTGCTCAATCAGGAGATGCGTGTCACCAATATGAATCGTGCGCAGGAGGGTTTTCTGCAGCGGCTGGGTACCTGGATCAGTTGGATAGACGCCATTGGAATGCCGATATCGGAGCTGTCCGAACAGGATGCAGACCGGGACTGGGCAGGCATTACGGACCAGGTGCTCGCCCGTGGCGAGACCTCCGTAGATTCGCAACGGGCGTATGAGACCACCGATGGCGAACTGGTGCTTTCGGTGGAGATTTCGCCACTGAAGGATGGCGCGGGAAATACAATAGGCGCGATTCAGGTTTCAGAGGATGTAACCGAAAAGGTACGCCTGGAGAATGAGCTGAGGCGTGCGGAAATTGTGACGGAACGGCTTGGTGCGGGACGGGAGACCGCAATCGCTGTGAATCATGAAGTGAACAACCCGTTGACCACAATTCTGGCCACGGCTCAAATGTTAATGCTCTCAGAGAAGGATCTAAGTGATGAGGTGAGGGAGAAGCTGAAGCAGGTGGAGGTGGATGCCAAGAGGATTGCCAATGTAACGATGCGCTTGCGGTCCGTGGAAGAGGTCAAGACGAAGGAATACATCTCGGAAGGACCTAAGATGCTGGACCTAGGGCTAGAGTAATAGTAGAAGGGGAAAATGCAGTAAGCAACTGACGTGACCTTTTTTTACGGCACGTTTTTTATTTCAGGGAAAGGTTCCGAAGTTGCTCGCGAAAATCAGGAAATCGGCAAAGTCGACGCTGCCGCCGCCATTCAGGTCCATACTTGAATCATAGCCGGGTTGATTCGCTGCCTTCCCAAAGATCGAGACAAATTCGATGAAGTCGGAGAGGTCCACCAGGCCGCTGGCGTCAAAGTCGCAGGCTGCGGGCGTTGTGCCTTCCATTGGGCTCAGCGTAAAGGAGTAGACTTCCGACCGGTCCGAGGTTCTTGTGAAGGCCAGGACGCGATGGCCGGGACCGTAAGAGCCGATTCGTCGCACCGATCCTCCCGGGATGGTGATCGCGGAACTGGTGTATCCGCCTTCAACAGAGTTGATGATGACGGCCATAAGGTCGCTCTGGCTGGAAACGTCCGCGGATAGTCCAGCCACCCCCGCCTCGCCATCTGTCACGAAGTAGTCCACCCCCCAGAGTTGAAGGCTGTAGGTTTGCATATCGGATGGCACTCCCAGGGTGTCACGACGGACCTTGCCGACATCCAGTTGTCGAAACCCGAGTTCGCCTTCCTCCTGGTCGAGAAATACGGCCGAAATCCAATTCCCCCACACGTCCCAAAACCGCTCTTCGTATTCAAGGCCCCCCAGCATATTGTCTACGCTTGCTGTCCCGTTTTCGGGGTCCGCCACGAGACTACCGATAGCAGGATGGCCATACTGTTCCGCGATATAAGTTACCAGGAGAAATGACTGGTCAAAGAGGATTGGGAGGAAAAAACCGTTGCTTCCCCAACTGGCCTCACTGGAGATTCCGGTGGACGACCCGATAAGGAGAGACGGATCCGAGGTCCGCAGGAGATTGGGTACCTGCAGGTAACCTGATGCCGATGTGGCAGTAGTGTCTTTGTAACCACAAGCGAGTTCAGCGTATTCGGAGCACCCTTCATCCAGCCACTTGTTTTCATCAGGGTCAGCTGCCCAGTGCAACATGTGCTGGAACTCGTGGGCAAGGGTTGCGCGCGCAAGGTTGCTGTCCAGGTCAATCGGATTGCTGTCGACATATACGATCTCACGCGAAATTGGTGGCTGCTGGTTTTCCGTGTCATAGTATCCGGAGAAGGTGCCGCTGATGACGCTATCGATGATGTCGAGCACAACGATGAAGATACGCGGATCCCCATCGACGTCGGGAGGCATTCCAAAAATGCCGGTGGTCGTTTGGTATATTCCTTGATCCGCGTGGATTGGTGTACTCTGATCGAAGGCTACAGCAAGAGATTCGATACCTTTCTGTGTAATGCGGGGCGTTTTCCATATCTCATCTTCCACAAAGATGTAACAATGCTCACCTACCCAGCGACAGGTGGTGGTGGTCTGATATCGCAAACCTTGCCTGAAGCTGAAGGCGGGAACCGTCAACGGATCACCAATCTGGAAGGATGCTGTGGACTGCCTGGCGTTAACGGTTTTGTGTAGAGCCTGGCTCGAGGTCAGTAGGTAGGTGCCACAGCGAGGTTGAGCATCTGTGCCGGATATTGAGGACAGGAGAAGCACAATCAGAACAACAGGTGTAGGCCAGCGAAGCAGGCCGTAGGCTAGAAAGAGGTTTGAATCCACGTGTTCAATCCACCACCCGGTGGTGCGAAAGCGCCCAGCCGCAGGTTACTGACGCGACGTGTTCCTCTCGCAATACTGGCGGCATTAAGGGCACTGACGAAACGGTTGAATACCAGTGCGCCGACAAAGAGAAAGGCTTTCTGCTCCGCGGATATCGCTTTGCTACGAAGATCCTGGAACTTCAGCCGAGAAGATTCCGAGTCCCATTCCCATCGCTGATCAGGTGTTTCGGGACGAAGATCGGCGAGGTCTCCTGCAAGAAATGTCTCACGAGCATTCCGGGCGTAGATGCTCTGGAACCTGAAGACTTCGTCTACAAAGGATTCGGATTTTCCCTTAAGGTCTACTACTGCGTGGGATGCAGCGAATGAACGGTAGGTGTCGATCCTGGCAGATTCCAGGAACTGAAAGGTGAACAAACCCGTCCAGAAAGCTCCCTCCGTGAACAGAAAGAAGCGACCCGATCTGCTGCCTCCGGCATACAGTTCACCTGTGCCAGGGAGCAGAATGGAAAGCAGGGCTGCCTTGCCGGGTGACTTGGCCTGCTGGGCGGAACAGGAGGCTGACAGGCAGATCAGAAGGCCAATGGCCAGGGTTAGTGCCAGGCCTGTTTTGATGATATTTTGAAACATTGATTTGTTTTCTGACCACAGATCGATGCCAGGGTGGGCCTGGATTCAGAACTGTCCAGTCAGTTTGAGATTCAGTCCGGGTTGTCCTGATCTGTTGAATGGTGACAGTTGTACGGCCATCCGACTGGCCCGCGTGGAGGCGTGAACTGCACTTACAATTCGGTTGGCCACCGCGAGCCCAATGATGAATGAGGCCCTTTTCAATAGCTTGTTGCTCTCGTTTCTCTGGTTTTCATAGTCCTCACGCAGGCCGGATGAGACTTCGTTGTTGATCACCGAAAATCCCACATTGCTCACGTCATCCCATCCAAACACGAACTGGTCGTATTTTCCGATCATCTCGTAGTACTGTTGTGTATCCACTTTCTCACAGTCTCCTGTGTCGTGTTTGCAGGGGAGAGTTTCAGTTTCATTGTAGGGACGCCCGTTGGCCGCATTGTATTCCTGCCAACTGCGATACCTGGCCTCATTCCAGTTCTGGTCTGCATATTTGCGAAATTCCGCCTTTAGGTCATTTCCCTTCCCTCGCCATCTCGCGTAGTTGATCCAGGTCAATGCCTCCACTCCGAGGAAGGCAGCGCCACGTTTGGTGTATCTTATGTAGAACTCACCAACCCCGGGCAAGACTAGAGAAAAGATGAATGCCAGTTTCGCAGACTTTGGGCTCGATTCGGCGGCACTTCCGGTTTGCTGCAATAGGGCCGGAACCTGCGCCTGGGCGTAGGCGGAAGTCATGGGCAGGGTGAGCAGAAGTGACAGGATGATGAAGTACCGCATAAAGATCTCCGAGTTCAGTTGGATCGGTGTCGGCAAGACCTACTTGATACCATGCCCCACGCTTTGTAGATAACCAAACAGAAGGGTGAAATAACATCTCAGACCGCTTTTTCCAAGGGGATCTCCAGGATTCACTCTTGGCAGACTGTCCAGGCCGTAAGCTATATCGAAGCTGATTCGTGTAGGAAAAATGTAGAAGGATGTGCCATCATATCTGATCTGAGCACCCACATCCCGTTTCCATCCCCTGTCGAGCAGCTGATCATCTACATCGCCGTCCCATGCCCGACCAACTCCGGCATAGACCGCGCCATATAATTGATCCGAGTAGATCGGTCCGGTCTGGCGATCGATGCGTGTCCACAACGGGAAACGATACGCTGCTCTGAACATAGCTGCTTTTCGGCCTTCAAGACTATAGAAGGTATACCCTTTCATATAGGGCAGGCCTCCGAGGAAGAAGTCGAAGTAATCATCGACTTCCTTGTCGATAAATCCGCCGAAAGCCCGAAGCCCCAGGGCGCTTCTCCCGGGACCAATGGGAAGATACTCATTCCATTCCAAAGTGAATTGGTTATAGAAATAGTGGTCAAATGTCTCAATTAGTATGGATGTATTTTCCTTGAAGCCACTGATGAAGAAGTTGAAATAGCGGTCGTATCGAAACGTGAGTTCTCTACCTGCCCTTGGATTGATGGTTGCGTCTTTTGCCCGTAAGATGTTTTGCAGCCTGTAGGTAAACGCAAGGTCGAAGCCATTTAATGTGGTGGCGGAAATGCTGGCCTCATTCAATCCATTGAACTGAGCGACATCCTGGGATGTCCCGGATCGATTGTAGATGAACCGGAGATCCATGAGGCCGCCGCTGCTGAGTTTATGGGAAGCACCGATTTCCACACCTGTTATCGTAAAGGTTTGGCTGAAAATTCGGTAATTTTCGTCCCGATTCAGGACGTCATCTTCTTCGTGACGAACCGCTCTGTAAGCTTCCATGAAAACTGTCGGTCGCCATCTACGGTACTCGTAGATGGCGAAGAGGTCCATGTCCAGGTCGCGAGCGAACATTCCGCCTACAAACAAGCTTTGCTTACCCAACACATCGTTTGATCCGGCGAAGAGGCCAACCTTGGGTTTTCCAGCGTCCAACGCGAGACGGGGGAAGACCGACATGGTGGAAAACTCGTTTCTGTAAGATTGACCCTCCAGTCCATGGTGGGTTTCCGATGCAAGCCGCGTTTGTGGCTCCACACCTCTTTTACGTCGGAAGACGCCCGCGGGCACAGGTTCCCATCTCCCTTTGGCGTCAATGGTTCTAATCTCGTAGCCGTCCTCACCGTAGCCGGCAAATGCGATACGCCGGTCGGTAGGATCCAGATCCGGTTGAAGTGCGCCTCCCTTCACGCGAGTGATTCGGTGAACAGAACCATCCACAGTGTTGATATGATACAGATCGAAGATGCCGTCCTGATCGGATGAGAAGACAAGCCCCGTTCCATCTGAAGTCCAGCAAGGATCTCTGTCCGTTCCGGATGAGGATACCACCGGGCTAAATTCCCCGCCCGTTGCCGGAATAATCTCGATGTTCCTGGTGCCGCCATTTCTGAAAATGGAGACTGCGAGTTGTGACCCATCGGGAGACCAGGCAGGCGTGTAAATCTGGGTGCCGTCATCAAATTGAGTGAGGTATTCGATATCCCTGGTCTGGACATCCATGATACCCAGATTCGTAGTGCCGCCGCCATTCTTGGCAAAGGCGATACGCTTACCATCTTTTGAATAGGCCGGATGGATCGCCCGCAGGTTTTTGCTCAGTCTTTTTTCGTTAGCGGGCAACCTTGTGGAGAGGCCCAGTGTTTCCTTTGTGTTCTGGTAGATGCCCTTACTGTCTTTCCTGGATGGATCTAAAGTATAGATATCCCACAACCTGGAGGAATACTTGTTGGGTATGCTTCTGCGGCTGAAGAGGAGGTTGCTCCCATCAGGCGACCAGTCGATAGCGGTTGTCGCCCCGCCTGCTGCCAGTTCATCCGAGCTGTCCTCCAGGGTATGTATAAAGAGGGAGGTCCTACCGTAATCACTGCCCTTGTTGGACAGGTAGGCGAGTTTTTCGCCATCTGGAGACCAGGAGGGATGCAGGTTGAAATACCCCTCTTTGCTGACAAGATCTCCCTCGGCCAACACCGCTGAGATCTCCTCCTCCCTTCCCCGATACCGTTCTTCCAGGGCAGCTACCCACTGTTTGTGCAATTCGCGTCCAGAAATGCCCAACGCGTTTCGGATGGCGCCGCCGAAATCGGTTCGCCATAACTTGGTCATATTTCTGTAGAGTTCCGCAAGTTTGTCCTCGCCGAAGTTGTTCACGATAAATAGAACAAGGGAGTAACCGTGATCGTAAACCTTTTCGAATCCGATCCCCGTTTTGGCGCCGAACACGCCCATTTCATCATAGGTGAGCAGGTTGCCGCTCAAGGTAGCCATCCTAAGCACCATGTCTCTGTGTGAATCCCACCTGTCGTATTTGGCGCCTGGCGCCATGTACTGTGCCGTTCCTTCGGCGAACCACGGAGGAACAATGGTGAGCGGAACGGCATATGTTGTGAATACATCAGGATAACCCACTAGGATATCGTCCCGTCTCTCCTCGCTCTGATACCCCAGATAGTGCAGGTAGATTGCGGGTACCCTACGGGCAGTTTTTCTGGCGGTCTGCAGGGAAATAATGTGCGTGAATTCGTGGGCAATCACGTTCTGCAGCCAGTTTGTTGTCCCCCTTAATTCGAAATCGAGATTGGTGACCCATATTTCAATGGTGTTGTGGTAATAGTATGCCGCTCCGTTGGCGTAGTCGTCGGTGTCTTTGAGAATCAGCCGTACTTTCTCCTCCGGCTCAAACTCATAAAACGAAGTGACAGGACCGTAGACGGATTCTGCAGCATCTGCAGAACGTTGGGCAAAACTGTGCAGTCCCTGGTGATAATAGATCTTGAAGTGATCCGTTTCGATAACTTCCCAGATCAGTTCTGGATGGTTGGCCTGTCCGACGAATTGCGCCGATGCGGTCAGGGGCGCCATAAGCAGGAGAAGCGTCAGGGCGTTAAGGGCATGTGTTTTTAGACGAACCATTTGGCTGATATTACCTGATGATTGCAGCTTTAATGAATCGGACTTCCGTCCGGTTTGGAGACCTGGCTTCTACCCGGCAGATGTAGAACCCACTCGCGTAATCTCTGGTGTCCCACGTCAATTCATTGTCGATCAACGGGGTCGGGTTGTCCATTGACATTCGGTCCACGATCTCTCCCAGCGCATTGAGAACTGTAACTTCGATGCGGGCATTGCCGCCAAGGAAGAAGCGGACACCTGCCTCGGATCCCCGAATGGGATTCGGGTAGCAGTAGACAAGGTTTGGCGGCAGCAGAGGCCCGTTGGTATCCGGTGGGGACTCCAGGGGACGTTGGAGCAGGTGTCCGGTATTCCCTGGTCCGCCGCCTTCCTGTCCCCATACGACGGATGATCCATTGTATAATGGGTTGATCTCAGCCAGGTGCCAGAGATGCGATGAACCATTTATATCAAAAGCTACAAGTTCGAGCGACCCGTCGGCATCCAGGTCGTCCAGAAGTGGGGTAGACAATATTGGGCCGGTTGTTGAGAGGGGAAACCCTTCCAGGATGTTTGCTTCGCGGTCAAGCGCATAGATCAGACCACCTCTGGTTGCGACCAGGATTTCTGACGAACCGTCCAGGTCCAGGTCCGCAATCAAGGGAGGAGCGCTGATAATGCCAGGTTCGTCTTTCAATGGTAAAGCAACTGGTGTGTCGCTTTGTTGGATGCCGTTGAGTTGTACGACCCAAATCCTGTTTTCCCCACCAAAGAGTATATCGACGAACCCGTCGAGGTTCAGGTCACCTAGAACTGGAGCAGAACCTGCGCCTCTAGGTACGGAGGCGCTCCGAATTGCCAGGCCTTCCCTTCCCAGGATGTAAAGGGAGCCGTCCGGCATAAGGATGACGGCCTCGTCTTCTCCGTCACCATCCAGATCTGCTACTACTGGAGACCATTCGGTTTTCTCCGGGATGGTCGCAATTTGCCTGAATGTCTCAGGTCCATCGACACTGAAGAGTTGGCCCGAAGCATCGAGTACAAGCAGCTCGTTTGTAGTGTCACCGTTCAAATTCGCCTGGGCAATTCCCGTAATCGCAGTATTGCCCAGCCCCACGCGTCCACGCTCCATGTCAGATCCCTGCAGGAGAGTCCCCCAAACGACCTCTCCGTGAGACCAGCCCCAGACGTCGGTGGGATCACCGGATGGAAAGGTCGCGATCAGGGGTGGTGCGGAGATTACGGGTGGAGGGAGAAAATTCCAGTCTGCCCCGGTTGTGAACGATTCACCATCAATCCACATCACGGGTGTTTCCCCTCCGGCGATGATCCATTCCTCCTTGTTCGAGCCTCGTCCATCCAACATCAGGTCTCCCACCGCCGGGGTAAATTCACCCGTTACACCCATTCGCAACTGTTCAGTGAAGCCGTCCAGGTGGACGGCTGTCATACTGGATGGATCCGTTGAAGCCCTTAGGATTTCTTTGAGACCGTCGCCATCCAGATCGATCGCCCTTGGTGAAGGGAAATGTAGGGTCGGGGTACCCGCTACAGGCCATCCTGAAGGCTGAGAATTGAACCTGATGGCAACGGTCATCGTGTCGCCGGGAGGGCTGAGGACCTCAATTGCAATGCCTGTTCTATATCTCAGGTTGCTGTCAGAATTCGGGATAGTTTCGGGGGTGAATAGGGTACTGGCGCCCACATAAAACGGGTCTTTAGGGCCGCCTTCGATATCGTCCAATGAGATGATCCCCGCCTGGACAACGCGGTCTGCAGACAAATTTCCGATATCCTCAAGGCCATCTGCCTCCTCGAGTGAAATGCCTCGGCGATACTGACCTGCGGATATCCGATAATTGAGGTTGCTATTTATCGGGTTGTCCTGATCACTGGAATTTATGACAGCGTCATCTATATGCCAGATCAGGATCCCGGATCCTGGTATGAAAGCGTCGTAGTCGTCGGTCGAAGTCCAGACGCCATCTGTTATCTCGATTTGCGGGATGCGACCGTAGGTCTTCAGTCGTGAGACACGATTCTCCAGAAGAAAATACTCGGTAGCGCTGACAGGGATCTTGACGGCTTGGGGCAGGTCTGCATCCACGTGGGGTGCAACGACAAGGACAGTGTCATTGCTCGTGATGGTACGTGGTTCGAGCCACCCAAGATGGATGCGTGTCCAGGCGAGCATCCTACTGGGAATGAACCCGATAAGGACGGTATCTGCTGGTTCGCCTGTGAGAGACTCAAGGCCAAGGCGGGCAGCCGAGGAAAAGTTACTCGGTCCCCCGGTGTCCATGGGGCTCCAATCTCCAACGGCGGGGAGGTCATCTTCAAAGTTGGAGAGGCTGAGTTTGCTGCTGAGGCAGAGTGGGTACATACTTACTTGTGGGACATTCAAGATGGTGTTGCGGAGTTTGAGCGCCAGGCT
>PAQK01000007.1 GCA_002709665.1 Gemmatimonadota bacterium | reverse complement strand
ATCCATCTGATCAATCTTTTGTTTGAGAGAATCCAAGCTTTCTTCAGGTGCCGCGGCCGGAGCAGGTTCCACTTCCGGTGGGGGTGATTCCGCAACGACCACATCCGTATCGGCATTCTCTTCAGGTGCATCGGGACTCGGTCCCGATCCATTTTGTGGTGCTGTGGGCAGGGGAGAAATGACCGGGTCCACGGGCAAGTCCTGACCCTTGTCCCTCCGTTGCTTCAGGAGGCCCAACTCTCTTCCTCTTTCTCCGAGTTTTTCAAGCGAATCCTTGGCTTTGTTAACAGCGCCACCCTCGATCGTCTTGTCATTTATGACACTGAGGCACTTCTGCATAGAGCCGCTGAACAGCGTCTGTCCCTTTTGAAAGTCGTTGTCCTCGTTTGTGAGTTCGTACACTCGATAACCGATTTCGGCGATGAGGACCATCAGGCGCATTTCGTCTTCATAGCTGGCCGAACTCAGAGAACGGAAATTCCATTCGAAGTAAGCCATCGCGTATCGGAGGGCGCCTACCTCGTTTGTTGCCACCCCTGGAGGAAGTGGATAGCTGCTATTGGGCGGGAGTTCTTTGTCCCAGATCGGCCCAGCTTCCTCGAGGACCTCCTTGATGCCGGTATTGGCGGCGAACTGCTGAAGAATTCCGGGCGCATCTCGGTAAAGCCACGCGATGCGGAGATAGAATCTTGCAATGTTTCCTGCTATAGGCGCCGTTTTCAAACACTCCGAAAAAATTCCCAGGTAGAACTGAGCAATCGCAGTCCCGAATGGGTCTTCCGGCACAAGCCCTTTAATAATCGCCTTCATTGGACCCTGGCCGGTATCCGCCTGTGCAGCGAGGTTGTCGAGGAGGCCATCGTGATACATCCCGAGGAATTTCTTCGAATTCTTTTCCCATTGTCGGAAGTCCGCATCGTCCAATTGTCCTGTATAGAAACACCTCTCACAGACGCCCCAGAAGAAATTGAGCGGCGTGAGCCACTCCGGAAATTCACTCTTGACCATCCATTTCACTTCAAGTGGATGCCCGTCCGGTTCCGTGTTTCTGGTCCTGTAGATATCGCGCTTGAGCCTTGGAAACTTATTCTCACAGTTACAGGCCGGGCACACAATTGTGTACACTCTACAGAGCTGCTCATAGATCTCTTGAGTTATCACGTTTTTGGCCTTGATACAGGGTGGGGAGAGTTGGGTGCGGCCTATCGTCTTCCTCGACGCATCGCAAGCAATTCCTCGGCCCTTCGCTGGGCAGCTGTTCTAGTTTCAGCGGTCTCGGGTGTCTGATGCAGGAATCGACTCGCCTCATACAGTTCTTTGGCGGTGAAAGTCTTGACCTGTCCGTCACCAAATTCTACAGCTACCGATTGCTCGGTGCCGGTGGTCAGTAACTTTACGTCCTTGATCAAAGTGTGCGGAGCGTCCATTTGGCCTCCTTCTGCCTACTTGATGAACACCTACAACAGGGCTGATTAGGACTCAAATGCCAGTCCCATTCATCCTAGGAATCTATTCACCATCGGTCGGTTTGTCAAGTCGGTTTTGGGTGTTCAGGCTTCCCCGCTCGGCTCGCAAGGCCGGCCAGCCTGTTCGGCAACCTGGTCGGCGACAACGATCGCCTTCCTGGCCTCCCTGACATCGTGAACTCGGACAATTTGTGCTCCCCCGATAACGGACAGTGCGATGGCTGCAAGCGTACCCTCCAGTCGTTCCGAGGGCGGGAGATCAAGATGGGCGCCAACAAACTTTTTACGAGATGGTCCAATAAGAATAGGGCAGGCGAGCTCTTCGAGATCCCGAAGCCGGGCGATTATCTGGAAGTTGTGATTATATGTCTTACCGAATCCCAGCCCCGGATCAACGATTATCCTGTCTGAGCCGACCCCGGCCTTGAGGGCCCGATCGCGGCTGTTTCTCAGAAACTCGACGATATCTCCCATCAAGTCATCGTAAACCGGGTTGCACTGCATCGTTTCTGGCGTATCCTTCATATGCATCAGGACCACCGGTGCGTCAAACTCAGCGACGGTTTCCGCCATTTCCGAATCGAATCTCAGGGCGCTGATGTCATTGACCAATGCCGCACCGGCCTCAAGGGCCCTCCCGGCTACTGCGGCCTTGGTGGTGTCAATGGAGATCGGGACGTCGATCTGGCTGGCCAATTCTTGGATCACAGGGAGGGTACGCTGACATTCCTCTTCCTCTGACACGGTGTCCGCGCCTTCACCATAGGGTCCTGCCGGTCGGGTGGATTCTCCGCCGATGTCGATGATGTCCGCACCTTCTTCGACCATTTGGTGGGCACGTTCGACCGCGATCCGCGGCTCCAGGAATCTCCCGCCATCGGAAAAGGAATCCGGTGTAACATTGAGTATGCCCATGATCAGCGTGCCGGCGCCGGCATCCAGGAGCTTCCCTCTGCAATCAATCTTTAAGCTCGGCGCAGGTTTATCGTCCACGTGATTGCCTTTCAAAACTTTCGGTACTAGAAAAAGGGATGTCGAATGGGCCGCGCCCTTCGTCATCCCCTTCCATAGGTTCGTCATGAACCTGTTCTCAATCCTCGGAGGTGGGTTTCTCCTCAGTCGGGGGGGCTTCCGGCGCCTCCTCGGTCTGCTTGATCTCTTCCTCTGAACCTTCCACCGCTTTGGTGGTGTTCTCTTCGGGCTCAGTACGTCCATTCACCTTGGCGCGACTCTTCGGCCTCTCAAGGATCTCTCCTGCAAGAATGCGATCCAATTGGGCATCGTCCAGCACTTCGTGAATCAACAAGGCCTCGGAGAGCAAGTGAACCATCCTCAGGTTTTCACTCAGCAGGGATAGTGCTCGTTTTTCCGCTTCAATGATGAAGGACTTGATTTCTTCATCGATTGCTTCTGCAATTTTCTCACTGTAGTCGCGTCTTTGGGCCATTTCACGACCCAGAAAAATCTCGTTGTTCTTTTGTCCATACGAAAGCGGGCCCAGCACCTCGCTCATGCCCCAATCGCAAACCATTCTTCGAGCGAGGTCGGTGGCCATTCTGTAGTCCTGCTGAGCACCACTTGAGACTTCGTCGAAAACCAATTTCTCCGCCACGCGACCACCCAAGGCGTATGTGAGCACGGCCTCGCTGTACTTCTTGGAGTAGTTGTGCCGTTCGTCCATGGGCAGGTAGGTGGTAAGGCCCAGAGACTGTCCACGTTGAATGATGGTTACCTTGTGGACGGGATCGCTCTCGGGGACAAGCTTTGCGACAAGCGCGTGTCCGATTTCGTGGTATGCCGTGCGTTTCTTTTCCGCATCCGATATGACAAGGCTGCGTCTTTCCGCGCCCATGATGACCTTGTCTTTGGCATTTTCCAAATCTTCCATAACAACACTTGGCCGGTCGAATCTGGATGCGAGCAGGGCTGCCTCGTTCACCAGGTTCTCCAGATCGGCACCGGAGAATCCGGGTGTAGCCCTAGCGATCACCTTGAGGTCCACGTCTTTGTCCAGCGGGGTGTTCCTCACGTGGACTTTCAGGACCCCTTCACGGCCCCTTACGTCGGGTCGATCTACGACCACTTGTCGGTCAAATCTGCCAGGCCTGAGCAGCGCGGGGTCGAGGACGTCTGGCCGGTTGGTAGCAGCAATCAGGATCACACCTTCTTTTGAGTCGAATCCATCCATTTCAACAAGGAGCTGGTTCAGCGTCTGTTCCCGTTCGTCGTGTCCGCCGCCAATGCCTGCGCCACGGTGTCTGCCAACCGCATCAATCTCATCGATGAAAATGATACACGGGGCATTGTTCTTGCCTTGCTCGAACAGGTCTCTGACACGAGATGCGCCGACACCTACGAACATTTCGACAAAGTCAGAGCCGCTCATACTGAAGAATGGTACGCCAGCTTCACCCGCGACGGCCTTGGCCATATACGTTTTGCCTGTACCCGGCGGCCCGACCAGGAGAACACCCTTTGGGATTCTCCCTCCAAGTCTCTGAAACTTTCTCGGGTCTTTCAGGAATTCGATGATTTCCTGGAGTTCCTGTTTGGCTTCTTCAGCACCGGCCACATCTTCGAACGTGACTTTGGGCAGATCCTCGGAGACCTGTTTTGCCCGACTCTTGCCGAAGCTGAAGGCACCCTTCGGACCGCCCTGCATCTGCCTGAGAATGAAGAGCCAGAGTCCGACAAACAGGAGCCAGGGCAAGAAATTGAAGAACACGTTGAGCCAGTTGAACGGCTTGTTCTGGAATTGAAAATCGACCTCGTACTTCTCCCATTCGGATCTGGCTTCAGCGTCTATCACACCCAGGTTGACCACAAAATTCATGTAGGCTTGTTGTTTGCCCTGTTCCAATCCAGTATACTCTGCTTCCCTGAGCGTTCCATGGAACTCATTGTCGATAATGACCGCGCTCTCGATTTTGCCATTTACCAGCAGCGACTTGTATTCCTTGTAACTCAGTATGGGATCCCCGGAACCCGGAGCACTACCGAAAAACTTGGACGCAAAAATGGCAACAAGGACAAAAAAGACCCAAAATGCGAGCGTCTTGGAGCGTCTGCGCCATTCACGTCCCTCATCTTCGGATGAGGGACGTTGTTCTTCTCGAGGGCGCACCGGTTGGGCCATCTCCTGTTCAGCCTGCTCAGCTCGCTCTTCCTGTTCCACCTCTTCAGGTTCCTCAGGCGTATCGGGAGTTTCCAGTTCCAGTTCAGGAGATACCGGCTCTTCCTGATCTTCCTTACTGGCCTGTTCCTGGTCGTTGGGGTCCATCATATTGAAAAACCTACCTTGTACGGTAAATTAGAGGCCTGTCGAGAAAAGACAGCCTCCTTTGAAAACCACGTCCAGAACCTCTTTGGTTGTGGAGGTAATAGAAAAGGGCTGAGCCCGACGAAGCCCAACCACCCATAGGATTGAACTGTTGCTCAGGAGCAACGGAACCTGGTCTCTTAAAGACCTGGGTATTTTGGTATTGATCAGCAGGTGACTGATTTTTTGTGTTCCGAACATTCCGAATGGCTGGAAACGGTCGCCTTCCCGAGGATTGCGGATAACCAAACTGCCACTCAATTTCTCAAGATCGAAGCAAGCCCTGTATTCACCCAGATGGCTCAGATCGCCAACCACTTCCGAGACCGGTCGAACTCGAATTTCTACAGATGCATCCAGCCAAGGAATGCGGGTAATTCCTGGGGCCTCGAGCCTAGATTCGGAGGGTAGCGTCTCACGTGAAAGGATGAGCGATCCGGTGACTTTTTGTATGCAAAACCCAGGGGAAATCTGGACATTTCCGGAGGTTTCGTGGAGCAAATCCAGGACTCGATGGAGGGTTTTGAATGTGATGTCCGTTGCGCTAAACTGGAGCCATAATAACACCTTGCGCAGAATTCTCCTTCGAAGTGATATATGATAACGGAAAAGTGTATCTACATCAAGGATTATTTTTTGCTTTCCACGATATCTAACGGTCACCTTGAGCGCTGGCTCCGTCATCTGCTCCAGCAGTTCATCTTCCTGCTGCAGAATATCCGCCGATCTGGCCAAGACTTCCTCGATTGCAGGGTTATAGGTTGCTGCAATGGCCGGAATCAGGTCGTGCCGGATACGGTTTCGCAAGAAACGTGTATCCTTGTTCGATTCATCCGTCCGGAAGGACAGATTACGAAATTCATTATAGGCAACAATCCGTTCTCGCGACATGCCCAACAAAGGCCGGATCCAGACCGCATCCCTCAGTGGTTTGATGGCACCCAGGCCTCTTGTGCCTGCGCCTCTAAACAGCCGGAGCAGAAAGGTTTCCGCCTGATCACTCCGGGTATGTCCAAGGGCGATTCTGTGAGATCCTGTTTGGTCGAGGACATCTTCCAGAAAGGCGTGCCTGGCATCACGCGCCGCCTCCTCCAGGGACTTTCCTCCTCGGTCCAGATTACATGCTTTGGAAAGAAACGGCAGGCGATTCGATTCTGCCAGGTTGGCCACAAAGACCTCATCCAGGTTAGATGCCTCGCCTCTGAGCTTGTGATTCAGGTGGGCGACATGGATTTCAATATCCAGGTCGTCTCGGAGCCTTAACATCAGGTCCAGGAGGGCTACCGAATCCGGGCCGCCCGAAACCCCAACCACGACGCTGTGGCCGTGTTCGATCAAATTGTGACGTGACATATGGTCACGCACATCGGAAAGCATATCCTGAGAATTCATCGATTCCACCCCTGGAAGGATACCGGATTTCGTGGCGCAAACTGAAGATTGGACTCCTGAACCCTTCACGCAGTTTCCTGATTCTAGGTGTAGGGACGAGATCAGGGCAACAAAGAAACGGCAGGGCGAATTCAACGTGCCGTGGCCCGAATTCTATATGAGAAGACTCAGGGCAATGGCCTGCAGAAGGATCTAACAAATATAACGAAGTCACCGAAGTCGACCACGGAATTTTCATTCAGGTCAAAGAGAGGATCCGTAGATTTGTAGGCCCTCGCGAACAATAGAAAGTCTCCCAGATTCACCAGACTGTCTTCGTTGAAGTCCGGCGCAGATGCTGCGATTGCCAAACTCGCCCATAGTGTGGCCGCTGCCAAAGAAACAGCTGCAGCAATCACCGATTTTTTCATATAATCTGCCGTGAATTTTATGGCATCCCGCAGTCTGATTTCCCTAAAAAGCCAAATCCGTTTCTGTATCTTTAGAATTTTGATAAATAATTGTTTATTTTTTTCTTGAAACGAAACAATTCGTTCTGGTATACGCAATAATGTTCCCGTCGATTGGATTGTTTCTGCGCAGATTATCACGCTGGCGTTAGATCCGATGGATCAGAATTCTGGCCCTCAAATCTCCTTGCCGCCTGGGAACGCCGGGCATATATTGCCACACGTTTTCTACATTCGAATTCTACTTTAGGTGAGTCAAATTCGGAGGACCTACAATGGTCAATATCGGGATACTGGGACTGGGATTTATGGGTATGACCCATTACAGGGGGGGAAAGAAGCTACGAGGAGGCAAGGTAGCGGCGATTTGCACGCGAGACAAGAAGAAGCTGAAGGGAGATTGGAGAGGCCTGGGCGGCAATTTTGGGGATCCAGGCGGGATCGAAGACCTGTCGAAGGTCAAGACGTATTCAAAGACGGAGGCCTTGCTGGCGGACCCGGATATCGACATTATCGATATCTGCCTACCGTCTTCGATGCACAAGGACGTAACGCTCCAGGCCCTGGATGCAGGGAAGCACGTGCTGCTTGAGAAACCGATCGCCTTGAACACCAAGGACGCCGATCTCATGGTTCGCCGGGCGAAGAAGGTCGGAAGGTCCCTCATGGTAGCCCAGGTGCTACCCTTTTTTCCCGAGTTCGCATTTGTACGGAAATCTGTGGCCGAGGGTACCTACGGAGGGCTCTTGGGTGCTCACTTCAAACGCATCATTTCCATGCCCAACTGGTCTTCGGAATTCTCCAATATGGAGCGCAGCGGTGGTCCGGGTATAGACCTGCATATCCACGACACACACTACATCCTGCTGCTTTGCGGCTTACCTCAGCAAGTGTATTCGACAGGACGCTTGATAAAAGACAAATATGCGGAGTATCTGTGTACGACTTACAGGTACAAGGATCGTCCGGATCTTGCCGTGACCTGTGCCTCGGGTGCAATCTCGAAATCAGGAAGGGCCTTTACACACGGGTTCGAAGTCTACCTAGAGAAAGCGACAATTGTTTATGAGTTCTCCACACTGGGCGGAAAGCCGGTTCTCTTGCAGCCTCTATCGGTCCTTACTGAGGATGGCAAGGTGAGGAAACCCAGGCTAGGCTCTGGGGATCCCGTTGTGGCGTTCACTCACGAGATGCAGGCTGCGGTCAACGAGGTGGGCAAAGGTGAGGTGTCGCAGGAACTGTCAGGTGAAATGGCAGCAGACGCTTTGCGGCTTTGCTTCAAAGAGGTTGCGTCCATAAAACAATGCAGGGCTGTAAACACGAGATGATGTTGGATACGTCACCAGGGCTAGAGATTGTCTGCAAGCCACTTAAGGAGCTCCGCTCTGGCTTCTCGAATGTCCAGCAGTGTAAGGCCGTTGGCGGCGCCCTGATAGCCGGTTACCCTCTTAGGGCTCTGTGTCTGGTCCGCGAGGGCCTCCGATGAGGTGTAGGTGTAACCGTCTCCAAAGGCAGCCATAAACAGGATGGACCTGGGCTGAAAATCCGAGATGCCGTCACCTAGCAGGACGAGTTGATCCGAATTGGAAACAGGGGATATGGAGACTGCAGTTTTTACGTCGGAGAAACTGCCGGAGCTGACATAAGCTATGTTCGCTCCTATGTCCGCGCCCACAACAGCAATGCGACCGGCGTCTACCTCTGTACGACTTTTAAGCCAAGAGATGGCCCCCTCGACATCCAGCGGCATACTGTCGAAATCTTCCAGATCGAATTGGCTGAGGGGCACGTATTTGCCGTCCCTGAATGTGCTCTGGCCGTGTCCTCGAATGTCGTAGGCGAGCACGTGGTAGCCATTGGTGACGAGGTTCGGCACAATGTGAATCCACTGCAGATGGTTCGTTTCGAANGTATGTACAAGGATTACCGCGGGTTGCTTGCCGGATTGGCGATTGGACGTGAACCACGAGCCAACGATTTGGAAACCATCGCTTGTCAGAAATGAAACTGCCTGGACATCTACAAACTCTGCAGTTTCTGTCACTGAATCGACAGGGCTATCTTCGCCACAACCCAACGGCAGGCACCACACCAGCAGGAACAAGAGGCAATTCAGATAACGCATAACCAGATGATTCCTCATTTTGTATCCGTCTCCAATCTTTCCCAATGTAAACAAAATCCTGTCGAAAATACAATGATCCTCGGAACGGGAATGGGTATCGGAATGGGATCACCCAATCCGTTGCACCGAAGAAAATTGTACGGAAAGTGTTCATTATGCACGACTTATGATGGTTTGTGTCCGAAAATTAGGCGACATCATAAGGGCTAATCCCGCATCTTGCGGTGGCCCATTTTTGCGTTGCCCTCATTCACCCGGACAAGTCTGATATGTCCCTCACTTATCAAGAAACGGACGACAGGACCGCGACCGAGGAAGAGGCGCCATAAGGATATAGGGGAGGCGGTGGGGTAGGCGACGGTTCGTAGAGGTGAATGCGAAGATCAATTAGGAAAAAGGGCTACGGAGCATATCCGTGGCCCTTTTTCAGCTGTTCAGGAGAGGGTGCGAAGGCTAGGCCTCCAAACGGAGTGCAACTCAAGTCAGGTCGTTCACGATTCTACCCCGAACAGGATAAGCCGGATCTGTAAACCCTATCCCCGTGTGTGTTCCTGGTGGAACGAGCGTGTCGATTTCGTACAGCGAATTCTGGTCAATGTCCCAGCCGAGGCCTCCGAGGTTGTCCTCCAGGTGTTTCATGGTACGTGGCCCGACGATGGCGGAGGTGATGATCCGATTCGTGAGGGCCCAGTTGAGTGAGAATTGCGTGAGTGTCTTTCCCTGGGCGTCCGCCATTGGTTTGAGTTTCTGGGCAACCTCGAAACTTTCCTCCTTAAGTTCGGTCTGCTGAATGCGCGTGTCACCTCGCTGGGCGCGCGATCCCTCCGGGAGCGGCTGGCCGGCCAGGTACTTTCCAGCGAGCACGCCTCTGGCAAGAGGGCTGTAGATCATTACCCCAATGCCGTGTTCGTGGCAGAAGGGTAAGAGCTCGACCTCTGCATCACGGTGCACGAGGTTGTAGACGGGTTGGATGCAGGCGACAGATGCAAGGCTTTTCACATCACTGAGCCACAAAGCTTGGCAGATCTGCCAGGCATAGTAGTTGGACATCCCTATGTAACGCACCTTACCCTGGCGAACAAGGTCGTCCAGCGTGCGGAGGGATTCCTCGAGTGGTGTGGAATAGTCCGGCTTGTGAAGGATATAGAGATCGATGTGGTCAGTGTCCAGGCGTCTCAGGCTGTTCTCAACCTCTGTAAGGATGTGGAAGCGACTCGCGCCCTGGTTATTTGGACCCTCTCCCATCGGGTTGATGACCTTGGTCACGACAACCGCNTGGTCTCTCCTGCCCTTGAGCGCTTTCCCCAACACGCGTTCAGATTCGCCTGCATTGTATACATTGGCCGTATCAATGAAGTTGATTCCTTCGTCCATCGCACGATGTATGATACGAATCGATTCGGTTTCATCGGTTGCTCCGCCAAACATCATTGTGCCCAGGCATAGTCTGGAGACTTTCACACCGTGCTTACCCAGGTTTACGTAGTCCATTTCGGCTCCTTGAATTCTGATTCCCAGTGAGTGTTTGGATACCCCAAACTGCAATACTATACTAAGCGCGCAATGTTCTGAGTTCAAGCGCATTTTCGACCGAGGGCCGACTGCTAATCCCGAAACAGGTAAAGGAGTAGATGGCTTTGGAGCTTGTAGCGGATGTTCATCTTCATTCTCGCTTTGCACGGGCGACAAGCAAAGAATTGAACCCGGAGAATCTCTTCAGATGGTCTCGTATAAAGGGCGTCAATCTGGTTGGAACCGGTGACTTCACGCACCCCGTGTGGATCGAAGAGCTGAGGGACAAGCTGGAACCTGCCGAGGAGGGCATTTACAGGCTAAGATCTGAATTGGCCTCACAGGTAGAGGAGGAGTTGCCGACCTCCTGCGACGGTGAAGTCAGATTTGTTCTATCGACGGAGATCTGGATAAGAAGAGGTAACTGTTCCGCGGATGAAATTGAAGAGCTTTTGAGGACGAACTTGGAATCAATCAGATCACAGCACGCGAGTCAGGAGTCGGGCCTTCTGGTAATTCTCTGATTGTAGTTGCCTATCTGAATGGGGTTTGACGATGTTGGCGGTCCGCTAAGGTCCGCCATCTATCTTGTAGCGTCAATGCCCCAATCCCACAAAAACCCCCTCGTAAAACGCGTCCCACGCCTCAGTTCCCACAGGCTCGTATGTGATAAGCTCAGTAGAATTCCTCACAACTTCTCTGATCTCCTGGAGCGATCCCAGTTCGCCGCAAGCGTATGCCTGCATCAGGATATTCCCCAGAGCGGTCGCCTCGACTGGTCCTGCGACCACCGGGAGACCCGTGGCGTCGGCGGTGAACTGACAGAGGAGGATGTTCTGGATTCCGCCACCGACGATGTGGATGGTATCGATTTTCTTGTCCAGCACTTGTTCGAGATTCCTGAGCACCTGCCTGCATTTGAGGGCCAGTCCTTCGAGCGTGCACCTGACGATTGCCCCGTGCGTTTGGGGCTCCTCCTGGCCGGTACGTTTGCAGTATGCGAGTATTCTTGAGTGCATATCCCCAGGGGACACGAAGTCGGCGTGGTCTGGGTCAACCGCAGCGGCGAGCGGCGGTGCTTCCGAGGCGAGCTTCGTGAGTTCGGCGAAGGAGTAGCTGTGGCCTTCATTCTCCCAGATGCGCCGGCATTCCTGGACCATCCACAGTCCTGATATGTTCTTAAGGAATCTGAAGGTGTCGAAGACGCCACCTTCGTTCGTGAAGTTGTGTTCGAGGGCTGCAGGCGAAATGGATGGTTCCCGGAGCTCCGCCCCAAGGAGTGCCCAGGTCCCTGAGCTGATGTAGATCGAATTCTCACCCGTCATTGGGACCGCTGCAACGGCAGATCCCGTGTCGTGGCAGGCCGGCGCGATGACCTGGCCAGACTTCAGCCCTGCTTCCGCTGCGAGATCCGTTCTGACGGATCCCAACGGCGTACCGGAAGGCGCAATTTCCGGAAGCATATCAGAGGGGATTTCGAGCCGATCGAGAAGACCGGTTGCCCAGTCCCTTGTTTGCGGATTGTAGAATTGAGTGGTCGTGGCGTCGGAGAATTCACAGACTTTCCGCCCCGTAAACCAGAAATTAAACAGGTCGGGCATCATCAGAAACGTCTTGGCGATCTCGAGCTGGGGGGACTTCTCGTGTGCCATAGCATATAACTGGAAGAGGGTGTTAAATTCCATGAACTGGAGCCCTGTTTCGGAGAAAATCTCCTCCTTTGAAACGGTTGAGAACGCCTTGTCCATCATCCCGTTCACCCTGGGATCGCGATAGCAGCGTGGGTTTCCCAGGAGTTCATCATTTGCGTCAAGCAACGCGAAATCCACCCCCCAGGTGTCGATTCCAATTCCCATAAGCTCAGGGCCGCTGCGCTGCACGCACATTCGGAGACCTGTAAGCATTTCGCCAAATAGTCTGAGCGCGTCCCAGTGCAGTCCGGCACCCGCCGAAACTCCCCCATTGGTGAACCTGTGGACTTCCTCCAGGTCCACCTTGCTTCCATCGAAGGTCCCTGCGACCGCCCTTCCACTCGAGGCGCCGAGGTCGAAGGCGAGATAGGTCTGTGACATAGAGTTCTTTTCCTTGCAGACACCGGTGGAAATCGTTATTGAAGGCGCCAGGCATTTTCGGGTTGTGTTACGTTAACTTATTTGCGATATTATACTATACAGTATTAGTGTGTCAAGTATTTCGTAGGTGCAGAACAGAAGTAGCGCGGGGGGCGAAACTTACCGGAAGGAGGACGTGATGCCGGATCAAGTAGGAGGTCAGATTAGTGGGATTCGCCCCACCCTTGCCCGCGGAGAGGATGTGCAGGCCAACCGTACAGCCCAGACCAGCCCCCAGGCAGTCGAACGCCAGCAGGATCAGGTGGACCGGGTTGAGATTTCGGAAGCTGGAAGAGCCCGAAATCAGGAGTTGAGTGCTGCGAATAATCCGCAGACGCCCCAGCGAGGAGCAGCCGCTGAGGCACCGGGTGCGCAGGCACCCGAGGCAGGGGAACAGGGAAATCTGGAGCAGGCTACGGCCAACAATGCGGCTCGGCTCCGGGAACAGGAAGAGGCCAGTAGGCAGCAGCAGGCCGAGAATCCGCCGGAGCAGCAGGGCAATCTAGTAGATTTGAGGGGCTAGTCAAAGTCAGCCCCGAGCTTTGGAATGCCTGCCGATCATCACGACAATGATCGGCGGGCATTTTTAGTTTGAATCGTTCGCGATTTCACACACCAGCAGGTATCTGGACGAATATGAGCGCGAAGTCGACAGTTGCCCACTGTGCCAATCCTTTCCTCAGCAGGACAACGGTCTGGATATACCATCAGATCCAGTGGCTGTGCAGGTATCGACCTGTGGTATTCACCCAGGCGGTGTTGAACAAAGACACCTTCCCTGTGGAGGCGATGTACTCCAGCGAAGACTTTTCGTTGTCCAGGCGTGTGTTTGGCAGAATGGTACGAAAAGTCAGGGGAACCTACACATTTTATGGCGATCTGTTCCGAAAAGAGGACGTGCAGTTGGTCCACGCACATTTCGGCCAGGAGGGATACAGATGTTTGGAGGTGGCGAGGGAGACAGGTGTCCCTCTGGTGACGACATTCTACGGCGTGGACGTCTCCGCACTCCCACGTCAGAAAGCTTGGCGTAGGCGGTTCGATCGCCTGTTCAAGGAAGGACAGCGGTTTCTTGCCGAAGGCCCGCATATGGGCGAGCGCCTCGCTGATCTTGGATGTCCGCCGGAGAAGATCAGGGTCCACCGCATCGGCGTGGACACCGAGGCGATCCAGTTTCAGGATCGGCAAGACGGACCACCCACCATCCTGATGTATGCCAATTTTCGGGAAAAGAAGGGGCACATCTACGGGATCAGGGCCTTTGCGAAGATTGCCAGTGCATTTCCGGAGGCGCGAATGCGTTTGATCGGAGAAGGTCCGCTTCTTGGGGAGATCGAGAGGGAGGTCGGAGACCTCGGTTTGTCGGAACGCGTTGAGTTTCTGGGTGCCCTTCGACACGAAACCTGTATCGGTGAACTGGCCGGAGCAACAGTTTTGCTTTACCCCAGTGTTACGGCAAGTGACGGCGATACGGAAGGCGGCGCGCCGGTGGGTGTGATCGAGGCGCTTGCTTCTGGTTTGCCCGTCGTATCGTCCCTTCACGCGGATATTCCGACAGTGGCCCCCAACGGCAAGTGTGCGCTGCTGTTTCCTGAGAGAGATGTGAACGGACTTGCGGAAGGGCTGGAATCCATGTTGAGATCACCCGATCAGAGAGCGGAATTTGTGGAACGGGGTCGAAGACACGTGGAGGCGGAGCACGATATCAGGCGCCAGGGTGAGCGGTTGGAGGGGCACTACGACGAGGTGATATCCAAGATGGGATGAAACAAAAAAGGTCGATTCCTTTCGGAATTGCCCCTTTGGAGTTAAGCAATTATATCGATGTGTTCGCCGTCCTTGTCAGGATCGGGAACTGGCGAGGCGGATTCCTTCTGCTTCTTCTTCTTGCGAGGTCTGGGGCGTTGCGGCTTCTTCCAGGCCTCCCTGTCCTCTACACGTGAGTAGATTGTCCGGACCGGGGCCAGCATTGGGATCACCACCTTGGACGGTGTCTGGGTTCAGGCTGAGTGTCAGGTACGTGAATGATCTCATATCTGTTTATTCTATCGCCAGTTATCAGATATACTTTAGGCGATCTCAACGGCTCTTTCAACTCGTGAGGGCGCGAATTGTTGTCGCCATCTCCCGGAGTGCCTCCCTGAGTCGGCCGATTCATCATCAACCAGCAGGATATGGTTTGACATTGTGACTGACTCGCTGTGAGCTTTAACGTTTTTGGTGGTCTTGACTATCAAGGTAATAAATGCGGATTGGCGGCACAAGTCGGTCTCCGTGACATTGACAGTGAGGACCAGTCACGTTATTATAGGGACCCGCCAAACGTCTTCAGAAGAGAGGAAGAAATGAATTTAACACCAGAAGCGGTCTCGTCGCACGAGGAAAAGGGATTCTTGGTGGTAAAGGATCTCTTATCTCCCGACGAAGTTGAAGAAATCAGGGAGGATGCCACAACGCCTCTGCAGGGGCAAATATGACAGCGAAAACCTGAAACCGGTTCCTGACGAAATGCCGGACGAAGAGGCGATTTCTCAATATCTCTGTATACATCAGCCGCACCACATCAGCGATTTCATGAAGAATGCCGTAGCGCATCACGGAGTAGCCTCGGTCCTGAGCCAGCTGATCGCCCCCAATGTCAAGTGTATGCAGTCGATGCTTTTCATCAAACCTCCCAGGTTTCCGGGACAAGCCTGGCACCAGGACGAAGTGTATATCCCTACCAGAGACAGGAGTTTGACAGGCGCTTGGATGGCCCTGGATGACGCAACTGTGGAGAACGGCTGTCTCTGGGCGCTTCCGGGTTCACACCGGACCGGGTATCTGTATTCACAACGTAAACACGACAACCCGCTGGAATTCGACGGCGCTCTGGAAAGCTATGGGTTTGAGGACAAAGATGAAGTCCCCGTTGAGTGCGCCACGGGAGATGTGGTGTTCTTCAATGGTTATTTGCTTCACCGCTCCAGGAAGAATCGATCAACCAGATTCAGGCGCGTGCTGGTGAATCATTACATGAATGCCTATTCACTCCTGCCCTGGCACAACCCGGGCGAAGGAGGACGAATGGCGCTGGCGGACTACAGAGGGATTATGATGGTGGTCGGCGAGGACCCTTACGCATGGAAAGGTACGGATCCCTACGGTGATGCTCACGTCAGGTCCTTCGATCCCGCGGCCTTGGAGTCGGACTGAGGGATACGTGGAAGAAAATGAAGATGGTGTCGAGCTCGAGGTCACGGGGGTTTCACCGCAGGGGATGGGTACAGCCAAAAAGGGCGTAGAGCTCTACGATGTCCGCGGGGCGGTTCCAGGAGACCTCGTCGAGGCAAAACCAGTGGGAGTGCGAGGTGGTCGGAAAGATGCGATAGTAATTCGTCGTATTTCGGAATCCGTGTCTCGTACCGAGCCCAGGTGCGAACATTTTGGAGTCTGTGGCGGATGTCAGTGGCAGGACGTGGTTTACGCGGATCAGCTCAAACTCAAGCGTGATATGGTGGTTGAGTGTTTCAGGGCGGCCGGGATCGGAGATGTGGAGATCACCGAGATCCTTGGGGCGGAGGATGTCTTCTATTACCGGAACAAGATGGATTTCTCATTTGGCTGGAGCCGGGCAGGCGAACTCAGCCTTGGTTTGTATGAAGGTGCTATCCAGGATGGCGAGACGGTGTCGGACAACCCCAAACACCATGCTCCGCCGGTGTTTAACCTGCAGAAATGTTGGCTGCAGTCTGAAGCATCCAATCTGATCGTCGCGGCGGTACGGGAGAGCTTGAGCGACACGGGCCTGGGGCCATACAATCCCTCCGGAAGAACGGGCACGCTTCGCTCCCTCGTGGTGAGGGATATCAAGGAGACAGGTGATGTCCTGGTGAACTTGAATGTCGCCCGGAAAATACACGCGGCGGGCGTGGCAGAGGCTGCAACTCGGGCATGTGCAGACGTAAAGGGCCTTGTTCAGAGTGTAAACAGAAAGCGTTCCAGGAACGCGGTTCCGAGGCTTCAGGAGACAGTCTTCGGACAAGACAGGATTGTTGAACAAATACTGGGCCTGGAGGTGCAGCTGTCGGCAACATCGTTCGCCCAGGTGAATTCCAGGCAAGCAGAGCGGCTATACCGACACGTGCTACACGAGGCCCGGTTGATCGGGTCCGAGCGGATACTGGATCTCTATTGCGGAGCGGGGACGATGTCTCTACTGCTCGCCAAACAGGCCGCCTCTGTAACAGGAGTTGAAGTCGTCGAGGAGGCGGTTCAGGACGCACGGCGCAATGCCGAGAGAAACGGAATCCTCAACAGTAAATTCGTCTGCAAGGATGTTTTGGATTTCTTTCGGGGTAAGGTTCCGGAGGTGGATGTTGTCACCGTGAATCCACCAAGGGCGGGTATTTACAGAGCTGTTCTGAACGCCATCTGCAGGATGGAAGTGGAACGGATTGTATATGTTTCCTGTAACGCTAAAACACTGGCCAGAGATCTGGTGGGATTCAAGCGAAAAGGCTACCGGGTAGGTCACGTTCAGCTGGTGGATCTGTTTCCCCACACCCACCATTGCGAGGCTGTCGTTTCAATCACCCGGGGCCGTTCCTAGAAAGCTATGGGTGAGATCCGTGAGGATCATCAGGAGGTTGAGATGAGTGAACATATAGAGGTCGATCGGGAAAGTGGTGATGTTGCGGTCGAGGTTCCTGCTGCCTGTCACGTGATGGCGAAACCCTCTGGGGCAATTTGTAACATCGACTGCAAGTATTGCTTCTACCTGGAGAAGGAAAAGCTCTATCCCGAAGCCGACAAGAACTGGCGAATGAACGATGAGACACTCGAGCTCTACACCCGCCAGTATATCGAAGCTCAGGATGTGCCCGAGGTCAACTTCGCCTGGCAGGGCGGGGAACCGACGCTGATGGGTATTGACTTCTTCAAGAAGGCGGTAACGCTACAACAGGAATTTGCCGACGGAAAGCGAGTTACTAATGCATTCCAGACCAACGGTGTACTGTTGGATGAGGAGTGGGGCGAGTTCCTTGGCGAGCACCAGTTCCTAGTAGGCCTTTCGGTGGACGGCCCAAGAGAGATGCACGACCGCTACCGGGTAGACAAGGGAGGCAGTCCGACCTTCGATCGTGTAATGGCTGGTCTGGAGATCCTGAAGACTCACAAGGTGGAGTTCAATACACTGACCGTGCTGCAGGCGCATAACTCTCAATACCCTCTCGAGGTGTATCGGTTTCTGAAGGATGCGGGGAGTCAGTTTATGCAGTTCATCCCCATTGTTGAACGGATCGCGCCTCAACCGGGCGACGATCTACTGGAACTGGTGGGACCGCAGTTTGGCGGCCGAGCTCGTGTATCAGAGTGGTCTGTTCGATCGGCGCAATACGGCCGTTTTCTCAGCGCGGTTTTCGACGAGTGGGTCCGGAATGATGTTGGACGGCACTTTGTGCAGATCTTCGATGTGGCGTTGGGATCCTGGATGGGTCAGGACGCCAGTCTATGCATCTTTGCAGAGAAGTGTGGAAAGGCGTTGATTATCGAACATAATGGGGATTTGTACTCCTGCGATCACTTCGTATACCCCGAGTACAATCTGGGCAATGTACGCGACCAATCGATCCGGGAGATGGTGGTCAGTCCCCTGCAAGAGAAGTTTGGGCAGGACAAGGCGGACACGCTTCCCAATTACTGTCTGGAATGTGATTTCAAATTTGCCTGTAACGGTGGTTGTCCCAAGCAGCGATTCAGTCACACGCCGGATGGTGAAGAGGGGCTGAATTACCTCTGCCAGGGATACAAGATTCTGTTCTCACATATCGATCCATATCTGCGTTTTATGGCGAATGAGCTCAGATACGGACGGCCTGCTGCCAACGTAATGGATTGGGCGAGGCATCAGGACGCTGCAAGGGAGGCGTCTCGGGCAAAATCACCCGGAAGGAATGATCCGTGTCCGTGTGGCAGCGGCAAGAAGTTCAAACGGTGCTGTGGCCGTAAATAGGGTCGAATTCGGACAATTGTGTTTTTTCAAAAGTCATTGATACAGTGCAGTTAATGCCCATTTCGTCGGGTGCTGTTCACTTCATATTTTTGCCTTGACATTTAGGGCCTCCCGTGCGATCATCCGTATCTGCTTTTCGAGTGGGTATGGGTTTTTTTGTGCTTTTTGGGGAGACAGTCTATGTGTGGAATTGTGGGCTATCTGGATAAATCAGGTTCGGGTGCTTTTCCGCTAGGCAGAACGATCGTAGAAATGCTGAAAGCGCTGGACACACGTGGCCCGGATTCGGCAGGTGTCGCCTTGTTTGGAGGAAAGATCAACAGACGATTGATCCTGAAGGTCAGCCTTGGGGAGAAGGGCGATTTCGGTGGTGTGGCGGAGGAAGTTTCTCGAATTGTCGGAGACGTTGCTGAAGTCCAGGCAACATCGAGAGTCGAGGAGTATCTTCGCCTGGTGGTGGACTATGAAGGGTCTGCTCCGGACCTAGAAAAACTGATCGAGTCGGCGGGTGAAGGTATTGAAGTTGTAAGTATGGGGAAATCACTGGAAATTGTAAAACAGGTCGGCTCACCTGAGAATCTGGATACAACGTACGGCGTTTCCAAAACGGATGGTACGCATGGCATCGGGCACACGAGGCTTTCTACGGAGTCGAGGATTGATCTGAGTCACTCGCAGCCGTTCTGGGCGCACGGCTACCCGGATCTGGCAATTGTTCACAACGGGCACATCACGAACTACCACAAACTGAAACGCCAGTATGAGCAATACGGGGTGAAATTCTATACAGAAAACGACTCTGAAATTATCGGTATCTACCTGGCGCGTGGATTATCGGCAGGCGCCTCTCTGCGCGAAGTGATGGCAGCCTCTCTGGAGGAGTTGGACGGTTCCTTCAGCTACCTGGTGGCAACGGGTTCAGAGATCGGATTTGTAACGGATCCATTTGCACTGAAACCGCTACTGTATGCCGAGACGGACGAATTCGTCGCGGTGGCTACTGAGGAGATCGCGATCCGTGAGGGTTTCGGAAATGGTTTCGCCGTGGTGGAAGCCCAGGCAAAGGACTTGCAGCTATGGCAGAAATAATCTGTGATGAAAAAGCGACCCGAGAGATCAACCGCGAGGTCCGGCGGCTGATCTCAGAGGGCGAATCGAAAATTGAAATCCGTAATCCCTCGGCTCGTCACAATTTGGGTGTTGCTCTGGTGGATCCCGCTCACGTTGTGATCGACGGGAGCGTCGGATACTACTGTGCGGGTATGATCGATGGGTCGACGATAGAGATCAATGGGAGTGCGGGCTGGGGACTTGCGGAATCCATGATGTCAGGCAAGGTGATTGTCCACGGGAATACCGGCAATGGCACCGCGGCATCCATCCGTGGCGGAGCGGTTGTGGTAGAAGGGCACGCGTCTGCCCGGCTGGGAGTCGCAATGAAGGGCGGGCTGATCGTGGTGTCCGGTGACTGTGGCTATATGGCAGGTTTTATGGGGCAAAAGGGTACGATGATCATCTGTGGCGACACCGGAGAGGCCTTCGCCGATTCGATGTACGAGACGGTTTGCTATGTCGGGGGAGAGGTCGGAGATCTCGGAAACGACGCGGTAATCGAAGCGCCCACAGATGAGGATTCGGCATACTTGAGATACACGCTGGCCGAGCATCTGGGAGAGGAGCGGGACGTGTCTGGGTTCAAGAAGGTTGTGGCAGGACGAAAACTATGGAATTTCGACAAAAATGAACGTGCAGCCTGGCGAGAGGCCCTCTAAGATAGAGGTCGATTATGTCTGAGGAAATGGATACAAGCTATCAGCGGGTCCAGACGAGCGGGACGTTTACACCGGCCGTGATAGAGGACATTCAGGTCAAGTCGGAGCTGGGTCGCTACCGCATTCGTGGCTTCGGTACGTTGAGGCAACGCAATTGGGCGACGTTCGACGACCTAACGTTTATCCCCTGTTCCCTGACGAGAATTCCCCTTGAGGGATATCGGGAGAAGTGCAGTACGAAGACGGTTCTTGGCAACCGGTACGCCGAGAAACCGATTGAACTAGATATTCCTATCATGATCACCGGCATGAGCTGGGGTGCGCTGTCGTACAATGCTAAGGTGGCTCTGGCGAAGGGTGCCAATACGGTAGGGTCCTCTAATACGACAGGTGACGGCGGAATGCTCAAGGCTGAGCGCGAAGAGAGCAAGGTACTGATTTACGAGGTGTTGCCTTCCCGATATGGCATTGACGTGCACGATCTCCAGATTGCGGATGGAATCGAGCTGACGATCGGTCAGGGAGCAAAGCCGGGAACTGGAGGTCTGCTGCTGGGGTCCAAGGTGCTTGACGATGTGGCGGGCCAGCGGGACCTTCCGATTGGTGTGGATCAGCGAAGTCCAGCGAGACATCCCGATTTTCTGGGTCCTGATGATATGATCATAAAGATCCAGGAACTGCGCGAGGCCACGGACTGGCAGGTGCCGATTTTCGTGAAGATGGGTGCCACGAGGGTATTCGACGATGTTCGGTTGGCCGCAAAGGCCGGCGCCGACGTGATTGTGATTGACGGTATGGAAGGCGGCACGGGGGCCTCGGCGGAAATATGCCAGGAGCACACCGGGATTCCGACCCTGGCAGCGGTATGCGAGGCCAGGGCCGCGCTCGAGGATATCGGAATGTATGGAGAGGTGCAGCTGATCATCGCGGGTGGTATCCGGAATGGTGTGGATGCCGCCAAGGCGATGGCACTGGGTGCGGATGCGATCTACATTGGAACGGCGGCATTGATGGCATTGAATTGTAACAAGCCGATTTACGTTGAAGACTACAAAGCCCTGGGTGCGGAACCCTACCACTGTCACCATTGCCACACGGGTCAGTGTCCTGTTGGGATTACCACTCAGGATGAGATGTTGATGGAACGGCTCAATATCGACGAGGCCTCCGAGAGGGTGGCGAATCTGCTACAGGCAATGACATCGGAGATACAGATTCTCGCACGGTCTTGTGGAAAGTCGGATGTCCACGATCTCGAGCCGGAGGATATGCGGGCGCTGAGTTCTGAAGCCTCTATGATCTGCGATCTTCCGCTGGTGGGTACCAACCGGATTGTGGGTGGTGGGCCTGGATGGAAAGGTCGCCACGAATAGCAATCGGTTCGGGCCGACCTTCCCGGTGTCGTATATCGAGGGGACGATCTCCATAACGAAGGGTGTAAAACAAACGAGACATTTGCGTTGGGGATATTGGGTTGTCGATTAGGTTGATCAAGCAAGCGTTGCAGGGGAACCGGCTGCTGCCGAGG
>PAQK01000006.1 GCA_002709665.1 Gemmatimonadota bacterium | reverse complement strand
TGGACCCGAACCCGCCAATGAACGGCCTCAATGTCCAATCCCTCACAGATCCTGCCATAGACTCTCGTGTATTCCGCTTCGAAGGCAGACTTGATCTGCGCCGTGGCACCGTCACCAAGGGCACCGGAGGAAACAGCAATTCTGATCTCGTGACCCTGTCCAACATATCGAACATCTGCTAGACGCTCAACCTGGATATCGCCGGCCTTTACGCCTGCTTCTGCAACGACATCCACACCGGCCTCTTCCATTTCCGAGAACAGCCGATTCAGACGCACGAGATCGAGGTTCTTCAACCTAGACACGTAGCTCCTAGCAAAGTCGAAAGAGATTGGCGCCAGCATCAGCCCGAATGCGGACCCCACCCCAGCCACAGGTGGTACAATGACCTTTTTGATGCTCAACCTTTCCGCAACCCCGCACGCGTGGACCGGACCTGCCCCCCCGGTGGCCACCATTGCGTAACCACGTATGTCAATTCCACGTTCAGCCGCATGTACCCGGGCCGCATTGGCCATATTCTCATTGACCATTCGATAAATTCCCAGGGCCATTTGATCGTGGTCCATCTCCAATGAGCCGCCAAGATCCGAAAGTGCACGTCTGGCCGTTTCGATGTCCAGGACCATCTGGCCGCCCAGGAAGTAGTCCGGATTGAGCAGCCCCAAGGCAAGATCTGCGTCCGTAACCGTTGGCTGGACGCCACCCTGTCCGTAACAAGCCGGTCCCGGAACAGAGCCGGAACTCTCCGGGCCCACCGCGGGCAGACCCATTTTGTTCAATCGAGCAATACTTCCACCCCCGGCACCGATCTCTATCATATCCATGACCGGTACGAGAAGCGGCAACCCGCTGCCCCGTTTGAAACGATAGACTCGTGCCACTTCTGATTCGGTCGTGATTGGAAAAACACCCTCCCCACTCAGGATTGCCTTGGCGGTGGTTCCGCCCATATCAAAAGCCAGGACCTTTTCAGTTCCCTTCTGCTTTGCCCAATAGGCAGCTGCCAGCGCACCACCACATGGGCCCGACTCTACAAGCCTGACAGGAAAGGCTGCTGCTGTTTCTGCCGAGCATATTCCCCCATTCGACAGCATGATTTGCAGAGGTGCGCTCACTCCGGCTGCAAGCAGGCCTTTCTCCAGGCCCGCCATATACCGTTCCGCAAGTGGTTGTACATAAGCGTTTGCGACTGTTGTCGAGGTGCGATCGTATTCCCTCAATTCGGGTGCTACTTCGTGAGAGAGTGAAAGCGTCGCATCGGGCATCATTTCTCGAACCACCTCGGCGGCCTTTAGCTCATGGTCCGGATTGGCGTAGGCGTGCAGGAAGCAGACCGCCACTGTGTCAACTTTCTCTTCAATGAACCTCGCGCAAGCGGCACTCACGGCATCAGTATTCAGTGGTTCTAGTATCTCACCCCGCACATTCATGCGCTCTGGAGCTTCAAGCCTCAGCCGGCGCTCGACCAGTGGTTCGGGAAGCTCCAGAAACAAGTCGTAGATATCGTATCGTCCTTCCCGACCAATTTCCAGAGCATCGCGAAACCCTCAGGTGGTAATCAGCCCAGTTCGAGACCCACTTCGCTCGATAAGCGTGTTTGTGACGAGCGTTGTGCCATGGATCAGCCTGTCCACGGCCCCCGGGTGCACGCTCTGTTCCTTAAGGAGTCGTTCAAGACCTTCCAGAACCGCTTGCGACGGATCCGGGTAGCTGGTCAGAATCTTGGCAACCGCCAGACTCTCGGAGTCGTTAGCAAGCACCACCAGATCGGTGAATGTGCCCCCAATGTCAATCGCCAATGAATACTTGCGCGCCGTAAGCCCCAAAGCCTCCGCTCCCACGAAAAATTGCCTGAAAATTCTCCCGAAAACTCAAAAATATCGGGGCATAATATGACCCTGAGCCCCAATCTTGTCAACGAAATCATGAAACGACCCGAGGTGGCCAACAGCGCGATCCCGAATCTATCGAAGTTAAGGATAAACAATTGACTTTTGCAGGGTCTCCTGGTATAATTTTCAAACTTAAAACCCATTCTACCCGAACTGTCGGGAATACCAAGATACCCTATGAACCTTTTCGAAATCGCTGATCGAATTCTGCATCGTCCCGAGGAGGAGACCCAATTGAGTGATGGCGACCCCCTTTTGGGTCTGCCTGCAAGACTCACCGGCATAGACCTCAAACCCTTCAGAGATCTGGTAGATACTCACAGGGCCAACCTGGAGTCCAAATTGGGCAGGAATGTCCACCCCTCTGTGGCGCTTCTGGATCTCGCAGATACCGATCCTGGTCACCACCCGGTAATCGACAACTACTGTCTCCTCAAGAAAAGTGCTCTCCTGGACCTGATCAGTGCGGCCGTATACGACAACCTTACCGGCCTCTATTCCCGAAATATCCTTGAAACCAGGTTACAGGAGGAGTTTCAACGCGCACGCAGATACGATATACCGCTCTCTGTCCTGTTTATTGAAACGGACGAATTCAAGCTCTACAACGACACCTATGGCCACATCGAAGGGGATAAGGTTCTCTCATTCATCGGTAAGTTCATCCAGTCGCACGTCAGGGAGGTCGATTTTCCTGCCAGATACGGAGGAGATGAATTCATGATCATTCTCCCTCATACCGGCGGCGAAACGGCGTTGGGTATGGCTCGCCGAATTCACGCGAATATGTCGGAATCTCAGCGTGACGTTGGTCTCAGGTCAGAGGTAACCATCAGTATCGGTGTGGGCACCCTGACCCATAACATGGAGAATGCCGAGAGCCTCACGGCGGCGGCGGACCGCGCATCCTACAAGGCCAAAGTGAACAAGAATATGGTCTGGCCTACCATAAACGCCCATTCTAAAGATGATCTCGACGAAGCCCCCGCACAGACTTAACAACATAGTAATTATATACATACGCTCAAATACTTGACAAATTTAACAGCATCTTTTAATTTATCACCATTGCATCTCGAAATTCAATTAGGGCGGGAATAGCTCAGTGGTAGAGCGCAACCTTGCCAAGGTTGAAGTCGCGGGTTCAAGTCCCGTTTCCCGCTCCATTCTAATGCAACAACAGCCCGCTAAACCTCTCGTTTAGCGGGCTGCCTTTTTTGCCCTACGCTCTGCCAGAATCGAGGAAGAAATGTCAAAAGAACAATTGTCGGAACTTCGTTGCGAAGAGAGAACGCTCTGGGCACCAGGCCCCCACGCACTCACTCCCTCCGTCCAGCAGGTGCTGAATACCTACACCGCCACCTATACACACCGATCAAGTGATTACAAAGCGTGTTATGCAAGTGCGGCTATGCTACTCAAAGAACTCTTCTCTATACCAGGTGGATTTATCCCGCTGATATTCGGTCACACCGGCAGCTACAACTGGGAAATGGTTGTCAGAAACACTCCCGAAACATACCTCACCCTCGGGATGGATCTGGGTGCATTTTCATCGAAATGGGTCCAGGTCTTTAAAGACAGTGGCAGAGCGATCGATGTTCTGCCTGCACCGGCAGGACAGGGCATATCAACCGAATCCTGGCGAGAAGGGATATCCAAGTCTTATGATCTGGCTCTGGTTACACACAACGAGACCTCTTCAGGAGTAGCCTTACCCCTTGGTGAATTCTGTCGAATAGCCAAAGAGATATCACCGGAGACCCTCCTAGCAGTAGACGGTGTCAGCATCGCTGGGGCCGTCGAGGTCGACTACACCATGATCCAGCCGGACTACTATCTCTTCAGCCTACAAAAGGACTTTTCCATCCCAGCAATAGGATCGGTAATGATCGTCTCCGAAAGGGCTCTGGATGCTGCCGGGAGGACCCGGAACAGAGGCTATGTACTCGATTTACTCGAATGGACGGAGAAGGCGCGTTTGGATCAAACCCCCATGACAGTCCCCGACCTGACACTCAGGTGTCTCATCGCACGCCTGGAGGAAATGCTGGCTGAAGGAATTGATCGGGTTGCCAGACATGGGCAGCTGGCACAGATGCAAAGAGACTGGGCGGCAGCAAACGGACTGAAAATTCTCGCTGAACCCGGCTACGAGAGTCCAACGGTTACGGCGATTCACCTACCCGAAGGCATATCAGGCCCTGACTTCGTGAAAGCGGCCAGCACCTATCTGAATATACAGCTCGCCCCGGGATACGGCACTATGCGCGACACATCGTTCCGCATCGCCTCGATGGGACACACCACGGTAGAGATGATGACCAGGGCTCTAAAGGGTCTTCAGCTTATCCTGCAGAATTGGGAGGAACTCTCACGGGAACTGTCCTGATCAGTTCACTACAGAAACAACCCCTTCCGAAGATCCAGGTCGTACCCATGTTGGAAATGGTCCCCTCCGACTTCGATCCGAAGTCTATACCGTGATCTGGAATCGAGTTGTTGGACCGAAAGGGTGCCTTTCTCGTACGGCGCTATAAGCACCTGGAAATCCACAGAACCGCCTTCCTTTTCAATTCTCAGGTTCGTCCCTTTCTCCCGCTTCATCCCCCATGTGGACCGCCCCTCAATCGGCAGGGCCATGGTTGCAGGAGACTTTCTGAATCTCCCTCCTTTGCCGCCCTCTGCCACAGTGATTCCCTCTCCCGCAGCCCTACCCTTGCTGATCCTGATGCTTTCAGGCGTGTTCAGAATCCACTCATAGGTATGATGCCCCGTCTCGCAGGTCAGAAAATCCAATACCACGGCATACTGCTTGGCCTTGTTTACCAGGAAACAGCGCCTGTGGCCCACGTCCGACTCTTTATATCCCCTATGGGTAAATCCGAGAAGGTCCACCCTTCCCTGCTTCTCCCAAAAACAGAACCGTCCTCTCCGCCCTTTGACCGACGGACCTTCCCCATCTACCGCGACGGTATTGTGAGCGTGAACCTGAGTATACCAGCTTCTGTGAAGCGGATCGTCATAGGAGAGCCCCCGACCGCAGTCCACGCAGAGTGGTCGACCCTTTGCCCACATCTGAAATGCCAAGGCCTCGCTGTGACTGTGGCCGCCCCCATACGGACCATAGTTCACATTGAAATAGAGATCCTCGGCCCCCCATCCGCTTCGAACTATCGCAAACTCTGATGAATCGTGGTGAACACTCCTCTCTGACGGCCGCCCGGGTCTCACACGCCTTCTGATGGACAGCTCCTCCGCTTTGCTCCGCATCTCACGTGCAGATGCCCCGGAAGCCCAGAGCAATCGGGAATTTCCAGTGGCCAACCCTACATTGAGGTAGTGTCCCTGAGGAATATCATACTCCGAATCACCCACAGTCGGACTGTGCCCGGATGGGATGCTCATCCCGTGCGTCCAGAGCAGCATCTGCTCCATGGTTGCGACAATACGGTCTCGCTGCTTCCTGACCCCCCGAACGCCGATCAGACTGGTGTAAACATCCCAGAAACTATTCACTACTCCTAGGTGATAGTGAGGCGCACGTTCCTTGTGACACCCGTCCCTGTAGACATCCCGACGGGTATGCTCCAAAATCCACTTCAACCCCCGGCGGACCCACCGTCCCGACTCCCTAAACTCGGGAAAGGATAAACCAATTCCAGTAAGTGTTTGTGCCCCAAATACTTGCCAGTTTCCACTCCGGTATTCCGTTTGGTGCTGGTAGAGCCACCTGCCGTGCCCGAGAATCGTCTTGAGCATCATCTCGTGAAATCCCATATTCTGAACCGCAGCCGAATCTATCATACTGAAATAAAGGGATCTGAATGTCCGTGCCCGGTTGCAACCCAGCTCGTACCAAATGACATCCAGGCGATCGTGATCCCCAACCACCAGGTCCCGTTGTCTATACCACTGTGTAAAAATCTCAACAAAGGCTCGGGCATATTTCTCGTCCCCGGTAAGCCGGTAGGCACCATGGAGGGGAGACAACCACCCGCAATAGTGGAACCCATAATTCGAAGAACCACCGAGGTTCTTCGAAAAATCGATCTCTCCCTTGTATTTGATACGGACTCCTCCCCAGCACTTGATATCCCGGGCTACTACCAGGTCGGCTTCCTCAATGACCTGGTCAGGCCGAAGGTCCTCGCGTCCAACCCTTGCGCCTGCCGATGTCCCGGACCGCTTCAGACGTCGTGAGAGATGCTTTGTCCACCTCAGCGATGCTGCGTCCCGTCCATCCTGCTCAAACGCACGGCGCACTGATTTCATAGCAGGTATGCCAGGCTTAAGGGATGCGAAGAGGTCTTCATCTTCGATATGCTTGATGCGCTTTTCAAAAAAGGATTTGTTCATTCTTTCCCTCGTTGGCAAGTTTTTCTNGTCGAATTCTTACCGGCAACAGTGTTCTGTTCCGGATCGTATTTTCCGTTGACACAGCCTCCTGACATAACCTAGATTATCAACCTTGCGGATATAGTATTGTGCCCCGCGACCTGTCCGTTCATTCCAGTATTATCCTCACGTTAATCACCACACANATTGCCTCACAGGAGTTCTATGCCGCCCACCTCAATGGTCTGCACCAGCTGTAGAAACCTGATCAGTACAGAAGAGAAGCGATGCNCTTACTGCGGGGCTTATCGTCCAGGACTCTGGGGAATGGGTCCTGCTCTTAATCGGCTATTCGGCACGAAGATCGACATACTGGCACTGATCCCAACAGCCTGTATCGCCCTTTTCGTACTCAGCCTGCTGTTGGATCTTGGCGCCGCCCTGGACACGAGAGGCGGTCTGTTCGGCATTCTGAGTCCCGGCATGAGCGCCCTCTTCGCGTTGGGGATGACCGTAAACCTGCCGCAATTATCCGCGCCTTGGTGGACCGTCTTCACCTCTATTTATCTTCACGGCGGGCTGTTACACATNCTCTTCAACGTGTTATGGATTCGGCAACTCGGACCACAGGTAGGCGAATTCTACGGTCCCGCCAGGTTCTTCATCATCTTCACGGCCGGTGGCGTTCTGGGGTTTGTAGCCTCCAACATTCTTTCAGGCGCACCTACNATGGGGGCCTCCGGCGCAATCTTTGGCCTGTTCGGGGCACTCATCGTTTACGGCCGATGGCATGGCGGCAGTCTTTCAATGATGACCCATCAGGTCTGGCAGTGGGCAATCATCCTGCTGATTTTCGGTTTCATGATGAGTCGCGTCAACAACTACGCACACATCGGCGGTTTCGTCGGGGGTTATCTTACAGCGCGACTTCTCGTATCGGGCACGAATCGAGGCGAAGGGCGCCTGATTATTCTGCTTGCCCTGGTATGCATCGTCATCACCGCCGCTGGATTCGGACTATCGTTTTACGACTTCTTCCTTCGCTGAGCGGCGACCTCATTCACGCTTCCGTTCCTCGTCCCATGCCCTCAGGTCTTCTCCCTTGCCCTCGATCCAATCCGTATCCAGAGTGATATGGTCGATGGTCCGTCGGTTGTTCGTAAAACTCACGTGAATCCTCCCATCTTCGGACTGGATAATTGCCGGATAGTGGAATTCCCCTTCCCCGGTTACCAGGTTCCGTCGGCAACCCCACGTCACCCCTTCGTCCTCACTCAATGCGAGCGTTAACGGGTTCCTTGCATTCCGATTGTCATTCCAAACCAGGGCAATTCTGTTGTCGTNCAACTTTACTGCGTCTATCGCGGCAAAAGGTGAACACAACCCTGTTTTCACCGCCGGGGACCAGCTGTGACCCCGATCATTTGATTGGCTCTGCATGATGAACCCCTGGCTGCCCCCAGGCCGCAAGAGACCCAGCAGACTACCATCCTTCCGCTCAATCAAAGTGGGATGCTGATTGTGCTCACCCGGAATCTTACTGATCACTGACCACGATTTCCCATCGTCCATGCTGCTAAATATTCTCGATTGACCATCGTTATATTCCGTACCGAAAACCAGTTCGTTCGTGCTGAGACGAATAGGCTTGCACCTGGGCACGTGACCCCATTCCGCGTCGATCATCTCAACCTGCGACCAGGTCTTACCCTTATCCGAGGAGCGTTTCATCCGCAAATCGCAGGTCCTCCACCGTACGCCTGGCCCCGGCTTCCCATCCAGTTTGCCGTGCATCGTACCGTAGATCAGAATCAGTTCATTCTGCGAGTTCTGGAGAAGTATCCCATTTCCTTCGGGTTTGCCCGGGGTATCCGCCACCACCTGGAGGGAACCGAAATTCCCGGCATCAGTTTTTTTCCTGGCTAGGACCCATGCTGCATTGGGCCGGGCCTCTCCCTCTCCCGCATAATATCCGACAAGCAAATCGCCATTGTCCAGCTCGACAATTACTGAACAATGGCACGAGACAAAGGGCTCCTCCGGCTCTGCAACCGCCTCCCATACATGAATCATATCATCCTCCCTGACACCAATTCACATCACCTTACGATACCAAAGAAACACTTCAAGTATCTGCCCTCTGGAAAAGTCACGGGCACAGGATGATCCACAGCCTGAAGATGACTCTTCACAATTTGCAGCTCACGTCTTGTCGCTGCTGCCGCGTATCTGAGTATCGAATTGAAGGCCTCGTAGTCCACCTGTGTAGAACAGGACGCACTGACCAGCACCCCGCCCGGACGCAGGACTTCGATGGCTTTTCTGTTCAAGCTGATATACGCCCGAGTCGCGCTCTTCANCGCAGCCTGAGTCTTTACGAATGCGGGNGGATCCACNATAACCATATCGAAAAGTTGCTTCTCCCTCTTGCAGNATTTCAGGTAGTCAAAGACATTTTCAGCCAGACAAGGGTGATCATCCGGATCCAGTCGGTTCAGTTCCAGGTTCCTTCTGGCTAGACCTACAGCAGCTTCCGAAACATCCACACTTACCACCCTGGTGGCTTTCCCCAATGCGGCGTATACCGAGAATCCCCCGGAGTAGCTGAAGCAATTCAGGACTTCCTTTCCCCTGGAAAATGACCGCCCCGTAAGTCTGTTTTCTCTCTGATCAAGAAAAAAGCCCGTCTTCTGGCCACCACGAACATCGACCCAAAAACGGACTCGGTTTTCCGAAATCTCAATAAGCTCAGGAGGATCCTGGCCGGCCAGGAGGCCGATTGGGAAGGTGTCAAGTCCCTCCGCACGGCGCGTGCCTACATCACTTCTCTCGTAGATCCCAGTAGGATGGATAATCTCATCTAGCAATGAGACAATGGATGCCTTGAGACGCTCCATCCCCAGTGTGTGGAACTGAACCACTAGAAAATCATTATATCTGTCCACAATCAGACCAGGGAGAAAATCGCTTTCCCCGTGAATCAGTCTACTGGCATTCGTGGTTCTGGCATCCAGCCACTCCCTGCGCAATTCNACCGATCGCCGAATGCGATCACGCAAGAAACTTTCGTCGACCCTACGGTCCTCATCGCGGGAGAGCACACGAACAGGAATAGAAGACTCCGGATTATAGTATCCCCTGGCCACGAAGCTACCGGACCCATCCAGGACATCGACAATTCCGCCCGGCTCTACGCCGAAGGGATGCGCCGAAACTGCCCCACTGAAAATCCAGGGATGTCCTTCGGCAATCTGACGTTCGCGGCCACGCTTAAGCTTCACTTCCGGATACCTGTCAGCCATTTAACACTTCGGCTGCAGCGGTGAGTCCGACCTCAATATCCGAACGGTGTCCTTGTTTGGCTAGAGCACGATCGAGAGCTGAAAGGAAAAAGATCACGTTCTCGGAAAGTGAAGAATACCCCATTAGGCCCACACGCCAGACTTTTCCCTTCAACGCCCCCAGTCCACCTCCAATTTCCAGGTTGTATTCCTGTAACAGGAAACCTCGCAATGTCGCGTCGTCCACCCCATCTGGAATCAATACGGTATTCAGTGTCGGCAACCGGAATTCAGGCTCAACGAGCATCTCCAGTCCCATCCCCTCTATGCCCACCACCAGCGCACGATGATTCTTCAGATGTCTCTCGAACCTCTCGTCCAAGCCTTCCTCATCGATCAGTTCTAGGGCTTCAAGTAGTGCGTAGTTCATCGTACTGGAACNGGTGTGGTGATACACGCGTTCACTTCCCCAGTATTTGTTCAGCAACCCAATATCCAGGTACCAGCTGCGAACCGCATGTTTCCTGTTCTCCACGGACCGCATCGCTCTGTCGCTGAATGTCACGGGCGCCATCCCTGGCGGGGCACCTATGCACTTCTGAGAACAACTATATGCCACATCGATTCCCCACTCATCTACCTTCAATTCGACACCGCCCAGGGATGTCACTGTATCCAGAAGAATCATCGCACCATGATCCCTGGCCAACTTGGAAATGTCGGACAAGGGCTGAAGCACCCCGGTAGACGTCTCCGCGTGAATCAACCCGACCACCTTGAATTCGCCAGTACTCAAGGCCTGTGCTACAGCTTCAGGATCCGTAGGTTTTCCCCACGCTCCCTCCAGCACGGTAACCTCCGCGTCCTGCCGCTCCGCCATCTGTCGAATGCGGTCGCCGAAATACCCGTGCACACAGATCAAAGCCTTATCACCCGGTTCGAGCAGGTTCGCGACACACGCCTCCATGCCGGAGGTACCGGTACCCGGTGTGGCGTTGGTAACCTTATTAGCTGTCTGGAACGTCTCCTGAAGAAGCACACCGACACGATCGATCGCCTCGAGATAGGACGGATCCAGATGTCCAATGACAGGTGAAGTCAACGCCTGGTACACCCTGGGATGAATATCCATGGGTCCCGGGCCCATCAGTTTTCTCAGCGGTGTGCTCACTTTACTTACTCCTTTCAGGAGAATCTACCTATCGGACGTTTGTCTCTTGGGCAACCGACGCAACTGGATCTATCGAAAAATCCTCGATGCCCAATCCTCCCTGGACGAAACAACTTCATCCGGAGAGACGAGACTCCTTGCCAAATGACCCACCTGTTTCCGCATTGTGGATTGGGTCGCGTCCTGGTAACGCCAGTCCATGCTCCAACGGACCGTNTCAGTGGTATTAGGCAGGCCACAATGGAACATCAGATTGTGAAAAAGTACGACATCGCCTGGATCGGTGACCACGTCGACGGCCTGATCCAATCGCAGGTCCAGTTCATCCTGAGCGATCTCCAGGTAGTAATGTCGCTTTTCGTGTGGCACAACACCCAGACGGTGTGTTCCAGGAATGAACTGCATACACCCGTTCTCGACCGTTGCGGAAACAAGGGGCGCCCAGACATTGACCATCTTCAGCTCTTCCACTCCTTCCGCAGCCTGCGCGGTGTAGCCACCATCCTGATGCCAGAGCACCAGCGTCCCTTCCCAATCCGGAAATTTGGGCCTCGATGTGTAATTTGGGTAGAGCCGTATCTCATTTCCAAGAAAGATCTGAATCACATCCAGTAGATGTTTATGAAAGAACAGATCAAACAACAATGGACCGTGCAGCTCTGGTCGGAAAGATGTAGGCGCATCATCCATATGGCCAACGTACAGCCTGGCAATCCGGGTATCGAAAGGGACGTCGACAAACGGATCGGTGATTTTTCCAGCAGAAATCAGCTTTTCCGCCTCCAGTTCGACCAGTTTCTCTAGTTCGGTCCTAACACCGTCAAGAACAGACTGGTTAAAAAATTTCTTCAGGATCACATACCCTTCGGATAAGAATGCCTCCTTCATTCCGGCCTCATCTACTTTGTGGAAAACCACGATGCACTCCCTATCTACAAAGCCGCGTGATAAAGCTCACGGAGGTCTCGTTCGGTTAAAAGCCTGGGGTTGGTTGCACTACAATGATCCATCATTGCCTTCTCCGCCAGGGGTTCTAGATCTTCGGCTTTTACCCCCATCTCACCAAGCGATCCGGGCAGTCCGAGCTTCCTGTTGAGCCCCTCAAAAAACGACGGAAGATCGTCTCCGCAATCCAGCCCCAGACATTCGGCCATCCGGGCTACTTTTTCACGGCAGAATTCCATGTTGAAGCGCAGCACGATGGGCAGGAACAATCCATTCAATGTACCGTGGTGCAACTGTTTCTCGGCAAACCCTCCCAGAGGATGGCTCAAGCTGTGCACTGCGCCCAGACTCTTTGGAAATGCCATACCACCCTGGAGCGAACACAACATCATCTCCTGTCTGGCCTCGCGGTCAGTGCCATCCTTCACTGCTCTTTCAATCGCTCCACACCCTCTGGCCAGACCGTCCAAGGCGATCGCATCCGCCACCGGATTGTACCGCGTGCTGCAAAATGTCTCGACACAGTGAGATATGGCATCCAGACCTGTACCGGCGGTGAGCCCCGGCGGCATCGACACAGTCAGATCGGGATCGCACACTGCTGCCGTCGGGAGGAGCTTGGGGCTCAAGAATCCCAGCTTATCTCCTGAACCCATCGTGGCCAGGGCGGCCTTGCCGACCTCGCTGCCGCTGCCTGCCGTGGTGGACACCGCCACAATTGGCGGAACCGCTTCAATGATCCGCGCTTGACCGGCATTTAGAATCGCGTACTGTTCCAGCGGCTCCGAATGGTTGACCAGGATGCCCAGGCATTTCGCCAGATCGATCGAGGACCCTCCACCGACCGCCACAATGCCGTCACACTTCTCCTTCCTGTAAATAGCCAGTCCATCGCTCACCTGCGCTTCAGTGGGATTGGTCCTGACACCATCGAATTTGGGCAGTTCGTCGAGGGCGAGACGTTCGACGAGTCCTGATCCCGATAACCCCTGGTCGGTGACCAGCAAGGGTTTTGCGCAACCGGATTCCGCGACGACCTCCAACACCTTCTGCGATGTCCCCAAGCCAAAGTATATATCGTTTACATACGAGAAGGTAGGAATCACAGATTGCCCAGCCTCTGCTCGATGGGATCGGGAATCCAATCCGCCTCAATTCCCAAATCACCCAGCAACACCTGGGCACAATTGTAACCTGGAAGACCCGTAATGTTTCCTCCAGGGTGACAGCACGATCCGCATAGATACAGCCCGGGGAGGTGTCCTCGGTAGTGCCCGGCCCCGGGAAAAGGCCGGTTGTACCCAATCTGATCGTTGGCGAATGCACCAATCAGTAAATCGCCTTCCCTCATGTTGGGAAAGGCACGTTCGACGTCAAGCGGACTGCGGACAAACCAGTCGAGTACCGCATCTTTCAAATTTGGGGCATACTCACACCATTGCTTCAGCATGTCGCGCCCCAGCCGTTCACTCTGGTGGTCCCAGTTTGTCGCCTTGCCGTTGAGTCGGTACGGCGCCTTCTCCCACATAAAGGCTGTGTGCTTTCCCCTGGGGGCCTGCGTCGAATCGAACTGTGTCGGACAACTCCCCCACATGATGTTTGGCGGTAACTCACCCGCTTCGTGACAGTGTGCCATCTCCAGGTACCGATCCAGATGGTCCAGCCCGAGGATCACCATGAACGCGTCCTGGAGGTGCGGGTGCGCCTCTGCTACACGATAAGCCGGAGGTTCCNTCAGATTCAGGTTCAGCGCGAACAAAGGTGCAATGATGTTATACTTGAATTCCCTCGCCCTATCGCGCCACAGNACNGGAAGNTCATCCTCGTCCAAAAGCCCGAGAAAGGTCTGGTGNGGATCCAATCCAGATGCCACGAAATTGCGCGCCCTGATCGCTTCTCCCTCCTCCGTTTCCAATCCGACTACTTTCCCGTTTTCAACCAGGAGCCTTCGAGGCGTAGTCTGAAGCCTGATGTCACCGCCACTGTCGTTGACCGCACACACAAGGGCTCTGGCGAGGGAGGCCGCGCCTCCAATGGACATCTGGGCTTTTCCCGAACTTGCCAGCAGTGCAGCGATGTGATGTCCGAATCCAGGACACCGCAGATCAACCTCCCTCAACCCGTTGAAGAACAACAGTCCCGCCTGGATAACCGGGTGCTCGAACTCTTTCTGGACAAAGCCCAGNGGTGACAACTCGCTCGCCTCGAGCAGTTTTCTACCTTCTGGTGTCTTCCCAAGCAATGACCTGCGACGATCCGGCGGTATGGGTGGAGACTGGGCTTCTGGCACGAGGATATTCTGGACGATTGGCAGAAATTCATTCCGCCACCTTCTGAGTGTTGCTGCATCCTTTTCGCTGAATTCCGCGAAGGACCCGGCTGTCCTCTCAAAATCTGTCCACCACTCTAAAGCAGCGTTATTCTGGAGCAGCGCGACGTTCAGCTCCGGTTCCAGATAAACAGCCCCTCGTCTCTCCAACTCCAGATCCCTGTACCATGGCATCTGATTCAATGCACGGTGATAGAACGAATGCGTATTATGAAGAAACCCCGGATAACGCGGGTCTTCTATAGTAGCAAGTCCCCCGCCCGGGGTGTCTCTTCGTTCCACGCACAAGACCTTCAATCCAGCTTGGCCCAGATAGGCCTGTAATACCAGACTGTTGTGTCCGGCGCCTATGATTATTCCGTCGTAGTCTCCTTCCACCGGCATCGGGCGAGTCCTCTCACCAGTACCGCTCTACGTGAATCTCTCCCTGCTGTTTCCGGGTGTGTTCTTTAAACCCTTCCTCTTCCAGCAGAGCCTGCATATCTTCGCACATCTTTGGGTTTCCGCACAGGAAGACCTGCGTATTTGAGGGCTCCGGGTGAAATCCCCAGGATTGGTCCAACTGCCCCGTGGTCCAAAGATCCTGCACGTAGCCCGTGGGCCCACTCCAGGGCACTGGCTCTCTTGCCGGCCTGCTGATCAGGGCGAGGTAGGTAAAATTGGGGCAAAGCTGCTGCATGGTCGTCAGCTCGGAGCGATAGCCGAGATCCCAGGAATGTCGGGCACCATGCAGAACCGCGAATCGACGGCCCTGGTCTGTGTGAAGGTGGGTCCTGAGCATACTCATATAAGGTGCAAGTCCCGTTCCGGTTGCCACCAAAACCACGTCCGATTCCCTGGGGGCCTGCTCCAGGGTAAACATCCCTGTCACCTTGGGGCCCAACCAGACGCGATCGCCCATTTCCAGTGCAAAAAGCCTCGGTGTTAGGGCACCAGATCGCACCACCGTGATGTAAAATTCCATATACTCCCGCGCAACCGAGGATGACGCAATGGAATAGGCCCTGCGGATCAGCTTGTCGGGTTCCGTCTCCTCTTCTTCAGGGTCGGACCACTCGCTCCTGGGTNCAGATCCCGGCAATCCCAACACCGCGAATTGACCGGCCTCGAATTCCGGCAGGTCCCATCCGTCCGGTTTCACCTGTAAGATTATGATTTCAGGCGTTATCTCTATTTTCTGTGCAACGATTGCATTTGTCGGCTCTTCNCCAGCCAATACTTTGCCTCCCTAATCGTTCCTGTTTACTCATTCAATGCTGCGCCACACTCCGGGCAGGACTTGCCCTTTGATGTGTGTTTGCACGATNCGCATCTCTTTTCTACCGGTTTCGCCTCTGCCACCTGCACAGTGCTTCCTTGCGGCTGCGATGCAAGTGCATCTGCAAGGGACTTCTAACTCCCCAGAGGTTCTATGGTTGGGAATTCGCCTCTTATCGACTCAACCGTTACCTCATCCTCGTCATTCAGCTCAACGCCCACCGCTTCAATTCGAGATCCATCCGGATCGAATAAAACGTGCTCTTTCGGCCTGTTCAGTAAAGATTCGTCAACATCTGCCACCACGCCCTGACATCCTTCTTATGTGCCAGTCAGCACTTTCACCATAGTTCCGATCGGATACGGTGCAACCGTCTTCAAGAAGATGTCCACAACCCGACTGATCAGATGGGTTCCAGATAACTCCTGAATCAATCCAACAGCCTTGTCGGGGGGCCACCCGGGGCGATAGGGCCTGTCTGAAGCCACCGCATCGTAGATGCCCGCAACTGCAGAAACCGACCCGAAGTCATGAATCATACTTGGCCTTGTTCTGACCCAGGATGTTTTTTCCCGATATGCCTCTGGGGTAGCCCGATCCATCCTGTCGTTCATGGTGCTGGTAGGCCACGTGATGAATCAAATTGCTGGAACTCCCCAGCATCGACTTCACCAGTTCGTATCCAAGCAAAGGATGGGCCTTCATTCGGTCGAACTTGGACGCGTCTAATTTGGCAGGCTTGTTCAGGATGTCACTGTCGATAAATATCTTTCCAAGATCGTGCAGAAGGCAGCCTATCCCAAAGGCCCTTAATCTCTCCTTGCTCCACCCAAGATTCTTTGCCAGCAGGACTGCCATGATTCGAGTGCGGGAACGTGCAATTGTCGTGTGCCTTGATGGAATTCAAGCCTACCACAACATCTCGATTCATCAACTGGTCGACCATTGTGTCCACATCACCAACCATCCGATCAATGCCCTGTTTCTCGTCAGGGACTTGAACGTATCCATGAACTTCTTGGACCGGATGTTGTGATGGGCATCCTCGATCGACATCTGCCTGAACCCTTCGGTGGCCTTGCCACTGGTCTCGAAGCTGTTTGTCAAGTTCTTCATTGCCTTAACACGGGCGGCCTGTGGGATCACCTGAGACACCGAAATGCCTGCAGTATCCTTGTCCTGGACATATAGTACAGGCATACCCATTTGCTTGAGTCTGTTTACTTACGCGGAACGGACCGTTGCTCCCCGCGCGAGTAGCAAACGATTGTGCTCGTCGTATATCGGGTCGCCCGCTTCCATTCCTTCTTCGAGCTTGCACAGGTAGATTAGGCGCATGAGATTAGAGTCGAGAGTGGTCGGCTGCCAACAAGCTTGCGATGGCAACCTGGATGGTCAAGTGGAACTTAAAGACGAAAACAGATCCAACCCAAAACAGTGGTGCTAGTAATCCACAGAATAGCTACTGGTTGTGTAGGTGACTGAGCCATCTGGGTCGAGCTTTACAACTTGGGTGTTGGGAGAAAGAAACTCAACTGCGTTTGAAAGTGCGTCGATGTCTGCGGGCTGACCCTGGGGTTCGCCATAGTGACATGGAATCACGATATCTGGTCGTATCAGGCTGGCTGCGCGTGCTGCCTCCCGAATGCCCATCGTGTAAAGTCCTCCCACGGGCATAATCGCTACCTGGGGGCCGTACATCTGGCTGATCAACTGCATATCGCTGAATACGGTCGTATCGGACGTGTTGTATACGGTTGTGCCATTCTTGAATCCCATCACGATCCCACAAACTGCTCCGTCCGGCCGAAAGTATTCGTCTTCCGGAGTGGCTCCCAGTGACTGGTTGGGTGACATGGAGAGAGAATGGAAAGCCTGTGTCGCAGTTACCCGGACACCTGCCGCCTCGATCGTACCACCCGGATTGAAGGGCTTAGCCCGTAATCCCAGCTCCAGTCCATTCTTCTCCGCAGTGAGGCAAAGCTCGTAGTTTCCCGCAAACGTTGCCCCGGTCTTTCTACAAATTGCGAAGGAATCACCGATGTGATCGTTATGACCGTGTGTCGCAATCACCAGGTCAGCAGCCTCTACATCCGCCACACCAAGACTGCACACGGGATTTTCGTCTAGCCACGGATCGAAATAAACCACCTCGCCCGAATCAGGCTCCAGCCGAAATGACGCGTGGCCCAACAGTGTAATCTTTATCGATGCCATACGCATCCCCCTCGTCTTATCAACAATGCAACTTCCCGATATCCCGCCCGGTAACACCGCTAGGCCAACTCTACACCCACTTTCTGTCCAGTCTCACAGATCTGGAGCCAGGTCTCATCGTCAACGAAAACACCTTCCGCCTCGCGCTTTGTCCTCAATCCGTGTTCCACGTCGCCGGGCATCAAAATTTCGCTGAACCCCGGCATCAGCCGGGAACTCTTGAGGAAATCTATGAAGTCGTCCACGTCACCTTCGAATTGATCATTGCCCGTAAACGCCTTAATGTCCAGCGCCATCAGGAAGACACCATTCCCACCGGAAGGTGCGCCTTCTCTGCTGCAACCGCCTCCACCGAGAGCGCCGGAAAGAATGTCGATAATCACTGCGAGGGCATACCCTTTGTGAGCGGAGTTCCCGCCAAATGGCAGTATCGAACCCCGTGGAGGTCCATAGAAATCCTCGGGCTCCGCGGCAGGATTGCCCTCCGAGTCAATCGCCCACCCTTCGGGAAGCGATTCCCCAAGATTGCGTTTTACCCGTATCTTGCCTTCCGCTACCACACTCGTGGTCATGTCGACCACGATGGGATGTCCCTTGCCAGTAGGAACGCCAATCGCAATCGGATTGGGCGACATCCGTGCGTCAATGCCCCCGAAAGGCGAAAGGAGCCGGCCTCCGCCATGATTGTTGCACATTACGATGCCGATCATCTTCTCTTCGGCCGCCTGCTCCACGTATTCACCCAACCGTCCAATATGGCTGCTGTTGAACAATTCCACTGCAGCTATCGACATTTGGCGCGCTTTGTCCAGGGCCAGGTCCATCGCCTGTCGACACACAGTTTGGCCAAAACCCCAGCCCCCATCCACAACAGCCGATGCCTCGGCTTCCCGGATTACCTCGATCCGGCGCCCTGCCTTCACGATCTCGTCTTCCAGTGCCTGCACGTACTGAACCAGACGGATTACACCGTGAGAATCATGCCCCATCAAATTGGACATCACCAATGAACTGGCTACTCGCTGGGCCTCCTCCGCATCCAGTCCCGCACATTCAAAAACGGTCTTGCAGTCCCCCTCCAACTTCCCGAATTCAAAAAACGGCATCTCACCCTCCCCTACACCATTGGCTCTTTGCGATGAAGAATCTGAATCGTCACCCCCCAAGGATCTCTGACAAATACAAGCTGATCGCCAGCTGCGGTTACATCAACATCCCCGACTGCTGTTGCACCGGCTGCGAGCAACTTTTCCCTGTCTGCCGCAACATCCTCCGAGTAATAGGCAAAATGCAGTACCGACACGTGCATAGACGCATAGTCGGGTGTCTCGAGGTCATCCTTCTGGTAGATTTCAAACATGGTCTTGCCGGCAGAATCCTGAAGGAACGTCATATGAGTCGGCGGTCCTCCGTACCTGACCACCTTCATTCCCAAGTTTGTGCACCACCAATCCGTAACTCCCTTCACATCCTCAACGAGAAATGCCACGTGCTCGACGAACATTCTTTTCCTCCCAGAGGTTAATATCCAAAATTTAGCCCGTCCGACATCAGCAATCCAAAATGCATCACCACTATAATCCTATTGTGCACCCCCATCCCGGGGCCTCGACTAAGCCTTTCTGCGCCCTTCGAGTCAGTTTACGCAACTCGGAACACTCGTCAGACCCCGTTCTTCAGCGACGTGCATTCCCTCGCCTCCTGGATATGAAAAACGCCCTGGCCAGAAAAGAGCCAGAGGATTATATGTGCGGCGGCTACCTCAGTCAAGTAGAATGATCCCGGTTGTCAGCCAATCCCTGAGAAGCTGCCTTCCAAATACAATCAATATAGAGAAGGGCATGTCTTCATAGACATANGCAGAGGTNGGATATGGAAGATTCAGNGAAGGAATGCGGAAGCGGCTGCATAGATTGGACGGGAGCGAGAAGGGCAAGAGGGGGCTCCATTCTCAATTGGTCCTGGTTGTAATACTCAGATAAATGATCCAAAAACCGTCTAATCATTGATCACATAAATGGTGCGCCTATGTAGGGAAATCTACTGCACTAGCAGGCTCTCCTTGAGATGAACCAAAGCAATCCGCTCCACATCGAATGCCTCGGAGAGAATCCTCGCTGCCTGGTTCAGGTCGACATCGCCATCCTTGCAACGGTCCTCAAGGTAAGTTACTGCTGCCACCACGTGGTCGTAGCTATCGGCCGCTTCCCCGATCGAAGAGCCCGCATTCGCGTCAAATTGGGGTTCGACCTCTCGCAGATATGTGGCGGTCTGCGTCCCTTTGTGCTTTCCATCAGAAGACTCCACCGCACGCTCAATCGCCCTACGGTGTGCCCTGAGCGCATCGAACAACTGAGGCCNAAAGATCATCACGCAGAACCAGTTCACAGGATCCGTATGGCCAAACAAGTCATATCGAATCTTGAACGTACCCCAATGACCGTGGTTGACTGTGTAGGTTTCAGTTTCCTAGTTTTACCTGATTACCAGGTTCAAAAGTCGTGGCAACGGGCGCATAACGGACTTCTTGGTTTCAATGCTCATAACTTGCCAGGCGACAGCAGGATATCCCGCATTGCGACAGCGAGGTAGTTTCTAAGCATCACTATTTCCTAAGTAACTGACTGGTTGGTTGGGACCGTTGGTCCCTTTCTCAACAGAGCGGTCTACAGAATTGAGATCGAGGCGAAATGTATGTCAGAATATTCATGCCCATATTATTCAACAAGTTAGCATAAATCCATATTTGATAACTAATCCAGAGGTGTCCGCTAGTGATACAACAGTGTCCGATTACGGGCAGTCAAGCGGGTCAACGGGAGGACTGAATTTACAAATACCCTCTCCTCAGTCGCCCCTTCTGGAATCTGGAATTCCGCTGGAACCAGTAGCAACCCTCCGCCTCCGATCGCAGGGCCGCCACCAGCTCAGACGCGGGGAAGCATTCACCGCGGCGAAGGTCATCGGGCTCAGCTATCTGCCCTGGACCTGTTCCACCCCTGTCGCCCCTCGTACGGCCCTCTGCAGGAATCAGGATACGTCCCTGACCCGTTTTTCGCAAAAAGTCAGACCCGTGATATATCCACCTTTGATCGCCATGTCAGGATCTCCAAAGTTTGGAGCAAAAGTTCCGCAAAACGGTCCATCATGCTCCTTGGTAGTCGCCCGAATGGAACGTATATTGCCCCACAGAGATTCACGAAAATGGAGAAAAATCAGTCAAGAGGAGAAAACATGTATCCCAATGGCGTTAGAGCAAAACTAAAAGCAGGCGAAATCGTCTTGGGCACGGCGCTGGCCGTACCCTCGCCCATGGTAGCGGGAGTAATCCTGAGTACAAAACCGGACTTTGTCTGGCTGGATCTGGAGCACCAACCATTTGGCACCGAATCGCTTGGTGCCATTCCGACCCTTGCCAGAATGCGGGGAGCGGCTCCTATGATACGAGTCGCGTGGAATGATCCAGCTCTGATCAAGAAGGCCTACGATGTTGGAGCAGTTATTGTAATGATACCTCAAGTAAACACGGCCGAGGAAGCAAGGAAGGCTGTCGAGTATTCGAGATATCCTCCGGAGGGTGCGCGAGGAATATCTCCCTCATGGCCGATTGTAGCAGGTGAAGACTGGGCCGGGGTGATCAAAACCGCGAATGAAGAAACTGTCCTGGTGATACAACTGGAAAGTGTTGAGGCATTCGAAAACCTTGATGAGATTGTCCAGGTCCCGGGAATCGACGTCATCCTGGTAGGGCCGATGGATCTCTCGGCTTCGGTAGGCAAAATCACGGAGACCGGATCCAAAGAGGTCCAGGACATTATGCTGGAAGTGCCAAAAAGACTGGAGGGTACCGGGATTNCCGCTGGTACAACACTTGTGGACCTGGCGGAAATTCAAGAGAAACTCAGCTGGGGGTATCGGTTTATGAACGTGGGGAACACGATCAGCTATGGTGCTCAGATTGTGAAACAAAACCTGGAGATCCTGAGGAAGAATCCTACAGGGAGCTGAATCACCCACCTTCGCTAAAGCTACAGCGGGCAGTCAGGAACGCGGAGAAAATATAACCACAGCTGCACGGGAGAATAGGAAATGGCAGAGCCGCTCAGAATTACATAAATTGGTGCGCATCCTGCGGATATTTTCGAACAATCTGGCGGAGCTATGGCGCATCACGTATCCCGGGGAGACATAGTAAGTTGTGTTGTGCTCACCCAGAGAGAGAGGTTACACGACAAAGTCATCAACGATCAGATGTTTCACCAGGATGAGGTGCCGGAGGCTGAAGAGTTGAAGATCCTTATGGAGAAACGGTCTGAGGTGAAAGCAGAGGAGGTCCGATCGGCCTGTAAAACCCTCCGCTTGGAAGACCTGCATTTCTTCGGCGCGAACGACGGCGTGTTCATGGTAACCGAAGAATCGGTCAGGAGACTGGTACGACTGCTCCGACAGCTAAAGGCTAACATTGTCCTCACCCACTTTCCAAAGGAGGGTGATGGTTTGACAAACCCGCATGCCATCGCAGGGCAGATTGTCACGAGAGCTATTGGGCTCGCCGCAATTGTGGACCCGGGAGATCAGACTCCTCCGCACCGGATTGCTCAGGTGTTCTACTTCGGGATTGGCGCAGCAAGGATTCCAAGAGATGTTTGGGATTCAGAAGGTGGATACTACAACGACGTCTTCATAAATATCACCGTCGTCATCGACAAGAAACTGGCATCACTGAATTTCCTCGTCAGCCAGGGATATGGTGGCGCGTATGCTAGAAAGCTCCTCGAAACAAGCGACGGAACTTTCGGAATGGCGGACAATGTGCTTACGCCGAGGGATTCATAAGAACCCATGCAGAGACCCACTACCATCTGCCGCTCACCGATCACGCAATGACCGTTGCCCNGTCATCTGACCACGAAAACATCAGCCGTAATTCCTTCCGCATAAAAACGGACTGATCTGGAGATGTCCATATGAACTGGAAACCCCAATCCGATTTCCTCAAGTCATCCTTCGACAGGGACGGATTCACCGTACTCCCCGAGTTCCTGACATCGATCGACACGTCTGAGCTAGCAGGCCGTGTCGACCGGTATATATCAGACCTCTTACCTGATTTGCCGGACAATGCAGCTTTCTACGAGGTCAAAGGCGATACAAGAACGATAATGCGGCTGGAGGGTATGCATCATCATGACGCATACNTCAATGAAATCCTGCTGAGCGATAGCCTTACGGGTCTGGCATCGCTTCTGCTCGATGACGGGATCGTACCTAAAAACACCGAACTCTTCAACAAGCCNCCCAAGGTCGGCAAAGTTACCCCTCCNCATCAGGATGGATTTTACTTCATGCTGGAACCGAACGAGGCCATCACNCTCTGGCTGGCACTGGACGAGGTAGACTCGGAGAACGGGTGTCTGCACTATGTACCAGGATCGCACAAAACCGGGATGCGTCCACACCGAATGTCAAACGTGCTGGGATTCTCTCAGGGAATCACGGACTTCGGCGAGAAGGATCACAAGTGCGAGGTCTCAACGCCGGTGTCCCCAGGGGATCTGATTGCCCATCACAGTATGGTCATCCACAGGGCGGACGACAATACTGGTGACCGGCAGCGCAGGGCGCTTGGATTTGTCTATTATGCAGAGAGGGCTAAACAGGATGCAGAGTCGCATGAAAAATACAGGGAAGAGTTGATGGAGAAGTGGAAAAGGGATGGCAAGATGTAAAAGCGAAATCGAGTCGAGAATCGATGATCCGGATGAGCCACGGTAATTCTTCGTTGACCCTCTTCAATTCAGAGGGCAGTATGGCTCCACCCGAATGTACGGANGTTTGCGGAGGAGCAGAGCCAAGGACCGGAATTGGCGATCGTTATCCTCACCTCCTCTCGAACGTACTTTATGAACCGTTTGGAAATTAGCGATGTACTTAGCGATCTATCCGGTAGACAATTCGTCTCTGGGAATAGGGAGATCAACTCGGGCATTTCCTCTGCGATGAGACTCGAGGAAGCCGATGAGGATTTCGACCACACGCAGACCTTCACGTGCAGGTGAGATCGGATCACCACCTTTGTCCACAAGATCGATCAGCTCCTGGATACCAAGAGGAATACCATTGACCGGCCATTCTGGAGGCTGAATGGGCTCCCTTCGGTCGTCCACGACCATCGCCGCCTTCTCACCATCTACTTCTATATGTCCCGTGGTACCAATGATCTGGACACGAAACTTCGGCCCTGCAGTCAGCTTAGATCCACCGGCAAATATTCCACGCACCCCGTTTTTGAAGCGGATGTAACCACTGGCAGAGGGCTCACTGGCCGGAACGTGCCCCCCATCTCCCTTGTAGACCGTGAATTCCTCAAAACCATCTTCCAGCTCAGCGGAGACCCATTCAGGGTCTGAGTCGGCATAGTAGCAGATCGTGTCTACCAGGTGCGTCCCGTTTCGGAACATCATCGATCTTGCCCCATTGAGCGCACCAATGATGTACTGGACGGAACCGATCTCCCCTTTCCCTACAATCTCTTCTTTGATGTGCCTCCAGACAGGACGCCATCTCCGCGTGTGGCCCACCNAGAGGACCGTTCCATTCCGTTCGGCTGCTTCAACCATTCTGTCGGCATCCTGAAGGCTTGTTGCCAACGGCTTCTCGCAGTATATCCCCTTCGCTCCGGCATTGGCCGAATCCACAACCAGGCCGGCGTGACTGTTGTCTCCAGTCGCGATCGTCACGATGTCCGGCTTTTCAGTTTCCAACATCTCCATGTGGTCTGTATATAGTTTGAGATCCGGCCACTCGTCTCTGTACTTCTCCAAAAACACAGCCAACTCATCCTCGGACAGGTCGCACCCCGCGACCAGGGAAGCTCGGTCCGATCCTGTTACTCCAGATGCGTGGGCTACGCCAATCGGTCTACAGCCTATAACAGCGACACGGATCATTGTGGGATTCCTTGTTGGTTTGATATGGTTGGCCTGCAATAAGAATCTTATGTCTGGGCAAGGCTGAAAATTAATGAAAACCGTTAAGGCCTGGCTATCCTAAGTTCTCGACCAGGCTCGAACGTACGGGGTTCATGGAAATTGTTTTTGGGCGATCTCCCGGCATTTGAGATCCTTCTCCCGGGCCCCCTCCAAATTCCCTTACTAAGGGAGGTCAACGGTCGCGGTGATCGTCTGAAAAACTTGCCTACACTGCCCTGTTGTCTTCTTCATAATACTTATTGATCTTCGGCACCTCAGTCATTCCGTGCCAGGCTCCCCGGAACAGCGTCTGACGCTTGGGAGGTAATGCGGCGATCACTTCTGCGGGGGGGCATCCTTTTCCCCATTTGGCGTTGACCGTATTGTAGCATGTAAACAGGCTCAGCCTGTCGCGCTTATCGTTCGTCCACCGTGTTCCGGTATGACAGAGAGCCTCGGTAAAAATCACCGCGGAACCAGCTGGACAGGAGTAGGATTCCCATAGTGAGCTCTCCCGTCCACAGATCTCTTCCGGCCTTGGAAAGGCCGACTTGTGACTACCGGACAGGAACATCGTCCCCCCGTCACCCTGGCCCACCTCATTGAGTTCCCATACCACCCGCGTCAACCCGGAGTGAACTTTTCCAGGTAGCATCTGATAGATATGGGAATTCCCACAGAAAGCGAAGTAGGCACCTCCCCCGTGGGGGCGAAAGTTGTCATGCCCGGCCTGGCGGTGACTCGTGTAGGTGTGGTCGAACCGAAACCCGTAGCAATCCTCTGTCGCCAATGCCTGATGCGAAAGGATCTCATTTAGTACACCAACGACGGTGGGGTGGTCCAGCAAAACCTGCGACGGTCCTCCGTGGTTGTCACGTTCCTCAGGCGGGAGAGATTCCCGGTCAGTGAGAAACTTCATCTGGTGCTCTCTGATCGGACCCAACTCATCTTCGCAAAACAAGCCTGGTAGGCTCAGCCAGCCCTTCAAGTCGAAAACATACTTCTGTTCATCGGTCATTGGGACGACTGGCAGGCCGTCTGCGTTGGCGGATGGGAGGAATGGGCTGTCCATGGGTTCCCCTTCGATTAACACTTGATTCACCGGGCAACGAAAAACTGGTTGGAGTCCTGGATGGCGGATTCGGTCAGCTCAGAATAACAAACGGTAGGGAGATCAGAAATCCAGCGAACAACTGTAGAGCCTGGGTCCGCTTCCGAAGTACAATCGACTCCCAACGATCGCGATTCCCGAGGTGATCTTCGCGTCCGGTCGTGCGATCTCCTTGCGCTCAAGTGTTCCAGAATCGATACAAAGGACGGCCTCAGTGAATAGCGCGTATACATTTCCGTCCGGCCCAATGGTTATACAACGAGGCGCCTGCCAGCCGGAAACATCGCCGTGTCCTGCCCATTCCTCGTCGTGAACAAACGCGCCCGACTCTGCGTCCAGAATGAAGAAGCGATTCGGTTCCGCGAGTCCGAACACCCGGGTGTCCGAAAGGACCACCATATCGCGGACGGCCCGTGTTTCGGGTAACAGGGGCCACTTGTCCGTTACCGTCCGGGTTTCAAAGTTCAGGCGTGCGACAACGGCAGTCTTATCTTCCTTGGCGACACCACCTGTCGGTGCCTGGGTGGAAGTTCCAATCAACACGTCGCCACCAGACAGGGAGGCNAGAGCGTTGATGCCCTGATTGGGAACCAGTTTGTCGCGGTCCAGGATGCTACCTTCCTCATTCTCTGTGTCATAAATCAGAAGTCCACTGCCCATCACTACCCGGGCGGCATTGCCCCCAACCAGCACGTGACGGCCGTCGATATGGGCGAGCACAGCGTGGGGACGACCATACTGGTCTCGCGCCGCCTCAGCGTGATGTACGATCCTGGGATTCTTGCTCTCCTTCTCAACGGCGCCATCGTACGGCTCACGCGGATTGTATTCGACAACATCTCCTGAGCTGTAGATCGCACCAAACAGCCGGTCACCAAGTTGAACGAACTGGTTTATATGGCCTCTGTTCTGCCCCAACCCTTGATTTTCCAACTCCCCTGTACCGGGATCGAGACTCCAAATGCGCAGTGGAATTCCAGTTGCTCCGTAAACCTTTTCATCTGATCTCGAGATGATCGTGTAAATGTTGACACCAGCGCTCTCATAGTCGAAACGAACTTCCCTGGGTTCGTCTGCTCCCTTATCCAGAATGAACATCCTCTTGTCCATCACATTTACACTGGCATATCGCGACCCATCCGGGAAGGTGTCGGTCTTCTCCGTGACGGCATCTGCGGGCTCACCATCAATGGGAATCGCCTCCCCTTTGGAGAGGACGTTCCATCCCCAATCTCCCGCCCGAACATAGATCTTTCCATCGACACCGAGATGCCCCTCGACGTTCCCCCTCTGCCGTTGTTCTGCGGGAATCAACGCTCGCTTTTCACCTGTCTCCGTATCAAAGGCGATTATCTGCATTTCTTGAATGCTGATACCACTGTACAACCACCCCGAATCATCGATTGACAATGGACGAGGATACTGGGGCCATACCTCCTCGTTCAAGGGGCCGTGGTCGGTGTAGGTATTGGTAACTGGACTATAGGAAAGCAAATTGGCGTTGGGATAAAGTCCCGCGAAGACGGTCCCGTCGGCTGCCTGCACATAGCCCATTGCCATTCGGTGGTCGAAGGGACCAAGCTTACGGACCTCCTTCTTTGGGACNTCGATGGCCACAAGATGATTGTCCATCGTGTCATAAATCACATTGTCAGGTGTCCAGAAAACCTGGAATGCTCCCCAGCCCTTGCCTTCCGGATAGATCTGATCTAGATCACCCGTTTCGGCGTCGATGAACAAATAAGATGTGGTTTGACCGGTCCACATTTTGACGAAGACGATCCGACGACCGTTACCATCCACGGTAGCGATCGTGCTCGGACCCCACGTAGGCATTCCAACAGGCGCGACAAGGCCATGTTCGATGTAATTATACGTTTCCTTTGCCATAACCAGACTCCTCCCGTGGACCTCCAGGACCACCATATGAACGTTGTCCGCGTGTACGCTCTACCGCTATCCACATGACAACTACCGGCAAGATAGCCCTGCCCATCCCGCTACGCAAGAGGTCAGTGTAATTACTATCTGGTCTTTGGCATCTTTAATAAAGAAAGGCCTCTGCAAAGCACAGAGACCTGGAATGCCAAACCAGATTATACCGTTACTAACGAACGTCGAGACTGCCGACCGGAATTGTTCCCAGCTAGAAAGGACTCACCATATAGTATTCACCTGAGGGTATTCGATGATCCTTCTATCTCCTGTGATAATAGGGACGCTCTCAATTCGCTCGGTACCCACAATGATTCGATCTGTTGGATGAGCTACTTTTTCGCTGATCGGCTCCTTATATTCTTCCACCGATGTCAGGTGTATCGACCGCTCAAAAAGAGGTGTGACTCTCTTATCGCCAATTCCACAGACTTTGAAACAAACTCTGAACGTCTGGACGCATCCAGAAAGGGCGCCGCACGTTCTCGGTTCTTCAACCATTTCTGTTTTGCCACCTCGAGTGGAAGATCGCTATTAACTAATTTCAGGAAGACCTTTTCGAGCACCCAAGGATCCTTTTCCGAGTTCCAGGGACGCACGAGCGTCAGATATTCCCTCACCATTCTGCAGTCAATGAATCCTATCCTGTCCGTCCTCACAAACTGATCTGTCTCCTCAACCACCTTGCCATACCCCACTGACAGTTCGTCGACGAGTGACCAGAGCCCATAAATGATGGGTCGCCAATCCTCAGTTCCGTGTACGTGGGTAGTAACGACATCGCGAAAGGCCTCATCCGCTGTAAGGTGGGAAATGTATCCAAGGACCATAGCCAAATCACTGTCTGAAAGTTCTTCTGGATCCGCAAGATCAGGATGCGCCCTAAACATTCCTTTAACGGCCTTACCCCAGGTATCCTGCTCGTCTTCCACGTAGAAGTGTGTCGCGCGCTTGCCCATCCGCCCGACATAGCGCATCCCATCCGGCGCTGTGGATCCAGCAAGAAATTCAGGGATATGCTCGTCCGCAAGTTCAGCCACTTCAGGTTTCTCCCGCCGAAGGGCCTCGTGGAATTCGTATAGAAGGGCGAAATGGCATCTTCCTCTGGGCATTATGGGTCCTGGGGATGTCTAATTGGTGTATGATGGAGGGGTCGTGGAGTTCTGGGGATCGGGGAAAAAGGGCAACAAGGGGGTGGCCTGTCAGAAGAACTGGATAATACCCAGCCTCACAATCCCGATTTCCTTGAAGCCAAGTTCATCAGTATTTCTGAAACCGTCATATCTCCACCACGGCAAAAAACTATACAGACCTATTTCTTTTATAAAAAATAATTTGTGGGATTTTCATTGGCAGAATATTTTTGTACAGAAATTGGGAATTAATGGGCACGCGTCTCAATCAGGAGCTGACCTCAGTATCTCTTCGGGCGATCGAAAATTGTAATCGAACGACCCCACTTCGCGAATGGGGTGTGCCGCGGCTACCTTTTCATCGATGTCCACACCCAGTCCAGGCGAGTGGGGAACCTGGATGTAGCCGTTTTCCTCGGGAACGGCACCGGGGGCCACGTCCAACCTCCAGGAAACGTCATTCGCCTTGTGTTCCAGGAAAATGCAATTTGGAATGCTGGCCAAAACGTGAACGTTTGCCATTTCCACGATCGGTCCAACCGATCCGTCGTGGGGTGCCACGGTGACCGCCTGTGCTTCAGCCATTGCGGCCAGCTTCTTCAGTTCGGTGATCCCTCCCAGGCGGGTGGTCTCAGGCTGGACGATGTCCACTAGATTTCGGGCAAGTAACTCCGAGAACGCCCACTTGGTAGCAAAACGCTCCCCTGTCGCAAGGGGAACACCCACCTTGTCCGCCACTTTGGCGAACGCCTCCACATTTTCCGGCAGAACAGGATCCTCCAGGAACAGTGGTTTGTAAGGTTCGCTTTCACGGCCCATTCGGATCGCAGCAGATGGGGCAAACTGTGCGTGGCAGTGAATCCCGATCTCCACATCGTATCCCACTGCTTCTCGCAATTCCTTCAGCCTACTCACGCTGGGTCCGCACTTGAAAGCAGTATACCCCCTGGCCATCAAGTCCTCAGCACCCTTCGGGGAACTCGCATGGCCGTAGACTCGGATCCTGTCTCTGAGCTTTCCCCCAAGGAGTTCATATACAGGGACACCAAGCGCTTTACCTTTGATATCCCAAAGCGCTGTATCGATCGCACTGATGGCGCCGCCCCGTATCGAGCCGGTTACTCCGTGGCCGTGCAAGACATCATACAGCTTGAGCCAAAGTCGCTCGATGTCGAAAGGATTCTCACCAATTAGGAAATGAGAGAGTTCCTGGATTGCCTTTTCTACCACTACCGGCCACCCCCCACCTTCGCCAACTCCGTGGATTCCTTCGTCGGTAACCACCTTCACGAAAAGCCAGTTCCTCCCCCCGGGACGATCGGTGGATTCTCCTTCATCGGAATTGACCAGGTAGGTCTTGAGTTCTGTGATTTTCATATTTGGAATCCTTAATTGCTTTGAACTGTATCGGCGTTTCCTGCTCACGTCAGAAACCTGGTATGCTGACCTCGAAGACAGAAGGCGGGCAACCCACCGGGTTGCCCCTACACAGAGGGGATTTTGAACAGGCGTTCGAAATTATGTTTTGGTTTCCAGCCCAAGAGACGTTCGGCTTTCGTCGGTTTGTACATTCCCTGGGGAAGTTCAGCAAGGATATTAAATACCTCATATTTTCTCGGTAGAGCGGGTGCACGTAAACCGTACAAAAAGGCTTCTCCCGTGTCCTCCCATGAGGTGGCAAATGGACCCACTCCGGACCCATCCTTCGCATCGCCACCGTGACCGGGTTTGAAATTGCAATATACGAAGGTGATCACCTCGATGCCGTGTCTCTCAGCGAAAACTCTAACCACCTGACCGCCAAGATGTTTTGTAAGTGCATACAAATCCGAGCCGGGATTCATTGGCACATCGTCGGAAAGATCGTGATCAAACCTGTAGTCACCCTCATACCCCAGGTACAGATGTCTCGGTCCGGTGTGGATCACCTTTTTCATACCACATTTAGTCGCGGCCTTCATCACATTATAGGCACCGATCAAACTGACCTGGAATGCCCCTTCGAGCTCACCGCGGACAACGGTACAATTGATCAGGGCGTCCATTCCTTTGGAGGCATCAAGGACCTGTCCATAGTCAGAAACATCCACCTGCGCCCACTCGTGCGCACCTGACGGCTCGGGTGGCAATGGGGCGTATTTGGATTGGGGCTCTGTTATTTCAGAAAAATCTCGGATGTCCGTCATCCTGAGGGAATATTCACCTTGAAGCGCTCTGGCGGCCGCCGCCCCAACGGGTCCTCCTGCACCAAAAATACAGATCTTGCCACTTTCTATGGCCGACATTACGCCTCCCTTCCAGGTTCGATGCCCAGGTCCCGTTTTGCGGACACCGAAGGCCTCTGTGGCGAAGACGAAATATGATAAAGTTCCCACCGATAACCAGGGTCCCTCATCGGCAAAACAAGGGCTTTCTCAATGGCCTCAATTGCATCCATCGTCTTGGTGCCATGTGGCTCATCAAGGGCTCCAAAGCGCAGACAGACGCATCGAATCCCGCCCCCTCGACAGAATTCCCGGCAAACAATTTCGCTCAAATACGGGGCAAGTGAATTCGCGTTGGCCTCGGGACGAGGCAGCCAGAACTCATCAACCAGAAAATCCTCCGGATAGTCAGAAACGANATCCATCGTGCTGGCCAGAACGACTCGCTCAATACCTGCGACCCTGGCGGATTCCAGCAGAACATAAGTGCCCCTCGCCGAGATCTCCAGGCGTTGCTGTTCGGAATCGCCTGCGTCTATCGCCGGTGGATCGAAATCCGCAAGGTGCAAGACGGCATCCGCATCCTCAAGAAGTGACGGGACCATCTCGGGATCGCGAAGGTCCGCTGTCCGGAATTCCAGATCCGAAGATGCAGGACCTTTGTCACCCCGACCTGTCAAAAGGACATTATGGTCCCTCCCAAAGTGGGCGCCAACTATACCGCCCAGTTGCTGGTCTCCCCCTGTAATCAAAATCCTCATCCTTCTCCTCCTGTGTGAACAATATCAGTGCCAACCAATCTAACCGAATCGATCAGAGGGGGCAAACCGAATCCGGTGCTGGCCCTCGCCAGCGTATCCTGCTCTTGACCCACTCCCGTGAATCGGATTAACTTGCCGCTGCATTCGAAAGGGATCCCCAAACCAAAGCTTTGTCAGGCATCAAATCTAGGAAGGAACACCAGTCATGAAGCTAAAGACAAGAACGATTGAGGTGTTGTCGGAAGACAAACTCGAAAACATCTGGGAACCTGCCCTGCACGTGTGGGCTCGGGTGCCGGGTAGGGCTCCAGGAAGAGAGAGTTTCAAGCAGCCACTAAGAGATTTTGGTTGTGAAATTGATGGAGATCTCGTGCGATTCCCCCAACCGGTTCGTGACAGAGTCCTGGGAAGGATCTCAGAGCAAAAGGCCGCTGGCAGACCTCCCGGGGCCGACAGACATTCAGGACAAGCCAGTAGAATATGTCACCAACGGTCAGGCGTTCTACTGTTGTGACCTCGAGACGGAATCTCTTCGCCGGCGGCCACAGACGACCTTGCCCAGTGGTCTCAGATCTGTGATGTTTTACCTGATTTGGGTCGGGCGCATCCCACCTTCATCCCCCAGGATGTATCAATTTCAGGCCGGGTCGTCCATACTTTCGCCACCGTGGTACTCCACTCCATGGTATCTGTCCTGGAATCTGTATGCGTGGTCGAGAACTGCTGGGAAAACCTATCTTCATATCTGCTATGCCCGTGATCGGGTCGGCAGCTCCGATAACACTTTCCGGATCTCTTTTACAAAGCACGGCAGAATGCCTCTCGATGAACACCGTTGCGCTGGCTCTGGACGATCGCCTTAACGGCTGGATGGAAGCCGCCACGATTATGGACCTTAAGACCACGATTGAAATGGTAAGCGGTCCGGACCTCGCACTGGCTCGTTTGGCATACGCTCAAAGGGCCTGAGCGGGTGGTCCTCGTCCAGAGGAACCTACTTCGGGACAAACGCCCTGGGGTCCTCCGCCCATCCTACGGCGAAGGCGCTCGAGGAAAATACAACTCGGCGAAGACTTCGCTCAGCTGCAAGGGTCATAATGTTATACGTGCGGAAAACATTGTTCTCGTAGATCAATCGGGGCTCATCTCCGTGCGGTCCTGGAATGGCACCTAGGTGTATCACTGCATCGGCCTTGGACATCATCTCCAGAACCTTGTCCCGGTCGCACAGATTTGCTTCCACAAATTGGCAAGGCGAATCCGGGTGTTCTCGTCGGTCCGTTCCGAGGACTTCGTAGCCTTTGCCCAGCAGCAAATCGACCACGCGACCTCCCAATCGTCCGGATGAACCGGTTACCAGAATCAAAGAGGTGCTCCAATCGGAAAAGTGTCGTCACGTGCATGAAATTGGTCAACTTGATATCGTGCCTGCGTCTGCAAAAATACAGGGTGCCCCACCGGTGTGGAGAAAGACGATTTCTCCGGAGTCACCCAACTCGCCTCTGGCGATCCGGTCCTTAAGCCCAACCATACACTTTCCAGTGTAGACAGGATCAAGCAAGATCCCTTCTTTTGCTGCAACCAGTTTGATCGTGTCTACCACTTCGGGATAACAACGGGAATATCCGGGTCCAACGTAAGCGTCGTGCAACTGGAAATCGCCCTGATTCACTTGGGTCGATAGCCCGAGACGTTCGGCGGCACCGTTGGCGTATATCGTAATGCGATCACTCAGGAAATCGCGTGTCGAATTGCTGCACATAATACCCACGACGTTGAGATCTCGGCCAAGATTCTTGAATCCGAGCACAAGTCCAGCTATCGTCACACCAGATCCAGCTGTCACAAACAGGTGATCGGGTGAGATTTTCAAGTCGTCAATCTGTGCGACAATCTCCTCTGCCGCATCCACATAAGCACAAGCGGCAAGAGACGAGGTTTCCCCTGTGAGATGGAGAATATAGGGTGAATGTCCGTCCTCCTTCAGCTCTGTTTGGATATCTTCCAGCCACCCTGGTGTCCTCGGATCGTATGGGTCCTTCGTAGATAGAAACCTGACGTCAGCGCCCAGGAGATCATCCAACAAGAGATTCCCTTGCCTCTCCTCCTCGCCTGTCCCCCTCAGCAAGAGAACACACTTAAGTCCCAGTTTTCCTGCCGCCGCCGCTGTGGCGCGACACATATTCGACTGAACCCCCGCTGTGGTGATCACCGAATCGCATCCACGCCCGAGCAACTCACCAAAGATGAACTCCATATTCCGGATCTTGTTCCCGCCGAGCGCGAGGCCAGTCAGGTCATCCCGTTTGAACCAGATCTCAGGACCGCCAAGATCCGCGCTCAGTCTGGGCGCTCGCTCAAGTGGTGTGGGGAGGTGGCTGCAGAGGGGGGTGCGTGGAAGATCTGTGCAGAATTTCCCAATTTTCGAAGCAGATTCTGATTTTCTCAATTTAGTCCCAGACAAGACTAAGGGTGGTCCCCGGTTGCTAGTCCCTCAAAATGTGGATCTGTCGATTCATTGTCAATCGAAAGCACCAAGGGAGCATGATTGACGTGGTAATCGACAAACTCAAAAACCGACCAAGAAAAACCCTTAACTTTGATACACCCACACAAAAATTCGAAAAATTGAGAGCTGCTCAAACATACCAACCACAAATTGCACTTCAAAGTTGAATCCAGTCCGATTGATTGCCTTGGTGTAGACGACCTGTCCTTTCGTATTGACCTCTTGCTCAAGGTGACATAAGTTTCAGGAATCACGGAAAGCCAAGTTGGACGCTATCCAACAGGACCAGGCCTTGATCCTGCCAATCTCGAACTGACGAACCAAATCACCGATAGAGGAGGCACACTTGCCTGAAGAAACACTGAACCCTCCCCCGGAGCTATCTCCCGACACCTTCTCCGACCTTTTCGAAATCTGCCGGCCCAGGTCCAATGAGGAGCGCTGGACACAGATCAACTGGATTGGCGAGCTCTGGGAGGGTCGTCAGATGGCGGCTCGTCAGAAAAAGCCGCTATTTATCTGGGCAATGAACGGACATCCCCTGGGCTGTGTCTGAAACAACGGTGTGGCGGGCCGTGCGCTCGCTTTCGACGATCCCCGGGTGATAAANCTGCTGAATGAGCAGACAATCCCTGTGGCGGCAAACATCAGTTGGCTTCAGAGACAGGACGACGACGAGGGCAGGTTTCTGAGGTTAATCTCCTGGCAGGGTCGTTTCAAAGACAGCTACGAAGTGGCCAGAGCGAAAATGNCTGAAACCACACACGGAGAGTGCCACCAGGGCCTNTTCGTCGCCACCACCGAGGGAGAGCTTCTTGGAACGCGTCACACACGAGATCCTGAAGAACTGCTTGCAATGTTGGACAAGGCGATGACCGGTTGGCCGAATCGAAAGACACAGTTGGAAGCCCTCGAGCTCGGTGAAGTAGATCGTCAGAAGGAATTCGACTGGGAATACCCCGAGGGCGGACTGGTCCTGCACCAGTCCTACGTGGATCTGGAGAGAAAGTTTGACGTTCGTCCACAGGATTGGCGGAAAGACGGTCACAATATCGACTACGTCTGGATCACGCGTGAAGAAATGCAGTCAATCGTTCCGGAGAATATAACGAGGGGTGAAACGTTTCCGTTGCCCGATTCCGTTCTTACGCGTCTGGTGCGGTTTCACCTGTTGGATATGGTTCGGGGGGAGACGCACCCGTGGAAACCGGAAGCGTTGGAGGATGTGGAAATCCAGCTCTCGCCTTATCTGCTTGATGATGAATTCTTCGAATTGAAGATTACCGGGCGCGTCAGGCTCCGAGAGCGAGGCGAATGGTGCNGCCCACCATCCAGGAACTCGCCCTGGGGTAGGGACGAAATATGTTGTATCATAAATGAGCGAGGATACCACGCAGAAATTCTGGGATACGCAGCCTACAACAGGAAGAAAAGGGAGTTTAAACGCTTTGATCTCGTTTCGATTGGAACGCGCTGGGGTGGAACAACTTACAACGNCAGAACGGACGACACGGAACCTGGTCCAATGGGGATTGCTTTTACGATCGCGGGAGAAGAGCATNGGGATAGGACGCCACCCCACGCNAGACCCGTCTCCTACTTCGGGGACTGATCGAATCAGGATTCCGGCAAAATTGAAAATGGCCCGGAGTGTCTCAATTCTGATGGCGTCTATCTTTTGGCTTGCCTATCCTGCTTCTTCGGAACCATTTCAATCCAGGGTTTCAGCTCCTTTTTGTTAACCTTCCCCCAGAGCGACGTCAGGATCGCCCCGAGGAGCACGGCATTAACGCGGATGTCGGGACCATAGTCTAGGGCCAGAACACGTGTCAGCCCCAGGCCCCCCACCTTCGCCGAGTCATACGCCGTATGTGTCTCGAACCCAACCAGCGAGTGCACCGATCCCGTATTAACGATGCTTCCCCCACCGGTCTTTTTCATAACCAGTATACCATATTTTGCGCTGAGAAAAGTCGATTTCAGACCCATATTTAGCGTTCGGTCCCACACCTTTGCGTCGAACTCCGTCGCCGGCGCATTCCCAAACCAGATCGCGTTCATTGTATAAAATGTCCAGCCTGCCGAAGGTTTTTACCGTCCGCTCGATCATCAGCTTCACCTGCGGCGTCCTGCCAACGTCCGCCTTGATGAAAATCGCCTGTCCACTCGCGGCTTTGATCCCGTCATCGGTCTCGTTTCCGGCCGCAACGTCCAGATCCACAACTGCCACCGAAGCCCCATCCTTGGCGAGCAACAGGGCTACGGATTGCCCTATTCCGGACGACGCGCCGGTTACAATGGCGACTTTGCCTACTACGCAACCACTCACCGTTAGATCTGCCATAGGTTCACTCCTTTCCACGTGTGGAACCAGGATTCGGCTACTGAGCATCGGTTAAGGGCAAACATATAGCCCGTGCTCTGGCCAATCTCCAGAGGTTACGGGCTGGTTTCAATCACCTGTCCTGATGTCCTATCGCTGCTATTGCCCCCCTTCTGCCGGGGTTGTTCTGCGCAATTGAGAAGCCCTCTGATTGTAAGAATTGCCCAGGACCCGGATCACCTCTACCCTCACGCGGACACTCTTGTCTTTCATCGCTTTGTTGAGATAGGGACCACTGATTTCATTCGGAATATTCCCGAGACCTCTTACGGCATCCAGCCGAATGTCCTCCTCCCTGTCGTTTAGGGCCCTGCCCAGAGCGGCCGCACTGCGCCTCTGCTCCTCGGGAGTCGACACCATTGTGGCCAGGAGGTTCACGGCGTCGCGTCGCACCAATGGGTTCTTGTCCTTCAATGCAACGCTCAAGATCCCCTCCATCGAACTGTCCGTGCTCTCGCCCAGCAGTGGCAGATACCGGACCGGNGGTACACGTCGAACCGCACAGCNCNCAGCGAGGAAGACCAGGCAGACAAGAGGGAGAATGACTCTCAGAGATATTTTGTTTTTCACAGAATGGCTCTCGAATGGTGGTCTGGACAGACCGCAGGCTTGAATTTACCTTACAGTTAGATATTTCGGCAGTTTCGTGGCATTCTTAAGGACAAATCCAGCTGAAGTCTATTCTGCGTGGTATCTCCTGAACTCTGTAAGAAAGGTGAGGGTTGCCAGCCCGTCCATTCTATCGAGATACAGCACACCGTCCAGGTGGTCCACCTCGTGCTGGATCACGCGTCCCAGGAACCCCCCCGCCTCGAAGACGATCGCCCGACCTTCTCGGTCCAGGGCCTTTACTCTGATTCGTGCCGCGCGGGGTAGCTGACCCCTGATTTCGGGAATGCTCAGGCACCCTTCCCAGTCCACCTCCTGTGCACCACCCATTTCTTCGAGATCCGGATTCACCAGAACCAGAGGTGCGGGATCTGATGCTTCTTCCTCTTCGTCGTCGCGAGATTGCCGGATCACAATCACCCGGGTGGACTCGTGCACCTGGGGTGCTGCCAATCCCGCACCCTCATACTCGAACATCGTGTCGATCATATCATCGATGAAATCCTGAAATCCCGGCTCCTGAAGCTCCTCGATTGTGACGATTTCCGCCACCTGCCTCAAAACGGGATTCCCCATCTGTGCCACTTTCAGAATCCCCACAGTCCCTCCCTTTAGAAGTTCTTAATTAAAACTTGAAGCTCGCGACAATGATCCTGCCACAGGAAACCCAAAAACGTACCCTTGTCTGGGCTAGTTTTGCGTATCTTTGCCCCTAGCGGGCTACATCTTGAACTTTCGGAGACGAGAAATATGTCATTTCGTTGATTCAGTGTAAAATATAAGCGATAAGCATTCAATTGTGGAGGAACTATTTTTGGGTCAGACAGCAGTGGTAACCGGTTCCAGCCGCGGCATCGGGCGTGGAATTGCAGTGTCCCTGGCGGAGGCAGGTTACGACATCATGGTGAACTACTCGCGGAATGAGGACGCTGCTGAAGATACCGCACGGGAGGTTCGTGACAGGGGTGTGGAGGCAGGGATATGCCAGGCCGACATTGCGGATACCGACCAGGGTAGGCGCCTGATAGACAGCACCTTGGACCGGTTTGGCAGACTGGACCTACTGGTGAACAATGCCGGAATCGCGCCACGGGTTCGTGCAGACATCCTCGAGGCCGAATCCGAAAGTTATGACGAGGTAATGTCCACGAACTTGAGAGGTCCCTATTTCCTGACCCAGTATGCCGCAAACTGGATGATCGAGCTCAAGGCTGCGGGCAAGATCGATAAGGGCCGCATCGTGATAATCTCATCGATTTCAGCCTTCGCGGTATCCACCTCACGTGGGGAATATTGTGTGTCGAAGGCGGGATTGAGCATGATGACTGCCCTGTTCGCAGATCGACTGGCGGAACACGGCATCACGGTCAACGAGATACAACCGGGTATCATTCAGACCGATATGACAGGACAGGTAAAAGAAAAATACGATAGACTGATCGCTGATGGACTCAACCCGATCAGAAGGTGGGGACAGCCGGATGACATTGGTAAGGCAGTGGCCGCAATCGCGCTGGGCTACCTCGACTTCACCACCGGGGCGGCCATTCCTGTCGATGGTGGCTTTCACCTGAAACGCTTTTAGAAAATCCCATTTTTGACCGAATCGTCCCAGGGATTCGTTGACGCACAAAACAAAAATACCTATACTTNATTAGNGTCATCGTAAGCCAGATCAATTCGNACACTGCAATATTTAGCCGTAAATTCCTATTGTGCAATCAGTTATGCCGAACATATTTTGCCCAATTTGTGGAGAAATGGTATCATGCTGAGGGGAATCTTCAAACGGGACGACGACACCAACGAAAATGCCCGTGAAAAGCAGATCGTAATCGAAGGACAGCACGAAGAAGCAGAAGAGGCCATGAATCTCATCGTTAAAGAGGGCAAGGACAACCTGGATGAGACGATGGAGGAGGTCAACGCCGCTGTTCAGGAAGCTGCCAAGGCCTCCCTGAAGGACATCCGATTGATGGAAGAAGGGCGTTGTCCCTCTTGCGGCCACAAGACGCAACAGTTTCTGTTCACCAGTGTCTGTGCCAGCTGCGGTTGGTTTTCATTCATCTCGCCGGAAGAAGGCAAGTCCATCATTCACCTGAAGGCTGGAGCCGCAATCGAATGTGGAACCACGTTTGATACCCACGGTGGTTATATCCTTGGGATAACAGACGGTGTGGTAAGGGCCAAGGTTTCAACGGATAACGTCGAGCATATCGAATTCGTCTGGTCCGATGAGGAGATCGCCAAAAAGCGAAAGGTAATCGCGCAGGAGCAGGCGGGCNTGTGCAGCTGGTGTGAAAAGACACTTAACGAGCACGAAGAGGACAAGGAAACCAGAATTGTCTACGCTGCATTCGGAAATGTCCAGGACAGATACGTCTTTTGCACAGACCGGTGTGAGGAAGGGTTCAAGAAGCAGTATCCCGTTCGAGTGCATAAGAACTGTTACAACCGCACCTGTCTGGATTGCGATCTATGTAATAAGAAATTCACCGGTGAAGACGAAACCATTCTCGAAACCTTCGTGGAAATCACGGCATAGGCGCTTCTACACGCATACATAAGAAAGGGGCCTCGCAAATGCGAGGCCCCTTTCTTATGTATGCGTGTAGAGTGGTTCGGTTAAAGCACGCCTGCGATTTCCTCCTCTTCCTCTTCGAAAAGGCTGCCGGCCGNTCCAGACTGCTGATCATATAGTTCTCGGTAGACACCTCCCTGCGCCAACAGCTCTTCGTGTGTTCCCCAGCCGTCCATCATGCCGGTGTCCAAAACAAGAATGCGGTCTGCCCGCATAGCGGTTGATATTCGGTGCGTGATCACAAAAGTGGTCCGACCCTTCAGGATCTTGTCCAGGGTCACCTGAATACGCGCCTCTGTCTTGGCGTCAAGCGCCGATGTCGTGTCGTCCAGGATCAGAATGCTGGGATCGGTCAGAAGCGCCATGGCAAAGGCGAGGCGCTGTTTCTGACCACCCGACAGATTGGACCCTCGCTCTTCGACACGGGCCTCGTACTTCTCCGGAAGCGTCATCACGTAGTCGTGTAATTCGGCCCTTTGCGAAGCCAGCATGATCTGGTCGGGTGTCGCACCGTCTCTCCCGTACACGATATTCTCCGCAATTGTGCCGGAAAAGAGTACGGGCTCTTGCGGAACCATGCTTACATGCTTACGAATGGACGATATCTTGATATCCACGAGATCGTAGTCATCCAGAAGGATCTTCCCTTCTGTCGGCTCGTATAGTCTCAAGAGGAGATTCAGAAGAGTGCTCTTGCCTCCACCCGATGGCCCGACTACGGCCACCGATGTCCCTGACTTGACTTCGAAATCCAATCCCTTGATCACATTGTCTGCCAGGTCGTTATATCTGAACCAGACATCGCGGAACATCACGCGGCCCCTGATCTTGTCTAGACTCACCGCGCCGGGTCGATCCTGTATCAGAAGTTCCTCGTCCAACACCTCGAACACGCGCGAGATCACCACCATCATCTGCTGGATCACCGCATTCACGTTCGTGAGCGCCACAAGGGGCATGAACAGATTGCCAAGGGACATGTTGAAGTAGATCAGCTCCCCAACCGTGATGCTGCCGTCTCGAACCATCAGCGCGCCCCAGTAGAAAATCAGGGCACTGGCAATGGCACTGATGACAGAGCAGGTTGCGCCCAGACCCGTATTGAGCATCGAGCTCTTGATGGCCAGTCGAAATATCGTCGCCAATCTATTGTAGAATCTTCTGCGCTCCCCTCGTTCTCGAACAAAGGAGTAGACCACGCGAATCCCACGAACACGCTCTTCGAACAACCCGTATGTGTTGGCGTATGTCTCGCGCATTCGTGTGAATGTTACAGAGATCCCCTTCTTGAAAAACTTGTAGGTGATCACGTATAACGGCAGGGCGAGCAGGGCGAATACCGCCAGTTTGACATTGATGCTCAAGAGAACTACGATGCCGATCAATATCTTGGCCACGTGGCCGATCGTCGAGACAAAGGTCGTCGTCACCTCTCCCTGAAGCAGCTGGACGTCGTCCAGGATTCTGGACATGATCTTGCCGGTCTGTTGCCGATCGAAAAATGTCATCTGGAGCTTCTGGACCTTTTGGTGAAGATCCAGCCGTATTCTGAATACGATCCTTTGACCCACAAAAGCGATATTGTAATTGAAGAACCAGTTGATTGCCGAAAAAATCATGCGGACCGCCAGGTAGACAAAGAACACGATCCAGAGCCATTGTAGCTGCTCCGCTTTGCTCTTCTTGGCCAGACCTCGCTCTTCATCCCATCCATGAGGCAGAACGCGATTCGGGTCTCGCTGCGGGCGGCTGGCCTCGGATTTGGGTCTCCCTTTGTCCCGGAGGCTGAACAGGCCGGTTTCTGAACCGACAACCACTGTGGAATCCGGACGGACCTGCAGGACTTGGTCCACCGTCATCTTGGTGATGAAACCGAGGATGAACATGTACGATGAGGTTACGCCGGCCATCAGCATGACCATAGCCATCCTGAACCAGAAGGGCTTGATGTAGGTCTTTACGAATCGTCTGAGATTTGGATTCATGAATTCAGTTGCTCTTTCATGATTTTGATCATTCTGCGGTGACTTCTACCTCATTGCTGGAATACTGGTGATCATAGAGCTGTCGATACTTGCCGTCCGGCAATTCGAGCAAGTCCTCGTGGTTGCCTATTTCCACAATCTCTCCCTGATCCATCACAACGATGAGGTCTGCGTTCACGATTGTGGACAGTCGGTGTGCAATGACGAAAGACGTTCTGCCCTTCAATACATTTGCCATCGCCTTCTGGATGAGTGCTTCGGATAGAGAATCCAGCGATGATGTGGCTTCATCCAGAATCAAAATCGAAGGGTCCGTCAGCACTGCGCGGGCAATAGCAAGCCGCTGCTTTTCTCCAACGGATAACTTGATGCCATCATCCCCAATTTTGGTGTCGTATCCGTTACGTGTGCGCATGATGAATTCGTGGATCTCGCCTACCCACGCGGCATCCATGATCTCCTGTTCGGTGGCGTCCAGCCGTCCGTATCGGAGGTTGTCTTTCAAACTCATATTGAACAGCACCGAGTCCTGCAGCACCTGTCCCACCTGGCTTCGTAGCGAGCTCAGTTTCACGTCTCGCAGGTCGTGGCCGTCTACCTGGATCGAGCCGTCCTTTACGTCGAAGTAACGCATCAGCAGGCTAGTTAAAGTAGTCTTGCCGCACCCCGTGTGCCCAACAAGGGCAACCATTTGCCCCGGCTGAACCTCGAGGCAAATGTCTTTCAGGACAGGTTCTCCAGGTTGGTATTCAAAGTTTACATGCTCGAATTTGACATGGCCCTTCAGTGCGGACAGTTCCACTGCATCCGGCTTGTCCTCGATGTCCACCTCGTGATCCAATACTTCGAAAATCCGGTCGACCGAGACCATCATCTGTTCGAACATCATGCCTACGTCCATCAGGTTCAATACGGGGTTGAACACACGCATCGCGTAAGAGAGGAAGGCCATCACCTGTCCATAAGTCATTTCGCCCTGGATCACGAAATAGCAACCCAAACAGAAAACGAGGGTGTTACGGAGACCGGAAACGACCCAGAACCCGGTCCTGGCGGAGGCGCGGTAAGTTTCAGTCTGCATCGCGAAATCGAGGCTTTCCCGGGTGTCTTCGGTAAATGCCCTGTCCTCTCTCTTCTCCCTGCCATATGCCTTCACCAGCGCCGCTCCGCCTAGCCGTTCCTGCAACCCGATGGATACCTCGTCCATCTTGTGGCGCCACCTGCGCTTTGAAGTCCGGATTCCCCCGATAAATCCGTAATAGTTAAATACGTACAGGGGCAACAGGACCGTGAGGAGCATCGCCAGCTTCCAGCTCAGGCTGTAGCAGATCCCCATCGCTACGAAGAAGGACACGAAATCGGTCACGATCCGAAGGATGCGCATCGTAACCATACTTCTAACGGTCGCTACATCCCCCATCATACGGGACATGATCTTCCCGGTCCCCATCTCGTCGTGAAATTTCATGGACAACGAAAACACGTGCCGGTACATAAGGAGGCGTATGTCCATGATGAGGCGATGAGAAATGTATGAAATGGTATAGGTGTTGAGGACGTGGAGTCCGGCAGAAATAAGCGGCAGCATGATGGAGGCGAGGAGCAGAAATTCCAGCAAATCCCAGTTGCCTGCCACAATCACCGTATCAATGATATACATCGCGATGAGAGGGGGCACCATACCTGCCATCGTCAGCAGAACGGTGATCAGCAAAGCGCCCAAAAGCCTTGTTGAGTAAGGCCTTACAAACACCAGCAACTTGCGTAAGTTTTCAGATTTGGACCGCTCTTCCATCGAAAAACCCTTGGAATTCTGAATTGGATCACTGAATTCTGTAGCCCGTTATCCACTGCAAATCAATATAAAAACAAACACTTCACAAATCAACACCTACGAAACAGGTCTCACACCAGCCTCCTGGATCCCAAGGCGCGACATCTCCGGTAAAACCCGTCTCTTGTCCCGGTTTCACGCCCTTAGAGAGTGGGGTCGATCCCCAAAACCCCTTGACACCCAACCCATTTCCCCACTAGATTGAGTAACCCTCCTTCTATTCCACCATCCTCCCTCAACGCTTCTCCCCGTTACGGGAGGTCGCATGTCACTCCCTGATTTTGCAAGTCTTTCCATTGCCGGAATCACAGACTACATAAGCGAGGTCGGTTCGTTGGATGAACCGATCCTTCGTGTCCTCGAGAAGGATTCCAGGTCCGGCGTGCGAAAGATCGCTTTGAGGCAACGCAGGATCCGCAAGGCGAAGACCGCCGAGCGAGCGCGCCTGGAAAAGATGATGTCAATGGAGCGAAGGCTCCGGGCGGAAGGCCTTGCCCATATCGCAGGTGTGGACGAGGCCGGCAGAGGACCTCTGGCAGGACCTGTAGTCGCTGCTGCAGTGATCTTACCGGATTCTTGCGACATTGAAGGCATCAACGACTCCAAGGTCCTGAAGAAGGAAACGAGGGAGCGTCTCTACGATCAGATCGTTGAGAAGGCGGTCTCCCTTGGAATCGGCAGTGCATCCAACGAGGAAATCGATCAGCACAATATCCTTCAGGCAACCTTCCTTGCAATGCGAAGGGCGCTCGATGAGCTGGATACCCCGCCGGATCGGGTACTTGTGGACGGAAAGTGGGTCCCTGAAAGCCCGTTTCACGAAATCGCAGTAATCGATGGTGATGCACTGTCCATTTCTATAGCTGCAGCCTCGATTATCGCCAAAGTAACCCGAGACAAGCAAATGGCAGAATACCACGTCTGTTATCCGGAATACGGCTTCGATTCTCACAAAGGATATGGCAGCCTGACACACCTGGATGCGATCCGCCGCAACGGGCCCTGTCCCATCCATCGCCTCTCATTCCAGGGCGTAGCATCTGCAGGCAAATCACGCTCGGAAGACTTTCACGTGTTTGCAGAGGGCATTTCTCTCGCCCTAGATGAGGAAGAACTCTCGGCGATGGGGCACAGCATCGCCGACGTCACTGATGATTTGCCAATAGCGGAAGTCGAGGAGCTCAGATCCCTGTACATCAAGCGGCAAAAGGTTCTGGCCAACACCTGGAAGAAGGGCGAAGGCCTTGCTGCAAGAGAGCTGTCGGGTAAAGGCTACACCATTCAGGAACGAAATTACCGCGCAGCGGACGGCGAGATAGACTTGATCGCCTTAAAAGACCAGACGATTGCCTTCATTGAGNTAAAAACTGTAAACGCACCGGTTCTCGTATCCCCTGAGACCTGGGTTACCCCACACAAACAAAGGCAGATTGCCCAGGTTGCCGGTGCATACCTTCGCAACAATAGGGAATCTGAACTCGTCCCACGTTTTGATGTTATAGGAGTCAACCTCTCGCTCTCACCACCGGATGTTCGGCACATCGAAGCGGCTTTCCGAATCAACGACCGATAAATCTTGACTTCCCGAAGCGTTTGATTTATTTTGCCGTTCTGTTCGTAACCCGATATTTTTATTGTTTCTTATGCCATGGTCAAAGGGTCATGCATGGCCGGGGGATCTTGATGGCCTCCAGAATTGTTCAGCGTGTAAAAGGTACCAGGGACTTCTATCCGGAAGATTGGGCCTACCAGAAGTGGCTGGCGGAAAAGTTTACAGGTCTCGGATGCGCCTTCGGATATCAGGAGCACGAGGGTCCTACGCTTGAACACATGGATCTCTACCTCGGCAAGAGCAGCGAGGAGATTGTAACACAGCAATCATTTTCTATGACGGATCGGGACGGGAAGCTGTTGATCATGCGTCCAGAGCTCACACCCACCCTCGCAAGGATGGTCGCACAAAAAGAAGGGGAACTGGTATTCCCCATCCGGTGGCAGTCATACGGCCGATTTTACAGATACGAAAAGCCGCAACGCGGGCGCGGAAGGTCGTTTTATCAGTGGAATGTGGATCTTCTGGGTAGCGGGTCCTGTTCGGCAGACGTGGAAATCATAACAATTGCATGTAACCTATTGAAAGAATTGGGGTTGAGTCCAGACCAGGCGGCGATCAAGGTAAACGATCGTCGGGGTCTGGAGTCATTCCTCGTGGGAGAGATTGAGATCTCACAGGATCTTGTGCGTCCGCTGTTCGGGCTGATCGACCGTGTGGACAAGATGGCGCCTGAGAAATTTTCAGAGGAATTGGGCAAAATCGGGCTGTCCGGGACCCAGGAGCNGGAGTTGGGTGAGCTCTTGAAGGCGAAAGACCCATCCTTTTCGTCCTGGCTGGAGGAGATATTCGCCCAGTTGGAAATGACTGGGGTTGCAGAGTATGTGGAGTTGGATCTGCGCATCGTCAGAGGGTTCGATTATTACACAAGCACCGTGTTTGAGGCTTGGGCCAGGTCGTCCTCGCTCCGGAGAGCGCTTTTCGGTGGTGGCCGATACGACAATCTTACGGTTCAGGTCGGTGGCAAGAGAGAGGTCCCCGGCGTGGGCTTCGCTGCCGGAGAGATGGCGCTTACCGAACTCCTGAAAGAACTTGACCTTATGCCGGAAGTCGCTGCCCACAATGCAGAAATTCTGGTGACTATATTTTCAGAAGACCTCGCCCGAGATTCGGCGTCGCTGGCATTTGCTCTCAGAGAATCAGGGCTTGCCGTGGAACTTTCTCTGGATCCAACCCAGAGGCTCGACAGACAGCTGAAATACGCCGATCGGAAGGGCATACCGTTCGTTGCCATTCTGGGTCCCGACGACCTCGCGGGCGACTCGGTTGTTGTCAAGAGCATGATCGACGGGACGCAGTCAAAGCTGCCTGCGGGAGAACTTGAGCAAATCAAATCACATGTAAGAAGGGGCGTTGCCGCATAGACGGCCTGAGCCTCAAATTCCAACACGGACTGGGAGAAACAAGATGGCCGAAGCGCTGGGAGACTGGAAGCGCACCCACACCTGTGGAGATCTCCGATCAGGAGACATTGGCAAAGAGGTCACTCTGATGGGTTGGGTGGCAAAACGACGCGACCATGGTGGTGTAATCTTCATCGACCTCCGTGACTGCAATGGCCTCACGCAGGTTGTGTTTCGACCAGACGTCAATCCGCAGATTCACCAGAAGGCTGAGGCAATCCGGAGCGAATTCGTCCTGGCGTTGTCTGGAAAGGTCGAATCCAGACCCGAGGGAATGGCCAACCCGAATCTTGCCACAGGTGAGATCGATATAGAAGCGACCGACTTGCGGATCCTGAACGAATCGGATACGCCCCCCTTCGCCATCGAGCCGGACATAGACGTGAAAGAAGAGCTTCGCCTGCGGTATCGATATCTGGACCTGCGCCGTTCCGATCTGCAAGCTGACATCATCCTGCGGCACAAGATCGCGCAGGCCACACGTGGTTACCTTTCAGAATCCGGTTTTTTGGAGATCGAGACGCCCTTCCTGATGAAGAGTACGCCGGAGGGTGCACGGGACTATCTGGTTCCGAGTCGAGTCAACAGGGGTAATTTTTATGCCCTCCCCCAGTCTCCGCAAACATACAAGCAGCTATTGATGGTCGCTGGGTTTGACAGGTATTTTCAAATTGTCAGGTGCTTTAGAGATGAGGATCTCAGGGGAGACCGGCAACCCGAGTTCACGCAGATCGATATCGAAATGGCTTTCGTAAACGAAAACGACGTTATGGGAGTAGCTGAAAGCCTCACCGGCCACCTGTTCAAGAAGATCCTGGACCGTGACATTCCCTCACCTATTCCCAGGTTGACCCACCAGGAATGTATCGACAGATACGGCAGCGACCGTCCGGACACGAGATTCGAAATGGAAATTGTGGACCTGGCGGAGGCTGCGAAGGCGTCTGAATTCAAAATCTTCCAGAGCGTTGTCGAATCCGGCGGGCAGGTAAGAGGAATAAATGCAAAGGGTTGCGGTTCCTTTTCTCGGAAGCAGATCGACGATTTGGGCACGTTCACCGGTCAATTCGGAGCAAAGGGGTTGGCGTGGATCAAGGTTACCAACCAGGGTTTTGAGTCAACCATAGTCAAGTTCTTCCCGGAACCTGCCCAGGACTTGCTGAGGCAATCTCTGAATGCGGAGCCGGGAGATCTCCTGCTCTTTGTGGCGGATGAGCCTGGCGTTGTGGCAAATGCCCTGGGCAACCTGCGTCTGGAACTCGCGAGGCAGTTGGACCTGTTGAAAAAGGACGAGTTCTCATTCCTTTGGGTAACGCAGTTTCCTCTATTGGAANGGGATGCGCAGGACAAACGCTATGTGGCTTGCCATCATCCATTCACGTCTCCGCTCGAGCAGGACCTGGAAACCATGAAGTCAGATCCTGCCGCTGTTAAGGCGAGGGCGTATGACCTCGTGCTGAATGGGAACGAGATTGCCGGGGGCAGCATTCGTATACATCAACGGTCCATACAGGAGAGGATGTTTAAAACGCTGGGAGTTTCCGATGAGGAGGCTGAAGAGAAGTTCGGATTTCTTCTGGACGCATTCAGATATGGCGCTCCCCCACACGGCGGCATTGCATTTGGCTANGATAGACTGGTTGCGCTGATGGCCCGGAGAGACTTCATCCGGGATGTGATTGCCTTCCCTAAGACCAATACTGCAGCCTCATTGATGGATGGTGCTCCCTCGGTGGTGGATCCGGCTCAACTCCGAGAACTCGGGTTGCGGGTTTTGGAAGAGGCTACCAGGCCCTGATTGGCCGCTGAGTCGGTGTTTCTGAATCTTGTCTATATCGACTTTTTTCTTGACTTTACGTGTTTGATGTAGTACTTTGAGTCGGGAAAATCGCAAAGCAGAAAAATGTTGTTTTTAAAGCGATTATTTCGAAAGAAGGCTTGGCTGAAAATTCAGGCTATGTCGTTGTTTTGCAATAGTTAACACCGTCAAGGAGTGTTTACGCTATGATTAAGCGAAAACTGCTGGATAAGGCGGTTGGTGCCGGACTCGTTGTGGCACTGGCGTCGCTCCCTTTGTTTTCTGGGTGCGTTTCAATGGCATCCCAAGAACAACTGAGTATGCTCCAAGATGCACGAAAGGCCGCCGAGGCCGCTGAGGCCGACTTGGCTGCCTGCAAGCAGAACAAGGCGAATCTCGAGCAGACTTTAGCTAAGAAAAAACAGACCCTTAAGGAAAAGATCGCAGACCGTGAAGCAGTGAAGAAAGGCTTGGAGACTTTTTAACGAGTCTTTGATGTGGAAAGGAGTTCCTGGTGATGCAAAATCGAATTGGATACCTTCTGGTCTGCGCTGCGGTCGCTGTACTGGCTCTCCCCCAGATGGGATTGGCGCAGGACGGGATTACTTATGAAGATTACAAGGTTCAGCTTGCACAATATGAGAAGCGTTCAGCCGAGGCAGCAGGAGCCCTCGCGGAATGTAAGTCCGCAGGCGAAGCACTCAGCCAGCAAATAGCGGATACCGAGGGTCAGATTGCCGGCGTTATGCAGGAAATTTACGCGCTGGTCGGTTCCGACGAAGCAGGTGTCAGTAATTATATGGGCTCGTTGGACAGAATAGAGGCCCAGCTGATGGGACTGATGAACCTTTCTGATTCTGACCTCTTCGACAAACGGGATGAGTTTGACAACCTCTCCGAACTGGTTAAGAAGATGAAGGAAAACAAGATCTCGCTTATTCCAGCTGCCGCTGCCAATCTCAGAAACATCGAGCAACTTCTGGAGCGTATCGATTCCAGGATGCCTGCAAAACGGATCAAGAACTACACAGTCCTGAGAAACGACAGTCTTTGGAAAATTGCAAAAATGCCCGACATCTATGATAATCCCTATTTGTGGCCCAGAATCTATGTGGAGAACCGTGGCACAATCAAGGATCCCGACCTGATCTATCCGGCATCCGTTCTGAAAGTACCGTTTGGCGTAGATCGCGGTCAACATCTTGTGCTCCAGGGACATTCGCTTTCGGCGATTGCATCCCAAGTCTATAAAGATGCTTCCCAGTGGAGCAAAATCTATCAGGCCAACAAGTCCCAGATTCTGGATCCGAACCTTGTTTTCCCCGCGCAGGTCTTGGACGTACCTGCAAACTGATGTCCATCCCCTTGGGGATAGGTTTTCTTCCTACTATGGAAAGACAGAATCAAGACTGAAAAATACTGACAAAAGCTCTCGTTCTCCAACTATGGCCGGAACGGGAGCTTTTTCTATATTTGTAGCACATTTTTCTTTCCCACTCGAATTGGGATAAGGCAGCTATCGGTTGAAGGAACTTACGCTTTCACATCAGCTCTCCATTCATGGTGTAGATCAACTAACCCTTTACGGCCATAATGACGCAAATCTTCTAGCCCTTGAAGATCGTTATGGCGTCAGGCTAACGGCCAGAGGCGACCTCCTCACTGTAGACGGGCCCACCCACAAAGTCCAGCACGTTTCCTCCCTTCTGGAAGAGATGATCTCTTGTATGCTCCAGGGGGAACAGGTGGATCCTCTCGAGCCTGTCAACTTTCGATCTCCACAAGGATCCGAAGATTCCCGAGTTGTACTTGTAACAAAGAAGAATCAAATCCGACCGAGATCCGAGACCCAGGCCGCCTATGTGGACAGTATTGATGACTTCGATATCGTCTTCGGAATAGGGCCTGCAGGTACAGGCAAAACGTACCTCTCCGTTGCCAGCGCTGTTGCTACACTCAAGGAGAAGGAGGTCTCTAGGATTATCCTGACCAGGCCTGCTGTTGAAGCAGGGGAAAACCTGGGATTCCTGCCAGGTGATATTCAGGACAAGGTGGACCCATATCTCCGCCCCCTCTATGACGCCCTGCGGGATATGATTCCTGGTGACCACCTGCAGCATCTGATCGAGGCGCACACACTTGAGATTGCACCACTGGCGTTTATGCGAGGAAGAACCCTTAACAACTCTTTCGTGATACTAGACGAGGCGCAGAATACGACCATCAGCCAGATGAAGATGTTTCTCACGAGGCTGGGTGCAAATTCGAAAGCTGTGATCACCGGCGACATCACTCAGATCGATCTCCCGGAAGAGACTGAGTCCGGGCTCGTGCATGTCCAGCGAATCCTTTCGCACATTGAGGCTATTCGTTTCGTATATTTCTCCGAGCAGGATGTTGTACGACACACCCTCGTGCAGAAGATCATTACGGCGTATGATGCCTACGATAGACGTGTCGAAGAAGAGCAGAAGAATGAAGAGGAAAAGGCGGAGCCTGAAGAGGATATCTAGAATATGATGCGTGGCATACGCAGGCGAGTTACATATAGCGGCCTCCTTGGCAGGCAACCCGCCAACAGAAGCCGAGGGAAAAGAGGCAAACAATGGATCTCAGGGGATACGGTCCTGCGTGCCTTCCTTTTCCTCGCCCTTGTCGGCCTGTTGACTCTGTTCTATCCAACCACTCGCCAAAGCTATGAATACAGCGCGTTTAGAGAAGGCACGATCGCGCCCGAAGAAGTTATTGCACCAGAAACCTTCAAGGTGTTGAAGAACAAGGAGCAGTACGAAAGGGAAGTGAGTGTGCTAAAAAAGGAAACGCTGCCTGTTCTGTTCTACGATGGTCTCATTCCTACGGAGAAGCAGCAATCCCTGGACCTGATGTTTCTGGACCTTGTACATCTCAGCAGTTCTGCAGTGCCGGATTCAGTGCTGCACAGGCTAAAGCAGATACATCCCGAAATTGGCCCCCTTTCCGAATCTAGCCTCAGATTCCTTTTCACGCAGGCGGCAAACTATCCAGAGGGTCTCGAGAACCTGAAGGCCACAGCCAGAAACCTGCTCAACACCATCTACGACGCAGGCGTACTGGAACAGAAGTCTCGAATAAGCGCGGACGCAATAACTGAGGCCACCGTGATCTGGTCTGCTTCCGAAGAGCGGGTGCCGCTCGCGCAGATTCGGGATATGCAGGCATCCATACTGGGCCTGCGAGAAGATATAGCCGCCCAACTGCCGCAGGCTACCAAGGCCGAAATCAAGACGCTCTACGAACTGGTGATTGCCTACCTCAAGCCAAACCTGACCTACAACGCGTTCGAAACGGCAACACGTCGCGATGATGCCATCCGTAATGTTTCAGCATTCAAGGGAACTGTCCTTAAAGGTGAACGCATTGTCGACATACACGACCGGATCTCATCGGAGCACCGCGATCAGCTGAACTCGCTGGCGATCCACATGAACATGCTGAACAAGCGGGATCCATATCTCGCGTATCTCCAGGTAATCGCCGGAGCCATCCTCAGTGGTATGTTGGTGGCCATCTTTTTCGGATTCCTGAAGATCACCAGGCCCGCTTCATACGCACGTTCCTCCAATATCGTGCTGTTCGGCATTCTGCTGTTGATGCCCGCGTTTGTGGCCTCCTACGCAGCGTCAGTGCCCTCTATCACCCCATTCCTGGTCCCTGTTGCTCTTTCGGTGATGCTGGCTACAGTCCTCTTCGACGCGGAAATCGGCCTGGTCATCGCATTGGTCTGTGCCGCCCTGTGTGCAAGTCTCCTGGGTAGTCTTCAGCATGGTCTCATCTTCCTAATTACGGGTGTAACGGGTGCGTTTTCAGTGCGACAGGTGCACCACAGAAGCGATTTTTATCGGTCTATCCTTTATCTGATCCTCGCATATACGCTCACAATTTCAGCTACCGGGATTGTGTTTTACAGTTACACCGATGTTGGGGCATTCTTCGACAAGATCAAGTGGAACCTGGTTTTCGGAATTTTCACTGCTTGTGCATCGTCGGTGCTCACGATTGGGCTGCTGCCGATCTTCGAGAGTATCTTCAATGTGGTGACAACCATCACCCTGTTAGAGCTTTCCGACCTGAATCGCCCGCTCCTGCGTAACCTGGCCATCCGTGCCCCTGGGACTTATAGTCATAGCATCATAATGGCCAGTCTCTCTGAAGCCGCAGCCGAGGCCATCGGTGCGGACAGGCTCCTGGTCCGAGTTGGGTGCTACTACCACGATATTGGGAAAATGATCCGCCCACACTACTTTATAGAGAATCAAAAGGGTGTGAATCCCCACAACGAGCTTCAGCCGCGCATGAGTGCACTGATCTTGATATCGCATGTAAAGGAAGGTGTCGAGCTGGCCGAAGAAGAGGGCCTCCCGCGAGCGCTCATCGACATCATACCACAACATCATGGTACAAGTGAAATTGCCAGCTTCAAGCATCGCGCACTGGAGCGTGGAGACAAGCAGACTGTGAGAGACGAGGACTTCCAATATCCAGGCCCGAGACCTCAGACCAAGGAAGCAGGCATCATCAACGTCGCAGACGCGGTCGAATCTGCCACCAGGACGCTTTCAGGAAACAATCCGGACCAGATCAAGGGAATGGTGACCACCATTGTAAAGGGTAGGTTCACTGCCGGTGAACTGGACGAGTGTGACCTGACGTTACGCGACCTGACCCTGATCCAGGAAGCCTTCCTGCCTATCCTCCAGGCCACACGTCACAGCCGGGTCGCCTACCCCTGGCAGCAGGAGCAGAGGGGCGACAGGCGAAAAGAGGGAAGGACATCTGTTTGACCCTCCCACGCATAGAATGGGTTGTAAAAGCCAACAAAGCACTGGACCTGGAATACACCCAGACACTGGCTGCCCAGGTTCTGGCCGATCACGAAGCGACGGGTGAAGTCACGATTTTGCTGACAGATGATCGACACTTGCAGGATCTCAATCGGGAATTCAGGAACATCGATTCCCCTACCGATGTACTTTCGTTCGAACTCACTGACCCTGTTCACCCTGAAAGCGACACATTGGGTGAAATATACATCTCCCTGGATCGTGCAGCGTCTCAGGCCATGGAGGCCCAAAGACCACTGTCCGAAGAGGTAACGCACCTGGCCATACATGGGGTGCTCCATCTTCTTGGCTTCGACCATCAAACGGATGTCGATCATCTGGAAATGGTCCGCCGGGAAACCCGTTATCTCAGCCAGCGGATACAAGCATGAAAGGAGCGTGACTCACTTTTGGACGACTCAGGGTGGCCAGAAGTCCCAGTCATCATTATTTCCTTATTATTCACGGTTCTTCTGGCTCGTCTAGGTTCAATTGGCAACACATTATCTCGCTCTACCCTGGAACGCCTTCGCGACGAAGGTATTCCCCGCGCCCGCCTCCTGTTGTCGATGTACCGGTCTCGTCCGGTGATCGGCCAACTGGTTGCTTTTGGTCAAATCGTGAGCATTGGTGTAGGTAGCATCTCATCGGCGGTGTTCTTACGCATACAGTTGCCGCAGGATGCGATTCCCGTGCTGTTGCAGGACGCTCTGGCCGTCGCTGTTTTCGCAACAGTCTCTCTCATGATCAGTAACATCCTGCCGCCGTACAAACGCGAAGAGGCCTCGGATCGCCCATTACCTCGGTCGATTGTAATGTATTTCCCTTTGTATTTGATACTCCTCCCGTTCACTCTTCTGCTTCAGAGGATGCAGAACCTGTTTGTGAGTGAAACCGACTCCAGGGCTCAGAAGGAAGAAGAGCTGCGCCAGATAGTGGAAAGTGAAACGGATTCGGGTACGATCGAAGAGGAAGAGCGTGAAATGATAGAGGGAATTTTCGAATTCGGGGACACCACTGTTAAGGAGGTGATGGTCCCTCGTATCGATATGGTCTGCGCGGAATTGTCGACCAGCCAGGATGAACTGCTCGACATGATTCAACAGGGACGACATTCACGGATACCGGTTTACAAGGAAAGAGTGGACCATATCGAGGGCGTTGTGTATGCGAAGGACCTCCTGGAAATCCTGCGCAAAGGAAACACCTGGGCCATTACCGACATTATGCGGGAACCGTACTTTGCCCCGGAAAACAAGAAGATCGATGTCCTGCTCAGAGAATTCAAGACCAACAAAGTTCACATGGCCATCGTGATTAACGAATTCGGCGGGACCTCTGGACTGGTTACCTTTGAAGACCTGATTGAGGAGATCGTCGGGGAAATCCAGGACGAATATGACGAGGAGGAGCAGCTTTTCCATTGGCATGAAGAGGGCCTTGTCCTCGTCGCGGACGCCCGGATCGATATCGACGACCTGAACCTGCTTTTGAATGTCGAGTTGCCAATGAATGGTTACGAAACATTGGGTGGTTTCATATACAATCACCTGGGCCACGTCCCGGATCCAAAGGAAACGTTTCGTCACGAAAATCTGGTCTTGTCAATCCAGGGCGTTGTCGGACAGCGGATAACCAAGGTACAGATTGTCAAACAGGAACCCGACGAGATCGATGAGGATTCCGAGGAAGAAATAGCTTGACAAAAAACACCGTTCCTGTAGATTTTCCACACTTGGATTTTGATGGTCGCGGGGTGGAGCAGTCT
>PAQK01000005.1 GCA_002709665.1 Gemmatimonadota bacterium | reverse complement strand
TCAAGAGGCAAGGGTTGAATCGCGGGAAGAATAACCTGAATCAGGATTTTCCTGACGTCATGAAAAATTGTCAGAGGTTATGTGCACGGTCTCATTTATTTTCTGAGGTTTTTGCTTTTTCCGATCGAAAAGCCTTGTTATATTGATCGGTCTCGGCGAAGCGGGACGGTGGGTAGATCGGTTGGCCTGGGAGGTGCAATAGTGGTAGCTGGAGACAGCAGGTTGTCGACAGGATGATAGCCTTAATACTCAATATTCTTCTGTCGGCCGGTTTTTTCCATGTGATCCGGACCGCTCAGGTCCGGGGATCCAATATGATGGTTGTTGGCGCAGTGAATTACGTACTGGCTTCCATCACCTGTTTTGCCGCAAGCTACATTGTGGGCAACACACAGCTTTCTACCGAAACGATGATCTGGGGCTTCATTCAAGGTGTCGCTTTCATCGTGACCTATTACCTCATCTGCACAACTATGAATTTGAGTGGGATGGCGATTGCCACAGCCTTCGTACGGCTTTCGGTAGTCCTGCCCGTTCTGGCATCGGTTTTCTACTGGGGAGAGATTCCAAGCCACTTTCAGGTGATCGGGATTGTGGTTTGCCTCGTATCTCTCCCTCTCATCGGTACACGGGCTCGGAATGTAGGTACGAGTAAGAAATTGGGCTGGCGGGAACTCCGGCTGGTGGGAATGCTCTTCGGTTTTATCGGGATGGCCGGGATTGCATCCAAGGGTTTCGTCATGTCTGGGGTGCAGGACGCCCCTACAACATTTATGGGTGTGCTTTATGGTGTAGCTGCCCTAGGTGCCCTTAGTACCTTTCTTTTCCCTGTATGGCGGACGCACAGCAAGGGGACTTTTGATGGTATCAAAATGGGATTTATGAATGTCACCAGCATCTTTGCCTATCTGGTCGCTCTGGACCAGGTGTCGGGTGTCATTGTTTTCCCTGTTCAGGCAGCTGGGGGTATTCTGGCGAACACCGTCTTCGCGGCCCTGGTTTGGAAGGAACGGTTCATTCGAAAGACGCTTGTGGGTATGGGTGTTGCCGTGGTCGGTCTGGTCCTGGTCAATCTGAAATAATGAGGATGGCAGAATCGGTTGGGATGGCGATGGTGGGCAGATTGCGGATGCTCACCTCAGGGCGATTGGCCGCGTAGATGTTTTCGAGGATCGTGCGAAGAAGGTTGCCGAGACATACAGTGCGGCCCCTTGGGCTACTTCCTATGAGCGGGTGTTGGATGATCCCTCTGTGGAAGCGGTGATCCTCTGTCTTCCTCACGATCTCCACAAGTTGTTTTCGATAGATGCCCTGGCGGCATCCAAGCACGTCCTGGTGGAGAAGCCGATGGCTCTGTCGGAGGAAGAGGCCGTGGAGATGGTGCCGAGGCCGACCAGTCAGGGTATTTTCTTTCAGTTGGGCAATCCACAAGGTTCATGCCAGCGTAACAGAAGGCCAAAGCATTGTTGGATGAGGGTCGGACCGGTGAAGTGGTAAATATGTTGCATCAACGAATGTTTTGGCTGGAAAAGCTCTCTGCGGACTGGCGACGGAACTTGACCGAATGCGGGGGAATGTATCTCCCAATTTGCGGAAGCCACGATGTAGACACAATCCTCTGGTTACTAAATGACGAGCCGGATAAGGTGTGGGGGAGCGTAAGGGCAGTCAGCCTAGTCACCGAGGGAGACAGCGATGGGGTGATCGGCTTGGAGTTCGCGGATGGAAAGATCGCATCTGTAGACTTCGCCACACGATGCCGTCACCAACGTGCCGAAACCGTTCTTGTAGGACTTGAAGGGACCCTGGTGGTTACCCGAAATGAAGTATTGCTGGATGGTGAGGCAATCGACCTTGGTATTGCGCAGGCCGCATTCACGCTTCAGATGCGTGAATTCACGCACGCCCTAAAGCAAGGGAGGCAGCCACTCGCTTCAAGAAAAGAGGTCTCGAAAGTTGTCCGTACGCTGGCATTCTGAATCCCTGTTCGCGTACAGAGTCACACTGAGACGATATCTATGCCCAGGCCAATCATAGGGATTACTACCAGCGCCGAGACTTCGCATTCGGGACAGGTCTCACAACAGACGCTGGGTCATTTATACGTGGAAGCCGTGGAGCGGGCGGGAGGGTGTCCACTCATTTTGCCAATTGTGTCGGATCGATCCACATTGAATGAAGTGGTTTCTCTGCTGGATGGACTGGTCATCACGGGAGGTCCCGGCATTACCGACCGGCTGATTGGTGAACTGCCGGACGACTTGCCGCCCGTCAGCGCGGATCGTGAGCGATCGGACAATTGGACCTACGAGGAATCTGCGAAAAATGACCTGCCGATGCTCGGAATTTGCTACGGAATGCAGTTTATTAATGCCAGGTTCGGAGGAACAATTTACGCGGATGTGCAGAATCAAAAGGGCGTAGGTCCGCACTCACCCAAAAGGGTAGAGAGCAGCGAGGTCCGTCACGGATTATCCGTAACAGAGAATTCACGGCTGTCCGAGCTGGTGGGATCCGGTAAGGCGGAGGTGAACAGTTCGCATATCCAGGCGGTAGAGTCCCTNGGGAACGGCCTCGAGTTGAATGCGAAAAGTGAAGATGGGTTGATCGAAGGATTCGAGTCGGAGGATGGAAGAATTCTGGGCGTTCAATTCCACCCTGAGAGTCTGACAAACACGGTTTGGCAAAAGGTATTCGAGCATCTCGTGTCGTGCGCAAATACAACGTAGAACAGGACGGGTGTGAATTTATGAGGTCAAGACCGACATATTGCTGTAAAAGAGCCACTCAACCCCCACCGTTGGATGGTATCGTCAGTGATACCATCTGGGCGGACACCGAGTCGATGGGATCTGCCTTTCACCTGATCGGGGGAGCGGGCAGGTCCGCACATTTTCTGGAGGCGGCCGCATTGTGGGACGACGATGTTTTTTACGTATCTTATGTGTCCGATCCATCGCCAGTCCCGGTAACCAAAAAGGATCGTGATGACGACCTGTTCAATGAATGTGCAGTTGAGATTTTCCTTCGAGCCGGTAATGGCTACTACGAGATCGAGGTGAATCCTCTTGGCGTGGTTCTGGATCTCTATTTTCCGAATGTTGAGGAAGAAGACTGGCGCGAAATGGCAAAGTACGATGTCCCCGGTCTGCAATGGATCGTAAAGTCGATGGATGATCGGGGTCGGTGGTGCACACAGATTGCCATCCCCTGGGCAGGTGTACCCGAAGTGAGCAGAGCGGAGTACGAAGGGAACCCGTGTGTGTTCGGCAATTTCGCCAGGAGCCAGACACTTCCTGATGGGAGCTATGATTTGACGACTTGGTCGCCTGCCGAAAAGGCATTTTGCGAGTTGGACAAAATGGGATGTATTATCCTCAGTTCTTGAGAGTGTGGTGAATGGGACAACCTTCTACATCAATTATAACAGATGACGTAAAGGCCGACGATCGGTTCTGGACGTTGTCAAATGAGATCAGCCTGCTACGTGTGGTACTTGCAGTGCCAACCCTGGGGCTGATCTGGGCTGGACCGGAACACAAATGGCAGATGTTCGGTTTCGTGATGGTGATGATTGCTACCGACATTCTGGACGGTTACGTCGCCAGGAAGAGACACGAGATTACGGACTGGGGCAAGATTCTGGATCCGTTGGCGGACAAAGTCGCGATTAATTCCATCACCATCACGCTGGTACTGCTCAAGGACATGCCGTTGTGGGTGGCGGTAGTTGTTGTTGGACGGGATGTGCTGATTCTCTTGGCGAGTCTCGTTCTTGCATCGAAACAACGAATCGTGATGTCCTCTAATATTTGGGGAAAGCTTACCACCCTGGTGATGAGCGGCCTCCTGCTCTCATACGCGATGGATACCGAACCCCTGAAGTTTCCTCTCTTAAGTCTGGCGGCATTCCTGCTCTTTGCATCGTTCGTCAGTTACTGGTNTCAATTTCGAAATCTGATGCGGGATTCGGAAGGTCAAGAAACGTCCAGACTGCTGGACAAGTAGATGCCTTCGATCAGCGTCGTTATTCCAGTTCTAAATGAGAGTGAGACCATTCTCCGGTGTCTGGAACAGTTTCGTTGCTTTCCTGGTTCCGAAGTGGTGGTGGTGGACGGAGGGAGCACAGACGNAACTCCCGACCTGGTAGCCGGCTCAGGTCTTGCCCAGCTTGTCTCCTCAGGCAGGTCGGGACGTGCCCATCAGATGAACGAAGGTGTGAAGGTATCGACCGGTGAGGTCTTGTTGTTTCTCCACGCCGACACNCTGTTGCCGGCACACGGTCTGGAGACGATCTTATCGAGCCTGGAAGATCCCGGGGTGGTGGGCGGCCGGTTCCAGCTGGGGCTTGACGAGGGAGGATGGCAATTTCACCTGATCTCCCGGGCAAGCACATTGAGGTCGCGTTTCCTGGGAATCACCTACGGAGATCAGGGCATATACTGCCTTCGAAAGGTGTTCGACAAGGTAAATGGGTATCCGGATCTAGAGGTTTTCGAGGATTCCGAATTCTGCAATTTGCTTGAACGGGAAGGACGGTTCGTCCTTCTCGATGCTTCGGTCTGCAGCTCTGTTCGGAGGTGGCGGGAATGGGGAACCTGGGGAACAATCGTATGGATGTGGGTGCTGAGAATCCTGTTCAAATTGTCGGTTTCGGACAGTAGACTGAGGAAGTGGTATCACAATGTCCGATAAGGGTTGGTAAAATTCTGCCTGACGCCAGGGAGATGTGTATTGGAATATCGTAGTTTTCAGAAGACGGACTGGGAGGTTAGTGAAATCGGATTGGGAGGTTCCTGGTTCTATGGCCGGCCGGAGGAGGGGCTGCTGCCGGTTTCACANGGTGTCGGNATGGTTGAGCGGGCACTCGAGCTTGGGATAAACTACTTCGATACTGCCCCGCTGTATGGTCAGGGTCGCAGCGAGGAAGTTATGGGTGAGGCGCTGCAGGGCGTGACCGAACCCCATTACCTCGCAACCAAGGTGGGGTANTTTCCGGAGCCTTTTGACTACACNCGCGACACGATCTGGCGAGGGTTCGAGGCCAGCTTGAAGCGACTCAAGCGCGACCGGGTCGACCTGCTTCAGGTCCACGAGGCGGAGCAGGCGGGTTGGGAGGGGATTTTCGGCAGCGAACGAACGCTGGAAACCCTCTTGGACATCCGTGAACAGGGCCTTGCGGACCAAATCGGGCTTACGGGGTCTGATCTCNACCTGATGNCCAGTGTGTTGCAGGAAACAAACGAGTTCGTTTCCGTTATCACGTTCTGCAAGTATGATTTGTTGNCTCAGGAGGCAGANGAAACTCTGATTCCCACAGCGGCGGACAATGAGGTGGCTGTTATCGCGGCTTCACCTTTGCACGGNGGGCTCCTCGGATCGAAGCGAGACCAGTGGATAGAAANGGGCAGGTTCGAGCCNCTNTTTGGTAAGCTGGAACGGATTGAAGNCATGNTGGAAGGAGAACCGGACGGCGTGATCGGCACGGCATTGAGGTACCTCCTGTCGGATGACCGCGTCAGGCTGGTGTTGTGTGGGGCAGCCAACCTGGAAGAGCTGGCAGTGTGTGTTTCGGTTTCAGACGCCAGGTATCTGGACAAGGACCTAATCGAGGCGATCGAGGAGATCTGACAATGGCACCAGTGAAAATGGGATTCGTGGGATTGGGATACATNACNTACCANGCACACCTACCGCCGTTCAAGGAGATGGCGGATGCGGGAGAGGTCGTCTTCCAGGCATTTTGCGACACGGATGCCGACACGGCCAATGAAAGGGCCAGGGAGTTCGGGGCAAACGCCGTCTACACGGATCACCATGAGATGTTCGACAAGGAAGAGCTGGATGGCGTCTATCTTTGTATCCCCCCAACCTTGCACACGGATGTGGAAACAGTTGCGGCGGAAAAGGGAATCGCCATTTTCATTGAGAAACCGCAGACGCTGGACATTTCCCAGGCGGTGGTCTTCAACAAGGCCATTGCAGCGGGAGGTGTTCTCTCGCAAGTCGGGTTCATGAGCCGGTACTATCCGTCGTCGGAATTTGTAAAGGAGAAGGTCGGAGCGGGGACCCCAAGGCACGCGCTTGTGCAGTTGCTTTACAGTGGACATCACATACGGTATTGGACCAGCAGGGTCGAGCTGTGTGGTGGCTCGTTCGTGGAAAACACGATCCATATGGTGGATCTGCTCAGGTACTTTCTGGGAGACATCGAATCGGTTTCGGCCTTCTACCACGAGAGGAAGCCTGGCGAGGGGCCGGAACCCATAAACCTTCCGCACGTGTATGACGTGAATTACCGCTTCAAGAGTGGTGTCGTTGCCAGTGCCACCACCTCGCGAGTGTTGACCAATGTGAAATGTTCGCGCCGAGACGTTAGCGTGATTCTTGATGATGCACTGCTGGAGTGGTCCAGCCAGGACGTTACCGAGAATGACGAGAAGGTGTTTTCGGCTCCCGAGGAGAACAATGGGTTCGCCCGACAGGCGCAGGCGTTTGTTGCGGCAATCCGGTCCGGCGACGCTTCTCTACTCCGAAGTCCTTACCAGGACGCGCTCAACAGTTTGGCCGCCGTGCTGGGGGCAAACGCCTCCGCTGCCAATGGTGGCGCAGTTGTCCATCTGGAGGAGTTCACGCGTGCCTGATTCGGAAGAGTGGATGGAGACGGATGAAGTCAAATATTTCACACCTGTGGAGGCGAACAGGACCCTGCCACTGGTCAAGCGGATTGTAAAAGATATCCAGTCGTCCGGTCAACTGCTGGTTAAGCTGGCGAACGACCTTGGAGAGCAGGCGGCAGACGACCCCGAGATCAAAAGGCTCATTGGGGAGCTGAATGAGCTGATGGGTGAGTTGGATCAGATCGGGTGCTCCTACAAAGACCCGAACTTCAACCGGGGGCTGGTCGATTTCCCTGCTATTATAGATGGCAATGAGGTGGAGTTGTGCTGGCGGAGCGACGAGCCATCTGTAGCCCACTATCATGGACCGGAAGGGTATGCGGGGCGGAAACCGATTCCAGAGAAATACCTGACAGAAGTGCAGACTGATGTGTCCAGTGGCAATGAGGAGGATATAGATGACAATTGAGGACCTGATAAGGCGGTTTCCCGAGATTCCGCAAGACTTGCACGACGAACCACTCCTGGCTGAGCTCTCGGACGCCTTCGGTGAACAATTGGAGACGGCACAGAAGCCGAGCGCCTGCTCCGGTGAACACGATGCCGGCAACCATTACTACCTGAAGCTTATCGGTCCAATGGATATCTACCGTTACGGTCTGTATACCAAAGAGCGGGTGCTGCAGGAGATCGAAAAGCTNGTGAATGGACACCGTCAAGATCCGGAANGGTTCGCCGGATCGTTATTGCCGGAAGACACCGCCGAAAAAGAGGNGAGAGGTCCCGGCTGCGAATAACGGTGCGGGTTCCGTACGAGGAGTGTCCACATTGTCTGATGACCCCCATTTCCTGAGCATCGAAGCATTGGGAGAACGTTACCGATCCGGCGATCTGTCCCCGGTCGAAGTTACCAGGACCTTTCTGGATCGGATAGCCGCTCGCCAGGGGGATACCTCCGCGTACATCACGGTAACTGATGAGCGGGCGATGGCCGATGCCCGGGGGGCTGAAGAAATGTTGCGCGCCGGCAACGATCTAGGTCCTTTACACGGGATCCCCATTGCCCTGAAAGACCTGTGCGACACGGCAGGAATTCGAACGACATCGGGATCGCGCGTTCGTGAACATCATATCCCCGACACTTCATCCACGGTTGCAAAGAAGCTGGCCAGAGCCGGAACAGTGCTTCTGGGCAAGACAAACCTTGTGGAATTCGCCTTTGGACCTTTCGGGGTGAACGAGCATTTTGGGACACCCCCGAATCCATGGGACCGATCGTGCGTACCGGGCGGGTCGAGCAGTGGCTCGGGGGTTGTCGTCAGTGGTGGTTTGGCGACTGCGGCCATCGGTACCGATACAGGTGGCTCCGTACGAATCCCTTCCGCCTTTTGTGGCATCGTGGGTCTGAAGACCACACTGGGCAGAGTTGGCACAGCTGGGATCATGCCGCTCAGCAGGTCCCTGGATACCGCGGGGCCAATGGCACGGTCGGTGCGGGATGCGGCGCTGGTCTATTCGGCAATCGCAGGGCCGGAGGAAGGGGATGATTCCGCTGATTACGAACCGGTTGGAGATGTTCTGGCAGAGATCGAGGACGGCATCGAAGGGATGCGTATTGGTGTAAGCAGGAGGCCCTTCTTCGAAGGAGCGGATCCGGAGGTGGTCACGCTCGTTGAGAAGGTGATAGATTGGTTTTCGGATCTTGGTGCGTCCGTTGTGGAATTTCCATTTCCCGAGGCGATACAGGCCGAAGCAGAGGATGATAACCTCACACTCCTGCGAATGGAAGGATATGCGGTTCACCGAGACACCCTTGCCCAACATGCCAACCAGTACAGCTCACGCGTTCGTGCTCGATTGGAGGCAACACCTGAGCTGCCCGCTGCAGACATTCTCCAGATCCAGGAAAGGCGGACCGGGCTGATGGCATCTGCAAGACGTCGGTTGGAGGGAATAGAAGCTGTTGTGGGTCCGACCTTACTTACCACGGCTCCGCGTCTGGAGGATTTGGAAAAGGGTGAGCCTGCCAGATTGTTGACGCGGCTAGTGAACTGGCTGGGACTGTGCAGCATCTCATTGCCCTGTGGGTTTACTTCACGAGGAATGCCGGTGGGTGTCCAGCTGATCGGCAAACCTTTTGATGAAGCAACCATCCTCCGGGCTGCAAGGGTATATGAGCACGCTACGGAATGGCACAAGCGGAGTCCCCCAGGTTTTTGAATGTTCGCCTGATTTCTGTTAGAGCATAGTGAATGGCCAGGATTCTGATAGCCAAGCAGGATGAGTAGAGTCTGCAGTCGTTTCTGGCTGCCCTTGAGATCGAGGGACACGAGTGTGAGGTTCGCACCACGGCCAATACAGTTGGGACAGGTCTGGTGGACAATCCTCCCCATCTGGTGATTTCCGATGCCGATTTCCCCGGCCTTGATGCTTGCGAAATGGCCCGGGTCTTGCAGGATACCCACGGGGATACCATTCCCCTCCTCGCGGTGCATTCCGAAGACACCGAGGGTGATCAGATCGCTTTTACCTGGTCTGGACTTGCCGATAGACCAGATGGACTCAGGGCAATTGTACGTAGCAGGCCGGCGGTTGGTGACCAGGGAGCAACCGGAGCTCCCGTGCTGGTCGTTGATGTTGATCCAAATATTCGATTTGCCTCTGGCGAAGCGTCTCGAGATGGGGGGGCGCTGTCAAACCTCGCAGGATGGCAAAGAGGGATTCGCAATGCTCGAGGAAGGGGTTGACCTGGTTCTGACGGATGTCGACATGCCCCGTTTGGACGGGTTCGGTCTAATTGAGTGGATGCGAGCCACGCCGGATTACAGATTTCAGTTGTGATGGCGAGGTTGGAACTGCTCCTAGAAAATCAGGACGGCTCGGAACGGATGCGAAAGGATCTCGAGCAAATCGACCACCTCTTTCGAAGAATTGCGGACGTGGTACAGAAAATGAGCCAGGTGAGGCACTATCAGGTACAGAATTACTGTGGTGGGATTAACTTCTGGATCTAAACGCATCCTCTGAGTCAGAAGATTGATCCTGATAGGTTTGCCTGTAGTCCAATTAAACACTCCTTACAGGCCCGATGGGCTGGGATGGTAACGTGACAATCTCTCGAAGGTTTTTTCTGAAATCGGCCGCAGCAGCATCTTTGGGGTTCAACGGCCTCCACAAACTCCTTGGGGCTGGAAGCGCACAGGCGGCGACTGAGAGCGGGTCTGGATACGGAAAGTTGATGCCTGATCCTGAGGGTATTCTGGATCTGCCGAAGGGCTTTTCGTGGAAGGTTATTTCTCAGGTCGGGGAGAAGATGGATGATGGGTATCTTGTACCGGGTCTTCACGACGGAATGGCTGCTTTCCCCGGACTGAACGGGAGGACCATCCTCGTCCGAAATCACGAACTCAACAGCACCTCCTCTCCCGACGGAGGACCATTTGGGAAGGACAACGCATTGTTCGATGCCAGGGCCAGGAGCTCGACTTATGATCAGGGCCAGGAGACTCCATGCCTGGGTGGTACCACTACGTTGGTCTATGATACGCGGGCCGGGAGTCTCGAGCGGCATTATTTGAGTCTTTCGGGTACCTTACGCAACTGTGCAGGTGGGCCGACGCCGTGGAACACGTGGGTGAGTTGTGAGGAGACGGTTGAGAAGACTGATGATGTCCTTGCCAGGGACCACGGATACAATTTCGAAGTTCCGGCAGTCGAAGATATCGGCCTCGTGGAGCCCGTTCCGCTGACCGAGATGGGTCGGTTCAACCACGAGGCGATTGCTGTGGATCCGAACTCTGGTATTGTCTACCAAACGGAGGATCGCTCGGATGGACTGATCTATCGGTTTATACCAGACAAGGCCGGTAAATTGGCAGATGGTGGGAAACTCCAGGCTCTGGCGCTGCGTGGCCACAAACGGTTGGACACACGAAATCATGGTGATTACGAAACTGTTCTGCCCGGTAAGGTCCTTGAAGTCGAGTGGATTGACATGGATAATGTGCTAGCGCCAGAAGACGATCTGCGATATCGCGGATACGGTCTTGGCGCTGCGCAGTTCGCTAGGGGCGAGGGCATGTGGTACGGGCAGAACGCGGTCTATTTTGCCTGTACATCCGGGGGGAAGAACCAGAAGGGGCAGATCTGGCGCTACGTCCCGAGTCTCTTCGAGGGAAAAGAGGATGAAGAGCGTTCCCCCGGCACCCTGGAACTCTTTGTAGAGCCCAACGACAGTGCCTTGGTTGAGAATGCAGACACTCTTACGGTGTCGCCTTGGGGTGACCTGGTGATTTGCGAGGATGGACAGGGAGACGATGGGCTCGTGGGAGTTACACCCTCTGGAGATCTCTACAAGTTTGGCCGAAACGCGATGAACGAGTCTGAATTTGCGGGTGCCACGTTTTCGCCGGACGGCTCTACACTGTTTGTAAATATACAGTCACCCGGGCTTACGCTTGCAATCACAGGTCCTTGGCGGACATAATAACCAGCCGAATTGGGAGTTGTAAATGGGTAGATCCGAGGATTCGGGTCACCCATTTTTCATTTGACACGGTTTGTGTTTGAGCCTTAATTGACGCTCTGTTTTGGCGGGAAATTGGAAGTAAAAACCTGCATTCTCATTGATCATGGGAGTTAAGAATATGCTCGTAGGTTATGTTAGTGATGAGCGATACATCGCCCTGGCCGATGTTGCATTGGAGTTCAAGAACGCGTCCGGTGTNACACAGGCGCGGTCGGGAGCATCAGGTGGGGTTTCTGTGGATCTGGATCCGGGTCTCTATGAGGTGACTCTGGCTAAGGATGGGTTTGGATCCAAGATTGTGAATATGGAGGTCAATCCGGATGCGCCCTACCAGTTTCGGCTCCTTTCGGATTGCCTGATGGGCTATATGTGGCCGAAGTGCGTGAAGAGTGGTGAGCGTTCGGAGTTTCGTGTGCATTCGCACGAGGCCTACAAGATCGAGCTGTGGCGGTACGGGTATGAAAAGGAGTTTGTCCGACCCATTGGCTGGTACGATGAGCACGGTCCCAGGGCCACTGTTCAGCTCAGCCCGGATGGAGACTATTGTCAGACAGGGGTTCAGTGGAACAAGTTTGGCTACACCAGTCCCAGTCACAAACAATATGTGGAAGCGCCCGAGAGAGCGGGCCTGTACTACCTGCACGCAAAGACTGAGTCCGGTCTTTTCTTTTCGTTTCCATGGGTTGTTGCCCCCAAGAAGCCAACTGCGGATATCGCTGTGCTGGCATCGAACATCAACTGGAATTGCTACAACAACTTTGGTGGTCGTAGCAACTATATCCACCCGGACAAGATGCCAGAGACCCCAACGATCAATGCACGTCTGGAGTTAAGAAGGTACACAAATCCGGAGCATATCAACTACGTTGCGGAGGAGTATCTTCCCCTTTCATTCGATCGTCCGGAGCCGATCAACTACATTCCCGAGGATGAACAGGTTACCGATCCAATCGAGGGGCGAGCGCCGAACCATATCGCGCCTGCGGAGTGGCGGCTTCTGGGGTGGCTGGAGAGAGAAGGCTTCGATTACGACCTTTATTCTGAGACACAACTCCATTTCGATGAACTGAAACTGGACGATTACAAGGTGTTGATTCTGGGACCGCACCCTGAGTATTGGTCCAAAAAGATGTACTATGAGGTGAAAGACTGGGTGTTCAACCGTGGGGGCAGGCTGATGTATTTGGGTGGGAACGGCCTGAACTGTGAGGTGGAGTTCGTGGACGAGGGGACTATGATTGTTCAAAATGGCGATCTGAGGCGGCAGCAAGACGAAGGCTACGAGAGCAGATTCCATCTGCGTGAAGAGTCTGAGGCGAATCTCCTTGGTGTGGTATTTACGGAAGCAGGCATTATGACCGCCGCACCGTACGAGGTGATGGATGATGACCATTGGGCATTCGTAGGTACAGGATTGTCAAATGGAGACATCTTTGGGGAGGAGTGTCTGCATATGCGCATCCCGGGAGGCGCATCGGGACACGAAACGGACAAAATATCGGACAAGTATTCACCAAAGAATGTGGAATTGCTCGCAAGAGGCACAAACGCCGATGGCGGCGGGGCAGACATGGTTGTCCACGAGCCCGACGGTGGAGGGGCAGTGTTCTCTTCCGGGTCTATTACCTACATCAGCTCCCTTCTGGTCTGTGACAATGTCTCAAGAGTTACGGCAAATGTCGTAAGGCGATTCCTTCAGTAGGTTGAGAGTATAGATAGAAGCTGGCAACTGAATTTTCGGCAGGATGATCCTAGGAGAGTTCAAACGATGCTTTTTGATACCCATACCAATCTGTTGTGGTATCCCGATCACCTTTCGGATGAGTTTGTAGAATTCGCTCTGGCAGCGAAAAAGGCGAAGATGCGTTTGACGCCTGACGTCTACTATGCAGATGACAACGAGGATGAACGCAACGCGTTCGATTCCAGGCCAGANCAGCTTCTGGCGGCGACAGAAGACTGCGACAAGGTAATCGTATTCGGTCTCCGGGCACCATTCTGTGGGATCGATGTCCCCCAGGAGCTGGTCGCGGACTTCGTAAAGGATAATTCTGACAAATTTATCGGGTGGTGCTCCGTTGATCCGAACGATGAGGACTGCATTGATCAACTGGTGTACTGTGTAAACGACCTCGGTCTGAAGGGACTGAAGATCGCACCCATCTATCAAAGTTGGGATCCTCAGGATCCAAAACACATTCCCTTTTTCAAAAAGGTGGAGTCACTTGGAATTCCGGTGAATATTCACCAGGGCACATCATTTGTACGACCCGGCCCGCTGAAGTATGCGAATCCGATTTTGCTTGAGGACATCGCGATAGCCTGTCCGGATTTGCGGATGATTATCTCACACATGGGNCATCCCTGGGAGGACGAGTGTGTCGTGCTGATTCGCAAGCATCCCAATCTGTATTCCAATGTGTCTGCATTGCATTATCGGCCCAGAAGGCACTACCAGGCCTTTATGTCGGCCATAGAATACGGAGTGGATCACAAACTTATCTTTGGATCAGATTTTCCTTCCGCAACAGCGGCCCAGGTTATTTCAGGTCAATGGAAAGTGAACGACGTTGTGGATGGGAGCAACTTCCCGAAAGTGCCTGATGAGACGATTAACAATATTATCTATGAAAACTGGAAACAGGTGCTGGAGGTTTGAGGGCAATCCCTGCGTATTCCTACGGTGCAACCTGAGAGGTAGAATCAATGAAAATTTCGAGAGTTGAGGCCATTCCAATATTGGTTCCGCTCAAGACAGGTCTGACGACGAAAACCGCTCACGGCGAGCACATCGATTCGCCATACGTGATTGTAAAGGTCCACACCGATGAAGATCTGGTAGGTTTAGGGGAAGCAACTCTTTCGCCGCGTTGGAGCGGAGAGACGAGCCCGAGTTGCGTGTCGGCAATACATGACATCCTGTCACCNACGTTGGAAGGTCAGGACCCTAGGGACGTATCCAATTGTCTCCGACTGATGAGCGGGGCCATCAAGTTGAATCCCTTTACGATCGCTGCGGTAGAGATGGCGCTGTGGGATCTGGCTGGGAAGGTGGCAGGGATTCCGGTCTATCGGCTTCTTGGTGGGAAGGTGAGAGAAAATGTGCCCATGAAGATGGTGGTCGGTGCCTTTGATATTCCAAAGTCAGAGTCGCTGGCAAAGCGATTTCTGGATTGGGGGGTGAACCACCTGAAGGTGAAAGTGGGGCTCGATCCTGAGGATGATATCAACCGTGTCAGGGCGGTACGGGAACTGGCAGGGCCGGATATTACGATCGGCGTAGACGGGAACTGTGGGTGGAACATTACGACGGCGAGGAAAGCGCTTCGTAAACTTGAACAGTACGACCTTCTTTTCGCAGAACAGCCGATCGGGAAGGACGATCCTCAAGCGCTCGCACAACTACGTGCAGCAACGACGATTCCTGTCATGGCTGACGAGAGTGTGTTCACTCTATCTGAGGCCTGGCACCTGTCCACGATTCGTGCTGCGGATATCATTGCCGTCTATCCAGGGAAGAACGGCGGAATTCTGAATTCGCTGGCGATCGCAAATNTGGNACAGGCGGCCGGAATCGTTTGCAGTATGGGAAGCAATCTTGAATTAGGAATCGCGACTGCCGCAATGCTACATCTTGGAGTGGCGGCGCCTGCGATCGACAGTGAGACCTATCCGGGAGATTTCCTGGGTCCCCTCTATCACGAGGCGGATATGATCAAGGAACCGCTTTCTCTAGGACCGGAAGTATCCATTGTTCCGGAAGGACCTGGCCTGGGTGTGGAACTGGACGAGGATCAGCTGGACAAGTGGCGGGAACGATAGGTTTTAGGATCTTTGAATCCGGTGGTACGGAGACCGAAATGAGTAGACTGTATTACACTGAAGAAGGACGTGTGCTGCCGTCGCTTTGTGAGGAACTCACAACCTATCGTCGTGCCCGGAAAACGCTCACGTTGCCAGCCACCGCTCATCCGGGGCGGGTGTATATCCTGGCCAGGTCACACGGCGGGCAAAGCGGTCCCTTGAGGGTGTCTCTGAATGGAAATGAAGTGGCTGCTCTTGAGGCAATCGCCCAGGGTGTTTACTGCTGGTACGACTTCGAGGTGGATGGTTTTCTAGAGGGGGAAAATGTCCTTGAACTTTGGACTGATGTCACTTCGATGACAGGATGGTCATTGGGGACGGAAACCGGTTGTGCGGACTCTGGAAGCTCCGTTAGTGATGACGGTGGAAAGGCCTGGCGGAAGGATCGGATGGGATATCTGAATGCTGTTCTGGGTGAATATGTCCTGCGGGTTCGTCTGGAGGAGGGTGAAGATCCTCCTCCACCGCCGATGATCTGGGAAGACACCCGATTACCTAAGTTCGATTCGCTTCGAGAGATACTCCCTCCCGTGGCGAAGGATCAGGGACCCGATCTGCAAAGGATACGGGCCATCTCATCCTGGCTTGCGTCCAGTTGGGAGCATACAAATTCCGCCAGGGCGGTTCAGTACGCGCCTTGGGATGCGGAGACGCTATTGGCGTGGGGACCTTCCCAGGTGGGCCACAACGGGAAACGGCCGATCGCGATGTGTGTCCACTATGCCGCGGCCTTGGTAAGTTGTGCACAAGCCGCTGGCATACCAGCCAGATGCGCTGTGTTGACGGAGGCCGTGAATGGGTTCAACGGACATTTCGTGACCGAGGTCTGGCTGCAGGATTACGGAAAGTGGGCAGTCGTCGATCCCAATGCCGATGCGATGTTCTGGAAGAACGACACACCTATGTCTATGAATGAGGTCCAGGCAGAGGGTGAGAATCTGAAGGATTGCGTCGGATATGGTAAGGGCGTAGAATTTCAGAGGACATTTCCACACATGGTGGAGTTTGTGGAAGACAACCTGGAAAAGGGTGTCTGCTTCGGACACAGATCCGTCTGGTTCCGTTCGGACCTTATTTCACATCCTGAAAACTCTCCACCCGGACACGGGTGTCTCAGTTACTGCGAGACTGGTCTGGTCTGGGAGGAGAGGGATCTGGCGGCAGGTTTCGGCATGTTCCCGTTCTTTGGAGACCGGGGCTATTTCGACAGCCCACCTTTGGTAACGGAGTAGATCGCACCTGGGAAGAATTACTAGTTATCTACCAGGATTTCCGCATCCTCCATAGCCCTCCTGATTTCCGACCTCCCTTCACTCGAAACGTCCACACGGGGTGGGCGAACCGGTCCGCCATATAGCCCCACCAGATCCAGACCCGTCTTGAGCATTGCGGTGTCCCCGTGTTTTTTGCGCAGTTTTTCCAGTGGGGCGAGCTTGGCCTGGATATCGATCATTTCATCCCATTCTTTCCGGGTGCCGAGCTCGAATAGTCTTAGTTCATCAGCCGGATTGAAGTTGATGAGACCTGCCGTAAATCCTTCGATTCCCATCTGAAATCTGAGATGAAGCACGCCTGGATAATGCCTCTTGTTACCGATCCAGACGAAACGATCACCCAGTTGTTGGATTGCTGCGAACATGTTATGAGGTACCATGCAGGGGTCTTTGACACCGATAACGCCATCGATTTCTGCGAGGCGAACGAAGAACTCCGCCGGCCAGGCCTGGGTATTATAGGGCATAAACGGTAGAGAGGTGTTCTCCCCTAGAATTCTGTAATGGTCGAAAACACCTTCCAGGTCATCTGGGACTTCATTTCTGATGTAGGGCGCCATGCCCAGCACCACCTGTGCCCCCATTGCCTCGTAAACAGGTGCAAGTTCTACAGCGTTTCCCAGATTCTCAGGGAAGGTCGGGATCACCAGCGCATCGTCTCCTACAATCTCCATTGAGGTCCGGGCGAGGGTTGCCAGATCGGCATTCGAGAGGGCGTTCACTTCGCCGGTTCCCCCACCGATGCTGAGGGCTTTGACTCCCTTCCCAATCAGGAACTCCAGGTTCTTCTGCAACCCCGCCAGGTCGAGCGCTGCAACATCATCTTTCTTGAAGGGGGTGGTGACATATGCGTGGACGTTGCGGATTTGGTCTTTGAGTTCTTCAGAATGCATGCGTAGTTGTCTCCTGTGTTTCTGGTTACAATTGGCTCGAGCATCGACAGTTCAATATAACTGTGAAGGCTGGCACCAAAAACATTATTTGTTCTTTTTGGGGATTCGATATGATCAAAATCGGCACTCGTGTCAGCCCGGACTGGCTGTCCAGGCCAAAGGATCTGCAATTCCTGAAACAGATTGGCGTCGATGTGGTAGACATAACCCTGGACACATGTCCCGGTTACAAAGAGTCCGGTGGCAGGATGTCCAGGGAAGGCGTTGAGCAGCTGGTAGAGGCCCTGGACAAGTGGGGACTCAAAGTTGAGCGCGCGAATTCGGTGAACGCCTATACCCGAAAGACGTTTCTGGGAGAAGAGGGAAGCGACGAAGAGATAGACAATCTNATNGCTAATGTCGAGATATGTGGTGAGTACGGGTTTCCGGTTTTCGGCGTCCAGTGTTTCCAGGCCACGCAGATCGCGAAGGTCGGGGAGTATATGCACCAGTGGGTCGAAGGTCGGGCAGGGTACAAACACCTGAAGGTGGATCTTCGCGACGCACTGGATCTGCCACATGCGGAAGGTGCACCGACACACGAGGAGTTGTGGGAACGAACGCTGAAGATATTTGAAGCTGTGGTGCCCATGGCTGAGCGATCAGGCACCAAGATCGCGATGCACGGTAACGATCCTCCAGTACCGAGCATCTACGGCGTACCGCAGATCCTCCACGATTTCAAAAGTTTCGACCGGCTCTTTTCCGAAGTCCCTTCACCTAATAGCGGCATGACATTCTGCGTGGGCACGCGATACGAGTCCGGACAGGATGTGTTCGAAGGAATCCGACACTTTGGGGAGCAGGGGAAGATTTTCCATGTTCACTTCAGAAATGTTGTAGGAACCATTCCTGAAAATAAAGGATATGCGGAGGTTATTCCCGATGACGGGGACATGAATATGTTCCACGTTGTACGGACACTTCACGAGGTGGGATACGACGGCGCGATCGACTACGACCATATCATGAAACTGGCCACGGATGGTCCCGAGGGAAGAGAGTACATGGCATTTTGCGTGGGACAGATGAAAGGATTCCTGCAGGCTCTGGCGGGGTAATTCGAAATTTGGAGTGAATGAGAAACTACCAGCCCTGGGTCCGCCATTGGCGATTCTAGGGCTGGTTTCTTATCCGGTCATATCCTATGATGGATCCCAGTTCCACTCGCAGTTTGTTCGAACGACTGACGGTTCATCGCCTTCGATTTTTACATGGACCAGTGTTGGGATTTCAAATGTATTACCGGGCTCGAAATTGTAGACATATCCTTGGCTGTAATCCTGGTTCGACACCATGCCACGGATGAATGTCGTATCTCCAAGATCGATCCGGCCATTCTCCGACACTGCCTCCACCAAATAGCAGGCGTCTCTCTGTCCGTCGTTGTCGATCCTAACCTGCGATCCCCGGAGGAGAACTCCTGCTGGAAGGTCCCCCTTTGTATCGACCCAGGCCGGTCCGGTTTCCTCCCTTTGCAGGTCGACGATGGAGCCCGTGTATTCCGATCGACTAGTGGTTACCGATCCCCCGAGGAATTGGACTGATCTTCCCGCAGCAAGGAACACATTGGTAACGTTTTGGTTTATGAGAGATACTACCACGAATCGTCCTGCTGCCTGAACGCCATTTCCAAGGTCGAATGTGCGATCAGGTTCATTAGAGGAAAGGATAAGGTCCGTTCTCCCTTCTGTGGTAACGACACGGACAGCTGCAGCTGAGTGGTCCTCCGATGGCAACCCGAGATTGATTCGGCTGACCTTCTTCAGATTTTGGGACGTGCTGCTGTAGGGTTCAACCAGAGAGACGAACAGGCTTCTGATGTCGGTGCCTTGATTCCGCTGAACCACATATCGCAATCGTCTCGGATTGCCCGGTTTGTTCTGAGGCGGGTCTCCGTGGGCGATCGCTGTCTCGCCGGAAGGGGAGAGGGCGTGCAGTTTCACGTGAACGGGGTCGTCGCCGAGTCTTGTTCCCCAGGTGTCCTTGAGATCCCAGTCCATGGTCCAGCCGGGTGAGGGCGATTTGGCTCGCGAGACATCGTAGAGATAGGAGAATCCGCTTGCAAGATAGCGCCCGTCTGGTGGGCCGTCGAAATGCTCGCCAAAGGGAATGTCGGGACTTGCGTAGGTCCCTTTCTCCTGAGCCACGAGGTCCAGACCCTGCGTGGTCACTTCACCTTCTCCAGCGTGAAAGCTGAGTATATGGTCGTNACCGCCGTCGACGCGGAAGAAATCCACCAGATAGGATTCGTCGTCGGAGATGTCGACCATAGCCAATGTACGTCGATATTCACGCGTTTCGGGATAGATTTCTGGAGATGCTATGTCCACAACCGCCACACCTTCCGAGGCCTCGTGTAACCGACAGTGGCCAATCCAGTTGATGTCCTGGGTACGTTTGTTGACCGTCACGGTGTTGTGGGAAATTGTGTTCTTCGTCCAGCCGGCACGCTTTGGCCATTTTCCATCCGCATACTCTGGATACCCCAGGTCGGGCAGGATGTCCATACCCTGGTAATACATCCCGTAATTCAGGCGGTCCTTATGACCGTGCCCACCGGTGCGTCCGTAGTAGACCCAGGCTGCTCGCTTCCGATCATCTTTTCCGGTTCGCATCACGGTGAGCCCATAGCCATTCAGGTTCGCACTGTCTAGCTCCAGTTCGCCCTGAGCTTCAACGATTTCCTGGATACCTTGTTGGACAGATTCAGGGTTCTTGGTGAAGAGATCAGCGTGCAGGCCTTCCACCGTATTGCCGTTAAGCTTATAGGCGAGTTGGGCGAAGTAAGGGTCACCGAATCGGATAAAAGCCTCTAGCGTGACATCGAGATTCACCTGAACCATGCCTGGGTCTGCCGTCTTTCCGGTGTCGCCAATCCGAGGCGTGTAGGTATCTAGGGTGGTGAGGAGATAGGGCGTGGCATACATCCTCTTCAACCGAGGGAAGTCGCGATGCAGGTCATAGTCCCTGTGCTTTGAGTCCGCTTCCAGGACCTTTGCACATTGTCGGAAATTGCTCATCCACCCGAAGCAGTAGCCAGGTGCAGCCTCGTTTCCTACACCATCCCGGTCTACTTCACCCAGAAATACGGCTGGNATATGGCCGCCTCCCTCGCCCCTCTTGCCGGGTTCGAATAACCAGTCGAGGGCCAGGGGCGTTTCTTCCTCGCTGTCCAGTACCACGGCGGCCGTGGCCATTGCGCCCTGAGTCATACCTTCATTTCCCCGGATCTTCCCGTTCTGACAGGCCAGGATGATCTCCCGCAGGATATTGTCTTCGATATTCTCCCGAATCTTCGACAGACTGCTCTTGTCATTTGAAATCTTCCATTCTCTCGACTTCAATGACAGGAATCGCACGAGTTCTGCACCATCTGCCATTCCTGGATAGATCATGTCGTAAATGGTGGCAAGCGTCTTGCCGACACCCGTTTCCCAGATGCATCCCTTTATTTTACCTTTTCCGGAGGAGCCGTGGGAGTTGTAGAGAGCCATTTTGGTGTAGGGCGCAAGGTCCATTTCCGGATACACGTCTGCAATTCGATCCAGGATCACCGCAGCCTTGTAGGCATATCTCTGATCTCCTGTATACAGATAAGCGGTCGCCAGAGCTGTGGCCGCTTCGGGTAGGACAGTCCAGGTGCAATAGTGACTGTAAAACGCGATGAACCACCAGCGCTCACCATCGTTGTCCACCCAGCCTTGACCGTCATCAACAGCATATCCACGCAACTCATCTTCAATACCTGGATGATCCGTGTTGAACAGGAGCGAGTCGTCGGCCAAATGCCTCCTGAACACGCCGCCATCACCTAACCCACTGCGGTGAAATGGATCGAAGTCATTCTTGGGCCATATTTCCTGGCATGCGGGACACTCGAGTTTCCACGGTCTGTCGATGCTTACTATCCAGGGGTAATTTCCAAACTTGTAGACATTACGACCACAGGAGGGGCACCCCAGATTGGGATTGACGTGGATCCCGCGAGGGATCTCCTGACCGGTGATCAGATTCCACAGTTCTTCATCGGAGCGCTCGGTCCACGAGTCTGCCTTGGAGAGAACCTGATCGAGTTCGGTTTTCGCCCAGTCGTAGGTCTTGACATTGTGTCTGGCCGTCGCAATCTGCTCCCTCGTGTAGAGTGATGTGTCTTCCTTGGCGAGCGCCTTCTTTGCGACAATTAGCATAATCAGAAAGGCCAGNCATGAGATGATGAAGGCCATTCAGGTCTCCTTTGCTTATGGCGATGAATTTTATCAGGTCTCTTAGCAGAGCTGCCTTGTTCAGGCAGTGAAGGAGGAGGTATCGAGAGATCGGCTCCTTCAAGAGAAAGTTCTATTGGGGAGTCACTGGACACCGTGCTGGAGGACGGTTTATTGCAGCTCCAAATACTCCATCAAAATGTCAGGACGGTTGGTGCCCACACCGCTAACGCCCAGGGCGATCATCGCTTGCTGTTCGCGGAGTGTGTCCGGATTCCACGCACGTATGTCCAGTTTGGCCTTCAGCGCCTGCTCGACTGTCTTGAGTCGCAGGTTCTTGAAGTTAACGCCAACGCCAGAGACACCCATCTCCTCCGCCATCTCGATGTCGTCGTCGGTGGGGTTGGAAAATATCGCCCCTGTCTGGAGGTCTTCGTCTCGCTCCAGAACGCGTTTGAGGCGATCCATGTGGAAGGACGTAAAGGTGACATCGGAAGNCATACCTGAACCCAGGACGGCGTCCACTGCCGCGTTTTCGACGCCTTCGCCTTTGAGCTCGCAGAGCAATTTCACTTTTCCGCGAACGGTTTCAAGCACCTCTGAAAGGGTCGGGACCTGGTGGCCCTCTCCCGCGTCCAGTGATCGAATATGGTCGAAATCCAGATCGCGGATAGCACCAGTACCATTTGTTGTTCGGTATACATTGGCATCGTGCATGACGACCAGATGTTTATCCCGCGATAGGTGGACGTCGCACTCCACGAGTTCCACGCCCAACCCTATCGCGTATCGGAAACCCATCAGCGTGTTTTCGGGCTTCACGCCCGCAGCTCCACGATGGCCTACAACGTAGATCATCTCATTCACCATTCTCCACCTTCCCCTTCATCGTTTTCTGTTTTCATTCATCGAAATCACTCACTTTCACGATTTTCCGATCAGGTCTCTTGAGAGATTGCAGGCGCTCAGTTCTGTTTTCAGTGCGTGACCTGTAAGGGGCGTCATATTGGGTCCCCACGGTTGGATCACTTTTAGTCTTTTGCCAAGCGCCCTGTAACAGTCGGGCAGATCAAACACCTTTAGAACATCCCTGAGAACATTGGCGTTAGGCCATGAGACGAGTGGCGCATTTGCCCAACTTCGATAGCTCAATGGGGCGTTCTTCAGGACAACCGAGGTGATCCGAGAATCCACTACACTGACGAAGAGTGCGATCAGTGACCCCTGGCCTCTACCATATAGATGAATCCTTTTAGCCCCGGCATCTTCCAGGAGATCTATTGTTGTCAAAAGGTCATGGACACGTCGACCAAGAAAACTTTCACCAAGCATTATTCCGTAACCGTTGCTCATATAATCCATCCCATACGCCTCGAAGAAGTCTTTGCCGCCTTCGTCCGGAAGAGATTCGCCCAATCCACGCGTGTCCAGGGAGTAGACCGTACCCTTTCTCTTGAGTGATAGGGCAAGCCTGTCCTCGGTCATGTCGATTTCAGAACTCGTGTGGGGGAGGTAAAGATGGATCTCTTTGTCGATGTCGAGGCTATGTGTATATGGGGTGTCCAGGTGCCGATGAAGCAGCGCCCGAACATGTCCTTCGGTTTGGATTGCGTATCTGGCGACACGTCCACCAACGAATGAACTTGCTCGCAAAACACGATAGTGTGGGATTGATGTCCTTTTGGGTAGGCGCAGGAGCCTCGTGAGTTGGGCCCGCAGTTGAGATACGGTCGACTTGGTTCTCTTCGTCGATAGACTGTCAGCCTTCTCTCTTATCATCTCGAAAACGGGTTTGGCTCCCGCTGGGATCACTTCTCCCTTGGGTGTGACATTCAGTCGGTCGCCCAGGTCCTCCACTTTCGAGAGTCGGGTGACTCGTTTTTTGCCTGAGTGACGTGAGAAGAAAGAGACCATTGCCTCCTGGTTGTGCCTTGAGTATCCGTGACCATGAGGACCGATGAAGAGGCCGACCGAGTCGGAGGGGGCACGCAGGACCTGGTAAAAGCGCTTCACTTCCTCGTAGGCCTGTCGGAGACCTCTCCTGTCGAAGAAGTCGTAAGTCTGACCCAACATCAGGATCGGATTTGGTGCACGGGCGATGAGGAAGTCAGCCATGTCCAGACCGGCGCCGATGACGCCTGGTGGATACTGTTCAGAGTCTGCCGGCAGCTCATTCTCCAGATTATTGAGAAAAGAGGTGACGAAGCAGCTGGGAGCAGCCATTGTGAACCGGGGCTCATATGCCCAGGTCCAAGTGGTCATCGTGCCGCCGCCCGAGTTTCCAGTGAGGCCAATCCTTGTTGGATCGATCTCTTGACGCGTGAGCAAATAGTCTAGCGCTCGCACCTTGTCCCACGTACGCCAGGCCCCGAACCATTCGCCGAGGAGCTCCAGCTGCTNCCCCATCATGTTGTGAGCGCGAGTACAGGCACGGACGGATTCACGATTCGGGATGTCGTAATACTGGTCTCGTTCGCCCTGGTTGAATGGGTCCACGATGAATACCACAAAGCCGTTTCGCACGAGGCGCTGGCAAAAGCCCTGGTAGAGTCCTTCGCGCTTACCGGTCGCACTGTGCCCACAGGTGCCGATCACACCCGGGGCGGGTCCTGCGAGTTTCTTCGGGATGTAGAGNTTGCCGGTAACCAGACACCCGGGACGGCTTTCAAAGAGGATGTTTTCGATTCGGTGAGTCGGGAGTTCGATGATGTCGGTGATCTGAGCCTTCAGCGCTGACTTTCTTGGACGTGGGCCGAACGACCGTGGGATGGCAGTTTGTACTTTGCCCTGATAGGCGAGGGCCTGTTTGCGTGTTCGGATTTCGGACAGTCGTCTCGCTCGTTCTGCGTAGATCTCACGTACTGTAGAGACGGTGTGGTCCAAGACCATGTGTGGATAACCATTGCGAGCCAAATGACACTCCTGGCTTGTGGTGAGTTGATTGACAAGAGGTTTCGACCAAGTTAGTCCTGTGACTCAGCCTGATCAAGAGAAAGATNATTGGAAGCCGGCTTCCATCCAGTGGTGCGTGAATTCTACTATGAATTATTCACTTTCGTTTATGTATTATTTAATCCTATTTTCACAACTCTCACTATAAGAAGGCCGCAGAGATCGATCCGGATGATCCGGGTCTAAAGACCAATCTGGAGTTTGCGATGAAGCAGCTTTTGGAACAGGAGGGGAAGCTTGGGAAGAAGAAGTGACATAATGCCCGATGTCCATTTTTTTCTCTAGGGTCTATGGGTTCCGACAGTTAGAAAGGCGAGGCTGAGGGCTACGCCTGCGATCACAATTGACCATTTCCAAGAGAAGACACATTTGGTATGAATTGTGTTATACAGCAAGCTGAGACGAGCGGAGTCCCACACTGGAATTCCGCTTTTCTCATTGCCAGAACATCTAGATTATCATATATTTATAGGTCTCCACCGGATTTCTGAACCAAGCAAATTTGGACCGTTTTTGGGGAACGATGTCTACGATTTCTAAACGGTTGGAACGGGTCTACGAAAGGGTCAATCTGGCTTGCAAAAAGTCCTCCAGATCCCCTGGAGATGTTTCGGTCATAGCAGTCTCCAAGACCCGGTCCGTAGAGGAGATTCGGGCTGCTATTGATGCAGGGGTAACCTGCCTGGGGGAAAATCGTGTTCAGGAAGCTGAAGAGAAGGTTTCGTTGGTGGCTGACGACGTTTCCTGGCATCTGGTGGGCCATCTGCAGCGCAACAAGGCAAAGGTTGCAGTGGCGATGTTCGACATGATCCACTCGGTCGACAGCATTAGGTTGGCAAAAGAGATTGGAAAGAGATCGGTGCAGAATGGCGAGACCACTAGGGTTTTGATCCAGGTTAACACATCTGGAGCAGATTCTCAATTCGGGGTGGAAGTCGAGGAGACAGCTGAACTGGCTGATGCGATTTCGGGAATTGAAGGTATTCAGGTGAGAGGCCTGATGACGATTGGGGCGTTTCTGCCGGATCCGGAGGAGGTCAGACCCAGTTTCGTCAGGCTGAGAAAATTGCGAGACAAAATAGAGTCTGCAAATCTCCCAGGNGTCAGCATGGATGNGCTCTCGATGGGTATGACCGGCGACTTCGAGGTCGCCATCGAAGAGGGGGCAACCCTGGTTCGTATCGGTACTGCGATTTTCGGGCCAAGGTCTTGAGCGCTTCGGTAGATATCTAAATCCACAATGAAGGAATAGATGCTCGACGTTCTCATACTTCTGGTGATGTACCTCAGAATGGCCGTGAGTTGGCTGGCCATAGCCACCGTGGTGATTGTGGTTGGGCTCATGCTGCTACGATGGATTCTGCTGAAGGTGAGCCCATTCGGCGGTTTGTCGTATCAGGTTCGCCAATTTACCGATCCGATGATCTTCCCTATCGCTCAGAATCTTCCAATGCCCAATTCAATGGAAGTTGCCCCTCTATTTGTGGTTCTGNCAACACTGCTGGGGGCCTTCTTTCTCAAGTGGCTGACAGAAGACGTGCTCAGGGCCTTCGAAGGGGTTCTGCGCGGGCTCTTGGATGGAGCCCTTCTGGCGATGATCGGGTGGTTGCTCTACGGCTCAATCNCGGTGTTCCTCGTATTGCTAATCGCTCGGATTATCCTTTCCTGGATGCCGTTTCTAAGGGATGGGCGCGTAGTTTGGACCTTACACAGTCTCACTGAGCCGGTTATGGCCCCGTTCCGGAGAATGATTCCCCCGTTGGGCATGTTCGATTTATCACCAATTCTGTTGATTCTGCTTCTGAACTTTGCCCAGGGCGCAATTCAGAGTGTATTCGGGTTGCGAATGTATTGATTGAGGTAGATGAGCCTCCCCAGTCCCTTCACTCCCATTGAGTCTCCCCTGACGATCGGCTGTTCGGTCGTAGAGCAATCGAAAGCGAGGTGGTTTCCGTGAAGATGACGTCCCTTGATCTCCGAAAGCAGACCTTCAAGAAGGTGATGCGCGGATACGACAAGGATGAAGTTCAGGCCTTTCTGGAGATGATCGCGGATGAATTTGAGCGTCTCAATCGCGATAATCTCAAACTGCAGGAGCAGGATGCCCAGCTCCANATGGAAGTCGATCGGTTCCGGTCGATGGAGGAAACACTACACGAAATGCTGAAGACTGCCCAACTGGCGGCGGAAGACGTCAGNGAAAATGCCCGCAAGGAAGGCCGGTTGATGGTCAAGGAGGCCGAATTACTGGCAAACCGGGCGATCGAGAAGGCCAGGTCGCAGGTTCACACAATCCGGGCGGAAGTCGTTGAGCTACGGAATCAACGGGACCTTTTCGTGGCGAGATTCCAGGCTTTGACACAAGCTCAGACGGACTTCTTGGCGCAGTTGGAGTTTACAGATACCAATGTGGTACAGGAAGCTGTGGAAGATGAAGATCCTGAGAGCCACGGAAATGGCAGAGCAGCCGAAGAAACCGAGACCGCAGCCTAGGTGGCGGGTTCAGGTAGCGAGATAAGTGGGAGAGCTCCAGATGGCTGGGACATCAGTAAAGCTTGGCGTAATTGGAGGATCTGGCGTTTATCAAATGCAGGGTGTGGATGTCGTTGCAGAACACGAGATGACAACACCGTTCGGCGCACCGTCTGACCTGGTTGTGGAAACGAGCATTGGCGGCAGGAGTGTCTATTTTCTCCCACGACATGGCAAGGGCCACAGGTTGTTGCCATCGGAGGTCAGGTACAGAGCTAACATTTACGCACTCAAGCAGCTGGGCGCCACTCACGTTCTGGCGGTTAGCGCTGTTGGCATTATGCAGGAGCATATCCGTCCAGGTGACATGATCGTTCCGGATCAGTTGTTCGACCGAACCAAGGGCGTACGTCCTTCCACGTTTTTTGGGGATGGNATCGCAGGCCATGTNTCATTCGCNGATCCCTTCTGTCCGGAACTAGGCCAAGTAGTGGTCGGTGCGGCAAAGAACCGTGGCGCCACTGTCCACGAAGGCGGTATATATGTGTGTATGGAGGGTCCACAGTTCTCAACTCGTGCTGAATCTCATTTTTACAGAGATTCCACAAACGCAACTGTGATCGGTATGACGGCAATCCCTGAGGCCAAGCTGGCACGAGAGGCGGAAATGTGCTACACAATGCTGGCTATGGGAACCGATTACGATTGCTGGCACGAGGGCGAGGAGGATGTGGATGTCAAAACCGTCCTCGAGATTATGAAGGCAAATGCGGAGATGGCCAATTCCGTCGTTAAGGAAATTGCCGAGCTATTGCCGGAGTCGACAGAGTGCGAATGCCTGACAGCAGCCCAGTATGCGATTATCACTGCTCCCGAGGCCATTACCAACGAAGCCAAGAAACGCTTGAAGGTCCTTTATGGATCGTATCTGGGCGGATAGTTGATCCCCGTCCTCAAAACGCACTGTTGATTGCAGAAATTAACTTCAGAACACGATCTCTATGTCAGATAANGAAAAAAGAAATACCCCCTTCCAGGGCGTATCCAGCCAGGCCGATTTCCCCAAGATGGAGTCAGGAATTCTCCGCTTCTGGGAAGATCGCAGGGTGTTTGAGAAATCGGTCTCAAGTCGTTCGGAATCGAAGGCCTTCATTTTTACTGATGGCCCACCATTCGCCAGCGGCTTGCCTCACTATGGACATCTCTTGGCGTCCATTATCAAGGATGTCACACCTCGATACTGGACTATGAGAGGTTACCGGGTTGAGCGGAGATTCGGGTGGGATTGTCACGGACTGCCGGTTGAGAATGAGGCGGAGCAANAACTGGGATTGAAATCCAGGNGGGATATTCTCGAATTCGGGGTGAGTAAGTTCAACGAATTCTGCCGCGAGCAGGTGCTTCAGTATACGTCGGAATGGAAGCAGGTGATCAGACGGTGTGGCCGTTGGGTGGATTGGNACAACCAGTATCGCACAATGGATCCGGAATACATGGAGTCCGTNTGGTGGGTGTTCAAGAGTCTGTGGGACAAGGGGCTGATCTACGAGGGATATTACTCGTTGGCCTATTGTCCCCGATGTGCTACGCCACTTTCGAATTTCGAGGTGAATTTGGGTGGGTATCAGGACACCCAGGATCCATCTATATCGGTTCGGTTTAAAGTTCGGGAAGAGGAGAATACCTCTATTCTGGCGTGGACAACAACACCCTGGACGTTGCCATCGAATATGGCTCTGGCAGTGGGGGAGGAGATTCCTTACCTCCGGGTTCATATGAAGAACGGGGAACAGCTGATCGTTGCACAGTCCCGATACGACGAGGTGTTCAAAAAGGCTGTTGATGGTGTAGAACGCTTTGAAGACCAACCATTGCAGGACATCCTGCAGATGACCTACGAGCCTTTGTTCCCGGACTTCGAGTCCTTGCGGGACGAGGGNGCATTTCGTGTGGTCACGGCAGACTTCGTTACAACTGAAGACGGCACGGGAATCGTGCACATCGCCCCCGGATTTGGCGAAGATGATTACCGGTTGGGTCAAGCCAACGGTATCCCGGTTGTCTGCCCGATAGATGAAGATTGCTCCTTTACCGATGAGGTGAAGGATTTCGAGGGAGAATTCGTAAAGAATTCGGACAGGCCTATCATCAGACGCCTCAACCAGGAGGGTAAGCTGTTCAACGAGAGCACGTTGATGCACAGCTATCCCTACTGCTGGCGGTGTGATTCCGCACTGATCTATCGGGCTATCACCACTTGGTTTGTTTCCATCGGGCCTGTAAAAGAGAAGATGATCAGAGCGAATCAACAGATCCGGTGGGTACCAGAACACATAAAGTCAGGCCGATTCGGCAAGTGGCTCGAGGATGCCAAGGATTGGAACATCAGCCGCAATCGATACTGGGGAACGCCTTTGCCCATCTGGCGCAATGAGGAATCCGGTGAAGCCATTTGCGTGGGTAGCAAAGAGGAGTTGGAACAGTTAAGCGGACAAAAGGTCGAAGACCTGCACAAACACCTTATCGACGATATCGAGATTCCCAGTCCAACCGGGAAGGGAAAACTTTCACGGATACCCGAGGTGCTTGACTGCTGGTTCGAGTCGGGATCCGCACCCTACGCGCAGAGCCACTATCCCTTTGAGAACAAGAATCAGTTCGAGGAGAATTTCCCTGCTGATTTCATTTCAGAGGGATTGGATCAGACTCGGGGGTGGTTCTACACGTTGACTATTCTGGCCGCCGCACTTTTCGACAAACCGGCGTTCAAGAATTGCATCGTTTCGGGCATGCTGCTTGCGGAAGATGGAAGGAAAATGAGCAAGCGGCTCAAGAATTATCCCGAACCAACCGAAATGCTCGATGCCTATGGGGCAGATGCACTGCGGCTCTACCTGTTGGATTCACCGGCGTTGAAGGCTGAAGAACTGCGCATGAGTGAGGCAGGAATCAAGGAGAGCCTGCGGTCGGTGATCATTCCGCTGTGGAACGCCTACAGCTTCTTCGTCACATAAGCCAACATCGATGGATGGAAGCCTCGGGAAGGCAACAGGTCTACACGGGATCACCAGTTGGACAGGTGGATCTTCTCAGAGCTTCAGACGCTTCTTTACAATATGAATGTGGAAATGGAGTCCTACCGGCTCTATCGTACAGTGCCTGTGATGGTGTCCTTCGTGGAAAAGCTTACGAATTGGTACATTCGCCGAAGTCGTCGCAGATTCTGGAAATCGGAGGACGATGCCGACAAGGCAGCTGCCTACGCAACGCTCTATGAGGTTATTGTCACTTTCACCAAAGCACTCGCTCCTATTTTGCCTTTTGTGACTGAGACCATCTATCAGAACTTAGTTCGCTCGGTGGTTCCGGATCAACCGGAGAGCGTGCATCTGTGCGATATGCCGCAACCCCAGGAGTCTCTTCGAGACACGGTCCTCGAGGATCAAATGCACCTGGCGATGCGGGCTGTCGTCCTTGGACGTTCGTTGCGGGGTAAGCACGATCTGAAGGTGAGGCAACCACTCAGACGGATGTACCTCCTGCCGCCGGACGGGATGGGTCCGGAGGTCATCGAGCACCTGCAACACCTCATTGCAGATGAACTTAATATCAAGGAGATTGTCCTGGTCGAGGATGAGTCTGAGCTGAGTGATGTGTCCTACAAACCGAATTTCAAGACACTGGGGCCAAGGTTCGGTAAACAGATGAAAGATGTAGCGACACGGATCGGCCGGCTGACCCCTGAGGAAATAACACAACTGCGATCCGGTCAGGAGATAGAACTTGATGGGGGAGCAATCGGGATAAACGATCTGCTTGTCCAAAGGACCGAGCGGGACGATCTAGTGGTGGCTATCGAGAACAATTTGGGCGTGGGTTTGGATGTGAATCTGGATCGTGACCTTGTTGCCGAAGGAGTGGCAAGAGAGATGGTCAACCGGGTGCAGAATATACGCAAGGAAGTCGGTCTGGAGGTCTCAGATCGCATTCGCCTGGGCATTACCGGAGTGAGCGAGTTGGAAACCGCTGTGGAAGCATTCAAAGCATATGTGAGTGGCGAGACACTTGCAGAAGATCTTACGATTGGTAGCCTTCCGGAGGCCTGTCTGGTTACACAGGATTTGGAGATCAACGGCTTGTCAGGATCGGTAGGGCTCTCAAAGAAGTAAATTTCCATCGTAAGGAGGACGTCATCCTGATCCTGGGTGTGCTCCCGCTTTAAAAAAGGTGTCCAGGTGATTACGATTGGGGACGTCGTTTGTTCAAGGACTGATCCTCAGGAGGAACCGATGACTGAGCAGGAGTTGGAGGAGTTCAAGACCCTGCTGGAGGAGAAGCGAATCGAGATCATGCGAGATCTGGGTCTTCTCGAAACGCGGTCTATGAACGCGACCACCGCAGATTCCTCGGGTGGCACGATCTATTCTGATCACATGCCCGAGCTAGGCAGTGATGCTATAGAACGTGAGAAGGCGTTTATGTTTGCCACGAGGGATGGGGTGTACATTTCACAGCTTGAAGATGCTTTGGAGCGCATAAAAGATGGTACGTATGGCATATGCAGGGTCTGTGCCAAGCCCATTCCGTTAGCCCGTCTCGAAGCCGTTCCAACCACAACACTTTGCGTTCCCTGCAAGCAGGCTGAGCAGGACCAGAAGCAGAGGACCGCGTAAGCCTCGGGATCCACGTACGCGTATGCCCGAATCATCCTTGGGTTCTATACCCACGGCAGTTTGCAGGATCAAGGTGCTCTGTATAGCAGCTATCGTGGTTCTGGTAGACCAGGTCTCCAAGTGGCTTGTGATGGAGATGATGTTTCTAGGCGAGTCCGTCAGTATTATAGGGACCTTTTTTCAACTTACATATATCCACAACCCCGGAGCTGTGTTCGGATTGACGTTCGGGGGAAAGTACCTTCACCTCATCCTGGCAGGCGCGGCCCTTGTTGTCGTAGGCATCATGCTGTGGCGGGTCACATTAGCGGAGAAATACACTGCTCTAGGTCTGGCTCTGGTGTTTGGCGGCGCAATAGGAAATATGATCGACCGTTTGAGATTTGGTTATGTGGTCGATTTCCTGGATTTCGGTTTTGGCGATATCAGGTGGTGGGTGTTCAACATCGCTGACGCCTGTGTTACTGTTGGTGCAGGCTTGTTGATTGTCTTCCACGGTAGACTGGAGGAAGAAGAGGGTGCAGAGGGTGAATCTGGAGGTGCCCAATGAACGGGCGGGCGAGAGGCTGGATCGCCTTCTTTCAGACATGTGTCCTGAATTCTCTCGTTCTAGGATTCAGAAGCTCATTGCGGGAGGTATGATTGATCTGAACGGGTCTTCCGTTCGCGCAAGTCAACGTGTGTCTGAGGGAGACAAGATCCATATTTCGGTCCCCGAGCCCGAGCCTACATCTCTAGATCCAGAGGAGATTCCTCTGGATATTTTTTATGAGGACGAACATCTCCTCGTGATCAACAAGCCGCCCGGTATGATCGTCCATCCGGCCGGTCCGATTCGCAACGGAACGCTCGTGAACGCAGTGCTGGCACACTGCAAGCACCTCTCGGGAATAAATGGTGTTATACGTCCAGGAATAGTACATCGGCTCGACAGAGACACCTCCGGACTTCTGATGGTGGCCAAGGACGACGTCACACACAGGGGATTGGCGGAGCAATTGGCGTCCAGAACGGTCAGAAGACGGTATTTGGGCCTAGTCTGGGGGCGTGTGAAAGAGGAGTTTGGCAGGATCGAAGGGCTGTTGGGTAGGCACCCCAAAGACAGAACGAAAATGGCGGTGGTCCGCAATGGAGGGCGGCGTTCGGCTACAAAATACGAAATTGCGCAGACGGCTGATTTCCTGACGCTACTAGATATATTTCTGGAGACAGGAAGAACCCATCAGATTCGTGTCCACATGAACTATATCGGACACCCCATATTTGCGGACGAAGTATACGGCGGAGGTGCTCAGAAGATAAAGGGGATTGCGCCTCAGTTTAGAGAAAAAGCCTCCGGCTTACTGAGGTCCGCAGGGAGGCAGATGCTGCATGCAGCAGACCTGGGTTTCCTGCATCCTGCCTCAGGGGAAGCAATGCAATTTCGGGCTCCACCACCGGCAGATGTACAGGGTGTAATTTCAGATTTGGGCATGACCTCGGGAGATTGAAGAATTTCTGGTATAACACAGAAGCGGGAGATGCCCTGGAAGGCATCTCCCGCTTGGTTTTCATGATTGGTCATCTTCTAAAGATGAGGGGCATCTCCTTCACGCACCCGATCTATTTGTTTTTCCAATAGCTCGATGGGCGGATTATTCTCCCGGATGTAACGGAACATTCTGGTCTGGTCCACTTCTCCAGCCAGGCGCGTCAGCGCAAGCGCCCTTCTCTCATCGATCTCTCCAGTTCTGACGGCTTCTCGTATGGGTGGGGGCAGCCGACTGAACCGACGGGCGAGCGAGATTTCCTGTGGCGACATCGCCAAGCGACTAGCAGCCTCATCATCCCTGAGGTGGAATATTTTGATCCGACGCAGGAAATCCACCTCATCCGCGATATTCAGCGGTTGAATCTGCAAGTTCGATTGGTAGGACAGTTCCCTTGCGCGTTCCTCCGACATTCTTCGAACAATCGCCGGCACCGTTTCCAGCTCCAGCTTTTGGCACGCCTCAAAACGGCGTCGGCCTATGACGAGTTGATAGCCATCGTCCGATGGCGTTACAACAACAGGTTCGATAACGCCGTAACGCTGGATTGAGCTCACAAGGTCTCGCAGCTGATCTGCGTCAGTGCGCTGTCTCAGAGGAAGTTTGCGATTGGAAATCTGGTCCAACGGAATGTTCAGGAAGGTGTCTGGCATAAATAGAACAAGGGTGCACAGGTGTATCGGATATTCCTATACGACCCGTGAACCCTCGTGTATTCGAGTTAAACGCTTTCCCACTCGTCTTCGGGCATGTCTTTAGCAAGCTTGAGACCGCCAAGAGCGCCTGCATAGACCGGGTCATCGACGACGGACACTCTGGCGGATCCGAATTCTGCAAGGTCGGATTCAATCACCTCTGGCAGGCCCTTGATCTGACTCCCNCCTCCCGCCAGTACAATGTTNTTGCGCATCTCATCCTGGAATTCAGGTTCGAAAGTGGTAATNAGCTCTCGGATGGCTGCCTGCATATTGGGCAGAATGCCTTCGCAGGACTCCTTGAGTTCTTCGGCAATGTTGTAAAGGACCGGCTTGCCTTCAACCTGGAACTCGACGCTTATGCCTTCCGTAATCGGAGAAACGAAAGCATATCGCTCCTTCAAAGATCGGGCAAGATGTCGAGAAATTGGCGAATCCTGGACTTTTTCCTGGAGGAGAGAGTGGAAGCGTTCGTCAACATAGTTCCCGGCCTCGTAGAGAGTTCTTTGATCCTCATCCGAGGGGATGGTCCCGTGCATGCGGCACAGATCAAGGGTTCCCGCACCAATGTCCACGACCACAGCATTGTTGTAAAACCCTAGTCCATAGGCTACAAGGAAAGGCTCGGACACCACCATTACGGCATCCACCAGGTCTTTCATCACGTCAATAATAGCCTGTTTGTCGTTAATGCTGGCCAACGCGGGTGCCCCCACGACAGCGCGTACCCTTTGGTTGGGTTTAATTTCCGCCAGTCCTATCACATGCTGTACCAACTCCTCGACAGCGGCTATTTCCCGATTCTCGTCGCCTGCGGGAGACCCCGACCCATCGGGACGGTATTTAAGCACTCCTTTTTCCAGAGGATAGTAGAGATCAAGGGTCATCCTGTTGCGGATGCTCTCTTCACCATATACTATTGGTTTCTGGAGGAATTTGTATGCCACAAGATCCTTGGGCCAACCCACAACACTTGGCACCGTCCGCGTGATGTCGGTGCTGGTTGCGATGGAACTGTTTGCGGTTCCTAAGTCGACACCTAGGTAGAGAATATCCCCCGTTGCTTCCGAAGAAGACGCCGAAGCGCCTTCAGGAGAGGCACCAGCAGGTATAACCGGTCCGGTCTCCTCCGCCATAATGGCAATTCCCTCCTTAAATGGTACTCGATTCAATCTGTGTGGATGTTCAGTGCGACTGAAGTTCTATCGTAATCGGTGATTCACGATCTATTGAGGCTTCGAACTCGCCAATGGTTGGAGAATCCTCGCCATTCACGCCATTGGAATTCCGGCTCTTCTCACCATTGCTGACTGAATGTGTATAGTCGGGATCAAGGGGTTTAGATTCTCCGTCTTCGGATCCCGTTTCCGGATCCAGTGGAAGCTCGCTGTTTTCCACACGCTTACCCGGGGATCGGATACCAAACCTTGCTACAATGCCTCCCGGAATAGACCACCTGGCTATTTCTGAACGTGGCCGCCAAGTCGTGGCCATCGCCTCGCCCGCTTCCAGATGCCTCAGATCGCCTGGGATAGAGGACATGGCCACTGCTGAAGCTTCTTGACCTTTACCAAAAAGAATGGTCGTTGAATCGAGCCGAGCGATTCTGCTTTTTGGCCTGGCGGGTTCCGAGGCTGGATCCGCAGGTAAAATCGGCAGCATTTTCCCCCGGTTTGTCGCTTCTGTGACCTCTTCGGTTAGCCGCTTTGTGAGTATGCGAATGCTCATTGTTATTCTATATGGATTTCTTAAAGAATTCTATCGCCTTGTTGTGCTCGCCCTTTTGTTCGTATGCGAGCCCCAGGCTCTGATAGATGCCGGCGTGTTCTGGATCCAGCTTCAATACAAGATTAAAGGCGTTGATCGCCTGATCATGGCTTCCCCTGGCACTGTGAACCGTTCCAAGGCGGAAGTGGGTTTCGGCATTCTCCTGATCCATTTCGGCAGCCTGCGTCAAACACCTTATGGCTTCACCGTAATTCTGAGTCCGGGTGTAGGCATCTGCAAGCTTGTAATACGATTTCAGATAGCCCTCATCCAGAGATATCGCACTTCGATATGCCTCAATGGCTTCCTGATAGTCACCATTGTTGTCATATGCCACACCCATCTTGAAGCAGGATGACGCTGTACGTTGGATTTCTGAAAGGCGCTTGAATGCGTCGATTGCTTTCGGGAAATCACCCTTGTTGTTGAAGTTTACACCCAATCGGTCGTGAATCTGTGCGATATCATTCTGGCTGAGACCAAAAATGTCTTCGAAGAACGAGGCTGTTCGGTCTGTCAATTGTTTGGCATATAGGAGGAATGTGTAGGCGGTATTTTCGAACGCGTCCAACCGCTTTTCAATCTTGTCAAGTCTCTGGATGAGGTCCTCTTCAGACGCTGCGTCCGGGGAGGCGGGTTCTTCGATTTCCCACTCTTGTGGCAACTCTTCTCTTGCACCCGAAGATGCGGATATTGTGGCCCCTGTGGAGGTCGCCTGCCCCTGTTCAGAACCCATATACTCATCCAAGGTTTCCAACGTTTTGTCCCTGGGTTCCGCGCTGGCACGGGTGACCGAAGGGGATGGCGGAACCATTGGCTTGCCCCGCTTGCCTTTTCCACTGCTGGATGAATCCCCTGAGTTCAAGACACTACCCCCTGAAGATCGGTTTGGGATGATATATTATGTCCTTATGGAGATAACACGGGAAGGCAGATGGTTACCGTGTTATCTCCATAAGATTTCGTCGAAAATGGAATAGGGATTGAAGGTGAAAGACCCGAAAGGGGGAGCGTCTCGGGTGTGCGTTCTGGGGAGAACCACCTTGCCAAGATGTGCCACAAAATCCGAAAGTATGTCACAATATATAGCTATATCATCGTTTAAGTCAAGCCTTATTTTGTTCCAAGGAATTTGAAAAAATGCCAGTCAGACCAGAGGTTACAGTGATTTCGAGCGGGACCTTTTAGTCCGATTATGTTGCATCCTACGACCACCATTTGAATTCCTGGGAATGGAAATGCGGAGGCCCTAACGACCTCCGCATTCGCACAAAGCCAGCAGTGATTGACAACCTTCCCTAAAGGGTCCCAACAGGTATACCGTAGGCCTCCTCGACCGACTGCGTGTTCACCATTTCTATGGCTTCCCATGGGCACATGTGGACACATTGAATACATCCAATACAGTCGTCCAGTCTGACCTCGCAGAAACTCCCGATACCATCTAGCCCGGCATCAGCAACATCGACCTCCTCAATGCAATCTGTAGGACATACCTCGATGCAGGCATTGCAACCCGTGCAGTAGTCGGGGTTAATTATGGCGATGTGGCGTGGTCGCTTCTTTTTGGCGGTCATACCGGACCGGGTTTCCAACCAGACGAAGTCGTGGAAATCCACTCGGTCCTTTTTTCCGACCCTTTCGGGTCGATAGGCCTCGGATTTGGGGGCGAATTCCAGTGTGCCCTCTGTGTGGGAACGGCTCAGGTTGTAGCGGTCCGCCGTGACCACCTGGTTCGGATCGTCATCATAGACGAAGTTGACCAGATCGTATCGGATACCTATAGTGCGTCCTGCACGACCATTAAGCTTAAAATGTATGCCTGGCCTGAACTCCAGGATTGGCAAGCCGGCGGCCTTGGATTCTTCAGGTGCGCTGCCTGCGGCATCTTGACCAGTGGTGCCAACCGATTTCTTGCCTTTGGCTTCGGATTCAGTGCCACCTCCCTGTTTGGCCTTTCTAACGGCCTCAGACTTGGCTTTGGCTCTTGCCACGCGGTCTGGAATTTCATCGAACTGAGAAAGGTCAACTTCCACATCTATCTCCTGTTGCTCTATTAACCAAAACTTCAAATGGGTGAAATCTCAAAACGGTCGGGTGTAAAATAAGTCCTTTCCGGTGCCTTGTCAAGGTCCTGATAGGTGAACAGCAAACGGGTTTGAGTCATCCTGGTTGAAAGGGTGTGCCGCCCGGGATAGAGCAATTTGATGTGTGATTTGGGCAATTTCTCCACACCTCGATTTCTTGACAGGTATCTTGCGAATGCCTATATTAGTCACCTTCACGCGCACCATTTTTGGGTGAGCAAAGCTCGCGATCGCTTTGGATCTGTTGCCATCTGCACAAAGGGATACCCATAACTTGATTGATGAAGAAAACCTTTCTCCCGCAAATGAAGATTCACCGGAAGATAACCTACGCCGCATAGCCGACGAAGCTACAGGGCCGATTGACAGCGAGGACACGACCAGATCACGTTTGGTGTCACAGTTCGTGGTGTTCCCAGTCGCCATTATACTGGTTGGTCTTGGCATTTACTTGCTCCTGGGACTCCTAACTTCAGAAGATCGCATAGCCCGGGATTATCTGGATACCATTCGGGTAGGGGGGATCAACAGCCGATGGCAGGCGGCGTATGAACTGCCAAAGGTGCTTGCAGAGGAACAGAAGAAGGGTGAGATCAATCCTGGATTCGTTGCGGAGTTGGTTCGGGTGTTCGACTCCTCGCGCAACGACGATGTTCGTGTCCGACGCTATCTTGCGTTGGCGATGGGCATGATCAAGGATTCACGATGTGTCCCTCCTTTGATTCAGGCGCTTGAGGATCCAGATGACGAGACGAAGATCTATGCCATGATGTCGCTCTCCTCTCAGGATGACAACCGGGCAGTTGCCCCATTGACTGGGCTCGCGGTCCACACCGACAGCGGCATTAGGAAGGCGGCCGTGTGGTCGCTCGGCAAATTTGACGATGATCGTGTTCTTGCAGTTCTTGTGACGGCTCTAGCGGATAGAACGCCGGACGTCAGGTGGAATGCCGCTCTGCAATTGGCCGCATCAGGGAGTTCAAAAGGCACCGAGATACTGGGTGAGATGGTCAATCGAACATTTTTGAGCGGGCTCAGGGAGATGAACGATGAGCAGCGATCCGAGGTGATGATACAGGGGATACGAGCCCTCGGAGCCCTTAAAGAAAGAACCCTGGAATCGAGAATCCAGGCGCTTAAGGCAGACGACCCGAACCTCAAGGTACGCCAGGCAGCGATTGAAGTTATAAATGCATGGGCTGAGGAATAAATTGGAGTTTGATTGTCGATTTTAGATTGAGCGCTATAGTCCCAAACTTGACGCTTTCCGATTGGGGACCCAACCTGTTATACTTTTCGGATTAGGTCCCTTTTTCTCGTATCATCGGTGCAGCATGAGCGCCTATTCGGGCGGGATTTGGGACTTGACAAGTTGAGGTCCTTTGGATATATTGCCGAAGTTTTTCAACAGTATTATCAGTTTATCTATTATTTTTTTTTGTCACTTATGCAAATTCTCATTTCCTTCCAGCTAGCTTGATCTTGGGGGATAAGGTTTATGTCTGAAGAGAACCTCGACCTGTCACAATTCGATGAGATTCCCGATCGAGTGGCGAGGGCCAAGGCCAAAGCTGATGCAATAAAAAAGGCGCGTGAGGCATCCGGTGAAGAAAGTCAATCGGAGAGCACGCCCCAACAGGATGCTGCGCAGGAATCCGCAACCGAACCTGTGCCTCCCATTGAGGAATCGGGTGGGGAATCTGAAGGTGAGGTGGATCTTTCCGCTTTAGACGAAATTCCAGATCGCGTAGCCAGGGCCAAGGCCAAAGCAGAAGCGATGCGGAAGGCAAAAGGAGGGGATGGANGAAGNNAGCNNCGGCNAAGAAGGCACCNGCGAAGAAAGCTGCCGCTTCCACNGCAGACCGGGCTGCAGTTGCCAGGTCCCTGACGGGAAAGGAAGCCGGGGTGGTAGAGCGAGAAGTGATTGTACAGACTTCGCCCGCACCTCCCGCAATCCGTCCAGGGCCGGAGCGGATAACACCCGTAACAGGGGGTGGGATTACAACGCGCCGTGGATTTTTCACCTGGCTGACATTGGCCTGGGTCTCCTTTTCAGGAGCGTGCCTGGTGGGCCTTGCGGGTTTTGGCCGATTCCTATTCCCGAATGTGCTTTTCGAGCCGCCCCAATCCTTCAAGATCGGTTTCCCGGAAGATTATGAATTGGGAGTGGATGAAAGGTGGAAGGACAAATTCGGTATTTGGATAATCAGAAACACCGAAGGCATCTTTGCTCTGCTTTCGATTTGTACTCACCTTGGCTGTACACCAAATTGGTTGAGCAATGAACAGAAGTTTAAGTGTCCCTGCCACGGTAGTGGGTTTTATTCGTCAGGTATCAATTTCGAGGGGCCGGCTCCACGTCCCTTGGAGAGAGCACGAATCGTCCTGGCGGACGACGGCCAAATCTTGGTCGACAAGAATACGAAATTCCAGTATGAAAAAGGACAGTGGGAGAGCCCGGAATCCTTCCTGCAAGTCTGAACTGGTGCATCACCGAACCACCTTAGGGAGAATGGATTATGCCAAAAGTGTCTGGCCTGATGGACCAGGTCAAACGATCGCAGATCTGGAAGTCTGTATTCCGCCACGATATCCCAAGTGACGAGCGCGGGAGGGCGCAGGTAGTACTCTCGAATGTGTTTCTGCATCTTCACCCTGTGCGCATGCCCAAGTCGGGGATTCGGGTCCGTTATACTTGGTGCATGGGGGGACTGACGTTTTTCATTTTCCTGGTTGAGGCGATTACCGGAATACTCCTGATGTTCTACTACCGGCCCACGCTTGAATATGCTTACACAGATATTATCGACCTGGGTGAGCAAGTCCCATTGGGCATCATGCGCGAAATCCACCGGTGGGGGGCTCACCTTATGATCATCNCCGTGTGGTTACATATGCTCCGTGTGTTCATGACGGGCTCCTACAAACCACCTAGAGAATTCAACTGGGCGGTTGGTGTGATCCTAATGCTACTGACATTGCTGCTAAGTTTCACAGGATATCTGTTGCCTTGGGATCAGTTGGCTATCTGGGCGATTACTGTGGGTTCCAATATGGCCAGGGCTACGCCATTTCTTGGCCACGAGGGACCGGGGGCTGCCTTCCTGCAGTTAGGAGACATCGGTCTTGTTCATGCAGGAAATGACGCGAGGTTTGCCTTATTGGGGGGACGTTTCGTTGGGGAAGGGGCGTTGCTGCGATTCTATGTCCTGCACTGTTTACTCATCCCATTTGTCGCAGCCATCTTGATGGCGGTGCACTTTTGGCGGGTGAGAAAGGATGGCGGAATTTCGGGTCCCATGTGACGGAAGAGTAATGCTCCACAGTGTAATCTCTTATATCCCAAAGTGATCTTCAGTTCTGATGAGGGGGATTATGGAAGTCCTGAAAGGGTTGATCAACTGGCTGCTCACGCCCCAGTATTTCCTGCCTTTGTTCGCCGTGTTGTTCTTCCTGGCACTGCGCACAAGATGGGTCTGGACAAACAGGACAGGTCTAGTCGCACTGGTCATTTCGGTAGTGTTCTTTCTGGTGAGCTTTCAAGATCCCAATTTCAGAACCATCGTAACCAAGGGCGACAATATCCCCATAGTGATGTTGCTTTTTCTTGTGGGCTTTTTTGTTTGGCTGTCGATTAAGCAGGGATACGAGAATGATGAGAGGATTGCGGCCGGGGGAGAGCCGGTTGAGAAACAGGANTTCAAGGAGAAGATCTTAACCTGGCCACACTTGGTATACATAGAGTTGATTGCTTTGGTTTTGACCACTGTCTTTTTGGTGGTTTGGTCCATTTTGATCAAGGCCCCGATCGAGGAACCCGCAAATCCAGCCAAAACACCCAATCCCTCAAAGGCCCCCTGGTATTTCCTGGGTTTGCAGGAGATGCTGGTTTATTACGACGCCTGGATTGCCGGCGTTGTACTGCCGACCTTGGTGATTGTGGGGCTAATGGCCATCCCCTATTTGGACAGGAACCCCAAGGGATCGGGATATTATACTTACAAAGAGCGCAAGTTTGCCATCGATGTCTTCTTATCCGGATTTGTGGTGCTNTGGGTCATTACTATTGTGATCGGGACGTTCTTAAGAGGACCTAACTGGAACTTCTTTGGACCCTATGAATACTGGGATCTCCACAAGATAGAGGCCCTGGTCAACGTAAATCTGTCGGAATATATCTATGTGCAATGGTTGGGCACCGGCCTGCCTTCCTTCTGGCTCACACGTGAGATCTGGGGTTTTTTGCTTGTCATTCTGTACTTTGTTTTACCTCCTCCCATCATGGCACGCACAGTTTTTAGCGGGTTCTATAAGACTATGGGCGTTGCGAGATACAGCATCATGGTATTCTTATTCCTCAGCATGGTAGCCCTTCCCGTTAAGATGTTGCTCCGGTGGCTCTTCAATTTGAAATACATCGTTGCGATCCCGGAATATTTCTTTAATATTTGATCGGACTTAAATCTCTTTGGAGCCGTTCTATGAACAAACAGCAGAGCTTTGTAGACTTCGTCTACAATGTTGATAGAACAAATATGGTTTTTGCCATAACCAGTGTGATGCTGGTTATTTCTATGTTCTGGATGGTGTGGGACGATTACGACAGGGAGTGGAAAAAGCTCCAGCGCGAAGCCATGGCCATGGAAGAGTATAAGACGCAGGCCTTGATTGGCAAAGAACAGAAGAATATCGACGCAGATGCGCTCAAACAGTTGGAAGATGAATTGTCTGCAATCAACCAAGCCATTTCATCTCAACAAGATCGTTATGATGCTGCGCAAGCCGAATTGAAGCGGCTGACGCAGGCCGATTTCTACATAGCAGACCAGAACTACAAATTTGAGAAGGCCAAGTTCGACGTCGTCAAATACGAGTTTGAAGAAGCCGAACATAAAGGCCACACAGCGAAGGCGAAAGAGAAGAAGGCAGAGTTGGATGGCCTGACAGAGCGGATCAAGGGATTTAGAATCGTGCGGGAAGCCGTAGAGGCTCTTCAGGCCGAGCAGGAAAAGATCATAGGGGAGATTTCGGGTAAAAAGGGTTCGTTTGAGCAACAAAAGCGGGCACTAATGAAAAACGTTGATAATCTCAATCGGCGGCTGTCAAGTATTGAGCCATCATTCCCGAATATTTTCAGGAATATGCCGATGGTGGATTTCATCGATCCGTCCATCAAAGTCCGTCAAGTGGTTCTGGGTGATTTGCGAAATGATCTCAACTTCACCAAGGTTCCAAAGGTCGACAGATGCACGACCTGTCACGTGAACATAGATCGGGCAGGATACGATCTCGATCAGGAAACGGGACTGTTCAAGGATGAAGACCTCAGGAGTTACGTCGATAAAATGTATTCCGAGGAAGAGCGGCTCGGGCGAAGTAAGGTCTTTTCCTCACACCCAAATCTGGATCTTTTCCTGGGTAGCGCCTCTGCCCATCCAATTGATGAGGTGGGTTGTACAACTTGTCATTTGGGAAGGGATCGGGGAGTAACATTCAAGAACGCTGCGCACACACCCACCGATGAGGCAGAAGCCAAGAGATGGTATAACCTCTATGGTTGGAAGAAGATGAAGTACTGGGACCACCCAATGCTGTCGAGCCAGTATGTGGAGTCATCGTGCGCACAATGCCACTCGGGCGTGGTTGATTTGCCTCGGGCAGACCGGCTGAACCGAGGCGTTCACCTGATCAGGACGTTGGGTTGCCACGGTTGCCACAAGATCTCGAAGCCCACGCTGTCTAATCTCCGGAAGGTTGGGCCGGATCTGCGGAAGGTTTCCGGCAAATTGGACCGAGATTGGATACTGAAATGGGTGAGGGACCCGAGGGNATTCCGACCGACTACGAAGATGCCCAAAATCTTCGATTTGCCGAATGTGAATTCGCCCGAAGATATCTCTCGTAACACTGCTGCCGTCAGTGCGATCACAACCTACTTGCTCAAGAAATCCGACAGTCCGGAGTACGACGCTCCTCCCCTGAATGGAGACGTCGACCGAGGCGCCACGTTGGTCGGGAAGGTGGGTTGCAAAGGTTGCCATGTCGTGGGAAAGGATGATAAAGTTGGTCGGGAATTTGGCCTCCGAAACTTCGGTCCGAATCTGAATGATGTGGGAAGTAAGCTATCAGCTGGCTGGCTTTACGCCTGGCTAAGGAATCCGACCGACTATTACCCGGAAACCAGGATGCCGAACCTTCGTTTAACGAGCCAGGAGTCAGCGGATATTACGGCCTATCTACTTACGTTGAGGAATACTGAATTCGAAGAACGACGACCTGCCGAGGTGGACAGGACGGTTCGAGATGAAATGGTATTTGAGTATCTCAAGGGCAGGTTGCCGGTTAAGTCGGCTCAAGATAAGCTGGCCGAGATGACAGATGCAGACAGGGATCTTTGGTTGGGTGAGAAGATTATTGGGAGACAGGGCTGTTACGGCTGCCATCTCATTTCAGGGTTTGAAGATGCTACGCCCATCGGGACGGAGTTGACGGAATGGGGAAGCAAGGATGTTGACAAGCTCGATTTTGCCTTGAATCCAACCAATATTCCGAAGACACGACACGACTGGATCTATACCAAACTGAGGCATCCGAGGGTGTTCGACGAGGGCAAAGTCAAACTTTACGACGAGAAGCTGAGAATGCCGCAGTTCAACCTTACAGTTGAGGACGCCCAGGCAGTCATCACGGCTCTGCTGAGTCTCAAAAAGTCGCACGCAGGGATTGGTGCTCAGAAGAACCTGACTCCCGAAGAGGGTGAAATTGAGAAAGGCAGATGGCTGGTCTACGATAGGAATTGCGAGGGATGCCATATCATCGAAGGACACGGCGGATCCATCCGTGAGCCCCTGATTGCAGCATATGGGAATGATGGCATCCCCGCTTCGGATGCCGTCGGATTCACTCCGCCTATACTCAACGGCGAAGGCAAGAAGGTCCAGCCGGACTGGTTTTTCAACTTCCTAAAAGCACCCGCACCTATACGCCCTTGGCTTGACACAAGAATGCCTACCTTTGGGTTGGTAGACCAGGAAGCGATAGACCTGGTTACCTATTTCGCTCGTTTGGACAAGCAACAATTCCCTTACCAGACACTTGCCGAGAAGACCCTCAGTTCCAAGGAGATGCGGGGCGCAGAGATTCTCTACAGTGAAGAGGTCTACAACTGCTTCACCTGCCACCAGCAGGGTGAAATCAAGCCCAAGGGAGACCCTGCGAGTTGGGCACCGGATCTGACCCTGGCGAGATCGAGATTGAAGCCGGAATGGGTGAAGGCCTGGCTCTGGGATCCTCAAAAGATCCAACCCGGTACCAAGATGCCGACCTTCTTTGGCGATGAGATGACATACTTGCCGGAGGAGATGGCCCAGTATCTCAAATTGCCCGAGGGTGCCAAGCCTGAAGACGGGATTTTGATGCTCCCCACCGATGTTGTAATAGAGGCATTGACGGATTACATCGTCTATGGGCTCCATCAGGGTAGGCTGTCTAGTTCCAGGTAGTTCAGGAACTTTTCCCTCCTCCGCACGACATAACATTAACATCCAGACTTGTATGTTCGGGACACCACTATTTCAAGGAGAAGCAAATGAGTCCCAAAAGGTTGTTTTCAATGGTATTAGCATCCTGTTTCGTATGTGTTGGCGCGGGAGATGCCCTGGCNGATGCAACCATTACTGGTAGTGTAAAGCTCGATCTTCCTGGTGGGAAGAAACCCAGACGCAAGAAGCTCAAGATGGCGGCAGATCCAGTATGCAATGCAAAACATGATGCGCCTGTGGCGAGCGACTCGCCGGCTATCGTGGATGATGATGGCGCCTTACACAATGTGTTCGTTTATGTTAAAACGGGTTTGGAGGGCAAGCAGTTCGACGTTCCCAGTGAGGCCGCAGTTCTGGACCAAAAGGGATGTATTTACAAACCTCACGTGATGGGCGCAATGGCTGGACAAGACATCACGGTGCTCAACAGCGATGGCACGTTGCACAACGTGCATCCAAAACCGCAGAACAGCAAAGAGTTCAACAAGGCAATGCCCAAGTTTATGAAAAAGATCAAGATTAGCTTCGCCAAACCTGAAGTCATGATTCCCATTAAATGCGATGTCCACCCATGGATGCAGTCCTACGTCGGCGTTCTGGATCACCCATTTTTTGCTGTCACGGGTGAAGGTGGAACGTTTGAACTCGCAGGCCTTCCAGCTGGATCCTATACAGTAGAGGCTTGGCACGAAAGTGAGAGAATTGGGACCATGACTCAGGATGTGACGGTCGCTGATGGGGAGTCCAAGGCTGTGGATTTCACGTTCAAAGTGAAGGCTAAGAAATAAGGACTGGATAGAGTCAATCGCCCGGTACAGGGAGGGACCTGGATGGAAGAGAAGATTTACGGATACTGGCTGCCAATTGATATATCAACCCATGGACAGGTTGTGGATTGGATCATCAATTGGTTGCATGTGTTTATGGTTCTGCTCTTTGTTGGGTGGGGGATTTTCTTCGTATACTGTCTGCTTAAGTTTCGACAGGGCGCCAATCCCAAGGCCACTTATGATCCGGTCAAGGGCAAGGTTTCAAAATATGTGGAGATCGGTGTGGTCATTGTTGAGGCTATCCTGCTCGTTGGTCTGTCCGTACCGCTTTGGGCTCAATTTAAGAACGACTTCCCGGATCCGGCCAAAGCGCAGGAGGTTCGTGTGGTTTCGGAGCAATTCGCCTGGAATATTCACTACGCCGGAAATGACGGAATATTCGGTCGTACGGCGCCTCAGTTTGTGACTTCAGACAACTTGCTCGGCCTTGACCCCGATGATGCCGCCGGTAAGGATGACTTCAACGCGATCAATACCCTCCATATGGTGGTGAATAAGCCCATCATCGTGCATCTTTCATCTAAAGATGTAATACACAGTTTCAAGGTTCCTGTGCTGAGGCTGACACAGGATGTCATTCCGGGTCAGGAGATCAAGATCTGGTTTGAAGCGACTAAAACCGGCACGTTCGATATTGCATGTGCGCAGCTTTGTGGGTTGGGTCACTACAGGATGCGTGGACAACTAATTGTTGAGAGCGAAGAAGCCTTCAAGACCTGGTTCGATGAACAGGCTGCCGAAGTCGAAACTGGTGAGGATGACTTTTTCTAAGGGGCGCCTTAATGGCTGAACAAGCTGGACATAATGAAGGGCACGGACACCACGAGTTGGGGGTCTGGCGCCAGTATATATTCTCTATCGATCACAAAGTGATCGGGATCCAATACACACTAACGGCATTGCTCTTTATGCTCCTCGGTTTTTGCCTGATGATGATGATGCGCTGGCAGTTGGCCTACCCAGGACAGGCGATGCCCTGGATAGGGAAGCTCTTTGGAGAAGTCAATATGCCTGAAGGCATCATGGTTCCGGAGTTCTATAACCAGCTAGGAGCTATGCACGGTACGATCATGGTTTTCCTCGGTGTTGTTCCTTTAGCGGTAGGTGGATTCGGCAACTATGTGCTTCCTCTGCAGATTGGTGCACCGGATATGGCCTTTCCAAAGCTCAACATGGCCAGCTACTGGGTGTTCTTCTGTGGTGGTGTCGTAATGCTTGCCAGCTTCTTCCTCCCAGGTGGCGCGGCCCAATCCGGATGGACTTCCTATCCCCCGCTGGCCAATATAGCTTCCTCGGGACAGACCGCGTGGCTTCTGGGAATGGTGCTACTTATCACATCATCCCTGCTCGGGTCCGTTAACTTCATCGTTACGACGGTTCAATTGCGGGTGGTCGGTCTTTCCTTCTTCCGCCTGCCCTTTTTCGTATGGGCCCAGTTTGTAACGGCTTTCCTTCTCCTCCTCGCATTTCCTCCCTTGGAAGCCGCGGGAGTCCTGCAGTTGATGGATCGGGTAGCCAGCACCAGCTTCTTTATGCCGAGCGGTCTCGTTGTTACCGGGCAGCCTCTGGACATAGCCGGTGGTGGCAATCCTCTACTCTGGCAGCACCTGTTCTGGTTTCTTGCGCACCCTGAGGTCTATGTCCTGATCCTTCCGGCCTTGGGAATCGTCTCCGAGATAATCGCCAACAACACGCGAAGGCCACTGTGGGGCTATCGAACCATTGTGTATTCGACCATATTTCTTGGCTTTATGTCCTTCATCGTGTGGGCTCATCACATGTTCATGACCGGCATGGGTACAACGATCAGCACGTTCTTCCAAACCACGACGATGATTATTTCAGTCCCGTCCGTGATCATTCTGACCGCGCTGGCTTTGAGTCTCCATGGCGCCTCAATCCGGTTTACCGTTCCCATGCTTTTCTCGTTGGCATTTATTCCGATGTTCGCCATTGGCGGTCTAACAGGATTGCCGCTGGGGCTTACGGCCTCCGACCTGCATCTCCACGACACCTACTACGTGATCGGGCATTTCCACTATATTGTGGCACCGGGAACAATCTTCGCGCTTTTCGCGGGAGTCTATTACTGGTTTCCCAAGGTCACCGGCAGGCATATGAACAATGTGCTGGGCAAGCTCCACTTTTGGTTCTCCCTAATCTTCATGAATGGGATTTTCATGCCGATGTTCTTCGTGGGGATGGCAGGTGTCTCGAGAAGACTTTACGATCAGACGCAGTACGCATATGGCGCCCAGGTCCAAGGCCTCACCGCTATGGGATCCTGGTCTGCCTGGCTTCTGGGGTTGGTCCAGATTTTCTTCATTGTTAATTTCATCATGAGCATCAAGGGTGGCAAAAGGGTGGAATCCGACAATCCTTGGGATGCGACAACCCTGGAGTGGGCCACCCCAACACCACCGCCGCACGGCAACTTCCCTGAAACGCCCACGGTCTACAGAGGGCCTTACGAATACAGCGTGCCAGGGAGTGATGAGGACTTCATTCAACAGCATGTCCCCGACGAGGGAAACGCCTCGCCCGAACCCGCCTCCGCAGATGACTAAACAGGTGATTACTTAGACCCTTTTATCAGGAGTAACTCGACGTGTCTGCTGAAGAGATACCCTATACGATAGATGCACATCCTGTAACAGGTGTGTATAACGGAAAGTTCGGGATCTGGCTCTTCCTGGCCTCTGAGGTGATGTTGTTCGGGGCGCTGTTTTCCACCCTGGTGCTGCTCCGCGTGGGCGCGCCCAATTGGCCCCACGGTTGGGAGTTGCTGAATGTTCCGTTGGCAACTCTGAATACCTTTGTGCTGATTGGTTCCAGTGTGACCATGGTAATGGCCTGGGCTTCGTTGAAGTTGGAAAATATAGGTCGATTCAAGCTGTATATGGGCTTAACGGTGCTCCTCTCATTTGTGTTCCTGGTCATCAAGTATTTTGAATACACGCACAAGTTTCACCTTGGCATATCCCCTGCCACGAACAATTTCTACGCAATATATTTCACCATGACTGGTCTTCACGGTCTTCACGTCGTAGGCGGAATCATTGTGAATCTGTATCTTTTGTTTCCCGGGCGTGCACTCTGGGACACCGCACCAGGGCAATTTACGAACAGGGTTGAATGTGCAGGTCTGTACTGGCACTTTGTGGATCTCGTTTGGATCTTCCTTTTTCCAATTCTTTATCTGCTTTAAGGGGCGCTGAAATGGCTGAATCTGCTGAAGAAATCAGACATCACATCAAGGTTTACATGATGGTCTTCGGTGCATTGGCCGTTCTGACTCTTGTCACTGTAGGGGTCTCTTACCTGCATATCGAATCGGTTGCCGCGACCGTTCTTCTCGCACTGGTTATCGCATCGATCAAGGGTGCGCTAGTGGCAGTTTATTTTATGCACCTGGTTTCCGAGAAACAGATCATATACTGGATCCTGATCCTGACGGTGGTGTTCTTTGTTGTGCTAATGCTCCTGCCGGTTCTGACGGATATTTCTAACGTTGGCGTGGTCAGCTAGGTGAGGTCGGCGTGTCACTGAAGTCATTTCACATTTTCTTTGTAATCGTATCAGTATTGTGCTGTCTAGGATTCGGTCTCTGGGCGTTGCGTGACTTCATGGAGACAGGTGGTGAGACGAATCTGTTCCTCGGGTCGGCATCTCTTGTGTGTTCAGTTGTATTGGTCTTCTACGGGATTTGGTTTCTCAAGAAGCTGAGAGGTTGGAGCTACCTGTGAGAACTGCAGTCCTTGCATCACTTGTTGCATTGGTTCATTCTCTCGGGATGTCACCCGTTGCTGCNTGCTCGGTCTGCTTTGGTGATCCGAATTCCGACATGGCGAAGGGCGCAACTGCCGGCATTGCTGTTCTACTGGGTGTGATTGTTACGGTCCTGCTTTCCATTGTGGGGGTCATTTTATTCTGGATTAGGAGGGCACGGAGATATCAGCGGGCGAGCGCTATGGGACAGTTCCAGGGCAGTGCGTAAAAAGATTCGGTATGAGGAGGAAGGCAAAACGCTGGATGAATGATGGAATGGTTGAAGGGGATCGATGGCTTTATCGGTTTAGTCAGTTCACGGCCGCTGCGACCCTTTTTTTAATTTTTGCAGGCGGGCTGGTTACCAGCACAGGATCCGGTCTGGCGGTTCCCGATTGGCCTCTGTCGTATGGTATGCTTTTTCCACCGATGGTTGGTGGGATTTTTTACGAGCACGGACACCGAATGGTTGCCACCTTCGTGGGTCTGCTCACCGTTGTGCTGGCCATATGGATCTGGAAGAGGGAAAGGCGGCGTTGGCTCCGTTATCTGGGAATTGGAGCCCTGGCCGCCGTTATCTTGCAGGGCATTCTTGGTGGGATCACTGTTCTTTATTTGTTGCCCACGCCTGTAAGCGTAACACATGCCTGTCTCGCCCAGACGTTCTTCTGCGTGATGGTCAGCATCGCGATGTTCACCTCACCTGAATGGCATAAGTTTGAATCCCCCATACCTGGTCATGTCGGTCTTTCCCTAAGAAGGCTGGCGATTACGACAACGGCAGTCATCTATATACAGTTGGTGCTGGGGGCGGTAATGCGGCATACGCAAGCGGGTCTGGCGATACCGGACTTTCCNCTGTCATTTGGCAGTTTGGTCCCACCCTTCTCAAAGCTGACTGTTGATCCGACCGTGTCCTTTCCGCTGCCATTGAGCACCTATAAAATGAGAGTACTGATTCATTTCTTGCATCGTGCCTGGGCCCTTGTGGTGAGTGTTTCCGTAGTATGGCTTGCAGGCAGAATTCTAGTCAGACACCAGGATATGAGGCAACTGGTGAATCCTGCATTGGTTCTCCTGGGTCTATTGGTGGTCCAGATTACCTTAGGGGCGCTCGTCGTCTGGACTGAAAGAGGAGTGAGTGTTACCACATTCCACGTGGCAATAGGTGCATCGACCCTTGCCACCAGCCTCGTTTTAACCATACGTGCTTGGCGGGTGAGCGTGCACAACACAAGCTCAGAGATGCCGGGTAAGCTGTCGGGAGAGACGGCGACATGAAACATCAGCTTGGCATAGGTGAGGCCAGAATCGGTCTGTCGTGGGCACGTGTGTTGGACTACGCCGCTTTGACCAAACCTAGGATAACGATCTTTGTCGTCCTCAGTACCGCTGTCGCTTTCATCCTAGGCACCAGAGGGGACTATAATCTGCATCTCCTGATGCATACCTTGTTAGCTACTTCTCTCGTTGCAGGGGGTTCAGCAGCACTCAACCAGTTTCTGGAGCGCGACCTAGATGCACGCATGAAACGGACCTCCCTGCGGCCACTACCCTCCGGACGATTACAACCTGAACAGGCCTACATCTACGGGCTTCTTCTGTCCGTCAGCGGCATCTTGTATCTGGGGTTCATGGTGAACTGGCTGGTAGGTATCGTTGCCGCTGTGACCACTATCATCTATCTGTTCTTGTATACGCCTCTGAAACAAAAGACATCTCACAATACAGCGGTTGGAGCCGTTGCCGGCGCTTTGCCGCCCGTGGGTGGTTGGGCAGCCGTTAGGGGAGAGATTGGCTTCGAGGCCTGGATCCTTTTCGGGATCATGTTTCTGTGGCAGTTCCCCCATTTTTTTGCAATTGCGTGGCTTTATCGGGAAGACTATCTCTCCAGTGGATACCGTATGATCTCTGCCGGCGATGCCGAAGGGAATAGGACCTCACAGCAGATTTTGGTCTATAGCCTGGCACTAGTGTCATATAGCGTTTTGCCCTTCCTGTTTGGATTGAGCGGACCACTCTACCTGAGTGCAGCCGCCATACTTGCAGTTGGGCTGCTCTACTTCAGTTTTTCTTTCGCCCGACTCAGGACTGACTGGGATGCCAGGAAGCTGATGAGGGCATCACTGGTCTATTTGCCAGTTCTGTGGATTGCAATGGTGCTTGATCACTTCTTTGTTTGACGTATACCAGAATTTGGTGAGGTATGGAGGTGATAGGTACCGATCCTATCGCCTTTCTCTTTTGGGAAACAATAGAATTGTCAAAACCCCCGGCAATTGAAGTCCACGATCTGGTTCACGAATATGGTGACCGGCGAGCAGTCGACAATATAGACCTTGAGATTGAGGCGGGAGAGATCTTCGGGCTCCTGGGACCCAATGGTGGAGGCAAAACCACACTTTTCCGAATTTTGAGCACACTACTGAAGCCCACATCTGGCGAGGTGCAGGTGCTCGGGTTGGATCCCAACACCCAGTCTTCGGAAATCCGAGGTAGAATTGGTGTGGTATTCCAGCACCCCAGTCTGGATGCGAAACTGACGGTACTGGAAAATCTTAGACACCAAGGGCACCTACACGGACTTCGAGGTCAGCATCTGAAGGATCGCATCGATGACCTTTTGGGTAAAATGGGTTTGGCAGCAAGGAAACACGACAGAGCGGAGATTCTATCGGGTGGGCTGCTGAGGCGTGTTGATCTAATCCGAGGGTTGCTACATCGCCCCGAACTTTTGATATTCGACGAACCCTCCACTGGACTTGACCCGGGAGTGCGCCGAAGATATTGGACAGATCTGGAAGGGCTGCGTGAGCAGGAAGGCACGACCTTAATTCTCACAACCCATTTTATCGAGGAAGCCGAAAGGTGTGATCGCGTGGGCATACTCAATCAAGGCAAGCTTGTGGGAGAGGGTAGGCCCAATGATCTCAAGCAGGCCATAGGCAAGGACGTGATCGTAATCGAGGCCGACGATGTGAATGGGTTGAAGGATGATATTACTAGGAAGGTCGGTGTCAAACCAATTGTGTTTGACGGTACCCTGCGCATCGAGTGTGCGAATGGCCACAAGCTGATGGCCGAACTCTACACGTCTTTCAGAGAGCGTATGAGCGCCATCACGGTAGGCAGGCCGACGCTTGAGGATGTGTTTGTGCGCGAGACCGGTCTAAGCCTGCTATCAGATCCTGTAATTGAGTAAGGAGGAATAAGCTTGGCGTTTGTACTGCCTGCATGCAGCCTTTGGAAACGAGAGCTCGTACGGTTCGTGAGGGATCGTCACCGGCTTTATGGCTCCATCTTACAGCCCCTGTTGTTCTGGTTGTTAGTAGGGGCGGGGTTGAACGCCTCCTTTTTTCNTGCAGGCGTAGATGCCCAGGTGACCTATCTGGAGTACATCTACCCTGGTACTCTGCTACTGATTCTCTTGTTTACGGCCATTTTTTCAACAATTTCGGTGGTGGAGGATCGGAAAGAGGGTTTTATGCAGTCAGTGCTGGTCGCCCCTATTCCCCGTACGAGTGTGGTATTAGGCAAGGTTTTGGGAGGTACGACGCTGGCGGTCCTGGAAGGTCTCATATTCCTGGTTTTCGCCTACCAGCTCGATATTCATCTCAGCCCGTTATCTCTGGCAGCAACGCTCTGTTTTCTCATTCTGCTTGGAATGGCCTTGACCGGGTTGGGGTTCACAATTGCATGGCGAATGGAGTCTACGGCAGGTTTTCATGCCATAATGAACCTGTTCCTCCTACCCATGTGGTTGCTTTCCGGAGCGTTCTTCCCTCTGTCCGGCGCCCCGCCCTGGCTTAGCTGGCTGATGCAGATCAATCCACTTACTTACGGAATGGCAGGACTGCGGAGAGTTCTCTATCTGGAGGATCCAGGCAAGGCGGGTGACGTCATTTCGATGGAATATTGCATAGGGGTGACATTGATCTTCACGCTTATTACGATATTTACATCGGTTGGGGTGATGCTGAGGGGGGAGGGAGGAAGCAGATGAGTGACAATCGTGTCATAAGGAAGGTGATCCTGGTTGGCGCGTTGGCCGTGCTGCTGATGGCTACGGTCAGTGGCTATCTGTTCTGGAAGGAAGTCCAAAGAATCCGGTTGGTGTCAGAGGTGNTGCCGGTCCTGGGTGTTGTGCCGAAATTTTCCCTGGTCGAACGCAGTGGTAAAGAGGTAGGGTTATCAGATCTGACAGGAAAGGTGTGGATAGCGGACTTCATCTTTACCCATTGCTCAGGTCCCTGCCCACTTCTTTCTCTGCAGATGGGTGCGCTACAAGAGTCCCTTGCGGAATTCGCAGATGTGCGACTGGTGTCAATCTCGGTGGATCCCGAGCGAGATACCCCCGAAGTGTTCGCTGATTACGCGAGACGATACAATGCACACGAGACGAACTGGCTGTTCATTACCGGGGAGAAGCCCGAAGTCTACAAGCTGATCAGGAAGGGTTTCAGCGTCACGGTGGATAATAGCCCCGAAGATGACGCGTCCGATCAGATCATGCATAGCCTTCGTTTTGCTCTGGTGGATAGGCGTGGCCAGGTCCGGGCATATTACACCGGAACCGATACGGATCTGCTTGACCAGCTATTGCCGGATGTAAAGAAACTTTTGAAAGAAGGAAAGTGACGACCTGCTGTAGGCGTCATAAAGGGANTACGGTGTANGCGCTCCCTTTCGATCGGCGTAAGGTGAGATCCGGTTATTCGGCCTCCTCCTTTATCTCGTATTTTTCCAGTCGATATTGCAGCGTACCACGCGTCAGGCCCAACAGTTTTGCTGCTCGGACCTGGTTCCCTCCGGTCTGAGCGAGGGCCTGTTCAATGAGGTCCTGGTTGACTTCGTCGAGGATGATGCCTTCGGGCGGCAGGGAAAACGGACCTCCCGCATTGGCTGATGAGTCTCCGGGGATGGCCTGAGAAAAGCGAGTTGATCGTCCGACAGTATTTCTGCTTCTTACAGGAGGACGATTCTTTCGAGTGTGTTTCTCAACTCGCGAACATTCGTGTGACCCTCTACTTTTAGAACCTTTTCCAGGAGGGTTCGGATGGTCAAATCATCGTCGACGACAAGGATATCGAAGTCCATGTTGTTCGTTTACAACGACTTATGCCAAATGGAACTGCAGCGGCCCTAATTAGTTAGAAGAAAGGTTGATGAAAAGGCGTTGTCCAGGTATTTTCTGTAGATTGAAAAGGTGGTTTGGGCACCAGAATAGGCATCATTACCACGAGTTTTTTCCAAATTGAGATCGGCGGAATTTCGCCAAATAAGTGAAATGATCAGAACTCTCAATACGTCGTTTATGTGGCACTCGGTTCTACTTGTCAGCTTCCTATGGTTGGCTGGCTGCAGCCTCCTGGACAGGCAGAAAGAACCCCAGATTCTCGAAGTCAGGACCGACCAGGATGTCTATGAGTCTGTGGGGAGGGGAAAAAAGGTCCGAATCAGCATGGTTACCGATGATCCGGATAACGATGAGTTGGACTACTTGTGGGTTGCCTCAGGTGGGGTTTTTGAGCAGAGCGGCTTGGACACGCTTGTCGATCTCTTCCAGGATTCCGTTACAGTCATTTGGCGAGCACCTGGAGCGGTTGGCGTCTACGACCTGATCGTGGAGGTGAGCGACGGAAAATCCGGGACCAGCACCACCTCAACGCTGCAGATCTTTGTGACACAGGCTGGCCCAACCGCCGACGCGGGGGGAGACCAGATTGTCGCGTATAGTGATACACTGGAGGTGGTGCTGGACGGCACGAGCAGTTCAGATCCTGACCGGGACGATTTGCGGTATGTGTGGGAACAAATCGAAGGGCCTGGGGTAACCCTCACATCCAGTGCAACCGGAACCCCCTCCTTCGGGGCCGTTGCACCAGCAGACTACGTGTTTGTGCTTAAAGTCCGAGACGATATCGCAGATACCACGGGGTCTGTCACAAGTGAAACGGATACGGTCATCGTACGTGTCAACGACAGAGGGGGAAGAGGGTTCTGATCCANTGGGTTACGTCTACGTGGCCGGTGGAAGATGACCCGGACTGAGCGCCTATCACTCACAAAAGGGCAGGTCAAGGACCTGCCCTTTTGTATGGTTAGGACAACCTGAGGAGCTCTTATTGGTGCAGATTACTCGGAACTCGCTCTACCTTACCCTGGAAAAAGGTGCACATCTGCTTGGTGCGATGATACTGATGGTTCTGGTCGCACGTATGTTGGGAGAGGGAGCACTCTCCGGTTACGCCTACGCAATGGGCTTGACCGCATTTTTCGTTCCGATTTTGGATGCTGGCCTAAACAACCGGATCATCAGGACAGTTGCAGAGAACGGTCCGGAGGCCACCCGAGCGAGTGGCGATGCGGTTTCATACAGGCTGACCGTGGCACTTCCCGTACTAGTCACAATGATACTGTGTACGGTGTTATCGCCGGAGTCGCGGGGGTTGCTTGCCGTTGTTGCCCTTGTAGGTGCATCGACCGTTGTGATGGGTTTGGGAGATTCGTTCAATTCGGTTATCAAAGGACGACAGTGCTCCGAATTCAGCGCGCTTCTCGTATTTGGTATGAACACGGTGTTGGTTCTGGGAAGCTTTTGGGCCATGTCGTTGGGCATGGGACTAACAGCACTGGGAGCATGTTATTTGGTAAGCAGAAGCCTCTATCTGGGTGCGGGTGTTTGTACTGTCCAGATCATTGCCAGGGCACATCGTGCGTCATTCGGTCTCGGTATCAGTCGTCAGCATGTTCTTGAAGGCATCTTCCATCTTCCGGCTGTATATTTTCTGGGTAATTTGCTCCATATTGGTTATATCACCACGTATCTCAACTCCGATCCGATTCAGTCCGATGCCTATGCCGTTGGTTATCGTGTGGCTGCGGCACTATTCATCCTTACAGGTGCCAGCATGGAGGCTATTTTGCCAGCCCTTACCGTGGGACAAGGCAACTCAGACAATTTCAGGAACACCGTAAAGAAGCTGTTCTGGTCGCACGCGACAGTTTCACTGCTTGGAGTTGCGGTGATACACGTGTTGGCAGCCAGGATCGTGCCCTTAGTCTTGGGAGATGCCTTTGCGGCAGCGGAAGGGCCCATCAGATTGATCGCGCTATGCGTCCCGGTCTTTACGGTATGCGCTCTGGCACATACCGTTTTGCTGGCCTGCGGACAACAGAAGGTTGCAACAATATGGATGTTGGCGTTGCTGATAACCGGGGCAGTACTTGGGTTTGTTGGGGCCGCATTCTGGGGGGCAGTTGGGACTGCCCTTGCATCCGTTTTGACGGCTTGTATATTTGGAGTGGTGCTCTGGGAAATCGTACGGAGGCAGATCAGAACAGACTGAGTTGCTCGACGGCGGGTTTGCGAATCAGCNGAAATAATGCGCGGAATTGCCTGTCTTCGAACAGTGATTGGAACCTCCGAGCCATGTCGTGGAGCCGCCGGAGCAGGTAGTTCTTGTCTTCATCATCTTCGTATTGCTCCACCCGCGACAGGCTGCCATCCTCCTTCTGGTAAACTGAGATACGGTCACCAACTTCGCACCCATCTGCAGCAGCGGCCAGACGGCGCAGGTTCAGATTGGCGAAAGTTTTTTCGGTTATGGTTTCGGAGCGACCGATGTCACGCGGGGACAACCTCTGATCCAGAATCTGGGTGGCCAGGTCGTGGTAAAGCAGTGAGGCCTGCTCCAGTTTACCATCCAGGACGAGTGGCGTGAGGTGCTGAATGAAGGTCCTCAAAATTCGCTCGTCACGCCTGTTCCTCAGGCTGCTGCCCTTCAGGATCAACTCACCGTCATAAGACAAGAGCGCGTAGTTTTTGGCTTTCAGGCTGATCATAGCGGCATATCGGCCGTCGTGAGAGAGGTTGATTCCGGAAGGGAGCTCTTCCGAGATGGCCTCAATGAACTCACGCTCTTCTTTCTCGTCGGAAACTTTCGCAGGGGCAACAAAATAGACTCCGTCAGTGTCCGCTTCAATGGGTTCAGCACGCCGATCCTTCAGAATGCCAACTAGTTGACGCGCGATCTTTCTACCGTATGNCGTAACCTGTTCAGCTGCGTCAAAATCGTTGAAATTTGCCCGGCCGTAACCCAGGTAACCGTAGAAGGAGTTTATGAGAATTTTGTAGCTGTTCTGGAGACCATTCCAGTAGGCCTTGTCCGCTGGGGACAGGGCCTGTCTGTTCAGGTTCTTCGATTCAAGCCTGCGCCTGGTTAGCCGCTCCAGCAGGGGAAGGAACACATTTTCCGTGTCCATTGCGGGATGGATTTTGTGGTTGAGCATGATCGAAGGGTATAGACTTTCTACGTCGGCCTTCACCACCTGGTTGAATATCCCTGAAGCGAACAATTCGGTGTATCCGCCCCCAAATGATCTGGTGGGATGCGGTCTTGGGATGGCCAGACCCCTTCTGAGGTAAGTGCCAACCATCAGGGCATTGATCTTTTCGCCGGGGCCTGAGACCGCCGTCTCCTGGAAGGTGTAGGGCAGCAGCTGGGTTTGGTAGAATTCCGTGGGCACCACCAGTTCGCTCAAGGTCCGCACATCTCGAACATCGTCCAGGGCATACTGAATGAGTCTACCGGGATCGGTGCGCCAGACTTGAGCAATTTCTTCTCCTGGGACGAAGACCCGGTCTTCTCTCTCAAGGCCGAGGGCTTTGATTACGTTCTTGAGTCCATAGCTTTCCAGGTGGCCGCCTACATCGAAGCGCTGGACCTGGTGATAGGTGTCTATGATGTGTCTACCGTGAATGTAAGCCGGCTGAAAACTCGGACTGCGATTCACCGCCCGATATCTTCGTGTACCGTAGCCAATATTCAGTTCGGATCCGTCCCGACCCCAGGCGAGTTTTACCTGAAGTCTTTCCGCTCTGGCGCTTATGTAGGAGAGGTCGAAGTCGAATATGTTGTGCCCCTCAATGACATCTGGGTCACGGGTGGCAATACGTCTGCCGAGCACCTCCAGAAGAGAGCTTTCGGGCATGTCAATGCTGCTGAGCGCTTCTTCGTAACCACGATTGTCCGACAAAGACACTAGGATCACTTGGGCGCCAGGGGCGCGAGGGTTCAGAGTGAGGGTTTCGATATCCAGCTGTAGGCGATGTATCTCCTCGTATCTCAGGTTGTTGAAGAGTGTCTTGCCGGTTAGGAGCAGATATTGGCGAATAGGGCTGTTCAGGCTGAAATGTGGAATTCCGTCCGAGGCAAGTCTCCCGCGGGCGTCTTGAAAATGCTCCCAGGAATGGAAGTGGATGAGGCAGCGAAACTCGCCTCCTCCCTTAAGCGGGACTACCTTCTTTACGCCGGTCAGTCCCGCCCGTTCCACTTCGTCTTTCGCCTCCAGCAAGAGCCAGGGAGCGAAAGAAAAGGTCTGGTTGCCCTCACGAGAGTAGGTGACGACCTCGTTGCTCCCAGAAAGTTCAGCTGCCAATATTGTGTTTGGGGATTCCATTAAACGACCTGCGACCCGGTTTTAGACGACGGACGTGGTTGATTTCGCCGGCGAAATATAGTGAAATATCAGATGATTCGGTAGGCAATTCAGTCTTGAAAGTTACTAAAGAAGGGTCACCCGAATGAACCGATTGGATCCAGTTTCAGGAATGCTTATGTCACGGTCTGAAAACGGCTCCAGTCCAGAAATCCTGAGGACGATCACCTGGGGAATCCTCATCATGGCTTTGGTTCTTGCCCTCTTGATGGGAAACCACCTTGCCCACAATTTCACAGACAGGGCTGTCCGGTTCTTAAGTGAGGCGTCCTTGACGGTTCTCCTGGTTGATTTCTGGGCATTGGGAATTCGATTGTTCAGGAAGACAGGTCGAACGCCATTGAGAATTCCTACCAGGACGCCGCTGATTCTCATTTTTCTTCATCTGGCGTTGTGTTACTGGTCGCGGCATCTCATTTCGTTTGAAGTTCTCTACCGTCTGGAACCTATGGAGGAGTTGGCCGGGGTTTACCTTGTTAGGTGGGGTATCGTTTTGCTGCTTGTCGTTCTTTCCTGTATTTCGGTGGCGACTTCAATTTTCCAAACACGGCTTGTTGGGCGGGTTCTGATTTCCGAGACCACGGCCGTTCCGGAAATATCACAAGTTCGGGATCTGGGTTCCGAACCAGATATGCCGGCGGGTCCGGAGCACGTCTACGAGGCTCAGGTGATCCTCAACAACCTGGGGTACGCGATCGGCGGCATAGACGGAAAGGTGAGCGAATCTACAGGTAAGGCGCTTGGGGAATTTCAGGAATCTTGCGGACTCGATCCAAGTGGTGAGTTGACCATCCTCACAATGATCGAGCTGAGAAACAGGTGGGCAGGCGAAGCGTCTCCTCCCCCTGGACAGTCTGCCAAGGCCTTGATCGGGCACGTTGTCAGACGACTCACAAACCGTGTTGCAGCACTATGGGAGAAATGGAGAGATTCGTAGTTTCTCTTGATTTCCGTATAAAAAAAGGGGAAGGCACTGCGCCTTCCCCTTTTGCTGTGGCTGCCGTCTCCGGGCTCAGTTGCTGAGGCCAAGTGGGATCACGTCTGAAGGGACCTTCATTTCGAATCGTGATTCGGAGATTTTGGCATTGATGACGCGTTCGGTCACACGCAGTTCAATCCTGGCATCATTCTGTAGGATTTTGATCCTTCCAGGTAAAACGACCCCGCTCATTGTTTTGTAGTCCGACATCAGCCTTTGTGTCAGGAGTAAGCCGCCCGGTGATAATATTCTTTCCGCGAGCAAGGTCGCTGTCAGGCGGTCGAACAAGAGATGGCGCGTCCAGAGGGGTGCGATGACCTCCACAAACAGACTGTCACCTCTGGTTTCAAATTCGGTTACACGCGAGATATCCAAATCGGATAGGTTTGGCAAACCCAGTATGGCGCTGTAGGCATCAAAGGGAACCAAATCCACACCTGTAATGGCATAGAGTGTCTCCTCTGTTTGTCCGGCGAGGAACCGGTTTTCTCTTGGAAGGTAAACCTGGATAGAGTCCCGGTTTGACTTTGCGGACATGACCCCGATTCCCATCAGGGTGTCATTGATGTCGAGTTTCATTCTATTCGGGGATCGGTAGAAAAGCACCATCGAACCCTTTTGTTTCACATTGTCAATGCGCAGGTGGACAAGTGCGGATACTCTCATATCACGCAGGCTGTCCGTACGGCTCTTTACGACCTGTACCAGTGTTGAGATGTTCGGGATAGGGCCTATTTCAGGTACACGCAAGGAATGCGCGGAGCAACCGAATAAGGAGAGGAGGAGTGGGAGAAGAGGACGCACCAAACCCATTCGCGACATCCCTACTGCCCACCAGAGGGTGGAGAGGCATTCAAGGATTGGAGCTTGCTTCGGATGCGCTCGTTTTTGGGGTCGAATTCTGCGGCACGCTTCCAATGGAGCCGTGCTTTTATGGCGTCACCGAGGGCGTGTGCAGTGTCGCCGGCGTGGTCGTGAATGATTGCGAGATTTTCGTGCATGAATTCTGTCGAGCCAGTGGGCCCTATTTGTCTCAACCTTGCCTCTTCGAGTTCCAGGGCCCTGACCAGGTAGTCCATGGCCTCTCGGTATCTTCCCCGCTGGTAGTGGACCCAACCCATACTGTCCAGATATGCGCCGTTCTGCGGATCCCCCTTTAGTGCTCGCTCCACATAATCCTGCGCTTCGTTGAGACGTACTCCCTTCTCCGCCAGCATATAACCCAAATAATTCAATGCCTGATGGTTCTCCGGATCCATTGCCAAAAGCCTCAAGAACACATCCACGCTCTCATCAAACCTACCCGCACGCTCATAGCTGTGACCAAGCTCGTATAGTGTATCCCTGAGCAGGTTCGAATTCTCTTCGACCCCCTCAGTGAGATCTTCAAAGACTGCGATGGCCTCGTTCCAAGCCTTCTCCATTGTGTAAGTCTTGCCCATCAAAAGCAAGTAATGCAGTTGTTCGGGCCTGGCTATTGAGGCCTGACGATAAACCTCCCTGGCCTCGGAAACCTGTCTGTTTGCTGTGTAAGCCCAACCCAGATCCGTTACGATCTGGGGAAAAAGCTGAGACTTAGGAGGCGCTTCGCCAAAAAGCCGTTTGAGGATCTTCACTGCCTGATTGAGGTCGCGCTCCCTTATATATGTGCGGGCTATGCCCAACCAGTACCGAGCATTCGGATCCACAGTGATGGCCAGGCGATAGGTCTCGCGTGCCGCTTTAAGATTTCCCATAGAAAGGTATAGACCAGCCTTCTTTCCAAGTGTTGCATGATCAGAGGGAGAAATCTGCAATAGATGGTCCAGCAGCACAAACGCCTGCTGTGACCTGATTTGAGCCAGTTCAAGTCCTGTTTCACGTCCTTGAGCCACCATAATGAAGATGTCGGCTAGGCTCTCGACAAAGCTGGTGTCGCAAGGGCTCTCCGACAGCAATCCGTCCAGGCGACCCGGTAGATCATAGATCGGCAAGAGTTTGCGCCAAAGGTTGCTAGTGTTTCGGTCCACGCGATTCTGGAACTGGGATAGACCCGCCCTGAATACCTTGTGCGCTCTCACAGTATCTCCAGCCGCGAGACTTACTTCTCCCAGACGTATCCAGATCTGGGATTGGTTCGGATCTTCTGCTAGGATCTTCTCGTAGATTGGGATGGCATGTCGTGGTGCCTTGTGGCGAACGTAATTTTCGGCTACAAAGAGGTTATGCCGGGTACTGAGGCCAGGTATCTCAGAGATGCGCCTCAGGACTCGAAGAATGTCCGACCTTCGGTTCTGGTTCTTATACGTCTGGAGCAAGGGGGTAAAAACCCTCAAGTCATCTGGTGTGAGCTGGGTCATTGCCTCGAGCTGCTCAACTGCGGAAACGGTGTCTTTTATACCCTCCATAAGCATCTTGTACAACAGCCATCGATGTGAAGTGTCAAGGGGTGACAGCCTAACCGCCTTGCGCGCAGGCGGTATCGCTTGGTCATACTTACGAAGCGCGGCCAGATTTCTGGCAAGAGAACCGTAGAGAGTTGCAGAGGTGCTGTCAATACCAATTGCCGCGCGCAGCGCGTTGATCGCAGCGCCCCTTTGACCTTTCATTTCCATCATTTTTGCGTCGATGAAATAAGCAAGTGCCTCCAGGTGAAGCCCTGACTCAACCTCACCTTTCGGTCTCACGGAAATATTGGATGGCCCCGCACAGGCGGTGATCATCACCACCAGAAATAGCGAGAATCTGCGGAGGCTACGATTCATAAACTCCTCTGAACCAATGCAATGAGACGATCTGAAAGGTAAACGTAAGCAAAAAGATTGGATAGACGGTACTTCTACGTTTGGCCGGAGAATTGGTTGCCCAGGGTGTTACCTTTCCAAAATCAGTTTGCTGACTTCATTTTCTATCTGGATGGGATAGTCTTGCGTAAAGCAGGCCGTGCAGTATTGGTGGGTGGCATTGGGTGCAACGCTCAGCATGCCCTCCAGGGAGAGGTATCCCAGACTGTCCACTCCGATCTGTTCGCGGATGAATTCGACGGATTTGCCGTTGGCAATAAGCTCTTTCTCAGTTTGGAAGTCGATTCCATAATAGCACGCCCCAACTATGGGTGGGCAGCTGACCCTGACGTGGACCTGACGTGCACCGGCCTCACGCAACATCCTGACAAGGTGTTTAAGCGTGGTTCCCCTTACGATGGAGTCCTCTACAACAACAACACGCTTGCCCTTCAGAACACCTCTTACGGGATTGAACTTCAGCTTCACCTTGGCGGACCTGGTTTCCTGCCCCGGTGTGATGAATGTCCTGCCCACATAGTGATTCCGAATCAGGCCGATTTCGTGCTTGATTCCTGACTGATGTGCATACCCCAGTGCGGCGGTGTTGCTGGAGTCCGGTACTGATATCACGATGTCCGCATCTGCAGGTTGTTCAATCGCGAGCTGTTTGCCAAGAGAACGTCTGGTCTTGTCGACATTGTCTCCAAAGATGATGCTGTCAGGTCTTGAAAAATAGATGTATTCGAACACACAGAAGGCGTGGCGACTTGCTTCGGTTGGCGTGAAAGTTCTCAGTCCGTTTGCATCGATTACGATCAATTCACCCGGTTCGATGTCGCGTATATACCGGGCGGAAATGATATCCAGCGCGCAAGACTCGGACGCCACGATCCAAGCGTCACCCAACTGTCCTAGGCACAGGGGACGGAAACCGTATGGGTCTCTGGCAGCGAGGAGCTGGTTTTCAGTTGACAGAACGAGAGAGTAGGCGCCTTGAATCTGCTTCAAGGTTTCGGTAACCCGGTCGACTATATGGCTGGCCCTGGACCGTGCGATCAGGTGCAGTACAAGCTCGCTGTCAGTAGTTGTCTGAAAAATTGCACCCTCATCCTGCATCCGTGTCCGTAGCGGCGAGGTGTTTGTAAGATTTCCGTTGTGTGCAACAGCTATGTAACCGTCTCGGCATTGAGCTACAAAAGGTTGTGCATTACAGAGGCTGTCCGATCCTGTCGTGGAATACCGATTGTGTCCTATGGAGAGATGTCCCGGCAGGCGCTCCAGAACGTTGGGGTCTTCGAATACGTCGGACACGTGACCCATGCCGGTATGGACATAGACATGTTCGCCGTCTCCGGTGGCAATGCCGCTGCTCTCCTCGCCCCTATGTTGTAGCGCGTGGAGCCCTAGCGTGGTGAGTCTTGCTGCCTCTTTCGTACCGTAAATTCCGAAAATCCCACAATAGTGCCTCACGTTGTGATCCATTGCCTCTCCTGGTGTTTGGTTGTATCGGGTGGCATCGCTTTGTCTTCAGGTTCAGTTCTTCCGGTTACGTCTTTTCGAGATTTTTTGCCTGCTGTATTTTCGTTTCCGATCGCCGAGGTTATCCAATGTTTTTTGTTTTAGGCACCCTCCCTCAACGAGCGATAGATCAACCAGCCTTGCCCTCCGGTCTACCTGCTCAACCTGAACGGTAACCTGACCACCGAGTCTGAATGTCCTGCCCGTTCGCTGCCCGAAAAGGGTCAAATCAGATTCTTTGAACATGTAGAAGTCGTCTTTCAATGATCTAACCTTGACAAGACCCTGGATAAGGTGTTCATCCAGCTCGGCAAAAAAACCGACAGGCCGTATTCCGACGATTGTAGCCCGGAACACTTGACCGACTCGAGTTGCCAAAAACCGTATCTGTTTGATCTTTACAGAATCCCACTCGGCATCCTGCGCGGCAACTTCTCGCCTGGTCGCATGGTCCCCCAGTGAGGGCAGACGTGGCTGAATTCGTTCGCTGATTCTATCTTTTCCGAGTAGCCACGACTTCAATTGGCGGTGGACGAGCAGATCCGGGTATCTCCTGATGGGTGATGTAAAATGGGTGTAGGCTTTGCACGCTAACCCAAAGTGTCCACGGTTTTCTGGGGTGTAGGTGGCTTTTTTCATTGTCCTAAGCAACATTGTATTCAACACTCCACCTGCGCTATCGCCCTTGATTCGAGCTACGAATTCTTGGATCTCTCTCGGATAGGCACGCTTTGGGAACCGATGACCAAATGCTTCAGCAACTCGCGCAAAATCACCCAATGCCACAGGATCCGGCCTGTCGTGTACTCTGTAAAGGGTGGGGATTCTCTCTTCAATCAGTTTTTGCGCCACGGCCTCGTTGGCCAGAAGCATGAACTCTTCGATCAGGCGATGGCTGGAAAGGCGAGTACGCTCCTTGACCTCAACCGGATTTCCCGATCCGTCCAGCACTACTTCCGGCTCGGGTATCTGAAAATCTATGGCGCCCCTGTCCGCGCGAACAGCGGTGAGATGCTGCCGGAGGCCCTCCATTTGGCGAACCATTTGTATCAGGTCCTCTCCAGGGGGGNGGCGGCAGGTTCCGCCGTCGATGATTTCNTGCACCTGTCGGTAGGTGCCTTGCCAGNGTACCCTGATTATGGAATTAGAGAATTCGGTATTTGTTGTCTCGCCCTGTGCGGTGAGTTGCAGGAACACGCTCAGAGCGAGTTTGTCGGCGCCGGTCCTCAATGAGCAAATATCACTTGAAAGTCGTTCAGGCAACATCGGTATTACACGATCAACCAAATAGACACTCGTTCCACGACAACTGGCCTCCTTGTCAAGCGCGGTTCCTTCGCCGACGTAGTGGCTGACATCGGCAATGTGAACACCCAGACGGAGCGATCCATCGGGATTCGACTGTAAGGAGACGGCATCGTCGTGGTCTTTTGCGTCATCCGGATCGATTGTGATGCATGGAAGATCTCTGAGATCTTCACGTCGACCGAATTCTTCTAGGGGGATCTCTTCGGGTATGCGTTCAGCTTCTTGAATTACAGGAGGAGGAAATTCGAGGGAGAGGTTATGTGATCTGGCAACCACCAGCAAGTCGTTTTGGGGATCTTCGGGATTCCCGAGTACCTCGGTAATAGTGCCCTCAGGATTCTTGTATCCGGTGGGCCAACTGTCGATCCGGACGACAACCTGCTGACCAGGTGCAGCAAAGTCGGATTGCGTGGCTGAGAGCGAGACCGTTCGAGGGTAGCGAGGGTCGTCCGGTTCCACGAATTCGAAAAGACCGGCACGTCGGAATTTACCTACAATTGCAGGGTTGGTACGCTCAAGTACCTTAACGATTTTCCCCTCCGGCCCTCTTTTTCTTTTGGGGAGCCGAAGGACGACCACCTTGTCTCCGTGTAGGGCAGTGCCCTTGTTGAATGCCGAGATATAGACATCGGATTCATCACTTTCTGGAATCACAAAGCCAAATCCGGCGGGATTTACAGACAACCTGCCCTGGAGTGTGCTTGAATCCCTCGAGGCGCCATACCGGTTGCTTCTAAGCTTTACCAAATCGCCTTCCAGAACCAGCTTCTGGATCAGACGACGAAATCTATTGTAATCCTTGCCTGGTATTCTTAATGCGCGAGCCAGTTCACGGGGCCGAAGAGGACGATGGTTTCTGACATGATCCAGAATCTGGTCCCGTGACACAGGCATTGCAGTTCCCTCCCGAACAATTCGGCAGCCGCTCTTCTCTTGATCGAGGGAGGAAAATACCTTACTTTGAGGCGGCCGATTCTACGACGTGTCAAATATATAGAAACAGACCTGGAAATCAAACGAAAAGGGTTCCGATCGGAGCCACCCGCATCGGTTGAAGGAGGTGAACCTGGTGGTGCGGAATAGATTTNCATTTGATTGAATTAATTTTGGGATGTTCAGCCCATAGCANACGAGGAGGACTAGGATGAAAATGTACGCAGCAATTGCTTTGGTCCTGCTGGTATTCAGCTCAGTTTCCGTGTTTGGTCATTGCGAGATCCCCTGTGGCATCTACGGGGACGAGGAACGGTTCAAGGCCATAGCAGAGGATCTGAAAACCATAGAGAAGTCTATGATACAGATCCAATCTCTTTCATCGGACCCAAACAACCACATGAATCAGCTGGTGCGATGGGTAAATAACAAAGAAAAGCATGCCGACCATATACGGGACACAGTTGCTCAGTACTTCCTCGCACAACGGATTAAGGTGCCTACTGCGGGGGATGCTGCCGCCGAGGAGGTATACAGCCAGAAACTCTCCCTACTACACAAGATGGTGGTTTATGCGATGAAATGTAAGCAAACGGTTGACACTGAGAATGTGAAGAATCTTCACAAATATCTCGATCAATTCCANAAATTGTACCAGAATCAGCCGTGATTCGGACTCAGTGATGCATATTCTAACCCCACTGGCCCTGTCAAAGGCCAGTGGAGTCTTTTTTGGTAGTTTTTGCTTGCCAAATTTTCAGGGGTATGATATATTCCATCCCTGTTAGCACTCGACACACAAGAGTGCTAACAGGCCGAGCAGACGAAATGAATTCCATTAACACCCAATTCCCGTTTCATGCCTAAAGGAGGATAGGGACATGGCAGCAAAGGTTAAACCGCTGGGAGATCGCGTCCTGGTTAAGCCTGAAGAGGAAGAAGAGCAGATCAAGGGCGGGATCATCATTCCGGACACGGCAAAAGAGAAGCCGCAGCGGGGGAAAGTTGTAGCCGTAGGCGATGGCAAGGTCGACGACTCCGGCAACAAGATCACCCCGTCGGTGAAGTCTGGTGACGTAATATTGTATGGAAAGTATTCAGGTACCGAGGTCCAGTTGGATGACACTGAGCATCTGATTATGTCCGAAGGTGACATTCTGGCCATCATTGAAGGCTAAGACANTGGCTATTTTGTGTATACAAGGAGGATGAAATGCCGAAGCAGCTTGAATTCGATGTAGCGGCCAGGGATGCGCTCAAGCGAGGCGTTGACCAGCTTGCAGATGCTGTCAAGGTCACCCTGGGCCCAAAGGGCCGCAATGTTGTGCTGGATAAGAAATTTGGTTCGCCGACGGTGACCAAGGATGGTGTTACGGTTGCCAAGGAAATCGAACTGGAAGATGCATATGAGAATATGGGTGCCCAGATGGTCAAAGAGGTCTCATCCAAGACTTCGGATGTTGCCGGTGACGGGACCACCACGGCTACAGTTCTCGCACAGGCCATTTATAGGGAAGGTCTCAAGAATGTGACGGCCGGAGCGAACCCGATGGACCTCAAACGGGGTATCGACAAAGCGGTTAACGCAGCGGTCAAGGCCATTCAGGATCTCAGTAAGCCCGTTGCAGGTCGTTCCGATATCTCCCAGGTTGCCACCACCTCCGCGAATAACGACAAGGCCATCGGGGACCTTATCGCGGAAGCAATGGAGAAGGTAGGGAAAGACGGAGTGATTACGGTCGAAGAGGCCAAAAGCATCGAAACCGAATTGGACGTGGTTGAGGGGATGCAGTTCGACAGGGGCTACCTGTCGCCTTATTTCGTGACAGACCCCGACAATATGGAAGCGATCCTGGAAGACGCCCATATCCTGATCTATGACAAGAAGATCTCCGCAATGCGGGACCTTCTCCCCATTCTGGAGAAAATCGCGCAGACAGGGAAACCGCTTCTGATCATTGCCGAAGACGTTGAAGGCGAAGCTCTTGCTACTCTGGTTGTGAACAAGATCCGCGGAACTCTGCGTGTTGCAGGCGTTAAGGCCCCGGGGTTCGGCGATCGGCGCAAGGAGATGCTTGAAGATATCGCCATTCTCACCGGTGGCCGTGTACTTTCAGAGGATGCGGGATTCAAGCTAGAGAACGCCACGACTGCAGATCTGGGTCAGGCCAAGCGGGTCACGATCGACAAGGATAACACTACAATCGTGGAAGGTGACGGAGGCGCAGCGGATATCCAGGGTCGCGTGAATCAGATTCGTCGGCAGATTGAGGAAACGACCTCTGATTACGACGGCGAGAAGCTTCAGGAGCGCTTGGCCAAGCTGGCCGGCGGCGTTGCTGTGCTGAACATCGGAGCCGCAACCGAGACCGAGATGAAGGAAAAGAAGGCTCGTGTTGAGGATGCCCTTAACGCGACGCGTGCCGCTGTGGAAGAGGGGATTGTACCCGGTGGAGGCGTTGCCCTGATTCGAGGGATCAATGCCCTTGATAAGGCCCGAAAGGATGCCCGAGGAGATGAGAAAATCGGAGTTGAGATCATAGAGCGTGCGCTGGAAGAGCCCCTTCGGCAGATTGCTGACAACGCAGGAGTAGAGGGCGCAATTGTGGTGCAGGAAGTGTCCGGAGGCGAAGGTGCGTTTGGCTTCAACGCTGACACGGAGAAGTATGAAGACCTGATCAAGGCCGGAGTGCCAGACCCAACAAAGGTCACACGGACCGCCTTGGAGAATGCGGCCAGCATTGCCGGTCTGCTCCTTACGACCGAGGCGGTAGTTGCAGATATGCCTGAAGAGGCACCCCCTGCGCCACCAGCACCCCCGGGCGGAGGAATGTACTAGAAACAAGAACTGAAGTTCAAAACGCAAAAATGAAAAAGGAGCGCCTCGAGATGGTGCTCCTTTTTCATTTCAAGGCCCAAGTCTGCCATTAACCCATAGGTGCGTCAATAAAAGAAAGGGGTAAGGCCGATGCCGGCTTCCCCCCCCCCCGAGAAGACGGAAGCAGACCTAGTCAGCAGCAATCTCGTGATCCAGGCCTGAGCAGAAAGCGACGTAGTCGATCAGTTCCGTAACGGTAGGGTTATCACCGCAAACGGGGCAGCCCGGATCCCTGCGAATCTTAAAATTCTTGAAGTTCATGCTCAGTGCATCGTACATAAGCAATCTGCCGATCAATGGCTCTCCTTGTCCAAGGATGAGTTTCACCACCTCCGTGGCCTGAATCAACCCGACCGTTCCTGGGAGTACACNCAGCACCCCAGCTTCTGCGCAAGACGGCGCAAGCTCGGCGGGTGGTGGTTCCGGATACAAGCAACGGTAGCAGGGACCCTCTGAGTCACAGGGGTAGATGGTAACCTGACCTTCAAAACGGAAGATGCTCCCATCCACGATAGGTTTCCCGGCAAATACGCACGCATCATTTACCATATACCGAGTCGGGAAGTTGTCGCATCCGTTAACCACTATGTCATATTCCGAGATGATGTCCATCACGTTTTCGGAGTTCAAATACTCGATGTAAGGAATGACGTTACAACCAGGGTTGAGGTCCATAAGCGTTTCGCGTGCGGAAATGGCTTTTGGCCTACCTACATCGGAGGTCCCGTGAAGGATTTGCCGTTGAAGGTTCGTGATGTCTACGACATCGGCATCGACAATACCCAGAGTACCTACACCCGCCGCGGCCAGATAGTAAGCGGCGGGACTTCCAAGACCGCCGGCACCCACCATCAGTACTTTTGCATCCAACAGTTTGCCCTGACCCTTTTCCCCCACCTCAGGTACGAGGAGGTGCCGGGAATACCGCTGTATCTCAGCTTTGCTCAACTGCCGGTCCCGGTCAAACGACAAGCCAGCATCCGACCAGGCCTTTGTGCCGCCTTCCAGATAAACCACATCCGTGTACCCCATATTCTGCAGATCTCGAGCGGCGAACTCTCCCTGGTGTTCTTCCCCGTAAACGATAATGGCTGTATCCCTGGCGTTGGCGCGACCCTCGATTCTAAGCTCAAGATATCCCCTCGGGATATTTTCCGCCCCAGGGATGTACCCCTGGGCGTAGTCCTCGCGCTCCCTGACATCAAGAAGCAGTGCAGAACGTCCATTTGCGAGCTGCTTTTCGGCCTCCTGGGTTGATATCCCCACTACTTGAGATTTGACCGAGCTGATAAATGAATCCAGCGAAGTCGTCATTTTATAAACCCCCTTGCACTTCGGTGAGAGGTAGCTGTCAAATGAGTTGTAAGAAATCGATGATAAAAATCTAACGTAATCCTTGCTTACATGCAAAGCTCAGGAGATTGAGATCTGGGGACCCGGGGCGTCAAGTCTGTCTACCTCTTCTACCGTGCTTGCCGCAATCTCCGAAAAAGTTCTGGATTCTTCCGTGTCACCACCTGCCACCGGTGATCCAGTGTCACCACTTTCCCGGATATCCGGCACCAGGGGTATGCTGCCCAGAAGCGGGATGCTGAAATGATCGGCAATCTCCTGTCCGCCCCCTTCGCCGAATATGGGTGTCCTGTCTGCACAACACGGACAGACGAAGTAGGCCATGTTTTCGATAACCCCGACAATTGGCACATCCACCTTCCGAAACATTTCGACGCTTCGAGTCACGTCTTCGAGTGCAACCTTCTGGGGTGTGGTGACGATGAGCGCGCCGCCCAGCGGTACCGTTTGGGCGAGGGTAAGCTGAGCATCGCCAGTGCCCGGCGGAAGATCGACCACAAGGTAGTCGAGAGCCCCCCAGGCCACGTCTACCAGGAATTGCTGGATCATTTTCCCCACGATGGGCCCACGCCAGATAACCGGTGTATCCTCACCTGCGATCAGACCAAGGGACATCAACTTGACACCGTGGCTTTCCAGGGGAATAATCTTACCATCGGTAGCCTCAGGTTGCTCTTTGACCCCCATCATCATTGGGATATTTGGACCGTAGATATCCGCATCAAGCAGACCTACCCCCTTGCCAGATCTCGACAGTGCAACGGACAGGTTTACACTGACCGTGGATTTCCCGACACCTCCCTTACCGCTGGATACTGCAACGATATGCTGCACACTGGGCAGGAGCTCGGGTGGGTTTTGTCCTGGTGTCATTTGCATTTCTCGATGTTCCCTCACCGTATCACAGATGGTTACAAAAGGCACTCCTAGCTGGTAGGAGATATCTCCCGAAGCCTGCCTACTTCCTCAACCACTCGGCGTGCCACATAGTCTACCTCTTCCTCTGTATTGAAACGACCCAAACCAAATCTCACGCTGTTCTGTGCAAGGTGATTGGACAACCCCAGCGCTTTGAGGACATAAGATGGCTCGAGTGCTGCCGAAGTGCATGCGGAGCCTGAGGAAAGTGCAACATCACCCAGNCGCATCAGCAGACTTTCACTGTCCGCATTCGAAATGCTGACATTCAGGTTTCCGTACAGACGCTCTGTGGGATGTCCGTTCAGGAAGACATTATCAAGGTTCGCGAAGATTTGTTCCTTCAGACGGTTCCTGAGATCACCCACTCGGGTATGTTCGGACGCCATTACCTCACCGGACAGTTCGCAAGCCCTGCCCAACCCCACTATGCCGGATACATTCAGTGTGCCCGATCGCATACTTCGCTCGTGTCCACCGCCATCTATTTCGGCAACCAGGCCTACCCTTGGACGGCTTCGGACATAGAGCGCACCGACCCCCTTGGGACCATACATTTTGTGGGCCGTGATGGACAGGAGGTCTATACCGGAAGCCTCGACGTCCAGAGGCAATTTGCCAACAGATTGTGTGGCGTCGGTATGGAAAAGCACGTTCCTAGATTTGCAGAGCCAACCGATCTCCTCAATGGGCTGAAGCACGCCGATTTCGTTGTTTGCAGACATGACACTCACTAGGATCGTGTCATCTGCAATGGCGGTTTCTACAGCCTCCGGATCCAGCCGACCATTCGAATCCACAGACAGGTAGGTGATCCGAAATCCCTTCTGCTCCAAGGCTCTGCAGGAATCCAGAACAGCGTGGTGCTCAGTCACCTGAGTAATGATATGCCCGCCACCCCTGGCGTTTGCAACGCCCTTTACGGCGAGATTATCGGACTCGGTAGCACCACTGGTGAATACAATGTCTTTGGGCTGGGCACTGATCAGGTCCGCCACCTGCTCCCTCGCCCGATCCACAGCGGATTCGGCTTTCCAACCGTAGGAATGCGTTCTACTGGCCGCGTTTCCNAAGTGGTCGGTCAGGAAGGGAAGCATGTCCTGCAGTACACGCTCGTCAACCGGGGTCGTGGCATGGTTGTCCACATAGATGGGTGTTTGCGGAGACATTTCCAACCTTCGGGATCGATCAGGGCACAAGTTGTCTGGAACCGGAATATACCCGACATTGACGTTAACGGCAATGCTTTTAGATTTTTCGGTGTATGGTTATTAAAAACAACATGTGATGATGCGGTCCGGATGGGTTATCAATCCTCCTCAAACAGGGCTCTGACAAAGGTCTCGGCGTCGAATTCACTAAGGTCTTCGATGCCTTCGCCCAAACCAACCATTTGAACGGGAATTCCCAGTTCGTCTGCGATGGCAATCACAACACCACCCTTGGCAGTCCCATCCAACTTTGCCAGGATTAGCCCGGAAAGCTCCAAATCACTATGGAACTGTCTTGCCTGGGAGACCGCATTTTGTCCGGTGGTAGCATCGAGCACCAGAAGTGTCTCGTGCGGCGAACCTTTCAGCCCCTTGCTCAGGACCCTGCGGATCTTCTTGAGTTCCTCCATCAGGTTCACTTTGGTGTGCAGCCTCCCGGCGGTGTCGATGAGAACAACATCGATGTGTCTGGATATTGCTGCCTGCAGGGCATCGAAGGCTACAGACGCGGCATCTGCCCCAGGCTGATGGCGGACAATGTCTGCACCGGACCTTTCCGCCCACACCGCCAGCTGATCGATTGCAGCTGCCCTGAAGGTGTCGCAGGCGGCGACGAGGACTCGTTTGCCTTCGGCCTGGTATCGACTGGCCAACTTCCCGATGGCAGTGGTTTTACCTACCCCGTTCACACCGACCACAAGTACTACGTGCGGGTTTCCAACCGTGCTGGCCTTCTGAATCCCATTGGCCGATTGGAGGATCTTGAGGATCTCATCCTGCAGCAAGTCCTTCGCAAGTCCTTCCGTTTCGTCCGATACGACGGCATCTGAAAATGTCTCTCTGAGTCTGTCTACAATTCGAAGTGTGGGCGTAACGCCGACGTCCGCCTGAATCAACAACTCTTCGATTTCTTCAAGGGTTTCCTCATCCATCCTGGGACGTCCGTGCAGGACCTCACCAATTCTGCCAAAGATGCCTTCTCGTGTCTTGGTGAGTCCTGACTTGAATCTGGCCAGTAAATTTGATAGCAACGGGTTCCTCCGAGATTCGACTCTGTATTAAAAAAGGATAGGGGCACGGCTTCCGTGCCCCTTGAATGCGCCGATTTAACCCTTCTTCAGTATTGCTGACCTTGGAGCAGATCCAGGAGTCGCTCAAGATCCTCGTTCGTATAGAATTCTATTTCGATGCGGCCCTTCTTGCCCTTTCTGCTGATGTTCACCGCAGTACCGAACTGACGTTGAAGATCTTCCTCGATCGAGCGCGTCTGGGGATCTTTGGTCGAGCGCGGGGGACTGACCTTCTCGGCGCTGCCTTCTCGATATGCCTTGACCAAGGCCTCTACCCGGCGNACCGAAAGGCCCTCTGCGATGATCTGGCGGCAGATCGTACCTTGCAGGTTTTCGTTCTCCAAGCCCAGTAGCGCCCGGGCGTGACCCATTGAGATCTGCTTCTCTTGGAGCGCATCCCTGACCTCGACCGACAGATTAAGCAGACGAAGGGTGTTGGTTATCGTGGTGCGATCTTTGGAGACCTTTTGTGCAACTTCCTCCTGCGTAAGAAAGCATTCCTCCATCAAGGCTCTATACGCCCTTGCTTCTTCTATCGGATTGAGATCTTCTCGCTGAACATTTTCAATAAGCGAGATCTCCATCATCTCTTCATCGGTCCCGATGTTCAGGATCTGGGCAGGGACAACTTCCAGGTTCGCAAGTTGGGCAGCCCTAAGGCGCCTTTCTCCAGCGATGAGCTGGTATCCGGAACCAAATCGCCTGACGCTAATCGGTTGGATAATGCCCTTATCTCTAATGGATCCGGCAAGTTCCTCCACGGCTTCCGGGTCGAACTCCGTGCGTGGTTGGTGGGGATTGGGTTCAATATCCCCAACTCTGATTTCGGCCACGCCGCGGACCATTTCCGGCGGAATGTCGGGTAAGGACTCCGTGGACTCGAATTCTTCCTCTTCGGCGCCNGGAATGAGCGCACTCAAGCCCTTGCCTAGGGCATTTCGCTTAGCCATGGCTGATGACCTCTCCGGCGAGACTCATATAGTTTTGAGCTCCTGGCGACATGATATCGTACAGGATGATGGGCTTTCCAAAACTCGGGGCTTCCCCGAGCTTCACGTTTCGTCCAATAACTGTCTTGTAGACCTGTTCCCCAAAGTGGGATCTCGCCTCTTCGGCCACCTGGCGTGAGAGATTCAGCCGGCTGTCGAACATGGTAAGGAGGACCCCTTCGATCGCCAATTGCGGGTTTACATGTTTCTGTACCACCCGAATGGTATTGAGCAGCTTTCCGAGGCCCTCTAGGGCGTAGTATTCGCATTGGATGGGTATCAATACCGAGTTGGCAGCAGTGAGGGCGTTCAGCGTGAGCAGACCCAGCGAGGGAGGGCAATCGATGATGATGTATTCGTATTCTTCGCGAGTCGTCTCCAGGGCGTTCTGAAGTCTCCGTTCTCGGGAGATGACACTAACCAGTTCTACCTCGGCCCCAGTCAGCCGAATGTGGGAGGGGGCCAGACCGAGGAAGGGAATATCAGTCTCCTGGATCACATCACCCAGTGTGTGTTCGTGGAGGAGCACCTCGTAGATACAGGGGTCGTTTTTCTGCAGGATACACCCGAATCCGCTGGTTGCGTTGGCCTGTGGATCCAAATCGACCAGAAGAGTGGGTTTTTCCGCCGCTGCAAGGCAGGCAGCCAGATTTACGGCGGTGGTGGTTTTACCCACTCCACCCTTCTGATTTGCGATGGCGATGAGTCGGGACATGGACTGTGGTTAGTGAAGCACTAAGAAGACCGCTTGGGAGAAGAGAGGAAGCCGAAGAAGCAGCTTGGTCTTGATGTTAAGGGGAGTGAAAGTCGGCAAACAATATAGCCCATCAATATGCGAAAATCAAGAAAAGCCCTGCCTATCTCGCTCGAAGGATATAGGCAGGGCTTTAGTAGACCACCCCCGCTACCAAACAGGGCTGTCAGTGTATTGAAGTCGCTTACTCAATTGCAGCCTGAGCAGCGGAAAGCCGGGCAATCGGGACCCTGAAGGGCGAACAAGAAACATAGTTCATTGCCGCCCGGTGGCAGAACTTGACGGATTCGGGGTCCCCGCCATGCTCGCCGCAGATGCCAACCTTCAACGATTTGCGAGTACTTCTGCCCCTTTCAGTCCCAACCTGTACCAATTGCCCCACGCCATCCTGGTCAAGGCTTTGGAACGGATCGTCGCCAAGAATGCCCTGGTCCACATACTCCGGGAGGAACTTGCCGGCGTCATCCCTGGAGTATCCGAACGTCATCTGGGTGAGGTCATTTGTCCCGAAACTGAAAAAATCAGCGGTCTCAGCAATTTGATGGGCCACAAGAGCTGCTCGTGGAATCTCGATCATTGTTCCGACCATATAGTCGAATTTGGTTTTCTTTTCCGCCATAACCTCTTTGGCAACCCTGTCGACCATTTCTCTGAGGTCGGTGAATTCCCGAACGGTACCAACCAGTGGAATCATGACTTCCGGAATCGCCTTGATCCTCTTTTTTCTCGTATTGGCTGCGGCCTCAAAGATTGCCCTGGCCTGCATCTCGTAGATCTCAGGATATGTGATCCCGAGACGGCATCCACGATGACCCAGCATGGGGTTGAATTCGTGGAGAGAATCGACTTTGTCTCGGATCAGTCGAGCCGGAACCTTCAATTGCTCCGCCATTTCCTGCTGCTGGTCTTTTTCATGTGGAAGGAACTCGTGAAGCGGGGGATCCAGCAGACGGATGGTGACCGGCAGGCCGTTCATTGATTTAAATATGCCTTCGAAGTCGCTTCTTTGTATCGGTAGGAGCTTCTTGAGTGCTTTACGTCGACCCGCCTCGTCGTTGGCCAGAATCATTTCTCTAACAGCCAGGATCCTGTCCCCCTCAAAGAACATATGCTCGGTCCTGCAAAGGCCGATGCCTTCGGCGCCGAATTTACGAGCGACATCAGAATCGTGCGGTGTGTCCGCGTTTGTTCGAACATCCATCTTACGCAACTCGTCCGCCCACTTCATGACGGTGGAGAAATTACCTGAAAGTTTGGACTCCTTTGTGGCAACCTGTCCAAGCATCACTTCGCCGCTAGAGCCATCCAGGGAGACCCAATCGCCCGCCTTGATGACTTTGCCGTTCGCGGTGAACAGGTCCTTTCCGTAGTCGATGGCGATATCTCCGCATCCCGCCACACAGCACTTGCCCATCCCTCTGGCAACAACAGCCGCGTGGGAAGTCATCCCGCCGCGCGCTGTGAGGATCCCCTTGGCGGCATTCATGCCACCGATATCCTCGGGAGATGTCTCGAGTCGAACAAGGATGATATCGTCTCCTTTTGCCGCCTGCGTCTCAGCTGCTGCGGCCGAGAAGACGACTTTACCGCTGGCGGCGCCCGGAGAAGCGGGTAGTCCTTTCGAAATCACCTTGCGTTCGGCTTTGGGATCGAAGGTCGGATGCAACAACTGATCCAGTTGCGCGGGGTCAAGGCTGGCAATCGCTTCTTTCTTGGTAATCAGGCGTTCCTTTACCATATCTACGGCAATCTTGAGGGCCGATGCCGCGGTTCTTTTTCCTGATCGGGTCTGAAGCATCCAGAGCCGGCCCTCCTGTACCGTAAACTCAATGTCCTGCATGTCGCGGTAATGTTTTTCCAGGCGTTTGTAGATCCCTTCCAGTGTCTTGTAAGCCCCCGGAAGTTGTCTCTTCATCCTGATCACGGGCCTGGGCGTTCGAACGCCTGCTACTACGTCTTCTCCCTGGGCATTAATGAGATACTCGCCATAAAACTTTCTTTCCCCGGTGGAAGGGTTTCGGGTGAAGGCAACACCTGTTGCACAGTCATCACCCATATTCCCATACACCATCGATTGAACGTTCACGGCTGTTCCCCAGTCGTGAGGAATACCGTTGATGTTTCGGTAGATGATCGCACGCTGCCCCATCCAGGATCCGAAGACTGCGCCTATGCCGCCCCAGAGCTGCTCCATCGGGTCATCCGGAAAGCTTCGTTTCGTGCGTTGTTTCACGATCTTCTTGAAGGCATCAACCAGTTCCTTGAGGTCATCTGTTGTCAACTCGGTGTCCAGATGAATCCCACGCTTATCCTTGATCTTCTCAATGGCCACCTCGAAGGGGTCATGCTCTATTCCTTCAGGCTGGACGCCCATCACAACGTCACCATAAGTCTGGATGAATCTCCGATAGGCATCATACACGAATCTTTCGTTTCCCGATTTCTTGATCAGCCCTCCTGCGATCTCGTCATTGAGTCCAAGGTTTAACACTGTCTCCATCATACCCGGCATCGAGACTCGGGCACCCGATCGAACGGAAAGCAACAGGGGATTACTCGGATCACCGAATTTTCCGCCCATCACCTTCTCGATTTTCCGCAAATTGGTGAGGGTTTGTGCCTCGAGCTCACGTGGGTAGCGTTTCTTATGGTCGTAATAGTAAGTGCATACATCGGTGGTTATNGTGAACCCCGCAGGAACTGGGATGTCAATACTGGACATCTCTGCAAGGTTGGCACCTTTTCCCCCGAGCAGGTTCTTCATTACGCCTGTGCCATCAGCTTTTCCATCACCAAAAAAATACACGAACTTTTGGGCCTTGGTGTGGGTTTGCTTCTGTCGTGCTTTTGCCATTTCGTCCTCGAATCAGGTTACGGGCTCTTGGGTTTTAGCCCTCCACTGTCCTTTTCAGTAATTGTAGAGCGGATCGAACCCTGCTTGGTGCTGTCTACGTCAGTTGTTGTGATCACTGAGTCAGGAAGGTCTTCCTTCTGTGATCTGCCGACACCACTCTGGTGGGGATCGAGTCCATCCTGATCGTCGTCCTTGCTAGCCTGTACGACCTTGCGGTCTTCTATACCAAGGAGGATCTTCAGAATGCTGCGCTTTCCGACGACGATCCTCAGGTCGGCTGTGGAGCCGAACTTCAGCGGAAGGGGTGAATTCAGGATTTTGACTTCGAGCTCGAAGGTTCTGGCTCCGCCACCATGGACAGCATATCCGTGAAAGTTGGCCACTTCGCCCTGGGCAACGAATTCCTCTCTGTCTGCAAAGAGGTTGCTGAGTATTTCAACCTGATGCCCAAGTCGGATTTTCCAGGCATTGGTCTCGGGGACCCAGGCGTCGATCACTTTTTCCGCACCTGCCCCTGCAATAATCAGGACGATCTGGCCCTGATCCGCAAGCATGCCTGGATGTAGGTCTCGTCTGGCCACAATCCCATCTACAGGTGAGGTAAGCGTAGCAAGATTGAGATTCTGCTCCGCCGCTTCCAGGCTGTTGCGGGCCTTGTCGAGGGCCGCAACAGCCTGTCTGAGCTCCGCCTCGGCCTGACGCAATTCCGCGGGCGAAGCACCGCGGCGCACCAGGTTCAAATTCTGTTGCGCAACCTTGAGGTTGGTATGAGCCAGTTCGTGGTTGGTTGTCGCACGCTCCAGGTCTTCCTGGCTCCAAAGACGTTCACCCAGATAAAGGTGTTTGGCCCTGTCCATTTCCTGCTTTCGGGCAGTAATAGCGATTCGGGCCTGCTCGAGCTGGGATTCCGCTATTTTCAGCTCTTCTTTGGTGGGCTTTTCTTTAAGAAGGGCCAGGTGGGCGGCAGCAAACTCCAGATTTNCCTCAGCACGCTGGATCTCTTTCTCCGCTGCTGCAGCTGCCGACTGCAGGTCGGAATTGTATAGTTTTACAACAGGTTGACCGACCTTGACCTGGGTTCCAGGTTCGCATAGCACATCCTGGATGACCCTTTTCAACGGTGAGTCTATGTATATTTTTCGGCCAGGCTCAACAATGCCCTGCGCCATTACTACGTCGTCGATTTCGATGAGACCCAGAACTGTCAGAACCAGTGCCAAAACTCCGACTGTCCAGAGTACCCATTTCAAAATACGGCGCCTACCGCGCCTGCGCATCATGGGTGAAGCCCCTTTTTCTTGACAGGGGAGAAGCTAATTTCTATATTTACCGANCGCCCAAATCGGGAAATATGATATGGGACTTGATGAGCCCGTAGCTCAGTGGTAGAGCAGCGGCCTTTTAAGCCGTTGGTCGAAGGTTCAAATCCTTCCGGGCTCACTGCATAAAGTATAAAAAATTAGGTGTTTGGATCAATAATAGTGGCCCGGATGGCAGCGCATCGGGCCATTTATTTATTTTCCAGAATTTCTGACAACGAATACGAGTCATGCTTTTTTAACTTATAACACTCCTTTCTAATTGTCAAGCTGATTATAACTCGTATTTATGGATTTAGAATGGTTTTTATGGGTCGGTTGCGAATGCTCTTGACAGACATCGACCGATTTGATATATTCTTTATCAAGATTATCAACAATAGGGTAGGTCTGTCACGGAAACAGTCTCAATTGGGGTGGAAAATGAGGGAACCGGGGGAGTTGGCTGCAGTTTCAAAGGATCTGGAACGTGTTTCGACCGAGGAGAGACTCGAGTGGGTGTGGGAAAGCCTCGGGCCAAGGGTAGCCTTTGGAACTGCTTTTGGGGCGACCGGCCTAGTGCTTCTTGATATCGTACAGAGTATTACTCCTGAAATCCCTGTTTTTACAATTGATACGGGATATATGTTTGATGAAACGCGCGACCTCAAAGAAAGAGTCGAGACCAAATACGGCATAGACATCGAAGTACTTCATCCAGAGCATAGTGTAGAGGAACAAGACAGGATTCACGACAAAGACCTTTATTCGAGAAACCCCGACCTATGCTGTGCGATGCGCAAGGTTTCACCTTTGAGAAGAAAACTGTCCGGTTTGGATGGCTGGGTATCGAGCATTCGAAGAGACCAGTCCGAAACGCGGAAGGAGACTCGAATTGCCGACGGATACTGGTTCGACAGCGGACACCGGGTCGTAAAGGTGAGTCCTATGGCGGATTGGACGAAAAAGGAAGTGTGGGACTATATGCTTGGGAATGATATTCCTTACAACCCACTCCTCGACCAGGGGTATGCCAGTATCGGTTGCCGGCCGTGCACACTGGCGGTGGGTCCCGATGCAGATGAGCGAGACGGCCGATGGGCGGGTCATCAGAAAACAGAGTGTGGCATCCACACGCCCTTGTTGACCATGGAACAGCCTGAAATCCACACGCTTGCGGAGGATAAAGTCTGAGAATTGATTCTTGACAAAAATAGTCATAAATCATATTGTATTACCAAACAAAACGGTCCCTTGATGGGGGCCGTTTTTGTAGATGAACCAGAATGGGAATTGGATTTTTTCGAGCCGAAAGAGTGGCATTGANCAACCAGATTCGTTCTTCCATCATCGATGAGATCGGTCGCACACCCCTTCTGAGAATTCGTGATTATCTCAGTGAAGATGTGAGTACTGAACTTTACGCCAAAATGGAGATGTTCAATCCGGGCGGGTCGGTGAAGGACCGGCCTGCCTTGCAGATGATACTGGACGCTCAGGATTCTGGAGAACTAACGCCTGACAAAATCATCCTAGATTCCACCTCCGGCAATACCGGAATTGCCTATGCGATGATTGGCGCTGCCCTTGGATACCGGGTGGAGTTGGTAATGCCCGAAAGTGTAAGTGTGGAGCGCAGACACGTCATTCAGTCGTACGGCGCCAGCCTAGTCTTGAGCGACCCGCTCGAGGGATCGGATGGCGCAATCCTGAGGTGTAGAGAAATACTCGAGGCCAGTCCGGACCGATATTACAAACCGGATCAATACAACAACCCTTCCAACCCCAAGGCCCATTACCTTAATACTGCGCCAGAGATCTGGGAACAAACCAACGGCACAGTTACCCACTTTGTAGCCACCCTTGGGACCAGCGGAACGGTTATGGGAACGGGCCGAGGACTCAAGGAGTTCAATCCCGACATCGAGATTGTAGCGGTGGAACCTCCGGAATTCCACGGAATCGAAGGTCTTAAGAACATGGATGTGTCCATTGTTCCTGAGATCTACGATGCGTCGGTTTGGGACAGGAAGATCCGTGTAGAAACCGAAAATGCGTACGACACTGTTCGGCTACTCGCCAGGAAAATGGGGATCCTTACGGGCCAGTCATGTGGTGCAGCCCTTGTGGGTGCAAAAATGGTGGCAGAGGAGGCAGTGGAAGGAGTGGTTGTGACGCTATTCCCGGATAGTGGTGAAAAGTACATGAGTACGCCATTGTGGAGGTTAGATGGCAATGCATAGGGGAACAATGAATGAACGCTGAGGTCTGGAATTCCGTATTTAAACATGCACAGGAGGACTATCCGGCAGAGTGCTGTGGGATTATCACGGAAGAAGANGGCATCCTAAAGGTANACCGCTGCAGGAATATACAGGACAGGTTACACGAGAAGGATCCGGTCGAACATCCACGCACATCCAAGACGGCTTACCGAATGGATGATATGCAAGTACACAGGATATTGACTGATACCGAAGCGGCCGGAGGAAAGCTCAGGGGCTTCTATCACTCACATATAGATTGTGAGGCGTATTTCTCCGATGAAGACAAACGAGCGGCCTTGTTCCTCGATGAACCTGCATATCCTGGTGTCGAGTACTACATCGTCTCGGTAATGGATGGTGTCCCCGATAATACCGCAGGATTCAGATGGGATGAGGCAGGTAAAGCGTTTGTNGAGATGACCTTGTAGGTGGGGGAATGGTCCTGGATCGATTTGACCTAATCGTTGTTGGCTGCGGGCCGGCCGGATCTACAGCCGCTCGGATTGCGGCAGACAGGGGAGTGTCCGTCATGATCGTGGACCGTCGCCGCTCCGTCGGGATGCCACCCAGATGTGCAGGATATGTACCCAAATGGCTGCGGGAAAGAACAGGATTCGACGATGGCGCGGTCCTCCAGGAAGTCAAAGGCATTAGACTTGTATCCCCAGAGGGCTCGGAGGAGATTGATGCGCCCGGATTTGTATTGGACAGAGCCAGATTCGACAAGACACTTGCCATCCACGCCTTGGAATCGGGCGCGGATCTGGCAAATGCAATTGTCTTGAGGCGGGATGGCGAAGGGGTAGTCCTCAGACGAAACGGCATTCAGGCGAGGTTTGTCGGTAAAGTGATTCTCGGGTCCGACGGTCCGGGGTCGGTTATCGGCAGATCCATTGGGCAGTCGAACCGCACATTTATGGCCGCGATGCAGTACGAGGTGGGGATGCGGGTAGAAGATGCGTGGTCCGAGTTACACCGGCCTATCGAGGGCAGAGAGGGCCATGCCTGGTTCGTTCCCTGTGGAAGAACAGCACGGGTAGGTGTAGGATTGCCGAGATTACAGGCGAAACATCTGAAGCAGTACCTGAACAGGTTTCTTCGGCGCCTGGCGGCCGAAGGACGAATTTACNCNGAAGGAATCCTTGGCTGTACGGGCGGGCTGGTTCCCATCAATGGTCGATTGGAAACCGCACAGTCCGGTGGGGTGCTTCTTGCTGGCGCGGCGGGAGGGATGTGCGACCCTTTCAATGGTGCCGGTATCGCTTCAGCAGTTATCGGGGGCGAGGTTGTAGGACGCATTGTCGGCGATGCGTTACAAGGTGAAGATCCCCTCATTTTGAGGGATTATGACACCGAGATCGGACGTAAAATCCCTCTAGGTGAGTGGGGACAATCGGCGGATTTTGGGCTGATGACTGAGAGGATGCACGAAATCGCGGCCTGGAGAGGCCAGCAACCATCGAAATCATGATTTATCATTAGAAAAACATCATTGTTCCNGTAAAACTCGCAGTGCGCCAAAGGAGTACGAGGAGGAAGGACCATGAGTCTAACAGTTAGAATTCCAACACCTTTGCGGAAATTCACGGGCGACCAGGCGGATGTGGCGACCAGCGGTGGAACTGTTGGGGAGGTGATCGATAATCTGGAGGCCCAGTACCCTGGCATCAAGGCAAACCTTGTAGACGCAGATTCAGGAGCGCTAAGACGGTTCGTGAATGTATATGTCAATGAAGAGGATGTGCGGTTTCTGGATGGGACCGAAACGGCCTTGAAGGATGGCGACAGTGTGGCCATCGTTCCAGCAATTGCCGGTGGGTGTACACGGACAGGANGTATGGANTAAGCGGACGAGCGGAGGGATCTCATGCATATTTCGGCAAAGGGGAACTACGGACTAAGGGCGATATTGGACCTCGCCCTCCATGAAGGAGAAGGGTATGTGCAGAGTGCGGAAATTGCCGCACGACAGAATATTCCCGAATCTTACCTGGTTCAATTGCTGAATCTTCTCCGCAAATCCGGTTTGGTGAGAAGTGTGCGCGGGCCCAACGGTGGCCACGTACTCCTGAAGCGACCTGAAGAAGTGACTGTGGGTGATGTCCTCTCTGTCCTCGAGGGGCCGGTGGACCNGATGGGTGAACGGAATAAAAGGACGGAAGAGGAACGAAAGCAGGATGTTTTGCGAGATGTCTGGGAGGAGGTCGAGCTGGCTATCGAAGGTGTCCTGTCATCCATCACGCTGGGTGATTTGTGTAGAAGATGGCAGGCGAAGCGCGAACGCATCGTTTTCAGAATATGACAGGACAATAGGATTGAGAAAGTCTGCCAGCATACTTGACTTGATAGGGGAGACCCCGATTTCCCGGTTAAATCGCGTGGGGACGAACGGGGGTGCGGAGATCTGGGCCAAGTTAGAGTTATTCAACCCCGGCGGCAGTGTGAAAGACAGAACGGCTGTGGCCATGATCGAAGCGGCGGAAGAGCGGGGCGAACTGAAACCAGGGATGACAATTGTTGAACCAACCAGCGGGAATACCGGGATAGGGTTGGCAATGGTTGCCGCTGTGAAAGGGTATCGTCTCATCATTGCATTGCCTGAGGGTGTAAGCGAAGAGCGTCAAAAATTGCTCCTTGCGTTTGGTGCTGAAGTGGTACTTACACCAGCATTTGAGGGTATGCGAGGAACAATTGAAAAAGCCATGGAACTCAAATCCGGAAACGATGATTTTTTTGTGCCGCAACAATTCGAGAACTCCGCCAATCCTGAGATCCACCGCCGCACGACTGCACGGGAGATAGTAAGTCAGATGGGCGGCGCACCAGATGCATTTGTGGCNGGAGTGGGTACGGGGGGAACCATTACGGGGGTGGGAGAGATCCTGAAGTCCATTAGGGGAGATACATTCGTTGTGGGTGTGGAGCCACGGGACTCTGCCGTGCTTTCAGGCGGCGAACCGGGTCCAACGGAGATCGATGGCCTCGGCGCAGGGATGGTGTCACCTGTAATGAACGTCGAAGTATTGGATCGCATTATTGTGGTATCCAATACCGAGGCTAGAACCATGGCTAGAAGGTTGGCAAAGGAGGAGGGGATCCTCGCCGGGATCTCCTCCGGGGCGGCTGTACACGCAGCCGTAGAGGTGGCCAGGGATATGAAGCCAGAGCAGCAGGTAGTGGTAATTCTTCCCGATACCGGAGAACGATATCTTGGCACGTTCCTGTTCGGCTAGATGCAAACTGCAATTAAGAAAAAAGCCCAGGTCATAGACCTGGGCTTTTTTCTTAATTGCAGGTATGCTAGAGCGCGTTCACCTGACGCACAAGCTTGGATTTGACTCTTGCAGCTGTANTGCGGTGAAGTATCCCTTTCTTCACACTTCTGTCCAATACAGATACGGCTTCGGGCAGAGCGGACAAGGCCTCCTCTTTACCTGGTGCCGATCTAACCTTTTTCAATGTTGTCCTCAAAATTGATCGTGAGGCACGATTTCGGGCCCTGGCCCTCAGGTTCTGGCGCAATCTCTTTCGAGAGGATTTAAGCTTTGGCAAGGGTGATACCTCCTTCACCTTTTCTTTAAATAAGACTGAACGATGTAAGAGAACAGTAAATCTAACAAGGAATGGTCCTTAACACAAATGTTTTCTGGAAAACGGGAACGAAATCATTTGCCCTGAAGCGCGCATCCCGAGTTTCGGGTTGCCAGGAAACACATTTAGAAGGGAAACAATAAGAGAATCCCAAAGATTTCAAAACGAATGCCGATAAACTAAACAGAAGAGATGAATGACACAGATATCGCATTCAATCGAAGGGACCAAAGTATGGGTTTCTGGGTAATACCGTTTGTGGGTGTCTCCCTCCTAGTGCTAGGGGGGCTTTCGCTGGTGGTAGTAGAATATCAGGACCAAAAAGTTCGCAGATTTGATAGTTTTCGGCAATTACGTTAAGGTTACACAATTTGGACTATGGTGATAGGGGTGCGTTCTTCGCACCCCTATTTTTTTCTTATCTTTCAATCTTCTCTTTTCCCGCTTTGATCAGTTTGTTCGCGTAGTCCGTAAACCTTCTTTCGCCCTGCCAGAGTTCAACAAATTGCTGAAAGTGATGTAGGGCTTTTTCAAAGCGTCCAAGATCATAGAGCAAATTGCCCAGACTGAAATGGGCCTGCGCAAAGTCCTTTCTCAGGACGATTGCCTTTTCGTAGGCTTGCAACGCGGCTGTTACTTTACCTGAGGCCTCCAGAGTTTGGGCTAATCCCCAGAAGATGCGGGATTCTGTGGGTATCAGTTTGGCAGCGGTCCTGTAATGCGATATGGCTTTTTCAAGATCGCCCGCCTTTCTGTACAGGTCTGCGAGATTGTTATGTGCCTGTGGTAGATCCGGATCGTATTCCAAAGCCAATTCATAAAAGACTGCCGCACTATCGGGCTGCGATCTTGCTTTGTAGAGGTTGCCAAGATTGTTGTATGCTCCCGCATCATCCGGATACTGTCCGAGCACTCTTCTGTATTCCACCTCGGCTTTCCTGTATAATGACAGGGCCTTGCCCAGCGCATCGGACGTATCTCTTTCCCTGTCTCCCATACTCTTGAAGAGNGCNCCAAGGTTATTCCACACCACTCTGGACCCGGGGTAGATCGACAAAGCCGCCTCATAGTGCGCCTTCGCCTCATCGTACCGACCCTGCCTTTTCAGCACAACACCCAATCCATTGTGGGCGTGCCAGCTATTCGGTGCAAGTGCCATCGCCCCTCGATATGCCTTTTCCGCAGACGTGTAATCCCTCTCTTTTTCCTTAGCCCGTCCTTTTACCACCAGAAGATGTGGTCGCAACACACCTGAACGCTCGGCATTATGGACCCGTGAAGCGACCGTCTTCCAGTCCGAATCGTCCTCAGAAACGAGCGCTCCCAAATAGTACCTGTCGAAGCTGATCCACCTACGTGAGAACTCTCCTGCCACAGCTACAGAGGCCAATAGTGCAACAAGAATGACGCTTCCGGTAATGGATAAAGAAAAGCCTCTCCGATTCGACGGACCGAAGAGGGCGACAAGCCCGAAGATCAGGTATGGGAACATCGCCGCCTGCGGTCGTTCCTTGGGGAAGCTGAACCCGGCGTGAACCAGTGTGGCAATGAGACTGATCGCCAGAAAGGGTGAAATAATCGTCCAGCGGTCGTACTTACTGTGAGCGGATTTGTATAGTATCCGGAATGCGGCAATGAGGAGCCAGATATATGCTGCGAGCGCCGGAAGCCCATATTCCGATGCGATCCAGAGATAGTCGTTGTGGGGACGTCTTGGCATAGAGTCCGATCTGATCATCGCCCGCCGATCATAGGGGGGATATGCCCGCTTCCATCCACCTGCCCCNACTCCCAGTANTGGATTATCTGCAATCAGGTCGAGCGTATTCGTCCACATGGNCCAACGGCCGCGGTCCCCCTGTTCCTTGAAAGCAGATNCGACAGCAGACATCACGTCTGCTTTCTTCTCATCAAACCGCTGAAGGCCTTTGTCACTGAAGCGCTCCGGAAGGATCGAGAGCGCGAGGAAAATTCCTACACTTGCCAAGGCGATCCCTTTGGTTTTTCCATTGAACTGCCGCCAGGCTATCCGACCCCATACGAACAGCCCCCCCCCCACACCCCCCGTGATTGCGCTGAGGAACAAATACACCCAGAAATTAAAGCGCTGGTCGGCTTCAGCTGTGCGGCACAAGCTTTCAGAAATAATGATCCATCCAGGAACTGCGGCTATCAAGGTCCAGAACAACGGGATTCCAAGGCAAATGTAAGCAGCAAACGCACCCGCCGACCAGATCGCCCCCAGTACCAACCTGGATAATTGGAAGCTGCTGGACCTGGGCTTATTTATGTGCAGCGCGACGATGGCTACCACGCAAGTGCCAACGGCCAAACCAAGCCAGGCTCCACGAGTGCGGGTGTAGACGAGAAAGACACCCATCAAAGATGTCGATAGGCTAGAGACTATCAGGTCGGGCAATCTTCGTGACATCAGGAACATCAGCGCACTCAGAGGGAGGGCACAGATCAGATACATTGCAGCAAAGTTCCTGTACCCGAAGGTTGCACTGGGTTGTCCATTAGAGGGGATATCCAGAAACGCAATATTCTGGTACTGGAGTATGCCAATGAGGGCCACAAGAAGCCCGGCGAGGGCGTTCGCCCACAGTATTGCTCGCAACCTGGAGATGGGGAACGCGTTGCTGACAAGCAAATAGAGACAGGCCATTGCGGCCAGATTGAACAGCTCGAATAGGGTATCGATGTTGTGAGAGGTGTTCAATGATGCTACTATGGCAAGTCCCACGAAACAGGCCAGTGGAGCGGNAAGTGGAGTTCTGGCGAAACGAGCATCTGTTCCCCAGTTTGTATGCAGCATCCAACCCACGATGCCTAGGGCGATGCAGGAATGAAGCACAAACACTTTCGGCCAGAGCGAGTATTCATAAATCCCAACTGGGTACAAGATAGGGAAAGGAACCATTGCCAGGGGGACTGCACAAACCATCGAACACAGTGCGGCAAGCGTAACGGTCTCTCCGATCGACTTCATTTTCAACAAGGATTCGATCCTATTGGGAGTTTCCAGGGCTGAGTTCATTTATACGGCTTCTGGCAATTCGGGCGAATCTGGGATCACCCTTCCAATGCTGGATGAATGCCTTGTATGCATTCACGGCGTCTCGGATTCGGTTTGTACGGGAGAACAATTCCCCCAGGGCATAGTAAGACTGGGCGTCGTTTGGTCGGAGCTCGGTGGTATGCAAGAATGTCTCGATTGCCTCGTCCAACTTTCCTATTCTGGCGTATAGTCTGGCAAGATTGAACCAAACATCGGCCAAATCAGGAACTGTGTCAAGTGCCCGCCTAAAATAGGTAATGGCCTCGTCATTGAGACCGAGATTCTGGCAGGCGATCGCCATGCCATTCAGCATTTGTATATCGAAGGGCCTTCTGCGCAGAGCATCGGTGTAGAGAGCTTTAGAGGCCTCGAAACTGCCTACCTGATTCAAAGCATAACCACGAAGGTGCACCGCTTCCATGTGGAAGGGACCNGATTCCAAGGCATGTCCCGTGGCCTCCGCAACAGCGTTCCAATCAGATGCACGCTCTGCGATGATTGCCTGTTTCATCTTGTATTCGAAATCCACAATGCGCCAGGTCAGGCACAACTGAAGACCGATGAGGATTATTGCTAAACCCATCGCATACCGCCATCTTGGGCCGTGATCAAGACCGGGTCTANTTCCNGAGTCAAGGGTGTACAGGATNCCGACGCAGACCCAAAATATCACCGTCGGGGTCACGCGTTCCTTAGGGAAAGAGAACAGGCTGTGAATTGTTATGGCGAGTAGACTCGCGAGACATGCGGCAGAAATGCAACGAGTAGAAGAGGACTCCGAGTTCAGGTGACACCATACCTTACCCAGCACTGACAACGCGAGCCATAGGTAGCAGACAATGCCAAGGATGCCGGTTTCGGAGAGTATCCACAAGAGGTCGTTGTGTGGACGTTCGGGTGCTGCTCCAAATGTAACCCGGTCGCCCCGATCGAAGCGAGGATAGTGTACCGACCAGTTTCCTGCCCCAACACCGAAGATTGGGGCGTCGGCAAACATGCCGATCGTGTGTAGCCACATCGTTCCCCTTCCTCGCCCACTGTCCTTGGACACGAGAGAAGAAATCGCAGTAGACAGGCTGGATTTTTTCTCGTCAATACTCTGAGGACCAATTTTGGGTAGTCTGGTGGGTAGAAGGGACAAAACCGCTATAATTGCAGCTGCAACCAGAAAGAGCCCGAGCCGCTGCAAGTTGAGTTGTGGGGAATACGTTGACCAAAGATTCGACACTGTAAGCCACAGCCACGCCAGAGTGGAGGCCGTTGCGATAGCGGCAAAACCTTGCTTGAAGGGTAGGTCCTGTCCCAGAAGATAAGGAAGGCCAAGAAGAATACCTGTCAGAATCGGATTGAAGAACATCAGGGCGACATAGACGGTGCGATTTGTCTTCCCAAGCGACTTCAGAGTCCAAAGGCCTACCGTGACATATGAGGCAAGTATCAGGCCCACCCAGGCACCCCGCGTTCTGGTATATGCGAGAAATACGATCAGAGCAGCCAGGGCAGTGCCACCCAGGATTCGGTCTTCCCTATGTCGGGATATGGCCAGGAAGGCAACTGAGAAGGGAATGCTTTGGATCAGATACATTGCTGCGATGTTTCTAAACCCNAGTGTGGCGCTCGGGAAACCCGCAGAAGGAATGTCGAATGGACGGTATCCAAGATGCTGCACAATGCCTGCTGTTGAAACCACCAATGCGGTTCCTACCCAAACGCGCAAAATGCCTGTAAGTTGTGAGGGATTTGTCAGATTGGACAGGGCAATAAACAGCATGACGCCGCTAAGCAGTTTTGTGATATCCACCAGCCCTGCCACGGTATGGTTGGCCGCGTACAGGGAAATNAGACTGGCCGCCAGAAATGAAATGGCGGGGGGGCCTGCGGAAGTTAGCCTGATCCATCTTGGGCCCTGCCATGCCCAATATACATACAACGCCGCTACTGCTGCCTGCCAGATCAACAGCTTGGGAGGCAGCGTATAGTCGCGCAGATGCGACCAGTATATCAAAGGTACAAAAGCGAGAATACCCGACACGATCCATGTCAGGATCGCAGAAGAGCTAGGCCGTGTCTTGTCCAATCAGTTGGTTCCTTCCAATGCTTCAATTTTCCCAAGGGTGAGTTCTATATACACAGAGTCTCCCTTCCACAGGTCAACGAACGTCCTGTAGGATCGGATCGCCTTCACCGTGTCACCTGTTGCAGCATACAGGTCACCAAGGTTGTGGTGCGGTCTGGCATAGTTCGGTCTTGCGGATACCGCATTCATGTAGGCGGATTCCGCTTCGGTGTATCGTGCGAGAGCGGCCAGTACAGCACCCTCGTTGTTATGGTGTTTGGCTTCCCCAGGAGACAGACGAACAGCAGATCGGTAAGAGACCAGCGCGCCTACCAAGTCGCCCTTCTGCTGAAGTGCTCGTCCTAATAGAGAGTGGAATTCGTCAGATGTCGGGGAGATCTCCGTTGCCTTTATCAGCAGGTCTATCGCTTCGTTCTTTCTGTCCGTTCTGTCGTAGGCCTCGGCCAACCCCACCGCAGCCTCTAACGATCGAGGGTAGAGGTCGAATTCGATGCTGTAATGCTTGGCTGCCAGTTGGTAGCGGCCAAGGTCCTGGTAGACGGCACCCAGAGCAGAGTGACCTGCATAAGGATGGTATCTGAGGGCCCGTTGGTAGGATTGTTCAGCCATCTCCAGCTCACCCAGATTGTGGTGCGCAAGTCCTTGTAGAAGCAGAATTCGATGGTTCAGATGTCCCCAGGTGTTGGCGAGTTTCGCCTGCTGTGTCACTTGCAACCAGTTCCTTTCTCGCCACCCACCCAGGGCTTGAAGATAGTGGGTATCAAAAAGTATCTGCCTGTAGGTGACGGCCAAAGCTCCTGCAAGAAGCAGAAGGAGCAATGTGGCTGGAAGCAAGAGTGATCCGGTGAGTTGGCGTCTTGACAGTCTCGTGTCAGCCGCGTATCGCGCAGCGAATCCAACGCCCAACCAGAAAAGCAGGGATGGCGCAACCCGTTCTTTTGGAAAACTGAACAGGCTGTGACCCAGGAGAGCAAGGATACCCACCGCAATACCCAGACCAAGCATAGTCTCGGTCGTATCGGGTCTGGAGACGAGCGCATCCCATACCAACTTGAAGAGAACACAGAGGATCCACAGGTAACAAACCAGGCCAGGCAAACCTGTTTCGGACAGGATCCAGAGGAAATCGTTGTGGGGCCGTTGGGGTGCCGCATTGCTCGAGATCCAGTCCCCTTTGTCGTAGCGCGGATACTCGTATTGCCATCCTCCAAGACCCACACCTAACGGATGGTCCAGGACCATTTTCAGCGTGTGTTTCCACACAATGAGTCTGCCACGGGCGTCCCCGGGCGAAAAGGTCTTCACCAGCGTCGTCAATGCGTCCGACTTGCGTTCATCGAATCCAAAATGACCGCTTTTCTCCATTCGAGGCTGCAATAAGGACAGGACAAGGATCCCGACCACAAGCAATATCAGAATCTTTGTAGAATGTATTCTGAAATGAGGTGCTCTGCCACGACGCCAGACTACCAGGCAGGTTATAAAGAGGGATCCGCCCAGACCCAACCACGCGCCCCTGGTTCGTGTGTAGACCAGAAAAACTAACATCAGGGCTGCGGCACTCCACCACAAGGTCTGGTGACTGAGACGTGTTGACGCCAACCCAAAGGCGATGGCTACAGGTATCGAGATAACCAGATAGCTGGCGGCAAAATTGCGATACCCGAAGGTGGCGCTTGGATTGCCGACTGTTGGAATGAAAGTAAAGCCCCAACCCAGATATTGGCAGATGCCTACACAGGATATCAGAACGCCTGCGATCGCAGAAATCTGGTAGATTCTGCCGATCTCAAATCGGTTAATTGCGTTTGCAGCAACCCAGTATATCGCAAACGCAGTGAGGAGTCTAGAGGCCTGGACTGTTCCCTCAATCCAATTTCTCGACCACAGAATAGAAAGGATGGCGATGAGGAAGTAAGCTAGAATGGGTAGGTTTAAGGAACTCGCAGACGAAAGGATGGGGTTTCTGTAAACCCAATAGCACCACACTGTGGCTGCGACGATCAGTAAGACCTGTAGTAGGAGCAGCCTGGGCAGCAGGGCAAATTCGAATAGCCCGTTCCAATAAAATAGTGGGACAGTCAGACAGGCCGCCCCAAGTGCCAGGGCAGGAGGGCGCAGTCCGAAGGCACTCATTTCTTGCCTCCAAGGTAAGCCCTGATCTCGTTGACTCTCCTGCGGGCGGTCGCAGTTTGACTCTCAGGCAGGCCCATTCTGTCCGCAATCTGCAAGAAGGTCTGATAGGCTTCTAGGCAGGAAGGTAAAACTGTTGAATCGTCGGCCGATTTTTGAAACAAGGCCTCTCCTAGATTATGTTGGATCCAGAGTTCACCAGGGGCAAGTTCAAGGGCCGATTCGAATGTGCGGATTGCCGGTCCAACCCGTCCCACTTCCAATTGGGCAAGTCCGAGATTGTTGAGGATGCCTAAGTCGGTACTGTCGTGTTGGAGAGCTCGGCGATAGGCAGTAATGGCAGCTTCGAAGTTACCGTCCTTCTGATATACACCGCCCAGATTATTGTACATTTGGTAATAGGTCGGAGAGAGTTCGAGGGCTCTATTCAAATGTCTATCCGCTGCCTCCAGGCTGTCGATCTCGGCATAGTATCTTCCAAGATCTCCGTGCAATTCGGCTGAGTGAGGGTGATAGACGAGGCCCTGTTTTGCACTGGCAAGAGCCATTGCCGACAGTCCTGCGGATTGATATCCCTTTGCCTGGAAAAGGTATGCCTGGTGGTCAAAGGGACCATAGGACAGAGCATCTGAAGATGCCTTCAACACAGCACGATAATCTCCGCCCTTATGGAACTGATTTGCTCGAAGGTATTGGGCGTCAAACCTGACGTAGCGATAGGTGAACCAAATTATCGCCGTTGTCAACAAGAGTGTGGTAAACATTAGAAAATTAAGCATACCCGGCCTGGGGACCTGCCGGGTTTTCCTGGGCAGGTCGAGTAGAGCCAGCAGAGCCAGTCCGGACCAGAATATCAAAGAAGTTTCTGCCAGGTCTCGTGGGAAGCTGAATAGACTATGGCCCATTGTGGCCAGGAGGCTGGTACATAATGCGATCGCAAGATACGTCTCTTCCGAGCTTCGCGATCTTTTCAGGATCCGGATTACAGCGAATAGGAGCGCAAGCAGGAGCCACAGGTAGCCCATCAACCCAATGGCGCCAACTTCAGACCATATCCATATGAAGTCATTATGCGGTCGCTCCGGTGCCGATCCAGGCCTAAGCATTATGCCGCCGTCGTAGACGGGGTAATTATGTTTCCAGTTGCCAACCCCGACACCCATTACAAGGTGGTCTTGGATGAGCCTTCCGGTTTGCTTCCACATGTGCCGTCTTTCTCTATCTCCACCCGGCGCAGTGACGGATGTCAGGGCATCCAGGAGTTCCACTTTCTTTTCGTCAATTGCCCTTACCTGTTGGGACGCTATCCTTGGTTCGAATAGGGATAACACTGTAGTCATCAGGATTGTCCCGATCAGGAAGATCTTTCCGGCGTTGCTGCGCAGGCTGACTCTAGAGACATCAAACGGCGTTTTCCAATGGTAGCGGGCATGGCCGGCAAGCATTGCACAGACCAGGAGAGACCCCGCCAACCCACCCCACGCCCCGCGGGTTCGGGTATAGATGAGGAATACGGTCATCAAGCCGGTAGAGGTTAGTCCGAGATAGTAATCTCCAACAAGTTTTCCACGAAGGCAGAGATACAACGACAGTGGGATACTCATTACCAAATAGGCGGCTGCAAAATTCCGATAGCCGAATGTGGCGCTGGGCCGACCGTTGGACAGGAGCCAGGACATGTCAAATCCGCGGGCTTCGAAGATTCCAAGGATCGAAACCAGTATTCCGATAGATGCACACAGTCTGAGGAGACCATGGAAGGCGGAGATCGGAAACGTATATATCAGAACGAAGAACAGAAGAATATAGGTCAGGTGATGCGACAGGCTGAGCAGGCCAGACAATGGGTTGATTGCCTGGCCAATTGAGACAACCATTGCCAGTGCGTAAAGCAGTATGGGCAGGTTGAGTGGCGAATGATGAAGGTTGACAGGCGATTTGTTGCGGTAATCACGCAACCAGGCAACAACAATCAAGAGTAGCACAATTTGAGTCAGAAGACGTTTTGGCAGAATTGTGAAGGAGAAGAGTCCTTCGTGGTGGATGAGCGGGACAAGCACGAACAGGAGATACAGTCCCCTCCGACTCATCCTGACGGAGAATGTCGACGATTCCTGATCTTTACGTTTCTTCCGGTTCGCCATAGACTATTCCCCGGTGTTCATCTGTGTCCGAAGTCTCTCAACGTGCCTACGGAGGTTCTCCCGGTCTTCGGTAGATCCACTCCAGTTCAGGAGGACCCTTTCATAGGCCTCGACGGCTTCATTTAGCATCCCAGACTTTTCCAATGCCAACCCCAAATTGTTGAGTGCGTCAACAAACCCCGCCTTGAGTGTTGTAGCCTTCCGAAGATGAGATACAGCATCCTCGAGTTGGCCCTGCTGCAACAAGAGCGTGCCCAAGGTAGCCCTCGCTTCGGGACTATCCGGCCACTCCTGTACTACCACCCTGTATTCCCCGATGGCGTCAACCACACGATTGGTCTGGATATAGACATTTCCCAGATGTGTGCGAGCCTGTGTATAACCAGGTCGAATTGACAACGCCTTGGTGAATGACGATATGGCCTGGTCCCATTCCGCTGTGCCTGCCAGCAGCACCCCGAGATTGTGATGGGTGTGTGCATAATTCGGGTGGGATTCGAGTGCTTCACGGTAGGCTGAGATTGCAGCATCCCGACTGCCGCCAAGCTGCACGTATCTTGCCTTGAGAAAGCTCGCCCGATGGTCGAATGGACCCTGTTCCAGGGCGATATCCATCAGCCTGACAGCCGGAAGCCACTGTTGACGTGCGGCATATGCCTGAGCCCGATTGTAAGACACATCGAATGCCATATGACGCCAATTCAGCACCAATGCAAAGGCGGAAACCAGGAGGGTCAGAACGTGGAGGACCCAGGCTTTGTTTCTACCAAGGCCTCGCTCAGGAGAAAGGGCCCCGAGGGCACTGAGATGAATCCAGAACAGACCTGCCGAGGCAGGTTGTTCCTTCGGAAAGCTGAACAGGCCGTGTCCCAGGAGAGAGAAGATTCCCAATACGGAACAAACCGTGAGCGCACGGACAGACGCCTTGTTACTACCCATGGTGCCTACGGCAAGTTTCACGGTGGCAATGATCAGCCACAGGAAAGCAAGGAGTCCCAGGAGCCCTAACTCAGAGGCGATCCACAGGTAATCGTTATGAGGGCGGACGGGCTCCGACGCACTTGTTATTTTTCCCTCAGGATCACCTTTGTCGTAAAGAGGATACGCATACTCCCAGTTGTCCAGCCCGACCCCGAGAATGGGGTGGTCCACGATCATTTCAAGGGTATGCCGCCACATCGCGAAGCGCCCTCTGTCGCTTCCCGGCTTGACTATAGACGCTACTGCTACGGCCGTTGTAGATTTTTGTTCGTCGAACCGCTGGATGACTTCCCTTGATGAATGATTTGGCAACAGGAGTCCTGCCGCAAACAAGGCGAGGCAGGTGCACAGGCCGTAGACACGGTAACGAGACTGGAGAAATGTGCTCACACTGAACTTGAGCGATCGAAGGGAGTTTCCACAGGAAAATGCAAGCGCCAATGCGCAAAGACTTCCGAGGACCAATCCCAACCACGCGCCTCTGGTGCGCGTAAAAATCAGAAACAAGGATATGATCACCAGAGATAGTCCCCAAAGTAACCCCCTTCGATTGTCCGATTCCGTAATGAGCACATAGAAGCCGAAAGGTAAGGCTCCAACCAGGTATGAGGCTGCCAGGTTGCGGAAGACGAATGTGCCGCTGGGCAAGCCAACCGAGGGAATAGCCAGGATTTCCAACCCAATGCCGGAGTACTGTGCGATGCCGATCAGCGAGAGCATCACTGCCCCGAGAGTACTCAACTGAGCCCATACACGTATGTCCTTGAACTCGATCAGCTGTGTGATGGTATACAAGAAGATCAAGAGTACAATAAGCTGAGTCGCCTCCACCAGGCCGGAGAACCGGTTGGTGGACCAAGCCAGCGAGAGCACATTGACCATCACGTAGGCGGATGCGGGCAACCATAAAGGGGAGCGTGCATTCTCAACCTGCGCGGACAGCCGGTACCATATGCCAAGGAGCGAGAGCCCTACGGCTACGACATATAAGACCATTCTCTTGGGCAAGAGATCAGAAAGTCCAAACCCGGGGTGGTAGACCAGTGGCAGGAGAAGGAGCGCGGTACCGACCAGAAATGGCGCAACTATGCGTGCGGGGTGTCTGTCATCAGGGGACATCGGATTCCCCCACATCACTTCGTTCCGGAAGCATCTCGTATCGTACACCCAACCCGCCAAGGGCCCGAATTGCAGGCGTGAACCTGGGGTCCTGTTGTAAAGCACTTAGATAAAACTCTTGTGCCTCGAGCATCCTGCCCTTCATCCGATATGCCTCACCAAGGTTGTAGTGTACCTGTGGCACATTCCGTTTCTGAGGTAGCGCTTTGTTGTAAGCGGTAATCGCTTCGTCCAGTCGACCCAGATCGCGTAGTGCTTGACCCAAGTTGTTGTGTGCTTCCGAGAAACCTGGGTACAGATCAAGGGATTTGTTCAGGGCATCCACCGCCTCGAGGGGACGCCCCGTTCGTCTCAGAACGGTGCCCAGATTGTTGTAGGTGTGCGGGTAATTGGGATGAAGCTCCAGCGCCTTCCGGTAGGCCCTCTCGGCACCGGCCAAATCCCCGAGCCTGGATCTGGCGAGGCCCAGCGCCGTATACGTTCGGAACCGAAATGGGCCCAGGGCATCGGCCAGCTCAGCCTCAGTTTTGACCTGATCCCAGTTTCCGGACCTTTCTGCAATGTGGACGCGCAGGTGGTGGACATCGAATTGCATCCGCAAGTAGGTGATGTAACCTGCCATTACGAGCACGGCGATCATGAGCGCAGTAACCGAGGTGGTCGTGCGGGAAGAGGCTTGCCTTGCCGACGATCCCACGTGTTCGGAATAGAGCCTGGCGATGCATCCCACCCCTAACCAGAAGGATAGCGCTGGGAGGACTCTCTCTCTCGGAAAATTGAACATACCATCACCCAGGTGTGCAAGGATCAGGACGGATACACCTAACGATATGGTTTTCGAGTTATCGTTGCTGCTTTGCACCAGAACCAACACCATACGACCCACGACCACAAGTATCGCACCGAAGGCGAGCAGGCCCAGAAGACCCAGTTCGGACGCGATCCAAAGGAGATCATTGTGCGGCCGAGAAGGTGAAGCACTTACGTTGACTTGATCACCCCTGGAAAAAGCAGGGTACTGATACTGCCAGTTTCCCAGGCCGACGCCCAACAGAGGATTGGCCGCAACCATTTCCAAGGTGTGCTGCCAAAGATTCAGCCGCCCACGGTGCCCTTGTTCCGATGCTATCGACAGGATAGCGGTCATCGCATCCGATTTCTTCTCATCAAAGTGCTGACTTCCAGGATGCCGAATGTTGTCCGGCAAGGTGCCGGCAACCATCACCACAAAGGCGACGGCCACAATCAGTTTCCATCGGAACCGATTAAGGGCTGTTTGCGTGCGGTGACCGTACATAGCTGCGATCGACCCGACCAGAGTAATTGCTACGGCCAGGCCAACCCAGGCCCCACGCGTGCGTGTGAAGACCAGAAAGGTGCCGAGAAGGGCTAGCAATATCGAATAGACAACGCATCCCTTCCGACTTGTGGCCTGACGAAAACCGACCCAGGCAAAAGGAATCACACACAGCAGATATTCGGCAGCAGCATTGCGATGGAAGAATGTGGCGCTGGGCTGAGCATTAGAAGGAATGTTCCAAAATTCCAAGCCGAAATACTGTCCAATGCCAATTAGCGACAGCGGCAGACCCGTCCAGGCCGCTACCGCGAAGACACGCGTATAGGAAGCCGGTTCCAGCCCAAACAGGGCGATAAACGCTATGGATATAAGGGAGGTGTATTGGGCAAGCTGAAGATACGATTCTATTTGATTGGCTGACTGGGTGATGGAGAGGGCGGAAATTACAAGGTAAAGAAGGACTGGCAGGATGACCGGTGAAGGATGCCATTGCATTTCGCTTGTTCTGAGATTCAGTATCAAAAGAAGGATGAGCATTACTTGAACTGCAGCAAGCTTTGGCAGGAGCGTTCCTTCGTAGATCCAGCTCAGATACAAAAAGGGTGTGGCTGCAAACAGGACATACCAAACGAATTCCGAGCAAGTTAACGACCGGTTATCCTTCATACAAACTCAGCGCCTTTCACTTTGATAGATCGCGGTCTTGACTTCCTCTCAATTGTTCCAGAATTCGATTCACCGAATCCAGAATTGCACGATCCCCCTTGAATCCTCTTGTGAATACCTCGTAAGACGCGATGGCCTTGGGAATGTCTCCCATTTTGCGGTAGGCGTTGCCCATATGGTAATTCATGCTGGTGGGGTCTCTCTGCCAGTAATTTCTGAACCGCGCATATGAATTCAGTGCTTCGGTTCTGTGCCCAAGGTCGACGTGGGTGTTTCCAATATTATAATGTATGATGGGTTCATCCGGTTTCAACCCAAGTCCCTTCATAAAAGTAGCCATGGCCTCCCGGTGCTCTCCGAGGTCGTTGTAGGTCATCCCCAGGTTGTTATAGATATTCACATTGCTGCTGTCTCGGTCCAGGGCTTGATGATAGGCGTGAACCGCTTCGTTCCAGGCGCTTTTCTGTCGATACCCATTGCCGAGGTTGAACCAATGCAGGGATAGATCCGGCTGCATTTTCAACGCGATCTGATAAAGCTCCAATGCTCTGTCCGTGTTTCTACGCGTTTCCGCTTGAACACCCAATCCACTGTATGCGCCTGCCAGTTCATTCTTCGCAGCTTGTATGAAGTCCCTATTTCCTCCCTTGTACATCCTGAGGAAGTTGTTGTAAGCTTCTATCGCCTTGTCGTATTCCTTCCTGTCTGTATATGCTCTGCCGAGATTCAAGTAGGCTTCAAAGGATTCGTATCCCGGGAAGAGCGCCTGTTTTGAAACAGAGATTACACTGTCCAGCATTCCCTGCTGGTGGTATATGACCCCCAGGTTCACGTAGGGTTGCGTATGATGGTTTCGGAATCCCAACCGATAAGCGGCAATCGCCTCGTCAAATTGCTCCAGCCTCTGATACAGGGTTCCCAAATTGTAGAATGCAATATGGTGGGCGGGTGCAATCGCAACCGCTTTTTTGTAGTACTGTAGCGCCTCTTCATTTTCCTCCAACCTGTCATGCACCAGACCTAAATTGCTATATGTGTTCGAGAAATTGGGATGGTATCTCAAGCCTTTCTCGAATACCCTGCGGGACTCATTGTAATTCCCAAGATTCAGCAGTCCGTCTCCAAGCATGACGAACACCTGATGGTCGAACGGGCCCTGCGAGAGCGCACGTCGGGCCTTGTCGACCACCTCCGGGTAGTCCCTCCGGATAAACGCAATGACGGTCTTGATGTAGTGATAATCGAAGAGAATGTTGCGTAATGTGATCATCGTACAGAGCAACAGAATCGGCAGGGAGAGACCAAATAGGGTTTTGTCCAGGCTCGAAGCCGGCCTTCTGGCTTGTTTCAAATCATCCGGATATCGGGCATAGATGCCCACTATCGCGAATGCGAACCAGTAGAGCATGGAGGGCGATACACGCTCGCTTGGAAAGCTGAACTGTCCTGCTCCAACGACTGCAAAAACAGTGATGCAACAGGAAATCCCCGTTAGCTGTGCGTCAACATCTTTCATCCGGTTCCAAATTTTGATTACCAGGAACAGAAACGTCCCCAACAGGAGTAAATAGGCCAGTAACCCTACTGCTCCAGTTTCCGAGCCTATCCACAAGACTTCGTTATGGGGTCTGACCGGGGCGTGCTCGGGTCGAATCATGCGGCCTTCGTCGTAGAGGGGGAACAGATACTCCCAGTTTCCCAGGCCTACGCCCAGCAACGGTCTGTCTACTACCATTTCAAGGGTTCTAGACCACATATAGAATCGATCCCGGTCCCCGCCTCTCTGCGTCATCGAAGTAATGGCGGATGAAACGTCAGCTTTCTTTTCATCGAATCGCTGGACGTGCTTCTCCTCTACTCCCGCCGGCAAGAATCCCAACACGATGACCATCCCGGTTGTTGCAAGTGCAATATGCACCAGCTGCTTGTCCATGTGCGGCTTCAGGAATTCCCACAGTGTCTTGAGTGTCAAGACCGCCCAGGCCACGACGGTCACCACCAGAATGGCGACCAGAACGAGCTTCGTGCCGGTCGTAAAATCCGAGCCGCTCACAAGCGGGTAGACTGCCAGATAGGCCAGGAGAAATGGATTCAGCAGTGACAGGCACAGATACAACGCTCGATTGCAAACCCGCCGGTTGAAGGTCCATAGGCAAAGGGTCAAATAGGTTGCGCCGGACAGCCCGACCCAGGAAGCTCTGGCACGTGTGTACAGTAGAAATACGATCATGGTGCCCGTGGACAGGCCACTCAGTACCCGGTCTTTCCAGTGCCTTGCAGTCAAGCCGAACAGGATCACAAGAGGTGCATTCGCGATCAGGTAGAACGCGGCCATATTCCTAAATCCGAAAGTGCTACTAGGTCTACCTGTGGAGGGAATCCACTCCGGAATGATCGCGTGATATTCGAGAATACCAATAAGCGAGGCTATGCCGCCCGCAGCGGCAGTAATTCTGAGAATTCCATGGATTTGCGTTCTGTCGAGGGTCTGCAGGAGCAGGACAAAGAAGAGGAAGAACGTCAAGTACTTGGATAGATCGTAGGTGGCACGGAACGGATTCACCGCCCAGAGGGCAGATGCAGACAGGACAAGAATGAAGCCGAGGGCGGGGAGAAGCAGTTCAGATCTGAATTTCCAGCTTGGTTGACGCACCCAACCCGCCAGAGCTATTACCATACATATTTGAAAAAACAACAGTTTAGGTAGGAGTACGAACTCTTCTATGCCTGGGAGCAACAGGAATGGGACGGCAGCCACGCATACCTGAACCATTCGCACCGTCAAACCTGTTCCGGCCACATCTGGGCCAGGTGTAGAGGATGCGTTTTGGGTCATATCTGAGGTCGTACGAGGGGAAATTTTCCGGCTATCAGGGGAAACTGGAGGGGAAGAGAATGAATTTATTTCCCGTTAAACCATTATAAAAAAACATCTTAGGAAACACGCGGGCTGTATGTTGTCCTACTTGGTACGAGGCTTGCTTAATAAAGAGGCGGAAAACCAATTACCGACCCGTCTCACGCAATCGGACAGGATCCGTTTGTGAGGGCAACCTGTAAGACCAGGAATCAATAACTCTCTCCAGAGTCCTTTCACCTTCTCAGGTGTCGGTCATTGAATAAAAGCATACGGAAAGGTGCATAAACAGGTTTGGCAGGCAACCTGCAAGACCTGTAAGTGCATAACTCTCTCCAGAGTCCTTTCACCTTCTCAGGTGTCGGCCCTGCCGGCGCCTGCCAATATCGTATGTGCAAATAATGTAAGAGGATTAGCAGGTCAGGTCAAGGGCAAAGGATTTGCGCCAATGGCGCATTTCCAAACGCTTTTCTGACTAAGGGAACAGGCCCTCAGGCAAATCTTCCGGGTCTGAAATCCAACTGTTTGGGAGTCAGAGCGTGTTGGGCATCCGAATGGTTCGGACAAATCCAAGCTCTGCCACAAGTGTGGCTTAGAACGCGGCATAGGAAGGCGTGGGATCAATCGATGGAAAAGCATCTTTGCAGGTTCAGCAGACTCAAAGGAGTAGCAGCTTAGCTATCCAGAGAAGGAGCATAACCATGAAATCCATTTTAGTCCATTTTTTGGTTGTCGCTCTGGTGTTTTTTGCCGGTTCGGAGGCATTTGCCCAGAATGTGACCCTGTTTCCTAACCAGGTTCCAAATGGTATCGCCTCAGGTGTTCCCGAACGCTTCCACCAAAGGTTTACTATAACTCTTAGCGGCTCGCCAGTTGCTAAAAGTAGGATGTTCACAATCACGGCGCCAAGTGAGCTTGTTCCTGTGGTAGGATCGGTAACAGCCACATCGAATCATTCTTCTGCGGTTGCCTTTTTCGCTGGTGCACCGACAGCGCAGACACTTGCGTTTGGCGTCACAGGAGGCTCACTAAGCGGAAAAATTGTGACTGTGGAATTTGATATTACTACGCCGTCGAGTTTCACAGGGGGCAGTGGGAATGCCAATTATAATTTCGATTTTACAGCGGGATCAGGGTTGAGCGATGAGAATGAAACGGTTGCCAAGAAGAATAATGCGCGTCTTGAAACGATCGCATTCAGCATGCCATCAAGTGTTACTTCCGCGAGTGGTCTTTTTTATAAGATGGCTTTTACCAGTCTTCCGGATCCCATTAACACGGGATTGTCGGGTCTCTCCAGGTCACCCTATATTGCAGATAGCGGTACCGATGTCCTATACAGTTTTTATCTTTCCGCCGACGCGAATCTGGTTTCTCGTCAGGCGGGTCAGTCTCCCGTTGGATTCTATTCACTCATGTCCGATGGTGCTGGTGGTGGACCGCTCATTGGGACACGTCAGGACCCTAGAATCATTCCCAGCACCTTTATCCGTGAAAATTTCAGCACGGTATTTTCTTCACATGCTCGAGATGCTGTGAACGGAATGATCTCTCTGGCAGGGACGGCACACGGATCAACACAATACATCTATGTGCTGGCCGATGTAGCTCCAGGTAGAACAGGGTATAACGCATCAGCGGTGGGTGCCCTTTCAGGCGGAGTTTTCCTGGGTCGTAGTGGTCCATTGAATGTCACACATGCTCCGGAATTTGTGGTAGCAGGCTGGGATTATGATGACGATGGGAACGACAATTATGATACCACAGGTATGATCCAGGTTCCCAGCGATGTGAAAAACATGAACTCAGTGGACGCCAATCGAAAGGACAATCGCAATATTACCATAGACTCTGGTTTGTTTTTTAATAAGGGCGATGCGGTACCCTCTCTCAACAGTGGTTTGATACCGGACCCTGTATCCTCGGTGAAATTTCTGTATCTTGCGCAGGATAGCGACAATCCTGCGAACTTTTCAATGAACATTTTCCTCTCAACTACGAGTGGGCGGACTGCCAGCAATTTCGTAGGGGGTGGCAGTGCTGGAATCGATTCGTTGGATGGTGCGTACAGGCTTATCCCAACCACCACTTTAACAACTAGCACCAAGTCATATACTTATAGTGCTGAAGATGCGGTCAGGGGTTATCCATATACACCTGAAGGTACATATTACGTCTATTTTGGAGGGACCGACGGGACTACCCGGGTGCTTTCGCAAGTTATGAATGATCCATTCATTGCCAGTCCAACTCCAGCAACTCTCACGATAAAGCACTCGCCCAATCTCAACATCGACACTTTTTCACTCAACGACTTCGATGGAAGTGGGGATGGTGATCTTGATGTAATCACAGGGATCGATGTATCTCCCCTTATATCAAGTACAAGTGGAAAGTTTACTAGCCCTGTCGGACCGGCCCAGCAATTCTTAGCAATTTCCTGGGGCGGCCAGGGTCTAAATGGCGATATGGATTTGGATGACAACGCCACCATAGATTTCTACTACAGCACACGGTCAGACTTCAAGGATTCACGTGGAAGTGTAGGTTATACGAGTGGGAACTCAGACGGTACGGATTTGTTACACACGATTACACAGGGTAAAACTGATACCCATAAGATTGGACAGGCTACAGAAGATCCTGACACACAGTTCGACAACCAGTTCAACTGGGATCTATGGTCATATATCTCTGCGGAAAATACCGTGCCTCAAACAGACGCCAGATATTATCTGTATGCTATGCTTACTGGAGGCTCAACAAGGCGTCTGCTCTCACTCACGAGATCAGGCACTCTTAACTCTAGTGGTACTTCGATGGCTCTGAACTTTAAACATCCACCTTATATTCGTGCGATTGAGCCGGCACAGGATATAAGCGTAACGGTTGATGAGCCTGTGCTTGTCTCTTGGGAGGCTGTGGATGTGGATAATGCGGAGTCAGGGGGCCTTTCTGCACAACCAGTAGATGCGAGTGGAAAGGTTGCGCCGAATAGCAGAACAACATCTCCCAACATCCGAATTCTGTTGACCTCCGCCGACTTTGGGGAAACAACTACTTGGGCTTCAATTACCCGAAATACTAACATCCACAGGTTCTGGGTGGGAAACTCCGGTGATGGTTCGCTTGTAGAGGAGGTCGAGCTGAATGAGGGTGTAGATACATCGTTCGTTGTTTTGGGTAACCGAATGCGAAATAACCTCTTCAATAAGGCCTTAATTGGTGGCTCTAGCGGTAATCTTGAGCTCCAAACGGATGGAGCCGTGGGAAAGGCTTATTACATATACCTCGCTATAGATGACGGTAGGGATGGCTCAGTGGCTGACGCTGTAACGGGTTCTCCCCAGTCGACCGACTTTGGTAGTTATTCGCCCATAGTAAGGGCTCCAGGAAGAGTGGTTTTCAAAGGGTCAGTTCCTACAAATCCACCCACTGGTAATAGGTTTATTGTACCTAATCAGATCAAGACGGCTGTAGGGGAATTGGTCAAATATCCTGTGGTGCCAGACGTACTTACCCCTGGGACTACTGTGACTGCTGTCCATCTCTTCTTAACCGTTAATAAAGATGAGTTTGAAGCAATAGATCAGAATCCGTCAGTATCCGGTATTCAACCTTTTGCCCTGGGGAAAAACGCCCAGATTAACTCCGCAAAGGTGAACCAGGGAGCATATGAACAGGGTTCAGACCTTCGAATGGACTTCATCTATACAGATTTGTCCGGTGGTTTGACGTTTTTTGATGGGGTACAGCCACTAGCGATTGCAAATATAAAAGCCAAGCAGGGTTCTTCAATAAATCGGACAATATCTTTAGATAATAGTGGTGCTAGGGAAACTAAAATGCGGGATAATCAATCTGTAAAGATTGCTGCGACGCTACCACCAGTTACTGCTGTAATGGTCAGTGCCCGGGCCACAATAACTGTTGATGTTCCCCTGCAGGGGAGGTCAACCACCAGTAGCGATATTATGACTTTTTTTCTCAGACATCCGGGTAGTTTCTCGCCAATTACTGATGCACTATTTGCTGGGAACGATTTAAATGCAGGACTTGTAGGAATTCAAAAAATGCCCTCAAATGCGGCAGCTGATGAATATATCCTTAACAACGTACCTTCTGGCCGATATGTTTTAACAGCTTCAATTGCAAGGCATTTAACAGGACAGTGTACAGTTTATGTCAAACCTGGAACGAACCCGCCAAAGGCTTCACCGACTTTAGATGGTTCCGGAATCGAGCGCACAGCCCTACTTGCAGGGGACTCTGCCGGTTATTCGACATCTGCAACGATCACTGTGCCGGACAACTTCATTGATGCATCGGACGTAAATGCGATCAATGACGCTTTGTTCTCGCAAACCGGACAATCGAACTACAACACCTACGCAGATATCAACAGAGACAATATTGTGAATGCAACGGACTTCGATTTCGCAAATACCAATCAGACCAGCAATACGGGGCAGGCCGGAAAGATCAGACCTGTTTTCCCAACCTTCAAGACAGCGCTGCCGGAAGGCAGCAATGAGGATGCCCTGATTACGTTGTCCAACCTTCCGGATGGCGAGGTACGGGCAGGAGAGACATTCGACGTAACCGTAAACGTGTCTGGCGCCCGTGCCGTGCGCACTTACGAGGTCCACCTGACCTATGACCCCAGCAAGCTCGTTGCGGAATACGCAGTGTCCTCTGGGGATCTGCTGGGAGACTACCTGACCAACCTGGGTGGGAAAATTCTCAAGGGTGAATTCGGTCTGGTGAATTCCATTGTCGGAAACACTCCCCTTGGTGCTTCCGGTGAAGGGACTCTGGCAACTGTGCGCTTCCGCGCGATTAGTAGAGCTACAGAAACTAGGCTCGCTCTTGGCGAGGTCATCTTGATCGATGTGGAACACATTCCGGTCAATCCAAAGGTCGATGGGGAAGCTCTGATCACATTGTCCAAGGATCCCATCGTATACCACGATGCCGAGGGTGGTGAAATCAAGGGATTGATTCTGGCTGGTGATGACGCCAAGGTGGACTTCAACGATTTCGTTGCGCTGGTCAAGACCTTTGGCAAGAACGCCAATTCGGAAGGCTACAACCTGATGGCAGATCTGAACGGAGACGACAAGGTGGACTTCAAGGACTTTGTGATCTTCTCCGCGGACTTTGGTAAGGTGGCGGTGGATGCACCGGCTGTCTATATGGCTGCCAAGCGGGCCCCAGGAGCAAATGGAGATGCACAGGTGAGCCTCCAGTTGAATGGTGTTGCCAGAATGGGCGAACTGATAACCCTTACAGCTGACATGAGTGGTGTGAGCGACTTGAAGGGCTGGGGACTTACGCTGAAGCACGACCCCCAGCATTACACGTTCGTAGAGGCCAAGTCACCCCAAACAAATCTGCTGACAGCCGATGGAGCTACAGCCCCTGTCTTTCTGGTTCATCAGGACCAGGAGGGAACGATTACCCTGGCGAACGCAATCTCTCAGGGCAGCGGCGTAACGGGGGAGGGTTCGTTGGCGGTGTTGACCTTCCGGCCAAAGGGTGAGTTCGAGAATGCACTGTTCGAGGTCGCCGATGGTATGGTGTTTGATGCCGACGACCTGTCCAATGCGTTATTCGCCAACGACCTTGAAGTGAAGCTGGCACCCGCATCCTTTGCACTCAACCAAAACTATCCCAATCCGTTCAACCCTGAAACGACGATCGGGTATGACCTGGCGGATGGGAGCAAGGTGCGTTTGGATATCTACAATGTAAATGGACAGCTGATCAATACGCTGGTAAGCGACCACCAACCAGCTGGACGGTATCGCGTGGTATGGAGTGGTGTAAATGCTGGCAATCGTCAGGTGGCGAGCGGAGTTTACTTCTATCGCCTGCAGACAGAACAGTTCAGGGCTGTTAAGAAGCTGATGCTGTTGAAGTAGAGGAGAGAAGAGCGCCCTAAGTCCAAAGGCGGGGGGCTGCGAGGGCGGTAGTTGTTTTCTGAAGTTGTGGATGAGAGCTGGACTCCGATAAAAGTGGCTGGAGCTTGACAAGTAGAAGCCAAAGATCTGGTACAATCGGGATTGAGTATGAATCGCAGGGGTTACGAAGAGTGTATTTGTACAATATGAATTACGTCATATCAGGGAGCAGCACAAGATTTTGGGGTTGGGTGTATGGAATCTGCAGGGAGAATATGGCATTGCGAGTAAGCGCAATGCCCACCTAAACCCAAATCGAGAGTGTACAGACAAGGATATTACAGGACACCAAGGTGTGTGATCAGGTGTGCGATGATGCCGCTGGATGGGAGTGTGCAGGAGTATTGCCGTCCTCTATGCCATCATGGGGGGCCGATGAGCCAGGACGGCTGTTCCTCCACCTGCATCCGTACACAGTGAAGGGACAAGTATAGTATGTAATACGGTGGGCAAGCACGTCTTGCCCGATTCGACCACCCCGTCGGACAGGACGCCAACTCGGATCCTTGGCGGTTTCATAGGAATACAAGAGGAGGTGAAACGTAGGATAGGTTCCTGCTTTACATCGTTTGGGATCGTGTGACAGAGGAGGTGGGACATGTACGTCTGTGTATGGCACCCAATACCCCCCAGAAGGTGAGGATAGGACTGTCCGGATACCGGTTATGAGAGATCAGGGACCAAACTCGATCAAATCCCCAAGTCCTACCAAAGAGCAGAGGTCGATTCGTGGGCCACGCTGAATCTCTTCCCGAAGGTCAACGACCGGGAATCTACCCGTGCATTTCATCCTGATTGCCTGGCACCTCCACAGGTTCCGGTACAAGATGTTGCACCTGTAGTTGTCCAACCCTACAACTTGGAATTCCGTACGCTTCACCGGAAATGGGCCGGAGACCTAAAAAACTCTTAAGGTTGGTCTTTGCACTGCCGATAGTAGGAGTAAGTCTCGGCAGGGATTTCCATGTCCTGACCTGCAGGAGGCAGAAAAATCAGGGATAGTGCAGCACTTTTCATCTTCATTTTTGAAAAGAAAACAAGCCATCAATGCAAACAGATCCCAAGTGGAGGTGGTGAGATGAAGCTGAGTTAAAGCGTTTTCCCGAGTTCCCGGAGGGAAGACGATTATCTCTCCAACTTTACAAACCGTGAATGTCTGGAGCGGTTGATAAGGATGTCGGTCGGTCCAGGGGTTCAGAAAGCAGTCCAATCTTAACGTTTCAACCGAGTAGTTACACCATAGTCCAAGGAAGGAGCTGAAACATGAAACCAAGGCTCTTGTGTTTCTTCGTCATTGCGCTGGCTCTGACTGTTGCTGCGATTCCGCAGGCAAGCCAGGCTCAGACGATTAGCCTTTTTCCCGATGAAGTGCCAAACGGCGTCGCTTCCGCAGCGGGAGAGCAGTATCACCAGCGCATCGATCTGACATTGACCGGTTCACCGGTGGCCAACAGCCGTATGGTCACGGTAACGTTGCCCGGGGAACTGACCTATGTTCCGAACTCTGCCACTGTCGCCTCCAACCTTTCGACAATTCGCGGGTTCTTTGCAGGTCTGAAGTCATCTGGTAACCAACTCAACTTCGGTGTCTCGGGTACCGGCTTGAGTGGACGTATCGTTACCTTAGAGTTTGACGTTACGACGCCCACCAACTTCACGGGCATTGCGAACGGCTCGAAGAAAGACACGTCTTATACCTTTGATTTCTCACCTCAAAGTAACCTGACCGACACGGACGTTCCTGTTGCAAAGCACCAGAACAGGCCTGTTCGGGCTATTGCTTTTTCCGCGCCTCATGCAAGCAATGGAGACACCACTGAGGCAGGTGGCCAGTTTTACAAGATGGACTTCCCATCCGGCTTGCCAGATCCGAGCCATTCGGCAATTTCGGGTTTGACTTCAACTGGGCAAGGAGGATCTTTAGCCGGTGGGAGATTTATGGTCGACACACAAACAGATGTGCTTTACTCATTCTATCTTTCTCAGGACTCCACGCTGGTTGAGCGTCCTCTGTCTCTGAGTCCAGTTTCATTCTACTCATCTCTTTCCGATCCAGGTGCGAGAAACGCTCCGCTGGTTGGCACCCGGCAGAATCCGCGTTTTATTCCTAGAACGTATATTCGCGAGAACTTCGAGACGATTTTCTCTGTAGACACGCGCGACACCTTGAACGGTATGATCTCTCTGGCCGGAACGGTTGACGGAGGGGTCTATTACATCTACGTGCTCGCAGATCCGGCAGAAGGCCGTTTACCCATCAATTTGGGTCAGCCCAGTGGTAGGGCTAAGAAGGGCTACGATCCTTTCACACTTGGTTCCTTCTCAGCTGGTGTTTTCCTAGGCCGAAGCGGACCACTGACCATCAACCATCCACCGCAATTCGTGGTTGCCGGTTGGGATTATGACGACGACGCCCAAGACAGATTCGATGCGACGGGTGTTATCCAGGTCGCCAGCGATATGGTTGGTATGGCCAACAGCAAGGACAATCTTGATATTACTGTGGACACAGGTTCTCACTTCAACAAGGGTGCGGCTCTTGCGGGTCTGAACAGCGGTAACGTGCCGGATCCAATTTCCACAGTGGACTTACTTTTCCTTGCTCAGGACGCCAATGATCCGAGCGACTTCCAGATGAACATCTTCCTGTCTACGCAGAGCGGATTGGGCGTGAGCGACTACGTGAGCGCCTCTCCGGCCATTGACAGCCTCAGTGGTGCAATAAAGCTGAGTGGTACCGATACGTTGACCATCAGCGACAGGAAGTTCACATTCAACCCGATCGTACGAGACGATGTGACTCAGTTGATCACCTCCTACATTCCCGAGGCAGACTACTTCGTCTACTTCGGCGCTACGGACGGTGAAAGTCGCACTCTCTCGCCGGTCTACAAAGATCCCTTCATCGCGAGTCCTGTGGCAGCCAAGCTGTCCGTGAAGCACTCGCCCACGTTGACACCCGACGCCTTCTCACTGAACGATTTCGACGGTTCCAACGACGGTGACCTGGATGTTATCACAGGAATCGACATCTCGCAGATGCAGACAGACACAGATGGCAAGAATCTGAATCCGGGTCCTGCTCAGCGATACGTTACGATCTCGTGGGGTGAGCAGGGTCTCAATGGTGACCTGGACGTGGACGACAATGCCACGATCGAGCTTTACTACAGCACGAGGACCGACTTCAGAGATTCACGCGGCAGCGTTGCCTACACAAGCGGTAACTCTGATGGCACCGATATTCTTGGGGCGATCACCCAGGGCAACACCGACACGCATAAGATCGGTGATGTCAGTGAAGATCCAGACGGCCAGTTCGACAACCAGTTCACGTGGGACATCTGGGATTACACAAACGCCGAAGGTACAGTTCCCCAGACGGATGCCAGATACTACATCTATGCCCTGCTGAAGGGTGGCAACACGAACAGGTTGTTCTCGCTGACGCGTTCCGGAACGCTGAACGCAACCGGGACGTCCATGGCGATCAACTTCAACCACCCTCCCTTCATCCGACCCATCGAGCCTTCACGTGATATGACTGTGACGGTAGATGAGCCTGTGATGATTTCCTGGGAGGCCATGGATGTGGACAACGAAGAGTCCGGTGGACTTTCGGCACAGCCTGCCGGCACCAGTGGCAAGAGGGTATCCAACAGCCGTACGGCTTCTCCCAATATCAGGATTCTGTTGACTTCCGCCGACTTCGGCGAGGTCACCACGTGGGGTACGATTACCAGCATTTTGAACGCCCACAGGTTCTGGGTCGGTAACTCCGGCAATGGCGCCCTGACTTCGGAGATCGAGCTGAACGAGGGTGTGGATACTTCATTCGTGATCACGGGTAACCGTATGAGCAACAACCTCTTCCTGGCCGCAGGAATAGGTGGTTCCGATGGTGTTGCTGATCTTCAGACAAATAATGGCGTGGGTCAGGATTACTACGTATACCTCGCCATAGACGACGGTCGGGACGGAACAGTGGGTGACGCTGTTACGACCAGTCCGCAGTCGACAAGCTTCGGCCAGTTTGCGCCGGTGGTGCGTGCCCCGGGTAAGATTACCTTCACAGGTACCGTGCCCGCTGCTCCGCCGGTGAGTAACCGGTTCATCATTGTCGACAAGATGGAAACGGCCGTGGACGAACTCATCAAATACAGGATTACACCAGAGGTGAACACGGCGGGCACACGGATCAACGTGGTCGATATCTTCCTCTCGGTTGATCCCAGTGAGTTCGAGGCCGTGGACACGGATCCGGGAACGGCTGGAATCCAGCCCTTCTCGTTGGGAGATAACTCCAATATCTCCTCGGACAACGTCAACCAGGCAGCCTATGAAATGAATGGCAGGCTGTATCTCGACTTCATCTACTCGGATGTAACCAGCGGTCTGACCTTCTTCGACGGTTCCCAGGTCCTGGCCATTGCGAACCTCCGCGCCAGGTCGTTAGATAATCTGGGGGATGCTGGAGAGGGCGAAGAGGGTCAGGAGGGTGGAAGTTCGTCTACCCGCTCCATTGTCAACACCACGATTACCTTGGACAACAGTGGTAGCCGTGTGAGCAAAATGTTGGATTCCAACAACATCAACGTGGATGCCTCGGTGCCACCGCCGACGGAGGTAACGATTAACCGACGCAGCCAGGTTGCTGGCAAGGTGCCCCTCCAGGGTCGTACCAGTTCTGCTGACACGGTGACGTTCTTCCTCCGACAGGTGGGCAGTTACACATCGCTCTCGGACTCGCTGTTCGAGACAAACGATATCGATACTGACGCCGTGGGCATCCAGGTCCTCACAACGGAGGTGGATGGCAAATTCACACTGAACAACGTGCCTTCGGGAATTTACATCCTCTCGGCGGCAGTACCAAGGCACCTGACCGGACACGATACCATCGTCGTCAAAGCGGGTCTCGACCTGGCCAACATTCAGCCCACACGCGACGGTAGCGGCATTCAGCACGTGTCGTTGAAGGCAGGAGATGCTGCGGGATTTGTGGACAGCACAGGTACCAGCATACCCGATAACGCAATTGGTGGCCCGGACGTGAACGCGATCAACGCTGCACTGTTCACGCATCCGGGTGAAACAGACTACAATACTTTCGCGGATATCAACAGGGACGACATCGTGAACGCCACGGACAAGGACTACGCCACGGCGAACACAACCAGCAACACGGGTGCTTCGGGTAACATCAAACCGGTGTTCCCGGCCTTCAAGGCAGCTGTGCTGCCCCAAGGCAGCAACAAGGATGCGCTGGTGACCCTTACGGGCACGCCTGAAAGGGAGATCCGCGCCGGTGAGACCTTCGATGTGACGATCAATGTCGCAGGTGCACGTGCTGTGCGCACCTACGAAGTCCACCTGTCCTACGACCCGACCAAGCTCGCAGTGGACAACCTGGTATCCTCAGGTGACCTGCTGGGGAACTACCTTACCGATATGTCCGGTAAGATTCTCGAGGGTGAATTCGGGTTGGTGAACTCCATCATCGGTGCGACACCTGTGGGTGCCTCCGGTGAAGGTACCCTGGCAACGGTGCGCTTCCGCGCCATCAGCCGCTCCGCCAAGACCAAGTTGGTCCTCGACGACGCGATGCTGATCGATGTGGAGCACGTATCGGTTACACCTGAGGTCGATGGTGAAGCCACGATCACGCTGTCCAAGGATCCCATCGTATACCACGATGCCGAGGGTGGCGAGATCAAGGGCCTGATCCTGGCAAGTGAAGACGCCAAGGTCGACTTCAACGACTTTATAGCACTTGTCAAGGCCTTTGGTACAACCCCAGGTTCGGCTGATTACAATCTTATGGCCGACCTCAACGGTGACGACCAGGTGAACTTCGGTGACTTCGTGATCTTCTCCGCCAACTTCGGCAAGGTGGCTGTCGACGCACCGGTGAGAGCCGGTAAGACAGTGGCTGCAGCTGGCGACAACGCGAAGGCCGATGTCTCGCTTCAGGTCAGTGGTTCCGCCAAGATNGGTGAGCTGATAACCATTACGGCAGACCTGTCCAATGCCACCGCCGTCAACGGGTGGGGACTGACCTTGAAGTNNGANCCNGAGCAGTTCGAGTTNNTGGAAGCNACATCACCCCGGACGAACCTGCTGACGGCTTCTGGAGCCACNGCCCCCGTCTTCCTGGTCAACCAGGANGAAGCGGGCACGGTCTCCCTGGCCAATGCAATATCCCGGGGCAGCAGTGCCACGGGTGAGGGTTCTCTGGCCGTGCTGACCTTCAAGCCCAGGGGTGAGTTCGAGAATGCACGGTTTGAGGTCGCCAGGGGTATGGTGTTCGACGCTAATTCCCTGAGCAATCCGCTGTTCGCCAACGACCTGGAAGTGAAGTTGGCACCCGCAGCCTTTGCGCTTGACCAGAACTTCCCCAACCCGTTCAACCCTGAGACGACCATCGGTTATGACCTTGCCGACGGCAGCCAGGTGCGGTTGGAGATCTACAACATAATGGGTCAGTTGGTCAACACATTGGTGAGTGACCATCAGGCAGCCGGACGGTATCGCGTGGTATGGAGTGGTGTAGATGCCGGCAACCGTCAGGTGGCGAGTGGAGTTTACTTCTATCGCCTGCAGACCGAAGGGTTCAAGGCAGTGAAGAAGCTGATGCTGCTGAAGTAGGAAATTCTCTCCGGGGAGGGCTTCCTCCTCTTGGCTCCCTCTACGACATGCCAGGCCATGACAGCCAGACCGTGGTCAATGGCCAGGAAGGCCAATCCCTGGCTGTGGGTGCCGTCCTTATTTTCGGCTATAAAGGTCAGGACTGATCGCAACGCGTCCTTGTATATCTGCTCTGGCGGTTTTGCCTGAACGTCTGCAGCCATAAACACTATCAATGGGAACAGGAAAATCATCTGTAGCTTAAACACACTCACGTCTCTCTGAGAAGGGACACGTTAATCGACGGGCCATTTTCAGCAACCGCATCCAAACTCTATATGTGGACACAGAGATGGAGGCAAGTCACCGACGATACTGAACATTAGTTTCGGCCCAAGTGTGGTTGACGTCAGCACTAACACCCACACCGTCTGCTGTCGTAGATCCGGCCGGTCAGTTCCAAAGCCTGCTGCGCTGGGACCGTATCTGCTTGTGGGTCACCCTCGCATAGATGGCGAGGGATCAATCCTTCACACGTTGGCGTCGGAGCACTTGGCGAGCGTGGTCGGACAAACAGTCCCATAGTTTGCGCGGGAGGTGCGGCTCGGTGTATTCGTACTGCCAGGTGTTGAAAAGCCACGGACGGCTTATGGCCATACACAGTTCGTCGCGGGGTATTCCCGTGAAGTTCGGGGTGCCTCGATGGAAGATCCGGGCGTCGTGAATCCAGAGAGAGCCCTTACGGAGATTGAGCCGGACCGAGTAGTATCGACCGCGACGGTCTAACCCGGGTCCGAAGACGCGGTCCAGATCATCCTGAAGGTCCACGTCTGAGACATACTGCGTGCCGGGCAAGACTTCGATGCTGCCGTTCTGCTCGTCCGTGTCGACGAGCGGGATCTTAACCCCCACGGTGTAAGCGGGTGTCATCAGGCCGGGGAAGGGTATTTGCGTGTCCCGGTGCCATCTCTGGTAATCCTTGCAGGTATCAATCGGGATGTTGGAATCGAAGTGATTCCAGACGTAGTCCTCTCCCAGCGCGCCTTCGAGGAACTGGACAAGCGAGGGATGTTCGAAGATGTCAGGGTCGACAAAAGGCCTTCGAAAAGGGACCCGGATGTTGTAACGTCCCGTCCCACGGACGGGTTTCGTGCCCTGTTCCTTGACCCCTGCCTCACGTAAGGGGGCCCAAGCCTCCCGGATCCGGTCGATCGTGTCAGTGGGGATCAGGTCTTCGAAAACGACAAACCCGTTGATCCGCCATTCCTCGAGGAGCTGGTCGACGTCGTATGGCATCTTTCTCTCCCTATCTCACGAGGTGAACTGGGGTAAGTTATTTTTTGCCCTGGAACTTGGTAAACTTGAAGCCTCTGCACTAAAACTGACATTGGTTTCGTGTCGAAATGTGCATAAGTGTAACATTTATAATATTTAAACCATAGGTAAATTTGCAGCTGGCAAGGTGGCCAATGTGCCCCCTTGGGATGCGCTCTATCCTGAGGGGGCACATTTTTGCCTGAAAACTATCTTAAGTAGTGGTTTGAGTACAAAAAAAATGGCCTAATCCTCATAAGCCATTGTTAGAGAGTTCATTATATGTGGAGTAGTAATCGAATATCACCCCAAGATAGTGCGCTACCGGACTGCGCCACGCTTCGTCATTCTCAACCTCATTTAACGCCGAAAAATCTATATATTTTCAGGTCCTGCGTTAGGGAAAATGAGGCTTGGAGCGGAGGATCTGTAACCCGGATTTGCTACATCAGTATCTCATGAAAGTCGGTAATATGATGGGACCATCCCGTTCTTCTCGATCGGNATTTCGTGAGGATGTCGTCAACCGGCCTCTTAGATCTTCAGATCATTTCCTTCATATATCTGAGCCAAAGTTCGGCAGTCTCCTCCGTCTGCATAGTGGCAGCTTCCTTTTCCCGTTGTTCCTTTAGGCTTCGCGGGCCTGGGCAAGGTCAGCCTTCACCTTATTGAGTGGTCTCTCAAGTCGTCGACCACCCAGAGCAGTATGTATGTCACGAATACCACAAATAAACCCAGTGTGCCACATAAAACCCAAATCATAAGACAAGTCTTACCGCAAAATGTGCCGCCAATGGACAATCAGAATTTGGGGGAATATATTCTCTTGCCGCCCTTCGAGGCGATTTCAAAGCTCGAAGGAGAATTTACATTGTTCGTGGGGAAGAGGTGCTGTCGGTGACCAGGACTTCGTCCGAGTCGCTCTCATCCTTGGCGGTCATTCGGAGTTGAATATCCTCGATAGTTTCCTTCATACACCTGATGCGCTCCTGGGCTANCTCTTCCTCAGATTGCACGGTATCCAACCGCTCCTGGGCCTGCTGGTGCTTTTCTTTGGCCAGGTGCAGATCGTCCTTCACCGTGTTTAACCGCTTCTCGAGCTTCCGCATTTCAAGCGACGTATAGTATTTTACTCCAAAAACAACAACTGCCGTAAAAAGCGCCCAATAATGCACAAAGGACCTCCCTGCAGAGAGAGATGCAAACGGAGGTGGAGAGATATGTTGGGGAGGGTAGCTTGTTACCGCAAAACCTCAGTTGCACAAAACAAAGAGTAGTCCCAAACGCCTATTAAGTCAATAGGAAAACTAATTGTGGACCTATGGTTCTACTTCTGATTCCTTAAGATAGTAACGGGATGTGTAGTATCGCACGGAAGCAATCCGAAAGACAATGTTCACCACTGCAGCAGCAGGAATGGCAACGATCATTCCAACGAACCCCCAGAAATGGGCCGCTGCCACAAGCGCGAACATGACCCACACAGGATGAAGNCCCACCTTCTGACCGACGACTCTCGGGGAGAGGAAATTCCCTTCGATCCCCTGAACAACCACAAAGACTACGATCACCTTGGCGAGGTTCAGCAATGGCCCCTGATCCAGCAAGGCAACCATCGCCGCAACTCCCAAGGATATGGCCAAACCGACATACGGAATCAAATTGAACAGTCCAGCCATCATGCCAAGCAGAACAGCATATCGTATGCCGGACAGCGCCAAACCTGTAGATGTTAGGATTGCAATAAAGGAACTCACCAGGAACTGTCCGCGAACATATTGACCCAGCACATCGTCAATTTGGTCCATCAAGGACACCGTAGTCTGGACATGCCTGCGCGGCAAGAAGTTCCGCAGAGACCGTTTGATTCGTTCGTAATCTTTTAAAACATAAAAGGTTACAAACGGTATCATCAGGATATTGAGAAGCGCCGCCAGTCCCGAACTCAGTCCTTGCAGAGCAGAAGTCACTTGATCTGCAAATATCTTGCCCACTTCCGGCAGACCTTCCAGGAACCACTTTTTCAAGTCACCAGTCGAGATGTCGTACACAGACTGGACCCAGGTCAAAATGCGCTCGTAGTAGGAGGTTATGACCGCGCCATATTTCGGAACCTGGCGCCCAAACTCCGCCAATTCGTCAATCACCTTGGGAATGATCACCACACCTATTCCCGAGAGTGCACCTACCACCAGGATCACAATCAACAAGATCGCAAGAGTACGCGATATCCATTGTTCGACAAGACCCACAAGGGGTGCCAGAAGGTATGCAAGAACAAATGANATGACGAAAGGCCATAGAAGNCTGGCGACATCCGAGAGAAACCACACGCAAAATAGGAGTGCCACCATGGCTGTGACACCAAGTTCAAAGCGGACACCTCTTTGTACCAGCAAAATCAGGAATAATAGAGTTGCGCCCAGAACCAGAGGCGATAAGCCATCCTTGAGGATGTATAGAAAAGCGCAAAGAAATAAAAGGATCACTACCCTGAAGAAAGGACCATCTTCCGAACGCCATCGTTCCCGCTGTTCCTGGAAATCGGTAGCTTCAGCCTTATCCGAGTGATGAAACCTGCTCTCATCAGAAGAATCAGTGGGTGTCATGGCCTACCTTCTCCTTGACCCTAGGAAGCTCTCGGTCTGCTGGTCGACATCGAAGAAACGGAGGAATCTCCGTGGCCGGGTCGGGCTCCGGTACTCACCCACGATTTCGGGAATGCCGTCTCCATCCACATCGGCAAACCCAATCTTCTGGCCAAATCCATCCGGGAATTGCCACTCTATTCTGCGGTATGTTGCATCCAGTACGAACCCAGTGTTGAGTGCTATTTCCTGTATACCGTCGTCGTCCAAGTCACCCACAAGGATGCTCTGTGCGTACACACCCGGTTCACTCTCCCATTCCACGAAGAGATTGAGACAGTCGAATACGAACAGCCTTGAAATCTCGGCCTCTCGTTGTCTCTCGATGTCCTCCTGGTTGGTGCTGCCCGGAGCACGATATGTGGTTACATCTACCCTGGGTTCAGCACAGAAAACAAGCTCTAGCTGAGGATCGTCATCGATGTCTGTGACAATCATACTGGAGATCGTGCTGTATTCATCGTCTGTACTTGCCCAGATCAGTTTGTAATTATCCGATCTATAAAATGCAATGTCGCCAAATTCGGAGTAGGCCACGATTTCGAGGTTCGAATCGTTGTCAATGTCCGCAACAAACACTTCAGCGATCGCCGATTTCAAAGACTGACTCGTCCACTCTTCCTGGAACTTCCCCTTCTTCAATCTCAAAGCGTGGACCTGTCCTTGCCGATCACCAAAGATGATCCTTTTGTCCTCCCCGATGTTTATGATCTGAGCTGCGTGCATTTCGTCGACGAATCCGCCAAATTTGATTTCTTTTTTTTTGCGCCACTCATACCAGTCTAGTTCACCGGTATTGCCTGAATGGTTCGTTATAACCATCAGGAGGATCACCCAAAGTACAGAGATGGCTCGAAGCATTGTAGCCCTCAATTCTAGAAGATATGCAAATCTACGTTGAGATACTTTTTGGGTTCCTTCTTTATAGCAGAAACCAGACTGTCTACGGTTGAAAGGGTCCGTTGAAGATTATCATACACACGACCGTCCTGCACCAGTTTGCCAAGGGTCCCCTCTCCACTTTTGATCTTACCCGTGATATGGTTCAGGTTCCCCAGGAGTTCCTCAAGTGATCCTGAGGCAGAATCCAAATTCTCACTTAAGGACGCGAGACGCTCGCTGGAGCGTCTAAGGCTTTCTACCGCCTTTTTTACTTCGGGTCGGTTTTCCCCAATCATTTCGCGTGCATCACCAGAGGCCAGCGCCAAACTGTCCAACACATCGGAAATGGCACTCCGGTTCTCATCCAAAAAATACTTCAAATTGGTGGATGCGCTGTCCACATCTGAGAGCACACGTTGAATTTGCTGTATGCTTTCCACATTCAATGTTTGAGACACCGCAACGTTCAATTGTTCCACCATGGAAGCGGCATTATTCATTACCGTCTCCAATCCGGTACCGGAGATCCCCTTAACGGTATCTCCGCTGGCAAAAGATGCTGTTACCGCCGACCCAACCTGGATTTCGATCATCTGACCACCCAGCAGCCCCTCACTCTTGAGAAGGATTTTGGAATCTCGTGGTAGCGTAGTTCTGTCGGCAAACCCTATGGTAACCACCGGTTGCCCATCGCGGAGCTCAACCTTCAGCACTTTCCCAACCCGCACGCCTCTGATCGTCAACGCATTCCCTCTCTGTAGACCGGCAACACTGTCGAATTTAACGTGCAACCGGTATCCTCCCGCAGCTCCAGCGAATTGTTCAGATAACCAGACAGTACCCACAACCACAATAACGATGGCTACGAAAACCACACCACCCAACAGCACTTCTTGCGAACGACTCACCATCTCTATCTCCCGTCAGATTTTACCGGAAACAAACATGTCGTACTGCTCGTTTCCACTCTTGGCCACGTCTTCTGGCGACCCCTGGATTGCAGTCCGGCCTTCGAATAGTAATGCAATACTGTCGGAAATCTGGTTGGCAAGCGATAGGTCGTGCGTTACAACAATTGAGGTAACGTCCAATTCGTTCTGAAGCTTGACAATATACTCTCCCACCACATTCGCCGTGCTGGGATCGAGCCCGGTGGTGGGCTCATCGTAGAGTATAAAATCCGGAGACATAGCAATGGCGCGCGCCAGGGCTGCCCGTTTCTGCATACCGCCGGACAATTCAACCGGCATAGTGTTTTCACTTCCTTCGAGCTTGACGGCACCCAGACAGATTTCAACCCGTTCTGTAATCTCGGTTTCCGACATATGGGTGTGCATCCTGAGCCCAAAGGCCACGTTTTCCTTAACTGTCATAGAGTCGAATAGAGCTGAAGATTGAAACAAAACACCCATTCGTTTGCGCAGGCCGGTAAGATCTCTCTTGCTAATAGTATTCATGTCGTGACCAGCCACCTCTACGCGACCCCGGTCGGCCCTTTCAATTCCTATGATGTGTTTCAGGGTTACGCTTTTGCCACAGCCGCTAGGGCCCAGGATAGTGGTCACTTCGCCCCACCGAACCAGCAACCCCATCCCCTTAAGCACCTCCGACTGGTCGAACTGCTTGTAGACACCTTCAAACTCGATTGCTACCCCGTTGGCTTGCATAATCCCGGCGCCCTTCAATANAACAAAGCGTGCGTGAGAAAGTAATCAAGTATGAGTATAAGGGCAGATGAAATGACCACTGCGGCCGTAGCCGCCCTTCCCACGCCCTGAGCGCCACCTTCTGCACGGAGCCCTGCGTATGAGCCAATGAAAGTAATCAAGCCACCATAGACCACCGATTTGACCAGCCCAACAACCACATCATAGGACTGATAATCCATCTTCATACCTTTAACGAAATCGGCCACTGTGATGTCCATTTTTACCACTGCCATGACAAACCCGGCATAGATTGAAACAAAGGAAGAAAACACAACCAGGACGGGCACCATGAACAGCCCAGCGAGAAGACGTGGCATCATAAGGTAGCCTACCGGGTCCACTGCCATGGAGGTGAGTGCATCCACCTGTTCGGAGACTTTCATGGTGCCTACCTCCGAGGCGATTCCCGCACCGACTCTACCGGACAGCACCAGACCCATCAGGATCGGGGCAAGTTCAAGCACCACAGACCTGACAACTATACTACCCACCATATAATCCGGGACGTATTCCTCCATTTGGTAAGCCATTTGTATGGAGACCGCCATGCCACTGAATGCCGATACCAGGATTACCAGCGAAAGAGAATCCACCCCTATTGCATAACATTGCCCAACGATCTGCCGACGGTAGAAATAGACGTGTCGCAGTTCACTCACGCAACGCGTGAAGTAACCAAACATATAGTAGGTCTGGAGGAAGAATTTTATCAGTTTAAGACCGATAAAACCAAACAGCGCCGTCATGGCACCCTTTCATTCAAAAAATGAGAATCGTTCAATCCTGAACTCAACTCAGGTGCGACTAGTGATTGTCCCTGGAGGCCAATTCCGCATTCAGCTCTCCACCGACAAGCAGTATGAAAGCCGTCAGGTAGATCCAGAGCTGGAAACCGATGAACACACCCAATATCCCCGTCACAGCGTTATAGTAGCTGAAGTTTGCGACATATGCGCCAAAAGCCCGTGAGAGCAAAAACCACAGCAATGCGAACAGCCCCGCACCAGGAAGGACTCCAAGTAGACTGGGGCGAAAGTTTGGCGCCAACCGGTAAAGCAACGCAGCCATAGAAATGGCACTCAAGAATCCAATCGGCCACTTCAAGTATGCAACCAATGATGGCAGCAGGTGTTGAAGACCCAACCTCATCAGGAGTTGGGCCTCAATCCATTCACCAAGGAATAGCAGGTTGAAGGCGACCACCATGCTGAAACCCACACCGAACATCAGGCCCACTGAAAGTGCCCGTCGGAACCAGAAGGATCGTGTCTCCGCAACCCCGTAAGCCCGGTTGAGTGCCTTGATTGTTGCGGAAATTGCACTGGACGAAACCCAGATGGCACCTAGGAAACCAATCGTCAGGAGGTTCTTCGAACTGGAGGCTACCAGACTGCGAACGTTGTCTTCCACCATCCCGCGAACGATATCGTGGAGGAAGATTCCAAGGACATCCAGGGAATTAGATACGAATTCGGGCGTGATACCCAAAAGCCCGGCCAGCGTTGCAGCGAAAAGGGCGGCCGGGAAAATCGAGAAGGCAAAGTCAAATGCCATTTCACCTGCAATTTCATTACAGTCGTGGTCCAGAACCCGCTTTAACACACGTCTGAAGATTCGGCCCGGACGAAGGAGTTTTCTCCACTTTGGTATCCTTCGTACCGACTGCGATACCTGATCGGGATCTGGCAAACCTTCAACCTTACCCATCTTCGCCTTTTGAAGAGAAAACGCGACCGAAAGCAACAGAATGTTAACGGCCTATCTTAGCAATTCGGATGCAGCTGCAATCTAAGCATTTACAAGGGTTAAATCAACGGATTTGTGACTGGGATCACCCCCCCGTACAGTTAAAAGCAATAGGATGAGCACAGCTTTCGAGACAAAAAAATGGCAGGAAAAGCGCTCTGGCCTTTCCCGCCTACGTTGTGCGAATTCTCTGTACTCATACCAGGTCTTGCCACGACTCCTCGGAGGCGACACGCTGTCTGAAGTAGCGTTTCAGCTTGCACAGTGCTCGGTTTCGAATTTGTCGGACCCTTTCCCTCGTTACACCCAGGGTTCGTCCAATTTCCCCAAGCGTCCGCCTTTCCCCGCCATCCAGACCGAAATAAGCCCGAATAACGTCTGCTTCTCTACTGTCCAGGCTGCCTACCAGAGATTTACTAATCAGTTCCAGCCGATCCCTTTGAAGTACCTGGATGTCCGGATCCGGATCGTCCGCGTTGAGAACCTGGACCAAAGTCTGCTCACCCTCGGAATCCAGAGGTGATTCCAGAGACAGGTTAGAACGAACACACTGCAACGCACGCTCAGCACGCTTCCGGCTGATTTTCATGTCACTGGCTACTTCATCCAGGGTGGGCACTCGGCCTAATTCCTGGGTCATTTGGCCCCAACGTCGTGCCATCCGATCCATATCCTCTTGTCTATTGGCAGGCAAGGACACTGTAGAGGTATGCTTAATGGCATTCNATATTGCCTGACGGATCCACCAAACGGCATAACTTATAAACTTATATCCGCGTTTTTCATCAAAACGCTTCAGGGCCTTCATCAGACCCATATTTCCCTCAGCAATAAGGTCGGAGAGTGGCACACCTCTACCCTGATATTCCAGCGCAACACTAACCACAAACCTAAGGTTGGAGGTAATCAAACGCTCCACGGCTTGTGTGTCCCCCTTGCGGGATCGTTCCAGGGTCTCCTCCTCCTCTTTTCTGGACATGGGAGTATATTTGCTCAGTTCTTTAAGATAACGCTGGACAGAAGAATCGTGCGCAAATCGCTTTTGTACTTTATCGGAAAGATCCATATCTCCAGAATTCTCCTACCGGGCTTGGTAAATTACACTCTAGCCCCCAGATCTGCACCTGCAAAACAGGTGATTGTGACTTAGTTCTTAAACACATTGCCTATTTTAAAGTTCCCTATAGACAGGGCCAGGTGTTACTGTCTTTCTGTCATGTTGNCATCAGTGGNAATCATTGATAGACAGATGCCCTCAGGTGCCAGTCTCATTCTTGCCTGTTAGTGAAATATTATTTTCAATCCCGTGGTCATACTTTCATTTTCCGTCACACGAAATCGGAATAGGCACTGCACCAATCTCAATAACCCGCATATACCGTGCCAAAAAAAGCTCATATAGGGTAACTATCGACAACTGGAAATCCAATCTACATGCTTAGATGTGCCCGACCTTTCAGATGTTTCCAGATTGGGTTGTTTTGGCCCTGGATTTCTTTTTGAAGCAAGACCCGAATCTCCTTGTAAAAATGGGATTCAGCAACACAAAAAGGGCGAGGAGCATGCTTGAATGCCCCTCGCCCCTCCTATGGTGGGACATACAGGATTCGAACCTGTGACCTCTGGTTCCGGAGACCAGCGCTCTATCCAGACTGAGCTAATGCCCCGGACAATCTTATTTAACGCTCGCGCTTTTTGTGACGGTCACGTCTACGGCGTTTCTTGCGTTTGTGGGTCGCGATCTTATGTCGCTTCCGTTTTCTTCCACAGGGCAAAGGACACACCTCCTCTAGGGGCTACCGAATTATAGTCGGAATTTCACGCATCTTCACCCTCTACACCGGAGCGCAGTTCGCGTGATGGTTTGAATACTGGAACAGGTCGCTCAGGGATACGCACAACCTCACCGGTCTTCGGGTTTCGGCCGGTCCTGGATGCCCGAGTAACAACTTTGAATGTACCGAAGCCACGAATCTCTATGTGTTCACCTTTCTGCAGAGCCGAAACAACGGAGGTCAAAAAACCCTCCACAACCGCCGCGGTGTCGGTCTTGGTCAGTCCTATTGCCTCTGCAATTTGGTCCACAATGTCGGCCTTGGTCACCTACTAATCCTTTCTATTTCTCCAAGTCACAGGGATTGAGCCAAACCCAGAATTTAGTGTCTTAGACGAGCCTAAATGATATAAAAACAATAGATATTTGTCAACAGAAAATCTCTTAAGATACTCCTCACATTCACCTTTCTGACAGGTCCTCGCCAATGTATTGAAGCTGGTGGAGCCTGTGGTAAATGCCTCCTTGAGCAAGGAGGGAATCGTGAGTACCCATCTCCCTTATTTCACCTTTGTGGAGAACAATAATGCGATCTGCACTGCGGATCGTCGAGATTCGATGCGCAATCACAATTGAGGTTCTGGATGCCATAAGCCTTTCCAATGCGTCCTGAATCAACAACTCTGTTTCCGTGTCCACGCTGGAAGTCGCTTCATCCAAAACGAGAATGTCCGGGTCAAAGGCGAGCGCTCTGGCAAAGGCAAGCAGCTGTCGTTGCCCACCTGATAATGTGCTTCCCCTTTCAGTTACGGGTTCGTGATAGCCCTCAGGCAGCCGACTGATAAAATGATCTGCATTCACATTTTTCGCCGCCTGTTCAACGCGATCCATAGAAATTGTTGAATTTCCAAGACGAATGTTCCTCTCGATGTCTCCTGAGAACATGAAGACATCCTGTTGGACCACCCCAATTTGGCCGCGTAGGACTTCAACATTCCATGCATTAACTTCCACCCCATCAACGAGAATCGTGCCTCTTTGGATGTCGTAAAACCGGCACAACAGGCTGATAATAGTGGTCTTGCCAGAACCTGTCGCACCTACGATGGCCACACGCTCACCGGGTTTTAACCGGAAGGAGACGTCCCGCAACACCCAGTCCTGATTATTGTAAGCGAACCATACATTTCTAAATTCTATTTCACCCCTTACAGTCTGCTCTCCAAAGTTCCCGCCTTCTGGTTCGGGTGCTTCGTCCAGAAGTTCAAAGATGCGTTCGGAGGAAGCCATCGCGGCCTGTAGTATTGCGTAGCGTTCCGAAATATCCAGAATGGGCCAGAAGAACCGAGGAATGTACTGCAACATTGCAACAAGGACTCCCCATTCCACAAAGGAGCCCAGAACCTCTCCGCCGCCGTACCAGATCATGCCGGCCGTAGCGGCTGCGCCAAGCATCTGCATAATGGGAAAATAGAGCGAGTAGTAAAGGGTGGATTCGAGGTTTGCATCCAGATAACGGCCGTTTATCTCACCAAATCGGTTAAAATTCCGCTCCTCACGATTGAACAGTTGTACCACAGGCATCCCGGAGATGTTTTCCTGCAGATAGGCGTTTAGCCTGGCCAGCCTTGCACGTGCCAGGCGGAATGCCCTCATCATCCTGCTCTGAAACCAAAACGTCGTCAGAAACATCACTGGCAGCACGGCACATACAACCAGGGCAAGTTCTGCATCCATGTAGAACATATATACCAAAATTGCGACAAGGGTAAAGAGGTCACTGAATACTGCCACAACCCCGTCGGTAAACAGTTCGTTCAGAGCATCCACGTCGTTCGTATTCCGTGTCATCAACCTGCCAATGGGTGTTCTGTCGAAAAAGTTGATGCGTAGNCGCTGCAGGTGGGAAAAAATCTGTCTTCTCANATCATACATTGCCCACTGTCCCGTGAGCTGCGTAACTATCTTCTGCCCGTAATCAGTAACGAACTGAACCAGGAGAAGTCCAACAAAGATCAACACGATTCTGTGAAGCCCCGCCACGTCTCCTGCCAGAATGTGATCATCAACCGCAATCTTGCTTAAATACGGACCGGCCTGCCTGGCTGCGGATCCCACCAGAATGAGGAACAAGGAGAACATTACCCACGTCCCATAGGGCTTCAGATAGGCCAACAGCCGTTTCATAAGCAGGTAATCAAACGGCTTTTCCGACACTTCCTCCTCGTGAATATCCAGAACTTCGTCGGCCATGGTTATATTTCGTCCAGTTCCCTGGTGAGTTGCTGCCTCCTGTTCATCTCGGAGTAAACTCCTCCCAGAGCCACCAGTTCTTCATGGTTGCCCTGTTCGATGATTCTGCCCTCCTCGAGCACAATGATCTGATCTGCATCCCGGACGGTTGAGACACGGTGTGAGATAATAAATGTTGTTCTCTCGGCCATCACTTCCCGCAGTCCTCTGAGGATCTCTTCCTCTGTATGTGTATCAACGCTTGCCATGGCGTCGTCGAGGATCAGGATACCCGGACTCCGTATTATGGCTCTTGCAAGAGCCGTCCTCTGTTTCTGACCACCGGACATGGTTACACCTCTTTCGCCCAGGACAGTATCATATCCTTCCTGGAAATCTTCCAGATCTCTAGACAGTTGAGACACGGTTGTAGCCCATTCCACATCAGCAACCTTGGCGTTCTCGGCACCCAGAACAATGTTCTCCTGTAAGGTATCGGAGAACAAAAAAGTTTCCTGAGGTACATACCCGATCGACGAACGAAGTATCTCGAGTGGAATCTCTTCTACGGGTATACCATCCACCCTTACCATCCCGGGTTCTGCCTGGATGAGTCTGGGAATGAGTCGTCCCAAAGTACTCTTGCCAGAACCCACACGACCGACAACAGCCAAAGTGCTGCCTGGCGGAACGTGAAGGCTTATGTCATCCAGAACCTTCTCGTCATCATAGCAGAACGTCAAATTTCTAAATTCGATTTCACCTGACAGGCTGGAAATTGCCTTTGTGCTATCCGAATCAACAATATCCGGCCTCTCTGCCAGGATCTCTTCTATGCGCTTCATTGAGGCCATCCCGCGCTGATATCTATCTATCATCCACCCCAGCGTAATCATTGGGAAAATCAGGCGGGTTAGATATGCATTGAAGGCCACAAACTCACCGAGGGTGAGCGAACCAGCTATGACCGCACCCCCTCCCAACCACAATATGATCGCCAGCGATGTCCCACTCAGCAGAAACGTAAGGGGAAAGAACAAGCTCTGGACATGGATAAGTTTCTTGTTCCTCTCGAGGTATTCTCTGCTGAGGGCATCCAGGGCAGAGATTTCGGATTCACGCTGTGCAAAAGCCTTGACCACCCGCATACCAGACAAGTTCTCCTGTATTCTCGCGCTGATACTCGAAAACTGTTCCTGGACACCCATAAATCCTTTGTGGATCTTTGAGGAGACCCTATTCATCACGAACGCCANGATCGGCATCGGTATCATCGCGTAGATTGCCAGCCGCCAATCGATGGTGCACATCACTACCATAGTGAAGGTCAAGGCCAAGACCGCACCAAACAGCATCCTGATTCCAAACCCCAGAAACATGCGAACCGCATTGACATCGTTTGTTGCCCTTGCCATCAGGTCCCCGGTAGGTGTCTTGGTGTAATACATAAGTGACAGTGTCAGCAGTCGCTTGAAGTAGATCTGGCGGATGTCGTATTCCACATATCTAGATACACTGTTGAGATACCAGCGCATTCCCATCTCCAGTCCCATCTGCAGGAGCGCCAGGCCAAGAATGACCGCAGCATAGAAATATATCTGCCCGTAGATGCCTTCAGGCGAAGCATCTGATGTAGCTCCGCTGTCGACCCAAGCCTTTATCGCGTCGACTGCTTCCATCAATGCGTAGGGAATGGCCGTGGAAGTCGCCTGAGCGATGGCAAGCAGAGACAGACCAAGAGCGATCCGTCCCCAGTGCCTGCGCAGGTAGGGCATGAACGGTTTGAATATATTTATAGACAAGATTTTACACTTTCAGGATTCAGTGATCGTGAGACCATCTATAGACCTCCAGGTCGACTTTACCATTGCTAAAAACTATCCCCTCGGCTTCGAGTAATTCCTCCTGGATCAGGTGAGCCTTGCCGGAGGTCGTGCGTAGAGAAACCCGTCCCTGTGCATTGATTACTCTGTGCCACGGACAGTTCGAGCCAGGGGAAAGCACCTTGAGTGCCTGGCCCACCTGCCTCGGACCTACGCCTGCGATGGTCCCAATTTGACCATAGGTGGCGACTGTACCTTCAGGGATCTTCTTCACAATACGATAGATTTTCCTGTTCATCTTTAGGAACTCTGACTTCGTCGAAGACATTCTGGCTCTAGTTACCCCCATCGGACAGCAAACGTTCCAAATATTCAGTCGGTTCTGACTGCCTTTCACACCCCCTCAAGATTCCGAGAGTCTTGCTAAGATCCCGTCCTGCCAGTTCGTAGACCCTCCTGAATACATCTGTCTTTTCGTGGTAAGTCCTGTAAGCCAACATCATCGCGTTGTTTAGATCCCACTTGGGAAACCCACTGTAGAGTCCGGTTCTCATACTGACCTGAGCAAACCGCTCTCTGGCTTGGTTGAAGATTTCTTCTTTCTTCTCCAGCTTTAGCTCATAGGACAGCTCCGAATCGAAAACTGTTTTNAGTTCTGATGCGATTTCGTGCATGAATAAATTGAAGGTTTGTTGATCCAGTCTTCTGTTTCGTGCTTCTTCGATTATTGCTGCATCAGGACCACGGGAATTTTCAAGAAATGTGAGGGCTCCCTGCTCACCTATGAAAGTAGCCAAACTCTCGTTGAAGGCGACGTGATCGGGGATCCAAACTGTGGAATGTGCGAGCTCGTGAAAAATCAACTCGGCGAGGTCTTCGTCTCTGTACTTCAGCATCGTGCTCAACACAGGATCATCGAACCAACCCAACGTTGAGTAGGCACCCACCCTACTGACGTGTGTATCAAACCCTTCTGCTTCAAGCTTGTTCTTTTCGGCCAACCCACGTTTCAGATCAAAGAATCCCTTGTATGGGAACTTACCGACCACAGGATAAGTCCACTTGAGCGGCACCAGTTGGTCTCGGGGAGCCGCCGTGAGCTGCCAGGATACCGGTCCGTCTCCGATGTCGCAGAAAGAGGTATAATTCCNGGAAGTTTCAAGGCCAATTTCATCCTGGGCGTACTGACGGACCTCCTGCACGAATTCGAGTCGTGCACGAATTTCAGGATCCAGATCACTACGCTTGAGCAAACGCCCAATCGGTTTTCTGTTCCACAGAATCTTGGCCTGTCCTTTGATGAGATGCAGGTAGTACCCAATCTCAAGATTCAGACCCAGGATAGCAACGACTCCGATGACAAGGGTGAAACCCATCAAACAGACTACTCCTGATCCATAAAGTAGTAGCAGATGATATGTTGCAGGATCACATGCATGTCTTCGATTCTACCCATGTGATCGCTGTCTATTACAATGCACCTCTCAACCAGGCCTTTCAGTTTTCCCCCGTCGTATCCCGTGAATCCAATGGTATGACACCCAGTCTCGTTGGCATACCTCACGGCTCGGATCACATTTTCTGAGTTTCCGCTGCCACTGATGGCCAACAGCACGTCGTCCTTTTCCGCAAAGTTCATGAGTTGCTCTACATACACATCCTCAAAACTTCGATCGTTGCTGAGAGCCGTCATCCATTCGACGTTATCGGTCAATGGGATCACTTTGAACCGTTTTTCCCTGCCAAGCGATGCCCCTTTACCCATATCGTTTACAAAGTGAGACGCCGTGCTGGCGCTCCCGCCATTTCCTATGGCATAGATTCGGTTGCCAGACTCTCCCGCCTGGACCACAAGCTGTACGGCTGCAGCAATTTGGTCCGGATCCAACCCCTGTAGGATCTTGATATTCTCGGAGATATACTTCGACGCGAACGATGATATTGTTTCCATTCCCCCCCCTAGCTTAATCCCGCTGCCTTCCAAGCCTTGTCCAGTCCCTCGTGCGTTTCCCTGATTGCCTCAACAGCAGGCATCTCACACACTCTCTGGCTGAATGGCTCTGGAGATACAGGGCCTTCGTACCCCATATCCTTTAATTCTTTCAGGAACCCAACCAGGTCAATTACACCAGTTTCCGATGGGAGCATGCGTACATTGTCAATTTGATCGGTCAAGTCAATACCCGCCGGCGCATCATTGACGTGAACATGAACCACATCGGAAGGATCAAGTGTGCGGATATCCGCAAGCGACCCCAGGCAGGTATACCAGTGCCAGCAGTCCAACAACAGTCCAACATTGCCTGTGCCTACACTTTCGCAAAAGGCCATCATGCCGTCGATAGAGTAGATAAAACCAAATGGCTTATCCCCTCGAAGGGTGACAGGTCCTATGAACTCCAAACCCAGGCTGCACCCGTAGTCGGCAAGTATTTTACAGATTGGACGAAACCGTTCAAGGTGCCACCGGTAATTCTCTCGAAACTTCCTGTCCTTAGAGGCGGGGGGAACCCATTGTGATACCCTTGTTGCCCCCACCATCGCCCCTGCTGCCGATAGGGCGGGAAGCGCTTCCAGACCCCGCTGATACTCTTCCTCCGGGCCATTCCAGGCTACAGGCAAACCCCACGCACCAACCTGGAGACCCGCTTCAGCAAACCTGCCCTTTACCTGATCGGCATCAGATTTCTCAACCTCATCTTTTAACGCATTGATGCCCACATCAAGGCCCTGAAACCCACTCTCCCTGGCATAGGCAATGCTTTGAAGTAGATCGGCCTTCACCCCTATCGCGCCCGGCGCCAGACTCTTAAACATGCCCATCTCCTTTCTTCACCATGTGCATCCTCAGTTCGTGAGAACCGTCCCCTAGAGCATATTCGTAGTAATAGTAGATCTCATCTCCAATAGATACGGCGCTGAGATATCGTACACAACCGGTACCTTCTGGCGATGACAAGACCGGAGCGTCATCTGAGAGTTTGACTATCCTCCGCAGATCCTGGCTTACAGCGATTCCGCATTTGTCTTCGTATGATGCTGCAACATCCTCTCTGCCATCGTAAAATACGGTAAAAACAGGTGGAGTGCGGATCACCGCAACAATTCGTGCCATGAATGCGTCCCAACTGGTTCCTTGATCCAAAACTGGTCCATGCCACTTGAATCGCACCCCGTCGCGGCTGGTCGCCAACCCTGACCCCGTATTCACAACACCGGAAACGAACGCATTTCCTTCGGCGTGCATCCTNTCAAGGCTTTCCTGTTTTCCATCAGGTGGGCAGGGGGCGTAGTTGGCGAAGAGAAGGTACTCCTGCCCGACCTGCACAATCACGGGGTCCTTAACGCCCTGATTGCCGCATTGTTCAGGTGTCAGTATCGGAACCCGCTCGGAGGGATCCAGAGACGTCCATGATGTCGCTTCNANCAGGTCTATTTGCCATCTATTGGAACAACCCTCAACATAGCTTACGTAAAGCCGTGCCACACCTTCCTGTGTCAGAAACAGCGAGCTCTTCTCGATGGACGGGGAGTCGAACGCTTCGCGCGACGTCTCCCAGATTGTCTCAAATTGTCGACCATCCACGCTCTCCGCAATCCTGCAGATTCCTCCTCGGGTCCCAGGCGTCCTCACTCTGTAACAGAGGTAAAACCGTTTGGTGGACGAATCGTAAAGGGCGCTGCAGCCACCGGACCAGTTCCCATTCCCCATACCCGGTGCGGGAACCACCTGGCAACCCAATTCAGGCGAGAAAACCGGCCTATCGTCAAAGATACGTCTGCCTGAAAATCCCATACCGTCCTCTATGAAGAACCCAGATCAACCCTATGCTCTGCCAAAACATCCTTATTGAGCTCTACCCCAAGACCTGGTCGGTTCGTAACCAGAATTCTGCCATTTTCGATTGTCTCTTCAGGAATGGTCAACTCACTTCGCCAGGGCACTTCGCCATATCCAAACTCCAGGATCAAGAAACCTTGCTGACCCGCCATCGCCTGGACACCCGAGGCAATGGCTATAGGTCCGAAGGGCCCGTGAGGCGCAGTAGGAACCCCCCATGCCTCCGCCATTTCAGCTACTCTGACCAGCTCGCCAATACCTCCAACGATGGTCACGTCCGGCATAATGACATCCATCGCACCCAGGCCCATCAGCTCCTTGAATCCCTGACTCAATAAACGTTGTTCTCCACCTGCTGTCCTGATTCCGCATTTGTTATTGACTTCGATTACATCTNTCAAATTGGCTTCCGGAACAGGCTGCTCGAACCAAAAAATGTCCAGATCCCTCAAAGCGTCTGCTACTGCCAGTGCCCCTTTGGGCGTAAAATGTGAATGGCAGTCGATGAGAAGGTCGATATCAGGCCCAACCGCTTCCCGAACCGCCTCCATGCAGAGAACACCATTTTTTGCATCGTTGGCGTTGTCTATCCCCGTAGGCATGCCATCGAATGGAGCGAGCTTTACCGNATCGAATCCATCTCTGACAGCATCCCCCGCAAGTTCGGCAAAACGATCGGGCGTCCGATCTTCAGACGCCCGATTGATGTTCGCATATAGCCTGATCTCTTCTCTGCAGGCACCGCCGAACAGCGCATGAACGGGCACNCCCAGGGCCTTGCCTGTGATGTCCCAGAGCGCTTGCTCNATTGCACTTAATGCGGCAACAAGATCTGCATCGTATCCAGACCTAAGGGCCCCGGAGAAGAACTCGCGGATATTGCATGGGTCCTTGCCCATCAACAGTTCCGAAAGATCCTTTACCCGTTGAATTCGTCGATCATAACTTCTGCCGGCTCGCAATTCACCCAGACCATCGATACCCTCGTCGGTACGCACCTGTACGAATACCCAATCTCCACGGTGGTTCACGTGCACGCCAACCAGGTCCACGCCCGAGACCATCATACTGGCTGTATTCCTCTATAGAGTTCGCTGATTTTCTTTGCTATGCCCGACCAATCGAGAACACGGGCACACGCGAGGGCAGCGTCCCCTGCTTGCTCCAGGTCCCATCGTCGGATTTCTTCCATGGCAGTACCCAGGCCATGTGGATTTGAGGCATCAAAGAGTATGCCGGCCTCTTCATCTATCAGTTCAGACAGACAACCCAACGCGGGAAGAATCACTGGCTTGCCAAACCCCAGCGCGGTGATTGCTGTACCGGAGGTGAGTACTTCTGAAAATGGGAGGGTTACCACATCAGAGGCGTTCAGGTAGATCTGGAAATCATCATTTGGAAAGAAAGGGTTCGTAAATACCAGGATACGTGGGTCGCCCTTTGCAAGCTCGATGACCTTATCTGAGTAGGTAGCATCAAAAGCCCTCCGTGTCATCAGGACCAAATTTGCATCCGGCCTTGCGACACGGCTAAAAGACGCTATGAGATTCTCGAGGCCCTTATATATACGTGCATTACCAAAAAAAAGATATACGAACGCGTTCTGTGCAATTCCCAGCTGATCTCTTGCATCCGACCTGGAAATCCGATTATCGAAAACATCGATGAAATTCCCATGGGGTATCACATGAAGTTCATGTTCTCTGTAGAAGAGGCGGCGGGCGAGGTCCGCAGCATGGTTGCAGTGTGCTATAACNGCATCCGCTGCCTTGCCCACCATTAACCGGGCGAGATGGTCAACCTGCGGGTATGGACGCTCGTGTGGATAGCGGTTATGAATCGTCCACACAATTCTGTACCCCAGAGACTTTGCATATGCCAGATTTTCGGAAAACCTGGCATATCTGGCGACCGTCTCCTCCAACGTGTCCTGCCTGTAAAACCAATGCAGCCAGTTGAGATGAAGGACGTCGTAACTTGATCTATGGGTCTCTAACCACTCCTTTTCAAACGCATAGTCTCCCAGTTCCAGGTGGATGCCAAGTTTCTCCAGTTCGCGTGCAAGCAGGCCTGCGTATGGATTACACTTGTGGTCGAGGGTTAAACCTCCCGCCCGTTTCTCCCAGAAGAAAAATGCCCGCATTCGAAATCAGTATCCCTTCCTCTTGTCAATCCGGCTCAGCAGCGGCTTACCGGCGATCAAGCGCTTCAGGTTTTCGNAGAAGAGAGCAACAATTCGTTCCTGTCGGNTCGGAGACCCACCCGCCACATGCGGTNTTATGATCACATTCGGCNGGCCCCACAAGGGATGGTGTTCGGGCAGGGGCTCCTNGGGTGTCACGTCCAGACCGCGCCACCAATCTCCCCTTCATTCAGTGCGCGAACCAAAGCCTCGTTGTTCATAATTCCACCTCTGGTAACATTGATCAACAAGGCGTGACTTCGCATCATACGAAAGGCGTCGTCGAACAAACCTGACGTCTGAGGAGTCAATAGTGCATAGATTGCTAGGATGTCCGAATCGACGAGAAATTCGCGGAAGCAGC
>PAQK01000004.1 GCA_002709665.1 Gemmatimonadota bacterium | reverse complement strand
TCGAAACCGGCCCCCTTCTGCTTTGAGCCCAAATCTAATGTATCACAACCATTTTCAGTTCTGTCATCTCTTCAATGGCATATTTGGGTCCTTCTTTGCCCATTCCACTGTCCTTTAACCCCCCGTAGGGCATCAGGTCAGCACGCCACTGGGTTCCCCAGTTCACATTGATGTTTCCCGAGTGGACGCCCCTTACAAACTTCATGGCATCCGAAAGATTTTCTGTGAAGATGGCGGCCGAGAGTCCGTAATTTGTATTATTTGCTACAGTTATGGCCTCATCGATATGTTCAAACCTGGTGAGTCCAACAGCTGGACCGAACAATTCGTCACAGGAAATCCTCATCCCAGGATCCACATCCGCCACAATGGTTGGCTCGTGTAGAGAACCCTCCCTGCCGCCCCCTGTCACAATCCTTGCCCCATCTTGGATGGCCTCTTCGATCCAACTTCCCACCCTGACAGCATCCTGTTCTCTGACCATTGGCCCAACGCTTACGGACTCATCAAGCTGGTTACCAACAGAAAGCGCTTCCACCTTTGGCGTCAGGACTTCTATGAAGTCGCCGTATACTTCCTGATCCACCAGCACACGCTGTGTGGAAATACATACCTGGCCTGCATTCGCGAATCCAGTGACGGCTGTTGCGCTGGCTACTTTCTCCAGATCAGCATCGGCCATCACCACAAGTGGAGAGTTTGCCCCCAGCTCCATAGTGACCTTCTTCAGACCTGCATTTCGACAGATCTGCTCCCCAACATCTCTGCTGCCCGTGAATGAAATCTTCCGGACAAGTGGGTCACCTGATAGGACGTCGCCAATTTCGCTACCCGATCCGGTAAGACACTGAATCGCCTCGCAGGGTACTCCAGCCTCCACAAGTATTTCCGTCAGCTTAATCGCGGAAAGTGGTGTGTCAGTTGCCGGCTTTACGATTACCGCGTTTCCCGATGCCAGGGCAGGTCCCACCTTGTGACACACCAGATTGAGTGGGAAATTGAAAGGTGTAATGGCGACGACAACGCCACAGGGTATCCGCAACGTGAATCCAAATTTCCCTTCGGCGCCGGTAGACCCATCTAAAGGAATGGTTTCCCCGTAGAGTCGCTTGGCCTCCTCGGCGGACATAGTCATCGTTTCGACAGCCCTGCCTGCCTCACCTACACCTTCACCGATCACTTTACCCTCTTCAGTCGAAATCGTCCGGCCAAGATCCTGAACCCGTTCCGCCATCAATTCAGATGCCCTGTGGAGGATCTTGTAGCGTTCGTGTGCCGGCATCGCTGCCATAATCTCCGACCCTTTGACAGCTGTCGCTATAGCGGCCTTTACATCCTCTACGCTTGCTCGGGGAACAGTGTCGATAACGGACCCGTCGAACGGATTCAACACGTCGATTTTTGAATCTCGGTCAACCCATTCACCATTGATAAACATCTTCATAGCATCCCCCTAAATTTGTTTTGGGTCAACGTTGTATTGAATACCGGAGGTCAGATCCGTTTGATTAACACCATACTGATATCGCCCGAAGGCTCATTGAAGGTAAGTAAATCAGCCTTAATAACATCCACTATTTCCTTGGCGGTTCCGGCGCAGAAGGAGCGCAAGGTCTACTCGAGGTGAACAGGATAGTACTCTTCTTCTCCCCGGACGTGTGTTCGGATAGTCCGTCGGTATGTCGCCTGAACCCATTTATGTCCAGGTGTTTACGCGATAGCTCTGTTTGTAACCGGGCACACCGGTGATCGTACTTCTATCGATGTCATCCTGTGAAGGCAGAGTGCCGATAGGCGAGAACTTCGTGAAAAATCCTGACTGATTTCCACAATGCGATTTCGGGCTCTAGAAAATATGATTGGCATCGGGTGCGCAGCAGACCTGAGGTGGGCTTGAAATATTTCGTGATGTTCTAAAAGTTTTCTAAATCACCACTTGGTTTCTGCAGTGACCCTTTGATATCGTTGATCACATCATCCATTACAGTCCTAAAGTTCAGCAGTTCAGGCAAATGCCATATGCCCAAAATTTCCACTAATTTGTGCCATGATTTGTCAAATCTCTTCCTCGAACGAATATAAACACAAATGGCGAAAGAGACAACGAAATGAGCCGTTTCCGGTGATAATATTAACAATTCGGGGTCTTTATGTAAATCTGTGCTGCAACTCAACGAAAAAAGGGGAGCCACATCCGATACGTATCGTGTCGATAACAGCATTATCCACTCTGGCCGGACCAAAGAACAGACTATCGAGACCCATAAAAATGCCTCCATTGACAGGAGTGAAACTCACGAGAATGGCGATGGCGATATTGACTGAAGTTGTTATCCGGCGGTAACCCTCCATTTGTCCGGATCTGAGGGCAACCGATATGCCAGAACTCTGGATATAGATTAAATTGTTGTTTTAATAATTCTTATATGCATAGGTTTCCGTTCTTTCTGAACATAGACTGTGAAAGCACTTTTCAAAATCCTGGGAATTCATGATCTATGCAAACAAGGCTCACCTTGCTTGAGGTTGAACCTTCGATCATTGACATATTGAGACGTGGGTGATGTTGGACAGTGTGGCGGGCAGGATCAGCTAAAGATTGGACCTCGCTAGGCCGATATGAGTTACTAGTAGGCAGGGATGCCTTTGAAGATTTACAAACCGGACAGCAGGAAGCTAATATGCAGTACTGCGCTGATTCAGGATGGGTCAGCGCCTTTTTTTGATCAATCGAGGGGTGAATGAGAACGCCCGTATCCGCAACTGGTGATATCCTCCCCACCTTCATCGGCTAGGTGTAGTCGTTCTCATCTTTTGGTTGGACGCGAACTAGGCAGCACCCAGGAAAGGGAAGAGCGTTGCCCAGCGTTCATCGGTTAGAAAAGATCCGTATTCCCACACCTCGAAGGCCTCGGCATACTTCCCCTGCGTTCCTCGTTTTTATACATATAACTCAATAAGCTTGCCTCTGAAGCTTTATGCATTCTAGGCGAACGCCTTGAGTCTTCGGTTTGCCATCCATATTTTCCTGTCCCCTTCCTCGGCTGGAACTTCGTCCAAAACGCCACTGTTGTATGGCAACCATTCGTACATCTGAGAAGTATGGCAATGCAGCATCTCCACCTTCTTCTCTATCACGTCATCTATATCCAGAACAACACCAGGTAAAAATGGGTTCGGCTTCTAGAAGTTGTCACTCAAGTACATAATCACGGGATTCGTTTCCAGATAAGGCGTCAGGGGACACATGTTCGGGCCGTGACAATTTAGGCGGCGTCCTGCACCAGGGCGGCAGAATATCTGTGATCCGGATGGTAATCGTTCGGTCTATGCGAAAAGACTAGATCCGGCTCATGGTCTCGTATAATGCGAATAACCTCTTTGCGATTGGCCACAGAGGGTTCCAATTCACCTGTATGGTTATCCAGAACCTGATATTCGATACCTGCCACACCTCCAACTGCCTGCGCCTCCTCGTATCTTCGCCGTGCGAGCTCAATTCCCCCTATCTTGTGGTGGCCTGTTGATCCATTGGTGTGAGAAACAAACTTGACGTTATGGCCCAGGTTGTAATAACGGATGACCAGTCCTCCGCCTTGATGTCGCAATCGTCGGGGTGGGCGCCGAAAACCAGCACCTGAAGCCTATCACCTTTCATAAAGCACTACCTCCTTTTGCGAAACTGTTCGGTTGAATGCTATTTGGGTACTCGTTCTTTGGAATGCAAACAAAAGAGCCCGGACAGGTCTGTCCGGGCTTTTACAAGTTGGTTTGTCGATTGTCCCTCTTAGGCCAACAGTTCCTTGACAGTCTTTATAATCTCCAATATGGGAAGGGGTTTCTCTAAGACGCGCACCGCACCAAGGTCGAAAGCCACCAGCAGATTGAATAAGTCAACACCTGTAATAGCAATAATCCGGACACCTGGGTGACTCTTTTGTAGCTCCTTGATTGTTTCGAAGCCATCCTTCTAGGGCATCATAATTTCCGTAATGATCAGGTCGAAGCCTCGTCCTCGTGCAGGTCAATGCCGACTTGCCCATTCTTGGCGGCAACCACCACATACCNTTCTTTCTCGAGAGCCTGTTTATAAAGTTCATGAATGGGTCCTTCGTCGTCAATCACCAGTATGCGTCCCATCATATGCTCTTTGACACAAAGCTTCGGAACCATGGATCTACGGAATTGTCTGGTTCGGAGAAAAAGGGAGTCCATCATGCTGCATAAAAAAAAGATTTAGACCACCGCGCAGGTATGTCAACCGAAATTGGCAGTGAATATAGATCAGCGGAAATCGGGATTCCATTTCGACAGTGGTTTGCGTACATTTCAGATTCAGCCTGCCTCTCTCCCCTTCCACCACGTATGAAAGGTATACCATGCCTAATGGTGACGTAGTCATACCTGCCGACTTCGCGAAACGTCTAAAAATACAGAATGCGGAAGCCCGGCTTGATGAGGCCCTGGATGTGGCTCGGAAAATTTCCGAAGCAGGTGTCCCTCTCTTGCCCAACCCCGACCACGCGGCGATTTTCGTGGATCCTCCTCATCTGGTGGCCGGACCTCTCAAGGAGGTGGGTTATGTCGCCGGGTGGGACACCAGAAGCTATCCATCGCCTGTAGATGGCCACGACTACATCAATGTTCCTACCGGATTGCCGCAAGAGAGTCCTGCTCGCAACCAGGGCTGGTTCGATTACGTCGCCGTAGTGCATCCGGTGGATTCTGATGCCAGGGAACACATGCTCTCCCAGGGATACGGGAATCCATTTCTGCATCATATGACCTGGGGAATCGTACCTCCGGCTAAGGGTTCTAGAAAAGATCTGGAATACGCGTCAGATCTGATCCCTTATGCAGTACTATGCAGAGATATCATTGGCAGGGCGATTGGTGAAGAACCGGGGACGTTGATCTTGGCTCTCCCCGAGACCGTGGTCGAATCGCAGAAGTTCAAAGAGCGTTTGCCGAATTGGCTGGGTGACCTGAAGGAGGGGGAATTTCAGATTGAGGCGATGCAAGGAGGGGGATATCTAATCCAATTCTTTGTGCGCACAGGGGGCAGAATCGAAGTTGCGCTTCGAGTGGGGACACGCCAGACGTTCAATCCCAAGAGCGTACACAAAATATCGAAGGATGAAATTAGCGCCGTGCAGTCGGGGTAGCCTCAGTTCAGGATACGTCGATTACGAGGAGATTGCTCGCGTTTACCGGCCCAAGCTCCTGCCGGCGATGTCGATCCANATGAATTGGGACCAACCATCCTTTTGGGAGTGGGTAAGGTGCGTAGAGATAGTACCTGCCCGAGGGAAGCTGGCTGAATGTGAAATTTCCGACAGAATCCAATCTTGTCCGAATCATAACCAAATTTTCAAGNCTTGAAACGATTTTGCCATTTGTTTCAGCCACCAGGCCTCTTCGAGCTAGGGCATAGTCTTTTTCCAGTTGTTCAAGCTTCTCCGTGTTTCCCCCCTTTGACCTTTGTATCCTATTGAGGGAAGATCTTGCTCGCATAAGTTTCTTTTCTCGCAAAACGAGGCGGGATCTAATAAACGCACGCAGTTCGGTCTCTGTTTCCAGCGAAAACGCTTTGCCCTTATAGAATCGATCTGCAATTTCCTGCAGCAATTTCTTGGTTCCTATGACCCTGTCTTCGTTGGAGAATATTGCGTTACCACCAAAGGAACGAAACCGTCGGATACCCTCGAAAGCCCTGAAGTAGGCCTCTCTAGCGGATCTCGCTTTGCCTCTAATTTTTTCAAGATCTGCCTCCAGGACCTTCCCTCCACTGCTTAGAGAATCTCGTTTAGCCACAATCTGATTCTCTAATGAAGCAATAGCCTTGGCGTGCGCCTCCTGTAATGAATCTAGCAACGCGGCCGCAGACTCCGGAAGTATAGAAACACTGCCGGCCAAAGGGTCGAGTTTNCCATCTACCCGAAATGCCGGGCCTGTGCAACCAAAAACAAAAAACCACAGCAACAGTGTCGCTGTGGGCAGTCTTCGGGAGATATATGATTTCACGCGGTCTTGTGAAATGTATAAGGGCATCAGGTTGGATTGATCAAAAAATCCCTGGAGTCAGGTCTCCAGATTTTAGTGGNTAATGATAATTTTGCCTTTTCTCGCGATTTCCTTTTTTACCTTATCTATCTCTACCTTAAGCTCATCCCTCAAAGATTCGAGTGTCTCAATCTCCTGGGTAATGGCCTTCGCCTTCTCCGCAGATCCAGCCTTTGCTGCAGAGTGCCCTTCCATTTGAGATTTGTGATGGTCTCGTGAGGCCTCAGCCAAACGTGCCTTTTCTCTCCACTCGGGAACTTCCCGAGTGAAGTCCATGACAATCTTAACTAGAAACGCTATACAACCCAGCGTCAATCCGATAAACAATAGCTCCATGAGTTCACCACCTTGAATGAATGCAAGACTCCCTCATTTTACCTTTAAAACTTCACTTGCCAGTTCCAAATATACAACGATTTTAACAATATACAAATAATATAGTTAGATTGACTTCCGATATCTACCCGGGTTAATTCTGAGCTGATCTCTGTATTTGGCCACAGTTCTTCTGGCGATATCGATGCCTTCCGCTTTCAGCAAATCGGCGATCCGCTGATCACTCAGGGGTGACTTGGGATCCTCCTCATCAATGAGTTTGGCGATCTTATCTTTCACACTTTTCGCCGAAATATCCTCACCTCCATCATCTCGACTCAGGCCACCATCAAAAAAATACTTCAGTTCATAAACACCGTGGTGGGTTTGCACATATTTCCCGTTGCTTACCCTGCTGATCGTGGAGACGTGCATACTTACCCTNTCTGCGACCTCTTGTANTACCATGGGCTTCAGGTGACCCTGTCCCTGGTCGAAAAAGTCGATCTGATTCTCCACAATACAGCGCATCACCTTCAGCATCGTGGTCCTTCGTTGATTGATGGCACTGATGAACCAGCGCGCCGAATTCAGGCGGTCCACGACGAATTTCTTTGCTTCTTTGCCTGCCTTTTCTGATTGTGTGAGCAAGGCGCGGTATGTTGGGCTGACACGAAGGGAAGGTATGTTTCTATCCGTCAGCGAAACGACATACTCTTCTCCGACCTTCTGGACCTCGAGGTCTGGTACCACAAGATTGTGGTTGATTTTTTCCTCGCGATAAATCATGGGCTTGGGATTCAAACCCGAGATGATCACCTCTGCCTCCGCGATGGCCTCTCGCTCCACACTCAGTGCACGACAAATTTTGCTGTATCTACGGTTGACGAGGTCGTCCAAATAGTCTGTAACTATTCGCATGGCCAGGGATTCCGCCAGATCCTGTTCACACAACTGAATCATCAGGCATTCCCGGAGATCTCTCGAGCCAACTCCAGGTGGATCAAAGGTTTGGATGACCTGTAGTACACGTTCTGCGCCCTGGGGATCCACCCCAAGCACAATNGCAATGTCNTCGATCTGGCTTCGGAGGAATCCGTCTTCATCGATGTTGCCAATAATGTATTGTCCTATGACTCGCTCGTCATCNGACAAATCTGTCAGGAGCAATTGCTCATTCAGCTCTTCTTCCAGTGATTGCTGATTTGCACCATCATTTTCCCACTCTTCGATATTCGGATCGAATTCCTCCTGAGGNGTGCTGTAGCCTGAGTCATTCAGNTAGTCGTTCCAATCTTCCTCNTCGAATTGCCCATCATCCATGTCTGCATCGTCGAATTCGAGCTCTTCCAGTTTCGGCTCATCTTCCGATTCAGGTTCGGGCTCGTCCTCTGAATCAGAAGTGTCGTCCTTGGCCTCTTCCTCTTCCTCAAGGTCCCATTCCTCCTCCTCTTGTTCCGGTTCTTCGGAAATCTCGAGCAAGGGGTTGATTTCCAATTCCTGTTGGATCAACTGTTCCAGTTCCAACGAGGGCATTTGAAGCAGTCTCAAGGATTGGATCAACTGAGGCGCCATCTTTTGCTGCAAAGACGCGGTTTGTGTCAGGCGAATCATCTGAATGTTCCCAAAGACCTTTCTGATCGTACAAACAAAATCCGTACCAACCTACTTAACAAAGCTAATAAAAAATGAGTGCTCAGGGAAAGTCTTTTATCGTTGACGGATATCAATCCAGGCGGAACTTTTCACCAAGGTATATTCTTCTTACTTCAGCATTTGCTGCAAGCATCTGCGGGCTACCCGATGTGAGGATTTTACCCTCAGACATAATGTAGGATCTGTCGGTGATTGCCAGCGTCTCGCGGACATTGTGGTCGGTAATCAAGAGGCCAATCCCCCTGCGCTTTAGGTCGGAAATGATGGCTTGGATGTCCTCGACTGCTTTGGGATCGATCCCTGCGAACGGCTCATCCAGAAGCAGAAATTTTGGCTCGCGTGCAAGCGCTCTGGTTATCTCCAACCGACGTGCCTCGCCACCGGAAAGTCGATCTGCACGTTGCTCTGCCAGATCGGTTAGTCCAAGCTCCTCCAGCAGCGAATATAATCTTGTTGTCAGCTCATTTGGAGGCAACCCGATAGTTTCTAGTACCGCCCTGATATTCTGTGCTACAGTGAGTTTCCTAAAAACTGAAGGCTCCTGTGCCAGATATCCTATGCCTCTTCTCGCTCGAATATACATCGGAAGATTGGTAATTTCGTCTTCCCCAAGGTGGATAGATCCTTCCCGCAACCGAATCAGCCCCACGATTAGGTAAAAAGTGGTTGTCTTTCCTGCACCATTAGGCCCAAGCAGTCCAACCACCTCACCCGGTTGGACTTCGATGCTTACACCATCGACCACTAGCCTTTTGTTATATTGCTTCACCAGATTCAGGGCAGCCAAGCTCACTTAACCACCTCCTGGGTTCCTCTCTCATAACTGCCCCGAACACCTCCGTNTGCGCTTGCACGAATCAACTCACCCTTCTCAAACGACAGTTCCACTCTGTCACCGGTAAGGCGCACTTCGCCTGTCTGTATCTTGTCATCGGTGTGTTCGCATTTTGCCNCACCCTCTGCAAGGAGATTTNGAATNTCGCCCNCTCTGAAACTGAGGAGTATTCTGGCACCGGATAGGCGGCTGACCTGCTCCCCATCAATTGTCCTGTAATCCACCTCGCCGTCTTGGATTAACAGACTATCCAGCGTGCCATTTCTAAATGCAAATTGGGTACTCACACCATCCAGCTCGGTCAGGGTTCCTGTGTCGGATTCAAGGTTGCCCGNCACNTTACCACTNGAAACCATGGAAACCGGAAATCNCTCATCTATATCTACCACCGATGTGTCTGCCGTGATGTTTTGTTCTTCTTGGATGGAATCTCTTATTGACACCATGCGGATTCGCGTATTGCCCATCAAGGTTACACGCTCTGCAATACGCTCGCCGAACAGTAAGGACAGCCTGTCGCCACTCATTTCTACAGTGTCCCTCTCAACATTTTCAACCCATCCCGCCTTAGGGTGACCTGTTAATTCCAGGATTCCAGAGGTCTCACTGTATACCGCTGTATCTGCACTCGCCGTCAGATTGGATTTAATCACCTCTACATCCCCACCGAAATGAAGCAGATCCCCACCCCTCCTGAACCAAAGCCAGCGCGAGGAAACGATCAGCGAGTCGGTCCCTCCTGAATGTCTTGCTACACGTGTGTTGCCTTGCGCCCTTCCCGAATCGACACCTGTAGTGTATCCTAATTCGTCCGCTACAACAACCAGGCCGCTTTCTGCATAAAGAAGTCGAACTGACTCACGTGATGCCAGGCTGTTCGTCTTTCTGTCGTAGGCGACATGTCCGGCACTGAGGACTTTCCCGGCCTCCTCAACAAGAACCGAGCCTGAAAATACAGCGGTTTCATTGCGGGGATCGTACTCCAGAGCCTTGGAACGAACACTCCGGTCTACATCCTTTAAAACCACGTTTCCAGAAAGCCTTGCCCTACTGATTGCCCTTGCTGAATCCGCTGATATCCAGATATTTGCCGAATCCGCCAGAATGGAAATGCCGCGAATAGAATCGACAATCGACACNCCTCCCCACCCCAATCGCAGNAGGCCGGATGATGTCCGGATGGTTTCACTGTGGTCCGCACGAATGACTTCCCCACCGTAGGTGGCCGTGGTGGGTGCAACAATTAGCACCAGGATTGGTATCAATAGGCTGTACATAAAGACGGGAATAGGAAAGGAGGGAATACTGCTATTGGAGAGAATCGGGACTTCCCAGGCGGGTGATCACCTGATGCATCGACCAACGTTTAAGATCCGACGATGCCTCGAATCCGACACCTGTCTCCACGCCGTCCGGCCGCCGAAGAGTTACCGTTCCGTTGCCGGTGATCTTGTCTGTTTCTCTTTCCCAAGCAAGCGAATCTGTTTCAAGACGGGTGGTGTCTGTGGACACAAGAATTACCTTGCCAAAAACTAGCATGTTACTGGTTTCTTCATCCATCTGGGCACATTCGGATGTGAGCTTCGATACCTGCTTTTCACCCGTGAGGTCGTAGAACAGAACTTCTACACCACCGTCGAGTTCCGCTTTCCTCGACAGATCAAATTTCTGAAAATGCGCGGCCTTGATTTTCGCGCGNTTTCTGCCCAAACGTGTGACCNGCGTTGACCACCCCCAAGCCTCCTGATCAGGCTGATCAACTGTCGACTCTTCTGCAGGTAGCGGGGTCTCAACCGGGGTGCATCCCGGTATTCCCAGGCTGATGAGAGCCAAGCCAAGCCATCCCCTCCAGGCAAGCCAGCCCATGTTCATGCCTCTATTCCGACCTCCACACCCGGCCTTTCATAGAGGTGGTTGTCTTTCTTGGACTGCGCAACCGCTGCGTCTATGAATCCGTAGAACAGAGGTGCGGGTTGCTCTAGCCTGGACTTGAACTCCGGATGCGCCTGTGTTGCGATAAAAAATGGATGTTCGGGCAACTCGATGAACTCCATGAGCTTGGTTCCGTCCTCTCTGCGGTGGTAACCGGAAAATACAAGCCCGAATTCTTCCAGATGATCGACATACTTATGGGAGACCTCATACCTGTGTCGGTGGCGCTCAACAACGGCTCGTTCCGTTTCAAGGATTCCGCCAACACGGAAAGCCTCATTGGGATTCGACCGCATCTTCCTGATCCGCAACGAATCCTCTTCAAGCCGATCGGTCTGTTCATACAGATCCAGTACGATGCTGTCACGCCGAAGCACTGCAGCATACCCTCCCAGCCGCATGGTTCCCCCGAACCGACTTTTCTCTATGATTTCTCGTTGACTGACCTGAATGTCTATTACCGCGTGCCGAGTCTCTGGATCAGTCTCGACAGAGTCCGCGCCTGTAAGGCCTGCTACATGCCTGGCATACTCCACCACTGCCATCTGCAGCCCGTAACAAAGACCCAGATAAGGGACGTCGTTTTCACGGGCATACTGGATAGCCTTGATCACCCCCTCCGCACCACCCTCACCAAATGCCCCGGGGACGATAATGCCGTCGAAGGGAGACAGCACCTCCTCCACACGTTCGCCCTCTAGTTCACGGGAATCGATCCAAGAAATCTCGACCTTGGTATCCAGGGACGCTCCTGCGTGCTCGAGAGACTGGTTAACGGAGATGTAGGAATCTGTAAGTTCGTAATCACCGATTTCGACATATTTGCCTACCATCGCAATGCGAACTATGCGATTTGGGTTTCGGATGGTGGCAACAAGCCGCCTCCAATTCGACCAGTCGGATTCCTCCTTAGGCTCTAAGTGAAGCTTCTCCAGCAACTTAGAACCAAGGTTTCCCTGTTCGAAGTCGAGCGGGACCTGGTAGAGTGTGTCCACATCCGGAGAGGCAATAATCCGATCCAAGGGGATATTTGCTGATATCTCGATCTTTTTCTTCCGGACCTCGTCCAGGGGTCTCACCGCTCTGCAAATAAGGAAATCTGGAAAAATACCGTGTTCCGTGAGCAAACGAACGGCGTGTTGGGTGGGTTTACTCTTCATTTCAGTAATATGCCCAGGTACGGGCAGGTAGCTGACCAATACGTGGGCTATATTTTCTGCACCGATCTCACGTTCTAAACTCTTTATTGCAAAAAGAAAGGGTCTGTTCTCATCATCCCCGATCGTTCCGCCTATTTCCACCAGTGCGATGTCGTACCCTTCGGCAGCCTCTGTCACACGTTTCTTGATTTCGTCTGTGATGTGTGGAATGGGCTGCACCGTTCTCCCGAGATACTCTCCCCTGCGTTCCCGTTCGATTACTGCATGATAGATCTGGCCGGTGGTCAGGTTGTTGTTCTTGGGAAGATCGATACCCAAAAACCGTTCGTAGTTCCCCAGGTCCTGATCAATCTCTCCCCCATCATCGGTTACCCAAACTTCGCCGTGCTCTGTGGGCCGCAAAGTTCCTGCGTCATAGTTCAGGTAGGGATCGATCTTTATGGCCGTAGCCTTGAAGCCATATTGTTGAAGGATCTTACCAATAGAGGCCGTGCTCAACCCTTTTCCGACACCGCTTATGACCCCACCAGCTACCACAATGAATTTGGGGCCCCGATAGCTATCAGTCACAGTACCTCCCTTAACAGACCGGAATCACAAAACCGCTCACAGCAAGACCAATTTGAAAAAAAAGAAAGCGGCGGAAGTAGTGATACCGCCGCCGATAATCATTCGATCACTTTGGGGACTCTGAAGTGGCCGTGTCCGGAACTCGGCGCATTTGCTAGCGCCTCGGCCTGAGGGAGAGAGGGCATGACTGTGTCCTCCCGGAAGACATTTGATATGGGGAGAACGTGGGCTGTGGGAAGCACATTGTCCGTGTCCAGTTCGTTCAAAGCGGCCACATAATCCAGCATCTGACCCAGATCTTCAGCGATCCTTGCTTCTTCCTCTTCGCTGAGTTCCAGTTTGGCCAGGTGCGCCACCTTCCGGACATCGTCCAGAGATACAGCCATAGTTTATCCTTACCTGCCCTTTATGCGAGGTCGATCACAATCCGTGGTATACTGCGCTTTCAATGCTTAATAATATGAGTTAAACAGATGACGAAATCAAGTGGATTTTGGGAGAATTTCGTAAGGCTCTATGGGTGTGGAAGTTCCAGCTTATCCCGGTTGAAGATTCGCGTACTTTACCACCACTTTCTTTGTGACGCCTTCCTTAAACCTGACGGTAAGTTTGGTTTCGATGCCGGACCCGGACCGGCTGAGGACCCTGCCTCTCCCCCACGAAGGGTGATGGACCCAGGCGCCCTCATCCATACTGAATGAGTCCCCTCTGTCCACCGTTTCCTTCAACTGCAATTGTGCGACACCGGCCGTTGCGCCTTCTGAAATCCGGAATCCCGTGTCGATCAGATCTTCCGGAATTTCCTTCAAGAATCTGGAATCAGAGCTGGCCTCCGGACCTCCGTAACGCCTTCGACAAATGGCGTGAGATAGAAAGACTCGATCCATAGCCCTAGTGATGCCCACGTAAAACAGCCTTCTTTCCTCCTCTAGAGCTGCTTCGACGTCAGTCTCTTCCTCCAACATTCTCAAAATGGGGAAGAGGCCTTCCTCCAGTCCACAGATGAAAACCACCGGAAACTCCAGACCTTTGGCGCTGTGGAGTGTCATCAATGTGACTGCATCTCCCTCATCGGCCCACTGATCCACATCGGCAACCAACGAAACTTCCTGTAAGAACCCATTCAGTGTAGGAGATTCGGACCGGTCAGCGTATTCTTCGACGGCCGCCAGTAGCTCCTTTACATTCTCGGTCCTGGTTTCCGCTTCTATCGGAGCCAGTTCTGCCAGACTCTCCAGAAATTCGGTTTTTTCGACAACCAGGCCTGCCAGTTCATCGGGTCGAATATCAGCCAATTGTTCTTGAAACCCAATGATCAATTCTCTGAAGCCCATCAGCGTCTTTTTAGTCTTGCCGGCTATTCCCTCCACCTCATCCAATCTGGATAGCGCCTGGAAGGGGGCCAGGCCTTCCCGCATTGCAAAGTCGTAGAGACGCGAAACCGTAATATCTCCTATGCCCCTTCTTGGCGTATTGATAACCCGTGACAGGTTTACCGAATCGGCGGGATTTGTTATCACGCGCAGGTATGCCAGGATGTCCTTTACTTCCTTTCGTTCGTAAAACCTCAGTCCGCCGACTATCGTATAGGGTATCGTTCGACTCCTGAGCCCTTCTTCAATTGCCCGAGACTGAGCATTTGTTCTGTACAGAATCGCCATATTCCTGTATTTGTACTCCCGATGGAGTTCGCGCATCACCCCCGCCACCCACCTACCTTCATCTCTTTCATCTTTGCATTTGTTCAGCCTGATCTTCTTTCCAACCGGTCGATCCGTCCACAGGTCCTTTCCTTTTCTGCCAAGGTTGTTGCGAATCACACTGTTACTCGCATCCAGGATCACTTGTGTCGATCTGTAATTCTGCTCAAGCCTGACCACGTGCGCTTCAGGATAGTCCCCCTCAAAATCAAGGATATTTCTGAGATCCGCACCCCTCCAGGCATAGATGCTCTGGTCGTCATCTCCTACCACACAAATGTTTCTGTGCTTCTCGACCAGCATATTCGCCAGCAGGTATTGTGGTCGGTTGGTATCCTGGTACTCATCGATCAGGCAATACTTGAACCGTTCCTGATAGTTCGCCAGGACCTCAGGGTTCTGTCGGAAAAGATGCACGGTTAACATCAGGAGGTCATCAAAATCTACACTGTTGTTCTGCCTCAGGGAGTCCTGGTACTGTCTATATATACGGGCTACCTGTTGCTCGTAGAACGTACTTGCCTGGGTTGCAAAGGCCTGTGGGTCCATCATGCGGCTTTTTTCTTGGCTGATCCGGGCCCTGATACGAGTTGGGGGAAACTGCTTGTCGGATATCTCCTGGTCTTTGATCACCCTGCGGAGAAGCGTTAACTGGTCTTCAGAATCGTATATGGCGAAGTTGGATTGCAGACCGACATGCTCTGCGGAGGACCTTAGCATGCGTGAGCAAAGNGAGTGGAAAGTNCCGATCCACATTCCACGGCTCGATCTGTNCAGCAGTGTCTCAACGCGGTCCCTCATCTCACNGGCTGCTTTGTTGGTGAAGGTCATCGCCAGAATCTGGCCTGGGGAAACACCGCGCTCACCAATCAGGTAGGCAATGCGTCGAGTCAGAACCCTTGTCTTACCGGAACCGGCACCGGCCAATATAAGAAGCGGCCCCTCGACGCGGCGGACCGCTTCTTCCTGCGGCTCATTCAACCCTTCCAACATTTCCATGGTGATCCTTGTTTAAAGCTTATCCGCAACCTGCTACCGTGTCTTGGGGCTGCTCCAGGTCCTTCGTCTTGCAGACCGAGTCTCCCGCTTCGCCCTCTCGTGCTCCGCCGCGTTTCGGCTGAATATGTGTGAGCCATCACCNCGGGCAACGAAGTATAGGAAGTCTACGTCGGCAGGATAGAGTGCGGCTTTGAGAGATGCTTCGCCCGGGCTCATTATCGGGCCCGGTGGAAGACCTCTATGCTTGTATGTATTGTAGGGAGATGAAATCCTGTAGTCCTTGTAAAACAACCGCCTTGGTCCATCCTTTATGGCATATTGGACGGTAGGATCCGCCTGCAACCTCATCCTCCTTTTCAACCTGTTGTGGTATACAGCTGATATGATCTTCCGTTCTTCACCAACCTGTGCTTCTCCTTCGATAATGGACGCCATTGTTACAACNTCGTGTATTGACATCCCTTTCTGCCGTGCCCTNCNTCTNAGCTTCTTGTCCACGATNTTTTTGAATTGGCTAACCATCAACCNAATCACTTGTTCCTCTGTCATCGNCAAAGAGAANNTGTAGGTTTCCGGGAAGAGATACCCCTCNAGGCTGCTNGCATCGATCCCCTGCAGCTTGACAAATTTCGAATCCGACATCAGTTCATTCAGTTTCCTTTCGTCTAGATCCAGGGATCGTGCCAACAGGCGGGCGATACTCTCCTTCCGCAAACCTTCGGGTATGGTTACGTCTCTGGTGATGTCCCTGTGAACTTCCAGCTCCTGTAAAACCTGCCAGGTGGACATCCCTCCATGAAAGGTATGGCCCCCCGCTGTAAGTCTTCTACTGGTTCCATTGAGCAAGGACAGCAACCTCAGAAGTTTTGGGCTTCTAATGATCCCCCTCTTGTACAGAAGTCTCGAGATCTGTGGAACACTCATACCCTTCTGGATTTCTACCTGATGGAGTCCTTCACCCGTTGGTCTGTTGAGGAGTGTTACCGCAACAATGCCACCGATAGTCACACCTGCCACCAGTAGACTGAATAGTCCCAGGAGAGCTGCTCGGGCTGTGAACGGTCCGAGCACCCTCTGATTCCACACGCCTTTCCGGTCGCCTTGTTCCTGATCAATCTCGCGCGACATCTTCGCCTTTCGCGCTTTGCTGGGCTCTCAGGTAATTTTCCAGGAGCAGTGTGGCCGCCAGCCTATCAACCGTTCCCTTGTCCCCTTTGGTCCTCTTGCCCATTTCTCTAGCGGATCGTTTGGCGGAAACCGATGTCAACCGCTCGTCCCAATAAACTACAGGTATTCCGCTGGCAAATGCCACGGCATCTCCAAATATTTTTACTGCCTCAGCCATAGGACCTGTTGTACCATCCATGTTCAGAGGCATACCAATGAGAATCTCGCAAACGCAGTGTCCCTGGGCTCTTTCACGCACACCTGCAACGGCTTTCTGAAGCCCACTTGCTTCAAGTGTCGAAAGACCCCGCGCCGTTACTCCCAGTTCGTCACTCAATGCCAACCCGAGTCGATGACGCCCATAATCTACGGCCAGAATTCTCCCCATACGAACTCCTACAATAAATCTGATCAATACCCTAAAGTAAAAAAAAATCGGAACGCCGATCTCCCCCGGACCTGGCGGGTTCTCAAAGCACTCCGATGAACCAATTTTCAGAGACACACCTCAGTCATTATTCTGCTTAAGCCCACGCAATCGGTGGCGCTTTTTCATCACATCACGGTGAAGGGATACAGCAAAATCTCTTGCCGAGTGACTCCCCGTCCTGGCACCAACGAGCAGGTCGTCGACCAGTTCTTCCAACTCTGTAATGTGGGCGAGCAGAACTTCCTTGTTCTCCATCCCTATCCCTTTCCGTGTTGGCCGTTCTTACCGGCTTCTAGTGGCTTGGTCGCGGGAGAATAAAGTGAATGGATATAAGCCAATTCCGGATCCTCGGCAGGACGTTCCCATAGATGTTTGATGATTAAAGAGATTTGTGCACGTAAGGACCGTTTGCGGTCCTTGAGGCAAAGCTTCTGGATCTTTTTCCTGGATGTGCGTTTTGGCTCCTCGCGCACAAAATCGGCTGCACTAATACCTAACGGATGGGCGTGTGACATCAGGTTGGAGAATGCCTCGATATCAAGCGGATCATCCAATCCCTTAAGGATCTGGTCATCTTCACTGAAATCAGGGGAATCGGCAGACATGGGGTAATCCTCGATACCTGCGAATGGTGCTGTGGGAATCAATTTAGAGAAGTATAAACCCTTACTCAGAACTTGTCAAGGGTGCTCAAATTGGGGACTCTGTGCCCCGTTACAGAAAAAAGAAAAGGGGACGCGAGTTCTCGCGTCCCCCCGAGCAATCCTGGCAGACTCTCAAGCCTTTTCGGTTTCTGCCTCGGCCTCATCCTCTTCTTTTTCTTCTTCAGGTTTCTCTTCTTTAGAGGCCTGATCGGATCGAATACTCTCTTCCTTGGCCCTGTCGAAGCCGATCAACAACTGAAGCGATTTGTGAACCTCGATGAAGTTTGCGCTCTCCGTGTAGGGCGTGATTTGATCCCATTTGTCATATTGAGCGATATCACGGGAGTAGCTGAAGAAATCGGAATTGTAGATAAATTCCATGCCTATAGTGGAGATAACCGGGTCGTCGTGTTCCTTGCTTTCGGAAGTAGTGAGCCGTGCGATCCTGGCCAAGACAGGTATCCTGAATGGGAGATAAGGTTCATATTCACCGATATCGCTTCTGAGAAAATTAAGTACGGGATAGAAGTGCAATAAGACCGCGTGCTTCTGCAAAGCTTCAACACGTTCCGTAAAGTCCATGCTGTCATACTCGTCTCCAACCAGATACTTGAAGAACGTTTCGTCCTGCTCCTCTACCTCTCCCCCGCGGACCTGTATGCCCCCCACACTGAAATTGAGCAGGTCAACTTGGATGCCGTCTTC
>PAQK01000003.1 GCA_002709665.1 Gemmatimonadota bacterium | reverse complement strand
TGGAGATCAGAAGGAAAGTGAGCCGGAACTATCAGATATGTACCGACTTTCCAATCGAGATTCCAGGTTCGGGAACCCGTATAATCACTGCGAGTGGAAAGATCAACGGCGGCGGGGACCCAATTCATCTCAATACGATCAACCGCGAAATCCGAATCAAGAAACGGACGCATTAGAAACATCCGAGAAACATGTTTGGTACAATTCGAGTGAGCAGGGTTGCTATTGACAAAACTACACAGGCCTTTATTTTCAGGTCAAACAGGTTTTCTAACCCAGGGAGACATAGTGACCGGACCAAACGACACGGTACTTCGGGCCCAGGCAATGGTGTGCACTGGTCCTCATCAAACACGACCACTGGGGCTCAGGCCTTCAGACCCCGATCCCCATAAAATTATTTGCCTGATCCTGGGGGCGCTGAAGGGAACCTTCCCCAGCGATATCTCCACCTCCAGGGCCCAGATGGGGGCTTTTTTCGCTGCCATGACAATCCGAAGGAAGTTTCCTCCCAAAACCAACTGGAGCATCCCAGAAAAGACCGCCTTCGAGTCTCTGGCGCCAGAGCTGAAGGAGATGCCTCACGATCTCACATTCCTCCTGGACCCGACCTCTCTCCCTGACCCTTTGAGTATAGAAGAAAAGGTAGTCATTGAGGCACTCTCAGAGATCTTGAGGGGAAACCACTTGAATTACGATCAGACCAAGAGACTGGGACAGAGCATCCTCAATGGCGATGTCAGGGATTCACTGAAAGGTGCCGCTCTCATTGGCCAGCGAATGAATCTTGAGACGTTCGAAGAGGCAAGGGGCTACCGCGACGCTGCGTTCGACCCGGGTGAGATTCTTGAAGTCTCTTCACCTTCTCTAACCCACTTTGGTGAGCCCTACGATGGTTCCCGAAGGTATTTCAGACCCACCTTGTTCGTCGCTGCGATCCGATCTGCCTTGGGAAGACCCACAGTGATCCACGGGGTGGACGAAATGCCGCCCAAACTCGGGGTTACGGAGGAACAGATCCTCATCGCCTTGGGGGCCAACACAAAGGTTACGCTCACTCAGGCGGCCAGGTTGGTGGAAGATCCCGATGTAGGTTTCGCGCATGTAAGTCAACGCCTCTATTCTCCCGGGTCCTATGCCGCAAGGGAGCTTCGACGTCACATCCAGAAACGGCCGCCCTGGGCAGCCACGGAGAAGACGCAGATGTTCCTTCGATGTTCTGAAACCAATCATATGGTCATTGGCTATTACCACTCCGGGTACGAGCAACTCTTTCTCAACATGATGGAGGACTGGAATCTTGATTCGGGACTCGTAACAAAGGGGCTTGAGGGAAGCAGCGGATTCTCGCTTAAGCCGTCCAGTGCTCCGGATCCTGCTCACAGACCGGTCAATTCAACACTGGGCGTGAAGAGAGTGAACGAGGAGTTCTTCCGCTTCTCGGCGGACGTCAATCCGGCCGACTCGGGTTTACAATATGATCAACACCCAAGGCCGGAAGAAATCTCCGCAAAGGCGTTTGCGAGGACAGGGATGGAGGCGCTTTCGGGCCGAAAGGGTGCGGCATTCGACCAACTCGTATTCAACGTTGGCATCAAGGACCATCTCTTGGGTTTCTGTACCGATCCCTACCAGTCAATTGCCCAGGCAGCCAAAGCCATTGAAAGTGGGAAGGCCCTCGCCCACTTGGAGGCATATCTGGAGAAGTCCAAGGCTATGTGCAGCTGAGAACTCGGAATTCTTCCTCGTTCCTTCCCCTACACCTTGCCTGTCCTATCTGGTATACCCAATGCTTTACGGATTGCATCCTGTCACCTCTCGGAGTTTCATGTTTCTGTTGTGGCCGCACAAACCAGTTCCTATCTTTGGTTCACGTTCAACGTGATATCGCATTTGAAACCCAAAAAGGAGCAGTTTCATGAAACGAATCGCTATTGTTGGAGGCGAAACTCACATTGGCGAAGTAACTCAACTCTCTGGAACGGAACTGGAAATTGTAGGTGCACTTGTCAGAAACGACCAGAAGGCCCACGCGACAGAGACGTTTAAATGCCCGCTCTTCGACGATGAGTCCACGCTGTTCACAGAAGCCAGACCGGAGATCGTCGCTGTTGCCAACGAGAATGATCGAAAGGCCGGCATAATCCTGAGATCACTCGATGAAGGATGCGACCTGGTGGTGGACAAGCCCCTCGGAATAACAATGGAAGAACACGTGGAGATCGTGAAGAAGCTGAACTCCAATCCGGACAGGAGGCTCCTGATGTTGCTCACATTGCGCGGTCAACCCCTCTGGTCCGGTCTGCGAAGTACCGTGCAGGCAGGTTCCATAGGCACACCCGCCCACTGCCATGTCCGGATGGCTGTTCGGTTGAAGCGGGCGGAAAGACCGCCCTGGTTTCTGGATGTTAGGCAGGCCGGCGGACTCTTCCTGGATTTGCTCATCCATGGCATAGACCAGGTCGAGTGGGCTCTGAACTCCAGGATTACTTCGCTTACAGCGGTCACGGGTAACCTAAGTGATCCCTCAGACGAACACCTCAGAGACCACGCTGCGGTCTTTTGTGAATTGGAAAGTGGTGCCAGTGCGGTCATCGAAGGGCAAAGAATGCTTCCAGATACCAAGGGATCGGACTACCGAATGCAGGTTGCAGGAACTGAAGGTTATGTCGACCTCGACATGGTGGGAAAATCGCTTAAACTGACTAACCCATCCGGGGTGGAGACCAATGTAACGGACCTGCCGGATGCAACATCTGTGGTCGCGGACTGGCTGGCCGGAGGAGATCTGGTGGGGCAGGATGCCTCGATCAGAGCGAATTATTTATCCGTGCTTGCGACTGAATCCGCTGTTCAGCACACACGCATAGAAATAAACTGATTCCGCTACATTCTGATTCCAACAGGAGAACGAGATGCCGTCACCAGCTGTAACCCTTTGCACGTGGAAAAACGATGCACCCTTCGCGTATTCCATGACGTACGACGAAGGTACGGTGGACACACTCGCCAATGCCTTGCCAATTCACGAAAAATACGGAATTCCCGGTCATCTGGATGTGGTTGCAGGCCAACTCGGTCGGCCAAGGGATGCTTTTGCAAGCAGCCTCAACGGGTATTGGCACATGGGTGTGGATGAACTTAAGTTCCTCATGGAAAAGGGATGGGGTGTTGGCAACCACTCGTGGAGCCACTATGTCTACCCCTGTCANCCCGGGTTGGATCTGTACAGAGAGATTGTCTGGAGCAAGTATCGTCTCGAGGACATGCTGGACTTTCCCGTACGGATATTCACCATCCCGAATGACGTATACAATTATGAGGTCGTGTTACCCACAATCAAGGAGCATTACCTGGCCTGCGCATTCATCGAGGGCGGACCCAATCGGGATGAATTCGACCTGTACAAAATCGGTAATTGCCTCGTTGCCTCTGACGGCTTCCGACCGCGCCCACAATGGCCGGAGGAACTGAAAACCGAGAACTTGTCATTGGAATTCGTAAAAGGCTCGTGGGTATATGAGACCTCGCACCTGTGTCTCTGGAATGTCCCGCAGGCACACAAGTGTGTTACACCTGAATACATGGATGAACGCTTCAAGAGACTCCACGAGATTTCCGATGGGAAAATGTGGGCTGCCAAACCTGATGATGTGATAGACTATGAACTGATGAGACGTAACATCCAAATCGAAAATGTAAGACATTCGGATGGAAAGGTCTCATTCGACGTGGCGGGAGAATGGCCGGNGGGTATCATGAATTGCACTGTCACTCTGAGACTTTCAAACTCGGGGTTTGACTCTGTGCCACAGATCGAACAGGAGTATCATGTATCTGAAGGTGGTTACGCTTTCCACAAAGAGGTGGAGTCTATTAGAAGGGCAGGTGATGATTTTCTACTGACGCTTCAACTCGCGCCACATCGGACGATACACATAACCAGCTAGCAGGAATTACTTTAGGAAGTGAACTCAATGGCNTATAAACCATCCCCACGGCCTAAATTCCAAGGCCCGACGCACATACCCTCTGAATCCACAACCCTTCACTTATGGGGAGANGAGGCAGGTGGGCAGGTACCGGACTGGTGCTATGTGTCGAGTGAAAAAATCCATCAGCTCATCTTTGGCCTGCCCCCTGGGGGAGCCTTCCGCCATTCCGGGAATTACAAAACCATATTCGCCGCAGATGAAGTCTACTACGTTCTCAGCGGAACATTGGTGCTGGCAAATCCTGAAACAGGAGAGGTACATCTCGCGGAGAAAGGTGAGGCTGTCTTCTTTCGACGGGACACCTGGCACCATGGGTTCAACTATAGCAATGAGTCCTTGAGGGTGTTGGAGGTGCTTGCTCCCCCGCCCTCCTCGGGAAGCTGTGGTCAGTACGCTCTTGAACAGCCCGATCTGGTGACCCGAAAATACACAAGGGACGAGTTGCTGGGAGATTGGCCGTCCGCCAAAGCCAGGTCAACTCAGAGCGACACCATGCGGATCATTCGGAAGGCGGACTACCTGTGGGGCCTCGAGGGTGAGGAACAGCAGGTACTTGTTGGTATATTGGTCAGCACTGAATATCTCACTGTAGGGAGGATTGACCTGCTGCCTGCCAGAAGATCCTCCACCCATGAGCACCAGGGAGATGAGAGCATCTACGTACTGGCCGGAACGTTGCACATATATCTTCCCGATCACTCCGGTCAGCGCTGGTTTCAGCTCAAACCAGGCGATGGGTTCTATCTTCCCGAAGGCACACCACATCAATATCACAACATCACTGACAAACCCGCAGAGATGGTCTTTGCGGTCAGCCCGAACTACAAGTCAGGGTAGTGATGCGACCATGACAGAGACAGACACTAGCTGCGCGATTGGCCTTGATGTTGGCGGTACTAAAATAGCGGCCGGTATTGTCACCTTCCCATCAGGAATCATACTGAAGAAGATCACAGAACCAACCCGGCCTCGAAGTGGCGGGGATTCGGTACTGGCCGCAGTACGTGGAATCTCAGAGCGACTGGTCTCACTAACCAATGAGAGTGGATTGAAACCGGTGGGCATCGGACTGGGTGTTGCGGAGCTTGTAGATCTAGAGGGAAATGTTACAAGCGATCATACGATCAAATGGGTCGGTGTCCCTGTCCGAAAACTTCTGGGGGACCTTGCACCCACAGTCGTCGACGCAGACGTTCGAGTTGCATCCTTAGGGGAGGCGCGATTCGGTATTGGGATTAGGTACCAATCCTTTGTCTATGTATCCGTTGGTACAGGCATCGGATCTACCCTCGTTCAGGAGGGCATTCCTTACGCAGGATCCAGGGGAAACGCGTTGATAATGGGAAGCAGTCCACTGAGCACCTCCTGCACCGAATGTGGGTCAAAGTTGGACCCTGTTCTTGAAGAATTCTCATCAGGTCCCGCGCTTGTGCACCGGTTTTTGGCCGCAGGGGGAAAGGCCACCCGTGCTGAGGACGTAGTAGGTGCGGCCCGGGAAGAAGATCCCTCGGCTATTGATATCATCACTTCTGGCGCAGAATCTCTGGGGGTAAGTGTGGCGTTTCTTGTGAACGTTCTAGATCCCCAGGCAGTCATTGTCGGTGGGGGACTCGGTTCCTCAGAGGGAATGTATTTCAAACACTTAGTAATATCTACACGGGAACGCATCTGGTCACAGCACAGCCGAGACCTGCCTATCCTGCAATCGCGATTGGGTCCGGATNCGGGGTTGGTGGGTGCGGCAACTCGCGCACATTCCGAATTCACTTAAGTCACACACCTATTACTTAAATAAGGAGTCAGCTTTTGGACGCAAACGTGACCATTGTTGGAGCCGGACACAACGGACTTGTCGCTGCCTATTATCTTGCCAANGCAGGATTGCGTGTCCAGATATTCGAACGCCGACCCTTTATAGGTGGCGCATGCGTGACGGAAGAGCTCTGGCCGGGATTTCGCTTCTCTACTTGCGCGCATATGATCCACGGGCTTCCCCCAAGGATTATCGAGGACATGAAATTATATGATCGCGGATTGGTCATGCTTCCTCGGGAAGGGTATATCAGAATGCGTCCGGATGGGACCTATTACGGTCCTGGGGACCATGACTCACCGAGGAACCTCGCGGCACAGGGGCGACTTTCAGAACAGGAACGATCGGAGATGCGCGCGTATGGGCAATTCAAATCCACACTTGCGGATATCGTGGAACCCTATCGTTTTCAGGCCCCTCCCAGTCTCAAAGAGGTACGGAACAAGATTTCGGGTTCACCTGCCGAACAGGTCCTGGAGAAGGCCATCTCTACCCGTACCCGTGAACTGCAGGAAGAGTTCCTTTCAACTGCTGCACTGAAGGACTGGCACGCCGGCGAAGGGGCCGCTGTCGGCCGTAACCCCATTGGTCTTCACTTTGCCTACAGCTCCATCAACCGGCCTGACCCTAATTCGGGTGAGACGCATCCCTATGGCTATGTAAAGGATGGAATGGGGTCGGTCAGCAAGTTTATGGCAGAAGCCGCCCAAGAGGCNGGAGTCGATATCCATGTAAGTGCAAGTGTGAAGGAATTCCTTGTTGAGGGCAAGGACGTGGTGGGGATTCGACTTGAAGACGGTTCGGAGGTCCGAAGTTCCACCGTTGTCTCGAACTTGGACCCAAAGAATACGTTTCTGAACTTGATGCCCCCTGAACACGTAAGTGACGGATTTAGAAACAGACTTAACGGTTTGATTACCGGTGTCAGTTGCTACAAGCTCCTGGCAGTGATCAGCGAGCTCCCAGAATGGCGACACTGGGATGGGGATTCCGATCAGCCTTATAGGGGTGCGGTTACCCTTCACTCATCGCGGCCGGAGATTGATGCGGCCTACGACGAATTGGAGGCAGGTCTCCCGGTCAGAAAACCCGTGGTAAGTTTCTCGATGCCCTCCTTTGTGGATCAGGGCCTGACGCAGGAGGGTTACCACACCGCCTCAGTCTGGATCTATCCTGCGCCCGCACGCCTCAAGCAGGGAACTTGGNACAACGTACGTATTGAAATCGCCGAAGGGATTATCGATCAGATAACAGAGTACGCACCCAATTTCAAAGCATCTATCAGAAACTACCTGTTCAGGACACCTCAGGATCTGGAGAAGGAAAACAGTCTAACGGATGGATGCATCTGGCACGTGCAGCACGCCGGCGAGCATTTGTTCTGGAACCGCCCCCTGCCGGAGCTTTCCGCCTATCGTGCCCCTCAGAATGGACTCTTCCTGTGTGGTGCTGGCCAACACCCGGGGGGTGAAGTAAGTGGGATACCTGGCTATAATGCCGCCCATGTGATCTTGAATAGCATTTGATTTTCTTCACCTACACCAACTCGCCATCACAGGATAACACTTGTCACCCAAACACAGTCAACTGATCACTCCAGAGCAGATTCTGAATGCTCGACGAAATACCGAGCAATTACCTTGGGCATCTGCCCTTCGGGATGCGGCCGTCAAATCGGCTAGTCGTTGGCTAACCCTTGACGATGACACGCTGTGGTCTCTGGTAACGGAGCAATCCATTGGCCGCAGCACAAACGCCAGTGTGCTCAAGGGGTGTCCCAGGTGTGGTGAAGGGATCAATCGTCTCGGAGGNGGGTTCACCGTTGATGTCCTGGAAGAACCGTGGAAAATTACTTGTCCGAACTGCCTCGAGAAATTCCCAACAAATGACTTCTGGGCGTTTTATCGGAGCGGCAAGGCTGAAGATGGACTGTTCCACCCCGAATTTGCAGATAGATCGTTGCTATTCAACACNCTACATCCTGNCAGACATGATCCAGAGCATCTTTTTGGAGTCGATGACGGCACCGGGTGGGTCGATGATAGTGGTGAATCCTTCAAGCTCGTCGGTGTTTACGGACACTACGGCATCTGGAATGAGATACGATCGGCCTGTCAGGGACTGATGCAGGCTTTCTTGTACACAGGTCAGACAGACTATGCGCATAAGGCCGGTGTACTTCTGGCTCGGATCTCGGATGTCTATCCGGACATGGACTGGTCATATTGGTCTGGACACGGTTTTTTCAACTCGGATGGTCTGAGTGGACGCGGCAAGATCTATGGTCGAATTTGGGAACCAGGATTACTGATGACCTTTACCAGATGCTACGATCTGGTAAAATCCGCGTGGACGGGATGTAGTAGCCTGTTTGAGTTGCTTGGGGAGAAGCAACGGGCATTCAATCTTGCAACGCAAGATTCTGTCGAATCCCTCTGTGAGCATTTCGAGAAGAACGTGATTCGACAGGGCATCGACGGGATCGTGAATGGTGATATTGCCAGGAATGAGCCAGGCGACCAGGTCACGATGGCCGCATTGGCTGTCGCACTCGACGCTGAAGATACGGACGAATGGTTAGACTGGATATTCAAGGAAGGAAGGCTTCGGGGACAGATCCCGAATGGAGGTCACATCCCGCAACTCTTTGCTGGCGAAATCGATAGGGACGGAGTCGGGTCGGAAGCCGCCCCCTCCTACAGCCTGGGTTGGCTTCATAAGGCACAGGGCATGAACGACCTGGACCAGATCATCAGATGTAGAGCTTCTTACACGAGGAATAGCATTCGAAACTTTGGCCGATACCGCCAGATGTTTCTTGGTCACCTGAGGATGATTTGCCTTGGGAAATATATTCCCTCCATAGGGGATACCGGGCAAACGGGCAAACCAAACCTCTGCGGCCTTACCGCAGACCTGTGTTTGGAAGGGCTCGAACTGTTCGGTGATCCCATTTTCGCTCAAGCCGCCCACCTGATTGCCGATGAAAATCGAGCTGAAATACACAGCCCTGTTCTGGACACTGATCCAGATGAAATCGCAGATCGAGTAGAGGACATAGTAACGACCCGCGGCCAGTTTCGTCTGAGTTCCGATTTGATGACTGGATATGGCCTGGCTNTGCTTCGAGACGGGGAANAGAAGGAGGAGCGCACCCTCTGGGTCTACTATGGCCGCAACACGGGCCACGGTCACACGGATCGACTGAACCTGGGGCTCTACGCCTTTGGCCTGGATCTCTTGCCGGATTTGGGGTATCCCGAACATGCAAGGGTCTGGCCCAAACGATCAGGATGGACGAATCACACCATTTCACACAACACGGTGATGGTGGATCGAACATCACAGAACAGCAGCTATTCGGGCAAGATCCGCTACTTCGGCAAAAACACGAATGCTCAGGTAATATCTATAGATTCACCGGACGTTTACCCGCAATGTGACGCCTACAACAGGACGAGCGCCCTGATCAAAATATCAGACTCAGACTTCTATGTCCTGGACCATTTTCGGGTAAAGGGCGGCAGCAGCCACCATTTCTCNTTTCACGCTGCTGAAGGACCTGTCCAGACCCATGGTCTTTCCCTGACCGCCCAGAACGAGGGGACGTATGCGGGCGTAGATGTCCCATTCGGCGAATTCTTCGACGGTGAGGTAAAATCGTATAAGGGCAGCGGTTTCCAGTATCTCTATGACGTCCGTCGATGNACTGATCCGGATCAATCAGTGTCNNTGGAGTGGTCAATTCAGGATACCTGGNAGGTTCTGAACAGTACTGCAAAAGCCGGCGAGGACTCAGGAGTNAAACTCAGATGGACGATGTTGAATCCACCGGGAAACATCTCGATTTGCCACGGTGATCCACCGGCCAACAAGCCAGGCAATCCTCGCCGCCTGACCTACGTCATTGCCGAACACCAAGGGAAGGCTGGGCTGACATCGAGCTTTTTGAGCTTAATTGAGGCATACAAGGGCGTTCGCCAAGTCCTGGATATCGAAGAGATCGGGGTCGCGTCAGGAGACGCGAAAGTGGTGAAGGTGTCCCTGCCCTCCGAACGAACCGATACCCTGTTCTTTTCCGAAACCGGCGACAGGATCACCCTTGAGAGCGGACTTGCGTTCAATGGATTATTCGGGATATTCTCCGAATCTGCCAATGGACCGGAGTGGGCTTCGATCACCGGTGGGACCATCATTGGCAACAACACTCACGCCATCCAGAGGCACAGCTCGGAATGGCGTGGCATTGTCCGGTCAAGGGCAGCTGGCGAGATTCGAACTGATGCCACGCCACCCGGCACGATCGATCTGGTTGGGTCATACATTACCGTTGAAAATGACAACCCTCGTGATGCCTGTTACAGAATAGTGCGTGTTACCCAGTCTGAAGGCCTGACGGTCATAAACGTGGAAGACACAGACTTCATACGTGGTATGGTCGACGATCTCGACTATCCCAGGGGGTTTCTGTACGACTTTGAACCNGAGCAACCCTTCCGGGTTATCCTGACATGGTATGAGAAGTTCGGATAGAGCCGAGGNACACGCATCCCATCGGTCCTCAACCGGNNANTCCTCCCCTCACCCTGGTCGCTGCTCANTCATCCTCCACCTGCCTGACCCGAAACCCCTGATTGCCCAGGAACCCGTCAAGTTCCAATCGCCGGTGGAATTGACCGGCCCTTTCCCCTGCAACGGTTGTCCACCTTGCGTCCTCAGCGTGCATTTTCTGCGCTTCATAGAACGCCGACATGTCCCGATCGTAGTCCTTGAGGAAAGTCAGATGCGTGGCATCATCCAGATATCGCTCCTGATGCAGGACCGCCCCAATGGGTAAACGTGGTTTTACTTCCGGCTCCTGGTTCGGATAACCAATGCACAACCCAGACACCGCGTAGACATAATCCGGCAATTCCAACAACTCACCCACAGCGCCAGGATGATTGCGCATGGCACCAATCATACAGATTCCCAGACCAGCGGATTCCGCTGCCACCGCCACGTTCTGCATAACCAAAGCAACGTCCACCGTTGCCAGCAGAAGTGCTTCTGCGAAATCACCATCAAATCGTACGACATCGTGCAACTCTCCCGCCATCTTGCACCTGTTCAGGTCCGCACAAAATGCCAGAAATACAGCACTTTCGTGTATCTGGGCCTGATCTGCACATAACTTCGCCAATGCGTCTTTCCTGTCCGGATCTTCTATGTGGATAATGGTGTAGGCCTGTAAGTTGCTAGATGTACTTGCCTGCTGTCCACACGCGATCAGCTCTTCGAGGAGCCCATCGGGCATGTTGCGATTTACAAATCTCCGTACACTTCGATGGGCTAACATCGTTTCCATGGTAGCATTCATTCCAATCCTCGCTCTTGGTGTTCTTGTCTGGTGTTTAAGGCTACATAAATATGTCCCGAAGCTCATCAATGGTCAACCGGTACCGTGGATTTGGGGCCACCTTGACTGGTGAACGGCAAAGTGGTATTTTTAGGACTCCNAAACNCACCCTTTCGATGCCGGCCCAGCGGAATTTTCTATGCCAACCGGATTACTGATCGTGGACCACGGCTCTACACATTCGGAAGCGAACCGGATGCTNGAGAAGGTCGCTGAACTCGTCCGTGTTCAGGCTCCCGGCCTNATTGTCCACACAGCNCACATGGAACTTGCCGAACCCTCCATCCGCACAGGTTTCTCAGCTTGTGTATCTGAAGGTGCCGACAACATCGTAGTGCATCCCTACATGCTCTCACCTGGGCGACATGCCACATCGGACATACCCAGGCTGGTATCNGAAGTTGCCGCGTCCTTCCCTGATGTTCCTTACACGGTAACACCGCCGTTAGGCCTACATGAAAAAATAAGTGAAGTCATTCTCGAAAGGTCGGGACTAACGTGAGACATACAATGGGAGTGTGCTCTTGAATGATGTCGCGCCTCACCCCCTGCGCCGGGTGTACTACATTACCTTTGCGCACATTACCGTAGACTTCTACATGACACTGTTTCCCCCTTTGCTCGCCTTGTTCACAACACGATTCGGATTATCTCTTGTTGAGGCATCGCTCCTCCCAATGACCATATCCGTGTTCGGCAACATGCCCCAACCCATCATGGGGTATCTCGGCGACAAGAACAACAGGATGGTTCTGGCCGCATTGGGCGTCTTTTTCTGTGGTATTTTCGTCTCCATTATTGGGTTTGCTCCTTCNGCGCCANTACTGGCAGTTTGNCTGATCTTCGCGGCTCTGGGCTCTTCACTGTTTCACCCTACTGGTGGTGGACTTGTCACTGCCTCTCTACCGGGGCGCTCTAACCTTGCTATGGCCATATTCCTCACCGGGGGGCCCCTGGGAATGGCCATCGCTCCGGTTACCGGTACTCAGATCATCCAGAGATACGGCCTGGAACAGCTCTGGGTTACCCTATTTCCTGCGGTTGTCGCAGCAGGTGTCTTGATTCACCTTTCGAGATCCGGGACACTTGGTGAGAGTACAACTGCACCCGCTCGAATCAGCCTTGCGTTCCTGAAAACCACTGAGGTACGCCCGCTGTGGATACTCTTTGCCATCAGCGTATTCCGATCGTTCGTGCACGCAACCTTTGTCAGCTTCATTTCCTTCCTTGGCCTGTCTCGGGGATGGGACATCGGGGAAATCGGGTGGACACTTTCCGCCTACCTCGTATCCGTAACCCTTGGCCGTCTTGCCGGCGGATATGTGGGCGACAGGGTTTCACCACGAAAGCTACTTGCCGTGTCCTGCGCAGTATCTACCTGCTTCTTCATCCCTTTCTGTTTCACGAGCGGAAACTTTTCCCTGCTGCTGTTCTTCTTGGCCGGATTCATATTCGATCTCGGGGCGACTACCAATATCGTCCTTGCTCAAAGGGTTTTGCCACAAAATACAAGCACAGCTACGGGTATGGTTATGGGGTTTTCCTGGGGTGTCGGAGGTCTCATGATGCCACTGATAGGGCTTCTCGCCCAGGCAACTTCGATCTCCGTAGCACTTGCCGCGGTATCCTCTCTACTGATTCCGGCTGCCATCCTCGTGGGGGCTCTCCCTTCAGACCCTCACCAACACGAGACCCAGGCTCAAGGATGATGGAGTCCTCCTGGTTACGGGAGGAACCCTCGACGTTCTTCACCGTTAAATGGTAACACACCCCAGCCAGTAAACAAGGGACTCAGCGTTTGGGCTATAGAATTTCATCAGCAAGTTCCACTCGATTCTTTCTCCTGAGCCTTCTGCTCCTATTTTCCTTGCCAATCCCCAGTTTGAGCCAACAGACCTTCTCGCCAGGCCAGATTATTGTCAAATTTCGTTCTGTTGCACCAAAAGCGGTGGATACCAGGCTGCAGGACCTTGCCCACAGGTTTCGTGTTCAATCCACCGAACCTCTCCTCGTACGTAAGGGGGTTTTGTCCAAACCTGTGGCTTCCTTGGGTCAGATTTACATGGTGAGAATGCCACCGGACCAAGATGTGCTGGTAGCGGCGAATGCATACAGCCAACATCCCCTGGTTGAGTACGCCCAGCCAAATCACCTGTTTCACCCTTTCACGGAACCTGACGACTCTCGATATTCGGACCAGGACAACCTCTCGTTGATCAACTGGCAAATCCTGTGGGAGGGAGTAGGTTCCGTACGGGAAACTATCATCATAGGTGTAATCGACTCCGGAGTCGATTACACGCACCAGGACTTGGCGGCAAACATCTGGATCAATCAAGCTGAAAATGACGGGATTGCCGGNATAGATGATGATCAGAATGGGTACGTGGACGATATTCGGGGTTGGGATTTCGGAGATGCACCTAACCTTCCCGGNAAAGGCGACTACCTTGCACGNGACAATGACCCGATGGATGAGTCTGGTCACGGAACACGTGTGGCAGGCATTGCANGTGCTGTGGTCGACAACCTTACAGGTATCGCCGGAGCCGGAATCGATGCAAAAATCATGTCCTTGAGGGGTGGTATTACCCTGCAGTCAAACCAAACCTTTCTGGAAGAGGATGACTTGGCCGCTGCAATTCTCTATGCAGTGGATAACGGAGCTCGGGTGATCAATATGAGCTGGGGCGCCCGTGAGAATGCCAAGCTCATCCGCGATGCCATTCGGTATGCGGCCTCCAGAGATGTGGTTCTGATCAGTTCAGCGGGGAACAGCGGACAGGATGGGTTGTCCTACCCAGCGGCTCTGGACGAAACCATTGCCGTGGGTGCTACGGACAGATATGACAGGAAGGCCGGGTTCAGCAGTATAGGTGTCCCTCTGGACCTGGTTGCACCGGGTGCGGGGATCTTGAGCACCTTTCCGGGCGACCTCTACCTCAGAGGGTCTGGTACATCCTTCTCTTCACCTTTGATTGCCGGCCTCTCCGCCCTACTCCTTTCCAGACGTCCCGACCTGACTCCAGAGCAGGTACGGACAACCTTGATCCGGTCTACTGTCGACACGGGGCATCCCGGTTGGGATCCGTCACACGGGGCAGGTCGAATCGACTGCCGACTCCTCCTTCAGTTTATTCAGAGTCCATTGGATCTCCCTTACTTTTCAATCCTCAGTCCATCTACTGGATCAGGTGCCGCTTCAGAATTCACAGTGCTTGCGGATCTCTCCGGCACCTCACTTTCCGCATTCAGAATCTCCTGGGGGCTGGGGCTCGACCCGCTGAATTGGCATACCATACACACGGGTGACACTAAGCAAGTAACTGAATTTACGTGGGACGTCACTTCGGTAGCCGACAGCGTGGCCATATTGAGAATGGAAGCGGACTTCAATGGGGATCGTACCCAGGAAGATCGCGTACGAGTCTCCGTACGCAAACTCAGCACACCCATAATTGATCCATCATTTGAGACCATTCTTGTGGACAACAAGCTGACCTATCAGGCCTCCTGGTCAACACCTGAACCTGCGGAAGGATTCCTCCTGGTCCGATCACTGTCGAATTCAAGAATGGACACGCTGTCCTCGGGCTTGCTGGACGTCCGACAAACCATCGTCCTGCCAACGAGCCTCTCACCCGGGGAGTACGGTTACCGGCTCGGTAGCCGAGGCCCGGGAGGGCTGGAGCACCTCACAGATGAGGAGGAGTTCACATTTGGTCCACTCCACCTTTCACAAGACGGATTGATCGAACTCGCCGATCTTCCCGAAGCCTTTTTAGCAGATATGACGGTTGATCTGGATCAAAATGGAAGGATGGAGATTGCGGCCATGCCTCGGATTGAGAACCAGAACTATAGCCCGGTAGAGTTATACGAGAGGCTGAATGCCTCAACCTATACCAGTGTATTCAGAAGCAGTGACAGTTACCTGCCCTGGACGTTCGGTGANGGGGACAACGACGGCGACACGGACCTCCTGGGAGTAAATGTGATCTCGGGTACCGCACACTTGCGCCTTTTCACAAACACAGACTCGAATCCCTATCCTGTCATGCAAGTCCTCGATCAAGAGGGCACCAGCGGCGGCGAAATTTTGGATCTGGACGGGGATGGAAAAAATGAAATCATCGCGAATCCCGTTTGGAGAAAGGGAATGCAAGTTTTTCGTGGAGATCAGACAGGATTCACAGAGGTGTCGTTTCTGGACAACCCAACTCCCGGTTCAAATACTCCCGGGTCCAGATTTCTTGTTGCCGACCTGGACAATGACGGCCGGAGTGATATTCTTGGGGGGGACAACGATGGAGACCTATGGACTTTTCAGGCCGATGAAACCGGTGANTTTCTTCAGTCCTGGTTGCAAATTGGCGATGACGATACTGATGCAAGTTGGTTGGGTGGTGGGGTAGATTTGGACGAGGATGGGAATGTGGAGTTTATTGTGGCTCGCACGGTTGTGGATGACAACGCAGCTCTGAACGGATATTGGATTGTCGAGGTTTATAGCGCTACAGACGTAGGCGAGTTTTTTCAGGAATGGTCTATACGAATTTCAGGAGTGATCGAATCGGGCAACGGCATCTCGATCGGAGACCTTGACGCAGACGGACGTCCCGACTTTGCCATCTGTGCACGGCCTGACATCTACATCTTCAGATCTGACGCCCCGGACACTTACAGACCAGTTTGGCATGGTATCACTGGGCTGACTGACCGACCCCTTATTTCGGATCTCGATAACGATGGCCTCATAGAGATGCTGTTCAATCGTGAGGACAAGCTGCTGACATTCCAGAGCAATCTGCCGGATTATTCGCGACCTCGGCCTCAACTGCTTCTCGCCCGTCCCCTCTCACCCGATGCCGTCCATCTCTCCTGGTCGGAAACGCCCGGGACCACATCCTATGAGATTTGGAGAGGCGTCGGAGGTGACTCGCTTCGATCGCTGGCCGGAGAACTTTCCGCCACCAGCTACACGGACACAACTGTCAGCGAAGGTCAGATATACAGCTACCGTGTATCTGCAGCTACAGAGTCAGCGGGTAGAATCGAATCCAGCACTGTTTTTGTCAGGCCCAATCCTGCGCCGGAACTGCTCAGCCTGACGCATTTAGGTCCGGATCAGATAGCCCTCACGTTCAATGAACCTATGGGCGAATCCGCCGACAACGCAGACGCATTTTCCGTCAGTCCAGATCTGGGTAAGGCATCCTCTGCCATCAGAGACCACCACGGATACAGAGTCGTCCTAACCTTCGATGACAGATTTCCCCCGGAAATTGCACTCGCGCTGAATATCTCCTCCCTCACCGACACATCCGGTGTTCCTCTGTCTGCCAGATTCAATCCCCTGCCCTTCACTCAGAACAGGCCTACCTATCCGTCATCCGCGCTTGCAGACTTCAATGAAGATGGCAGCGTGACGTTTTCTGATTTTATCCTTTTCGTCCAGGCCTACGGATCCAGCAATGCCAGGTTCGATCTGGATACCGATGGCAAAGTCGGATTTGGCGACTTCATCATATTCGCGAACCTGTACGGAAAATAGCTGACCTTGCGCACCTTCCCTCGCAAACCTGCACCACAAACAATTTGACACTCTAAACCCCGGCGTTTAACATGCCCTCAACCACCTGAGGAGGCAATACGCAATGGCAACGACAAAATCCAAGAGTCCTCTCGACACTACCCTGACAGAAGCAAACTTCCATCACTACACGGTGCCAATGCGCTTCGAATAAAAAGAAATCGCATTCGTGAAGGTGGACCTTTGGAATACTAAATTCGGACCCGATCAGCTCTCAGGTCTGGGTTGGGAGGCGGTATACAATGCCGGTAAGAGCTTTTGTGACAGGACAGCGAAGATCGAAATGGACAGGATCCTCCCCTGCTGAAGACTTGCCAAATTGTGCCTCATATTCAAACCAGGCGGCATCCAGGACAAGTACGACGGGGGGTATTTGCCCATTGTCGTGCGAGACGCAACAACTGGATCTGAAAACACTGATATGATCGAGGACTTGCGCATCACGAATGCATTCATCGATCAAATCGAGATGCTCTGGGGATACAGTGAAACTTCAGCGAAATTTCTCGATTCTCTGGAATCCGGTGGCAATCTGATGTTCGCCTGCCAATATCTTCGGCTGAACAAACCCATGGAGTAACACCCAGTGTCAGGATCAGATTCGTCCGTCAAGAAGGTCCCCAGTATCACCCTCCACAACGTGGACTGCATCACGGGTATGAAGAGGAACCTGGCGACAGGGTCCGTAGATGTCATGGTTACCTCGCCACCTTACAATCTGGGTACAGACTATCGAGCTTACGACGACAGCATCCCGAGGTCGAGTTATCTTGACTGGCTCGACCAGTGGGCCAAGGTAGTTTGTGACAAACTCGGTAATGAAGGATCTCTTTTCCTGAATATCGGGGCAAAACCATCAGACCCAACAGTGCCGTTCGAGGTTCTTGCCCGAATGCAAAATCACTTCCAACTCCAAAATGTGATTCACTGGGTTAAGTCCATCTCAATAGCCAAAGATGATGTGGGAGACTATACCAAAATAACTGGAAACATCGGCGTTGGTCATTTCAAACCAATAAACAGCCCTCGATTCCTGAACGATTGTCACGAATACATATTTCACCTCACAAAGAACAGAAAAGTGNANCTGGACAGACTGGCCATCGGCGTAGAATACCAGGACAAATCCAATGTGCGCCGTTGGAAATCTGCCGGTAATGATCGACGCTGCNGTGGCAATACCTGGTTTGTACCTTACAAGACAATCAAGAGCAGGGACAAACAGCGTCCACATCCTGCGACATTCCCGGTGAAAATTCCAGAGATGTGCATCCGGCTGCACGGCCTGGAATCCNCCCGCCTGGTTGTGGATCCGTTTCTTGGCATAGGGAATACAGCCCTGGCGTGTCTCTCACTTGGTATAGATTTCGTGGGATTCGAAATCGACAGCGGCTATGTCGACGAGGCTCACAGGCAGATAGACATGCAAAAAGACCATTGACAGTGTCTTCATCTTTGAGGTCGCCTGAAAACTGAAGGGAGCGGGCATGATTCTCGAGAAATTCTCTCTCAAAGACCGGGTAGGCATCGTGACTGGGGGCGGGAGAGGTCTGGGAAGGAGTTTCTGTCTTTCCTATGCCGAAGCGGGCGCCCACGTAGTAGTCGCGGAACTGGATACTCAGACAGGACCCGGAACGGCTGGGGAGGTGGAAAGCCTTGGTCGAAAAGCACTTTTCGTCGAAACCGACGTTACCAGCAAAGAGAATGTCTTTGACATGGTCGAAAAGACACTTGAGGCCTTCGGCCGAGTGGACTTCATTATGAACAATGCTGGCGTGGTCAGTCAGGGGGCTGCGGAAACAGTTGTAGAGGAAGAGTGGCAACGGGTCATAGACATCAACCTGAATGGTGTCTTCTTCTGTTGCCAGGCAGTCGCTCGACCCATGATCGAACAGCGATCGGGCAGCATTGTGAACATCGCCTCCATGTCCGGAGTTATTGTGAACTATCCGCAGACCCAGGCTTCTTACAATGCATCCAAGGCCGCCGTCGCCCATCTCAGCAAGTCCCTTGCGTCGGAATGGGCGCAACATAACATTCGCGTAAACGCAATCTCCCCCGGTTACATGCGGACGGACATGACCGCACCTCACATAGACAATCCTGAATATGGAGGCAAGTGGCTCGCAGCAACCCCGATGGGCCGTGCGGGCAGTCCTGAAGAATTGGCACCCCTGGCGATCTTTCTGGCTTCAGACGCCTCCAGCTTTATGACCGGTTCTGAGGTGGTAATCGACGGGGGGTTCACAATCTGGTAGAGAACGGGTATTTGATGAAAGAAAGGGGACATTTCCATTCAGGAAATGTCCCTTTTGCTTTTCCATATCACTCGGAAACTATAATTTGGCTACACTGCCCTGCTTCCACCAGGCTTGGAAGTCCATCGCTAGACTAAGGAACGTAGGCACAAGAAAAATTGTAACCCAACACTCGATAGAGTTCTGAGAGAGGCCATAACCAGATAAGTAATCACGGGGGAAGAGCCAGAACCCGCTTCAATATGCCCGCTATACTACCGAGGGCCACGATTGGGATTACCGATCAGACCGCATCTTCACACCTATGGAGAGTTATGACTTGAAGATACCCATGGGAGGCAGTAAATTGGGATTCACCCCCATCCAAACCCATCGAGGAAAACAGAAATCCACTTAAATGGAAATAGGCATCTCTACATATCAGCCACCAACCTAACTCAGGGAGCTGAACTATGACAAAGACTTGGACCTGGTCAATGACAGGCTACCAGTTCGAGGGAAAATCCCATCAAGAAATTCAGGATATTTGTGTAACAGCAGGTTTCTCCGGAATCGAGTGCGTCCCCCCTCTTCTACAAGGATGCACCACCGAGGAAATTCAGACAATTGGAGGCTCATATAGGAACGCGGGTCTCGTGATAGAGACGTTTCACCTCCCTTTCTCATCAGAAGATGACATCTCGTCGTTCTACGAAACTACGCGACGGAAAGCAGTAGATAAGGCGTGTCTCTGGATGGAAAGGGCCTCTGCTGTTGGAGCTTCCGTGGGCATTCAGCATCCAACAACGAACCGGTTCAATGTGGACGAAGAGGGGCTCGACAGATACTTCAATAGCATTGGTAAGAGTCTTGGCGTCCTTCTGCCCGTCGCCGAAAAACTGGGATTCATTATTGCCTTAGAGAATATGCTGCCTGCCGGCGGAGGCCGATTCACATCCAGACCGGCACATTTCGAGCAACTATTGAGTGAATTCGATCATCCGGGTCTCGGGTTCTGTCTGGATACCGGTCATGCCCTGGTGGCTGGTGGAGAGGACGCAGCGGATTTCCAGATGACTATGGGATCTCATCTAAGAGCATACCACCTGGCGGACAATTCAGGTGACCGTGATTCTCATCTCGCACCAGGCCGAGGATTGGTAAACTGGACAAAGGTCTTCCGCCGTGCCGCCGAACAGAAGTTTCAAGGGGCCATGTGCATAGAAACACCGCCGTTCGCAAAGGGTCCTGACTACAGTCTCGAAGCCTGGAAATCTCTTGTGACCGAAACCGATGCACTCGTGGAGGAGTCACTTGGCTGAATCCACCCGAATGCTCTGTCAGGTATCGTATTGAGGAATCGGTATGTCTATGGAATGGAAGGCCAAATATGGGCCCTGGGCACTGGTAACCGGGGCATCCTCCGGATTGGGGATTGAGTTCGTTAGGCAGCTGGCGTCTCTCGGACTCAATATCGTCCTTGTAGCCAGACGCAAGGATCGTATGGATGCGCTGGCACAGCAAATGCGGGAAACACACCGTATTGAAACCCACGTCGTTGCAATGGACCTGACTGCTGAAAACGCTTGCGAACGGGTCGCTGAAGAAACCAGTGACCTGGAGGTCGGGCTTCTCATCAACAACGCGGGATTCGGGTTGTCCGGGTCGTATAGTGATCTGGATCCACAAAGACAAGCCAATATGACCGTCCTGAATTGCGTGGTACCTGTCCTCCTTACGAATCACTTCCTCCCTGGCATGATTGACAGGGGCAGAGGGGGCCTGATATTCCTCGCGTCAACCGCTGCCTATCAGCCTACCCCTTTCCTCGGTACCTACGGCGCCACAAAGGCCTTCAACTTGATGCTGGGCGAAAGCCTGTGGCACGAGTACAGAAACTTCGGTATCGATAGTCTTGCTCTCTCTCCCGGGTTTACCCGAACGGAATTCACGCGCGTTGCCAATATTCAAGATGCGGGGGCATTTCGGGAGGCAACGGTTGACGACGTTGTGGCCACCGCAATCAGGAAACTGGGCAGGCAGCCCTCTATTGTACATGGTTGGACCAACAAGATTCTGGCGTTCTCCGTACGCATCTTGCCACGCCGAATGGTTATGGCCATTACTGGCGCCGCACTGAAAGGCAGGACCTCTCATTGAATACTGAACTCTATTGCCAGGTTACAGGGAAGTCGTATCCGGCGGACGACCGGAGGTGGAAATCTGAGAGTGGGGCCCCACTGAACCTTCGCTTCAGATCAAGTCTGGATCGCCAAAGGCTGACCACAAGACCGCCGACGATGTGGCGATTCAGAGAAGCCCTCCCTATTGAAAATGATGAAAATATTGTATCCTTCCAGGAAGGATACACCCCACTCCTCCCCTTTCAGGTCGAGGGCAGACCCATTTTTTTGAAACAGGAACACCTCTTCCCAACAGGGTCATTTAAGGACAGGGGCGCATCGGTACTCATCAGTCGAGCGAAGGAACTAGGTGTCGAACGGGTCGTTGAGGACTCCTCAGGAAATGCCGGTGCCGCAATCGCAGCCTATGCAGCGCAAGCAGGAATCGCCTGCGACATATATGTACCGGACAACACGTCGCCCGCCAAACTTGCCCAGATTGAGCTCTATGGCGCACGGCTGCACAAGATCCCTGGCTCAAGGGAAAACACGGCTGAGGCTGCAAGGGATGCGGCTAAGGACCACTTCTATGCCAGCCACGTATGGAACCCTTACTTCTTTCAAGGCACCAAGACCTTCTCCTTTGAGATCTGGGAGCAACTTGGCGGCCAGGCGCCCGACACAATAATTCTTCCAGCCGGCCACGGCACCTTGCTCATCGGTGCACACCTCGGTTTCAAAGATCTACTGTCGCAGGGACTCATCGACAGACTGCCCAGACTTGTGGCCGTCCAGGCAGAGAATTGTGCACCACTCTACAAAATGTGGCGGGACAAACTGACCGCAATCCCGAAATTGTCTTCCATCGGCACAATGGCCGAAGGCATCGCGATTGCCGAGCCAACTCGAGCGAAACAAATGCTCGAGATACTAAAAGAAACAGAGGGTGAGGTCCTGGTGGTCTCGGAGCCGGCGATAAAAAAGGCCCTGTTGCTTGCCTGCAATCAGGGTCTCTATATTGAGCCAACCTCTGCGACGGTCATCGCCGCTTACCTGTTGTATCCCTTCAAGGAGGGCGAATCCGTTGTCGCTCCCCTTACCGGACATGGCCTGAAATCTACTGAAAAAATGCTGACGTTGATCTAAGTATCACGTGGTCTCCGGAAGAACGAAATAATTCACTGAGAAGGCAACCAAGACATCAAAGTGATCGGACACAGGGGAACCCTAACCCACGCGCCTGAGAATACGATGAATGCGTTTGAGTCGGGTTACGAAATGGGTGCAAACTGGGTGGAGTCAGATGTTAAGGTTACGGCTGACGGGGCCTTTGTCCTCATTCACGACGAGACAGTCGACCGAACAACAGATGGTGCCGGAACCGTATCTGAGTCGTCGCTGTCATACATCGCTGGCCTGGACGCCGGCTCCTGGTTCGATCAGAAGTAAAAGGATGCACGGATACCGGTACTCGTCGAACTTCTGGACTGGGCAGAAACGCATTCGGGGATGTGCCTTCCCTCGGCACAAGAACTGTCTTTGGAAGACGCCAATACGGTTTGTCAGCTCGTTGCTGACCACTACCTTTTGGATAAGACCTTGATAATGTCTTTGGACTTTGCTCTGGTAAGAGAACTCAAGAAGATGGCCCCCCGGATTTGTACCGGCTTATTCTACCAGCAACTGCTGTCGGAGAATTTCAGAAGGACACTAAGGGGCGACCTCGATGACCTCCATCCGGCCCAATTTACTGTAAATAAGCGTATCGTCCGGCAGGCACATGAGGCCGGTGTGCCTGTTGCCGCGGTGGTGTTGCCTCAGAAGGACTGGATATTGGAACGCTGGCGTTGGGGGGTGGATATCTTCAACTGCGATGATCCGGGTATGCCGCGACACGTCATCGAAGCTGAACTGAGAACATTGAAGTAAACTAGGCTAGCCGCTCAACCAGCGTCCTGACCTCCCTAGGGTGCTTGAGTTTCACCTGAATGTCTTCATCATGTGTCTCGATCACCAGTGTGCACACCCTGCAAAGCCTTTGAGGGAGGCTCTGATCAACCGTCACACTTTTAACACTTTTGCGATTGATCACCAGCGTCCCCCTCGTTGGATACGCCTGTTGAAATATTGCCCGTTCGGTTGTCACCGTGAATGAGTTCAGCTGCCAGAAACTCCATACCTGGAGCATGAATACGATACCAAAGACACTTAGAAGCAGAAGGTAGACATCACGAGTGATCACCACCAGGCCTATGCCCAGGAATACGAACAACACCCCTGCTAGAAACAGCCAAGGCCTGTCGAAAATCCACGGAGAATGACCGAAGAACAACAATTGCTCGGGATCACCATCGAGGGTAGTTGCCGTGGCTTTGCGATGAAACAGTAACTTCTCGTCCCTCTTGTATGCTACCATAAAACAATGGAAGAACAACCCGCAGAGGAAGATCATTCCGACCACGCTCACCGGTAAGAATAGGCGTGATCTACTGAAGATCGTCAGCACGATACCCAGAAGTATCATCATCGATCCGAGGAAGAAGAGAACAGGCTTTCTGGTAATCCAGGGACCTGATTCTGCGTTGGTCAGCCGAAGAATTGTTCTACCTGATTGTCGCCGATTCTCAAGGTATTCAATTAGGGCCCCCATCGACCTACGTAATCCGCGTATCCACCTTGGCGTCAACAACAGACCACCAATCACCAGGGCAGCAAAAACTCCTTTTCCCATATCACTTTACTCGATCTGATCCCATCTGGCGTTCTCATCCCCATCAGGGAACAGCTCTTACCTATTGAAAGGACTGCCAATGACAAACCCAGACACTCTACTTGTTTACCTTGCCGGCCACATACATGGGGGCTGGCGAGACCACGTCCGGAAGCTGTGTGCGGAAAAAGGTCTGGAAATAACCTTCAAAGGCCCCTGTGAAGACCATGGACTCAGCGACGACATCGGTGTAAAAGTTCTGGGGGTGTCAGAATCTAATGTCGGCGAATCGGGATATTTCCCCCGAGTAAAGGATGACCTCGGCGGGAGGGTCAACGACCTCAGGACAAGAGTATGGATTGCCAGGTGTGACCTACTCATCGCTTATTTCGATGAGGACCACACAAATTACAGACAATGGAACACCTCCAGCGACATCGGTGAGGCCGCACGCCATAACAAACCTGTGATTGTTGTGCACGGTCCGGGATTCCGCCATTCACTTAAGGAACTGGACGCCCGCGCAGACTTTGTCGTGAACAACTTGGAACAAGCGGTGGAAACCCTCGCATATATCTGCGAGAAATAGACAATGGCAGACGAGAATGAGGTCTTCAACCCCTTCTGTTGCAGATACATCCCAGAATCACCAGCTTGACAAACGCGTGACCATATCCAATATTAAACCGATAATTCGTACCGTTTCTCTTTCTGATATTTCTACTCAGGTGATCTCCTATCCCGATGGATCTGGATTCAGCTCGCTGGAAAGGTGATCGTGCAAGTAAAATTCTGGGACATGAGAGGATCCGTTGCTTCCCCCCTTTCCCCCGAAGCTCTAGAACGGAAACTTGCGGATTTGCTCGTATCCTACAATGGAACTGAAATATTATCGCCTGCTGCAGTCCGGAAGTTCCTGCGTTCGCTACCCATATTCTAGAGGGGGACTGTATGTGGAAATACCTCCTGCGTGGAGATCCAAGGTGGGGAAAACGGCTGGTCATCGACGCGGGCTCCGGCCTGAAAGAGCTTGGTCGACATTTGATGGCAGAGGGCCTCGCCGATGGCGGCGGCCAGGTGGACATCCTGATGAGTCACACGCATTGGGACCACATCGTGGGATTGTCATTTTTTCATCTGGCCTTCGTGCCAGGAAACCGGATTAACATCTGGGGGTGTCACACCAGACTCAATGAAAGATTCTGAAATCAACACCACGGATACCATTTCCCCGTCCTCCTCGAAGACATGCTTGCCGACATTCGATTCAAGAAACTTTCAACAACAAAACAGGAAAAGCTGCATGGCTTCAGGGTGGGATGCCCTAAAGCTCCTCCATCCTGGAGATTCATTCGGATACTGTATCTCCCGCGGATCGGTAACTTTGGTCTATGCCAATGACGTCTCGTATAACAACCCCACCCCGCACCATATGAAGAATATACTACGAGTTTTTCAAGGATGCGGACACCCTGATTTTCGATGCTCACTTTGGGCTGATTGAGTCCTTCGAAAAGAGTACTGGGGGCACAGTACACCTTTAATTGGAGTCGATATTGCCGTCAACGCCGGCGTTAAGCGGCAGGTTCTTTTCCACCACGACCACCTAAGCAATGACAACAGACTCAGTGAGCTTTTTGAACGAACCAAGAGCTACCTGGATCACGTTTCGTCGGGAAAGACTTGCGAAGTCATCCTCGCCCACGATGGCCTTGAGCTCACGCTCTGACATCCTGTCGGGCCTAGACCCGCCACACTTTTTCCCAACCTTCCGATTCAAATCCCCGCACAAAATCTTGAAGCACTTGCATCGTCCCCTCAATATCGCCTCTGTCATCCATATCCACCCAGTTTACCTCCTCGCGATACTTCCTCATCCACCTCTTTAGGATCTCGAGATCCCGTCCCATCNCATCATGGGCAGCCGGATCNATCTGGTCAAAGAAGAATCGGGCNATACGATTTTGAGACNTCTCCCAATCTGCAAGATCACTCCTGATTCTGACCTGATCAATGCCCCTGCCGGTTCGAACACAGAAAAGCTCTATGCATTCAGGATCCGCCGAAGGAAGTAACAGTATAAAATGAACACTCTTGCTGCTTTCATTCTCCCTATTGTGGACTTCGATCTGGGTATTAAACTCCGGTTTACTGTCCGCAATGAGCCTGGCTTCCTGCAAAAGGGCTTCCAATTCAGATCCTACGACCACCACTTCCACAGACCAGATCCTGTCCAGAATCCCCTTCGTCTTCTCTGAACGAGATGCCCTTCTCGCAAAGTAACTCCCTACTCGCTCACGCAAATTCACCGATTTTCCCACGTAAATCACGGTTCCATTCTGATCTCGCATGACATAAACACCCGGGTCTTGTGGAAGATCGCCCAAATATCGTTCATCAAAAGCGTATGCTTCGAAGTCCAGAGGCTCGGACTCGAGATAGAGACTGGACATGAGCTGTTCGAGTGTGCCTGGTTCCTCTCCCAGCCGATCCACCAGATGGAGGAAAATTTCCGCCTGAAACCGGGCTTCCCCTTCGCAGTCGCGATCGGTCACGTAAGTACGTCCCACAGCATCCGCCAGCTTCTCAAGGGAAGATATGGGCTGGTCGGGAAACAGGAGCCTCCCCAGACGAAACAGACAGATGCCCTCGTCCAGAGACGGCTCACCGGTCAGTTTTCGTCCTACACGGTTGATGGCTTTTAGAGTTCCGCTTAGTCGAAAGCCAATTGGAATTGCGTCCTTACGAAACCGAGAGAATGCCATGAAGCCTGCGGTTTCTGTTTCCCCACGGACGCGCGTTTCACCAAAAGGGGACTGAGGACCTGTCGTCATAAAGCGGCTTGCGGCCAAAGCAACCAGATGGGGATCACCTACATCACCCGAAAATTTCAGACCCATGCTGATGAAGGCAATCTCGCGGATGTCCCGCTCGCTTGGCTTCAGATACCAGAATCCGTTGCTATCTCGGGCAAACCTCGTGTCATCGAAAACGGCCGCCTCAACCACCTTGTCGGCCATCATCCCACTTGCACCCTTAAGCTTCAGCACTTCTACGGCAATCTCCTCACTGCCTGCGGAACGACCATCCAGGTATTCGTAGATCCTGTCTTTCACATCGTATTCTCAAAGAAGAAGGGGCGAATTTCTTCTTCGCCCCCCGGGTAAATATCATGCCACCCTGCGGTATGGTTATTCCTTAGGTTTGGCAGACTTACTCGCTTTCTTTCCGCTCTCATTGTAGTCCATCTTGATGAGCTTCTTGAGGGCATCGACTTCTTCATCGAGGGCATCGATTTTTTCATTCTGGAGTACAACCAGGTCCGCGTAGATCTGGGCGCGTTCCTCCTGACTAACGATGGTCTGTCTGAGGGCATCCACACGCTTCATAAGAGCCTCGGTTGACACAACCGCCGGCAGTTTTGGCCCCCCTGAAGTCGTCTCTTTGCCGAATGCATCGAATCTTTGCTGCAGCGCCTCATCCATTTCAGCCCGCTTCTCTTCGGCCTGCTCAATCGCTCTGAGCAACGGACGCTTCTCAACCGCATATTTCAAAATGGAGTCGAATCCCGCGTCGGGCTTACGTCTGCGGTATGTGGACCGAGCCAAACGGTTGGCCCTTCTTCTTCGATAGACAATGCCTAGGACTATCAAAAACACAAGAGACCCGATGGCCGCCCCGGGCAAGACATAGGTAGCATTGCTGAAGATTTGAGAAAACCAGACGTCCTCACTATTAACCGGTGCTTCTGTACGCGCCTCTGCAGATAAGGTATCCGCCTGCACTTCCATCAATGCATCGATATAAAATTTTGCTTCGGGCCTGGAGCGATCCCCGCTGAGAGAGTAGCGAAAGTGCTCTATCGCACCTTGGATGTCACCTGAAGCCTGCAGCAACTTTGCCAATTCAAAATGGGCATCGCTATGAGTAGAGCGTTTCTCCACCGCCCGCCTGAAGGCGCCAATCGCCTCCCGCTGGTTGCCCTCGGTTAGGTGGGACATCCCCTGGTCGAATGACGGAATCTCCGTGACCTTCTTGCGTTCGGGTTTTACCGGTTCCGACGCCCCTTCGTCTCCTGTTGGATCCGAAAGCCTATCTGGATTCAATGGCCGGACCGTAACCAGGTCTTCGCGAATATATCCCCTCTTGCCATTCGGCAAGATCGCCAGATACCACTCACCCTCTTTCTTGGCGACAGAGAGCATGTCCCCCTTCGAAACTTCTCCGATTTTGCCGGATCTGGTTGAGGGTTTCTGTCGAACATTCAGCGTATTCGGTCGCACTTCCAGCAGGTCCCGAGCGATACCCTCTCTTGCGTAGTTTTGATGGACCCAAGCCATTTTTCCGTCAGACAGCACTACCTGATACCATTCTCCCTTCTTGCCTACGCGTGTGAGTTGAGTGCCGCGTGCGACCCAACGAATAAATGTATCTGCGCCATCCTTCTCAAATACCGGATGTGTGCGAACCCTCACCCGGTTTGCACCCTCAACTGTCACGATCTCATCGCCATGATTCAGTTGGGCCTCTAAGCGTCCAAAACCAAGCAGGCAGATGACCGCCAACAGCACCAACATTGCCGATGCGGGTGATTGGCGTGCAGATTCCGCCAACAAACGGTTCCTTAGAGTCATAACTATCTTCCTGCCTTTTGTGCTCGAATACCGAGCCAACAGCCATCCTGACGAACATCCAAATGTTCCAGATCTGCCTCCTCGATACGCCGAAGAAAGGCTTCTTCCTCTCTATCGAGAAGACCGCTTAGCACCAGAATTCCGGCATCTTTTAGATGAGAGGCCAGATAGGGGAGAAGGGGGAACAATATGCTACTGATCATATTTGCCACAACGACGTCATATTCTCCGTTACCCAGCTCTATGGTACCTGTAATCAGGGAAATTTCTCCTGTCAATTCATTCAGTTCGAGATTTTCCCTGGCGCATTCGGTGGCAAGTGGATCTATATCTATCCCGGTAACCCGGGAGGCACCCCACTTCGCCGCAGCAATAGCAAGTATACCGGATCCGGATCCCGCATCCAGAACTGTGTCCCCTGCACAAATAGAGTCCTCAATTAGATTCAGCGCCAGACTTGTGGTTTCGTGATGGCCGGTACCGAACGCCATTTTGGGTTCTATGACTACGGAAAATCCATTGGGCGGGGGGCCTACTGGGTTCCAGGGAGGACAAATTACCAACGACGGAGTGGGATAGACCGGATTAAAGTGTTCGCGCCAGGCGCTTGACCAATCTTTGTCAGGCACCCCATCTACAGAGATACTGAGATCATGTGCTGAAACATCGCTCCGTGTATTAGATAAGCAGGCATGCAACCTTCTCAGCGCAGCGACAACTGTGTCAGGATGCGTCTTTCCTGGGAAATATGCGGTCAAGCAGCATAAATTTTCTCCTTCCTTTGTTTCTATCCCTGAAGATCCCAGCTCAAACAAACAGGCCGAGAAGCCTTCCTCATGCTCAAGAGGGATGTCTACCATAACTTGGTACCAGGCACTCAACCCAACGCACCCCTATATCCATAAATTTATATACTAAAACACTTTACAGACGATTATGGCAGTGCCGATGATGTCTCTGCCCACCTAAGTATAAGCCTACCTGAATGTATTGTCAATCCAAAGGGCACCCAAGTACCAAACACAAAAAAGTCAGCCCGTTCTCATCCAAGAACGGGCTGACTCTGGCCGGCATCCATGCGAAGTTGTACACATCCTGTGTGTTGGCAAAAGGGGTCTATCCAGGGAGGAAACCCATCAGTTTAGCCAATAACTATTAGGTATATCGTCATACTACTTGAAATCATTAAGCGTTTTTCGGGACACCGGAATAAGAAAAAAAGCCGAGCCACGGATTATGGACCGGCAAACACATTAAGTTTATAGAGTACTAGATTTTCAACTCACCCACCCAGCGCTTCCTTCATTCTCTCAAAAAAACCCTTGCCGCCCTCAGGGGGTTGGACATTTTCCAGTCCCGCCAACTCTTTAAACAGATCTTCCTCTTCCTGGTTCAGCTTGGTGGGTGTCCAAACCATTACCCGAACAAGCTGGTCGCCGGTCCTATACCCGTTCAATTCTGGAATCCCCTTGCCACGAAGCCTGAATATCTGACCCGATTGCGTTCCAGGCGGCACCTTCATCCCTGCCTTTCCATTGAGCGTAGGTACTCGCACATTCTCACCCAGAGCGGCCTGGCTGAAACTTATGGGCAACTCGTAGAGAATGTCATCTCCGTGTCGATCAAAGAACTCGTGCTCGGCCTCCTCTATGAACACCATGCAATCCCCAGAAGGTCCGCCACGTCTTCCCACGCTGCCCTGTCCCTTTAGGGGAATGTAGTTCCCATCCGACACACCAGCTGGGATACTCACCGAAAGGCTCACCGTTTTCTTGCCTCTACCTTCACCACCGCAGTCGGAACACTGGTCCCTAACGATGGATCCCTCCCCATTGCATTCAGGACAGGTCGTTACATTCACAAACTGGCCGAACATAGATCGTGTGGCCTGCCTTACCTGTCCCATTCCGTTGCATACGTTGCATGTAGAGGAACCGGCCCCGGACTTGGCGCCACTGCCCCCACACGTATCGCACTTATCCAACCTTGAGAGCTTGATCTTTTTCTGTACGCCGGCTGCGATTTCTTCGAGATCCAGCTTGAGCGAGATGCGCAGGTCCTCGCCTCTGCCAGGCCCGCTCCGACCACCACCGCGACGCCCGAAGATATCGCCGAAGATACCTCCGCCCCCAAACACAGCATCCAGATTCGAGAATATGTCTTCGAAATCCGTAGCGTGCGTAAAATCTGTCCACTGAAATCCACCGCCCTGGAAGGGACCACCCAGACCCTGGTGGCCATATTGGTCATACACCTGCCGCTTTTGGGGGTCACTCAGGACTTCGTATGCCTCTGCCGCCTCCTTGAACTGGGATTCAGCACCCTCATCACCGGGATTCCTATCCGGATGGAACTTCATCGCCTGCTTCCGGTACGCCCTCTTGATGTCGTCTTCGTCGGCGTTTTTCTCCAACCCCAATATTTCGTAATAGTCGCGTTTGGACATTCATGATTCCTATAAAGAACTACGGGGTCGAGATGTTTCTCCACCCCGCGTAATACTGTGCACTATTCACCATCTGCGCTTACTTCCTGGTCCTTTTCCTCTTTCTTGAGCCCCCTACTGACCACCACCTTGGCGTGGCGCACCACCTTGTCTCCGAGTAGATATCCCCTTTCCACCACGTCAGTAATAGTACCCTCTTCGTGTTCCTCTGATTCCACTTGCATCAGGGCTTCATGCAGATTCGGATCGAACGGCTTGCCGACGGTTTCGATCTCCAAGAGTCCCCTATTCTCCAGCGTCTTGGGGAATTGCTCCAGAATCATCCTTACACCTTCGTGGTAACTGTCTGAATCCGCCTGTCCATCTTCAACTTTGTGATCCAGAGCTCGCTTTACTGCATCCAGGGTCGGCAGAAGATCCCGCATCACATTCTCGCTGGCAGATTTAACCAGCGCACTGAACTCCCTGGAGGTTCGTTTCTTGTAGTTCTCGAATTCTGCGGCAAGCCTCAGCCAACGGTCCTTGTGCTCTTCTGCTTCGTTCTGAGCGATAGTCAACGGATCGAGTTCTTCCTGCTCCTCTTCTTCATCGGCTTCCTGCTCCTCTTCTTCATCTTCCTCTTCT
>PAQK01000002.1 GCA_002709665.1 Gemmatimonadota bacterium | reverse complement strand
GGCAGCCGTGGCGGCCGAGGCTCACGAGTTCATCATCCGGAAGCAGGATGGCTACGATATGAGGGTAGGCGAAAAGGGGGGAAAGCTGTCGGGAGGGGAGCGGCAACGTATATCCATTGCTAGAGCGATCCTCCACGACCCCAGAATCTTGATTTTGGATGAAGCCACCTCCTCGCTGGACACTCAGACCGAGAAGAAAATCCAGTTGGCCATTTCCCGGCTTATAGAAGGTAGAACCACGTTCGCCATTGCACACAGACTTTCGACGTTGCGAAGCGCGGACCGTCTGGTGGTGATGGATGATGGGAGAGTTGCTGAGGTGTGTACGCACGAAGAACTGATGGAACGGGATGGAATTTTTGCAAGACTGGTGGAAACCCAACAGGCTACAACTGCGGTGATGGGCGTTGGAGGCGGCAAGGACGACCCGGTCAAGACTGAACAGACTTAGCACTTTATAAGAGAGAGAATTGCACAATGGACGAACAGGCGGCACACATCGCAGCACTTGGGAATGGCGAGTGGAAGCCCTCTCCCATTGAGGTGACGCACCCAGAGAGCGTAGAGCCGGGTAAGATCAAGTTGTTCTACGACCCACCGTGGCGGTTACGTATGACGATTTACGGAGATCGATCCTATCTCAAGATAAAGATTGTTCGAGCAGCGCCGTTGACTCAGCCAGACGACTATATTTGTGTTTTGGATGCCAAGGATGAAGTGATCTGTATGGTGGATCGTTTGGAGCAGTTGGGTGTAGAAAACCAAGAAATTGTCCGAACAGAACTCCAGCAGCGATATCTGACTGCTCAGGTGGAGAGAGTAGATTCCATACGTAACGAATTCGGTGTGTCCTATTGGCAGGTCCAGACCGACAGGGGGAGTAGAGAGTTTGTGGCGAAGAACGTTGCGGAAAACGCTCAGTGGATTGCGGAAGGTAGGATGATGATCCTGGATGTGGATGGAAACCGGTTTGAATTTGGAGATCTGCTCAGCCTCGACAAGCGGAGCCAGACGTTGATCGATGAGGTGCTATAAGCCCTGCGCGTAGTATGATACGGTTTATGTTTGTGCAAAGGAGCACGTCCAGGTGTTTATTCTTGGACGTGCTCCTTTTGTTATTCTTCCTGGAATGAGAGTCCAAGCTTCATAGGAGTGTAAATGACCTTGAACGATTCTGGTGTCCCGATGCCCCCTCGGCCTTCCGTGAACAGGCTGACCTTATCAGTGAGCTTGAAGTTAAACCCCAGTCCGAGTGTCAGGCTTATCGCCGATTCAGAATAAGTATCGGCCAGGGAGGGCAAGTCAATCTGACGGATATCCGAGTTCATGGCACTCTCGGATATGTGAAAGAATCCGGTGGCGCAATGAAATAAGGAACTACTCTGGAACTCGATTCGGTGGTCTTGACCTATAGATTCAGGGAAATGGTCAGAATAGATTTATGGTTGCCAGTCACTTCGAGTAGCTGACTATTTCTGGGATCGATTAACCCGCCCGGTCAGAACCCTAGGGAGTTGTAATCGAGATACCCAATTGCGGTGAGCCTGGGGTTCATTCGCACCCCCATGCCTGCGTATCCGTTTCCATGTAGAATCAGGTTAGATCATTGATATGGTGAAGGCGTTGGCAGCGAATCCACCACCGCTTCTCTTGAAGGGAAGACCAACCTAGCGTCAGACGACGGCAGCAAATAGGTTTGGCCTGCCCTCCGGTTCCTGACGATGGCTTGCTCTGCGCCTCTTTCCAAGTAGATGTCGATTGTATCGGGGGCAGCCTTATTATACTGGAGCGTCACAGTATTGGGGTGTTGCGATGAAGGAATATCTGCTTCACTCAAGTTGCCTGTATGTTCCAGCCCTCTGAGAAAGCGCAAGTAGGCGTTCGCGCTGATAAGATTGCAGGACTCAATTTCCTCCGTAGATTTCGCTTCCCAGGTGTAAATCGGACCGTCTGGTAAACCTGCCGGACCTCGTCGTTCAGTTGTGTCTGCCAGGATCCTATAGAGACCGATGATACCGCTCAGACGTCCGGCATATGTCACGTTCACGATTTGAGATTGAGACAGGGACTGAGGGAAAATGTGAGGGTCAATAATGGGTGGACGGCCTTCGCCCAGGTCACCGAGAATAGCCAGAGGATTGGAGTGGATGTGAAAGACAGTGTCGGACAGAACAGGCCTCAAGAAAGATTCATTCACATTGCGCCCGGGCACTGCGCGACCAAGCTGCACTACCAGATGAACTGTATCCGTAGAGTTGAGAAGGTGAACCGATATGGCGGAAGTAGGATCCAGGCCGAAGCGACTGCGTTCCGCTGGGGAGGAGAGTACCACGGTACCTCTGCATTCCAGGATTTCTGAAATAAACTGGTCGGCACGGTCTGAGAGCGCGTATGCGTTGTGAACCTGAGGGATCCTCCAGTGCCCCGACAGCTGTCTAAATACCCAAAGATGGGTTTCACCAGGCATTCCAATTCGAAACTCCTGCACAGCTTCTGGTGAAATCCCAACCTGCTGGAAGGGGGTGCGGATGGTGCCGACAAGGTGTTTGCGTGACTCGATCCGGTGCCGAAGGTATAGGTCGGATCCGATGATGAGGATGGAGACAACGGCAGCTATGGTCAGCATTCGATTCATGTTAAGGTGCTCGCTCTGTAACGTGAACGGATTCTGAGTAGACCATAGATCAAGAGAAGTAGAGGACCTAAGGAAACGACTATGATACGCCAAAACCGCTTGCTGACGGTGCTCTGAAACACGAATCCCTTCACGGTTTGCGCGCGCGATTGCAGTCTGCTCAGGTCCGGGCTGTAAATTGAATTGGCAACGGTGTTGAGCAGCAACTGATCGTGTCTGTAATCCGGATGGAACAAAACACCATTCTTGAACATTTCCGAACAACCGATCAGAATCATCTCCGCGCCCGGATCGGAATCCTGTAATGCCCTTATCAGGACGCCGGACGTGTCTCGCCGAACGGCAGGAAATGTACCCGATACCCTGATGGCGAGCGGCTGCCTGCCGAGCAGCTGTGCGGGATGAAAAATATCTTCCGGCAGCCACCCCCCCTTCCAGTGGTAAGACCACGCGACCTCAGAAGTGGATATGAGAGTGTCGACAGTCATTGTGCCTGGAACAGTCGTATTGGCATCTACCGAGAAGCGGTTTCCCCAGATGAAGAGTTGGTCTCCCAGACCACTGACTACTGGGTCTGTCCTAGAGAAGTTGGCACCCACGGCGCGGATAAGGAATGGCAATGCTACCTCTTGGTTTTCATATTCCCGTACGGCAAGACGGTTGATCTGCGTTTCCAGGTTCAGATTGGACCTCGTGCGATCCATCAGAACTTCTTGTTTTTGTTCAATCCCAACCATCTTGAGATATTGGTTCATGTCCTGAAACTGTGGTTGTGGCCAGTATACGGTATGAAACCCCGCACCCCTGTATTGTCGCTGTTGGATGTTGTAATGCTGAAGGGCGATTATAGCCTTCCCTCCCTTGGCCAGGTGTTCACTGAGTATACTGATTCCTTGGGATGCGTCTCTCCGCGGCTGAAACCAGATCAACAGATCCGAATGACCGGGGAGTTTTGGATCTCGAGGATCTATCTGAACGATTTCATATCCATACCTTCGCAACAGATCCTTTGCATCACTGAACACATCATAACCCTTGGGCGGAATGAGTCTCTTTTGATAATAATCCGTATATGCTTCGGCCGGTGAGAGTCTTGGGCTTTCACCGAGAACGGCTACCGAAGGTGCCTGGCGGTTCTCGATTTTCCAAATCCTGGTTGCCAGGAGAAATTCGAGATGATCCACCGATCTGTGGTCAAGTCGGTTTATCACCTCGACATGTTGACCCCAAAAAATCCGCAATCCGCTCCAGACTTGAAGGGAAACCATGGAATCGTTTCGCACGGTTTCCATTGCGAAGGGCATCAATCCCTGGCCCTTCAACTCCCTGACTTCCAAGTCGGAGAGTGTATTGGGTCGTAGGATCCGCAAGGGCAGACCCAGCTCACCAATCCGTGAAGAAATCGTGGACTCGACCTGTTTCATCACCGCAGGTAGTGAATGCTGAGGTGTGATGACCAGTTGAAGGCTAATGCGATTCCTGGACTTCGGTAGAAACTTGTGCGTCTCGGGTTGCACACTGTTGGTGCCGTCCCTGGTAAGGTCCAGGAAGGTTGTCGAAGCCCCTCGCCATAGGAGACAACCGGCCAATGCGACTGCGAGTGCAATTAATGCTTGAACCGGAAACTTTCTGTAGGAGAAATCGTTAGAAGGATTGGTTGATATGTAGCGTATGCCCGCGAGCAGGAGGAGGGCAAAAGGGGGGAGAACCACCACAACAAGTCGCCAGGATAGGCGCTGGTTTGCGCTAAGGCCGGGCAATGGATCGGGATGGTTGCGACTGATGCGTCCTCGTACAAGGCGTTCGGTCGATGTGAAAGTGCGGGCAAGAGTGCGGAGCAGAACCCGATGAGCATGCCCCGGCTGGTCGATAATTCCATCTCTGAAGGGACTTGGACTCGAAAAAACGAGCAATTGACCACCCCAGGTATCGAGCGGTTCCAACAGAACCAGAAGGTTTTGCTTGCCCGTTCTGAGTTTTGGTGCCAGATCAGTATTGGTAAATGTCCTCCCAGGAAGCGCGTGAACGTAGGCGCCGTCTGTAGTGGTCCCCAGGACCCGCGCATCGTACCCGGCCTGTTCAGCCCTTTTTACATCTATTTGGATAGGACCTGCCGCCACAAAACTCAATGCACCCCTTGCGGGCGCCGCAAAACCTTTCAGGTTATAGAATCCAGGCATGCACCTGATCTGGAAAGGCGCCTCGACTTTAATCGCGGTACCCTCCGGGCCTGCCCAATAGATTGGACTATTGCTGGTATCCATCAGCAGGTCTGCCTGTGGTGTCAGGCCAAATGGCCGAAGAATCGCTTCCCAATCTGTACCATAGCGGACAGTTCGGTATCCAATTCCACCTCCATCTCGGGATTCATAGGCGACCGCGTATGGGCTCCCTGCCAGAATCGCTGGACGACCACTCGCTAGGTACCTTTTCAGTTCGTGAATGTGTTTTTCCGTTATATGGCTTGGCTGAACCCAGATGAGCACGTCTGTGTCCTTGGGGATGCCAGGTTCATTGTCGAGATTCAACATCCTGGTGTTCCCATAGCCACGCAAAAGACGCTTGAAAGTATTGAAACCGGCCGGGACTGAGACGGCAATGTTCGCCCGCGGCGGAGCGGTAGCTGCTCGGAGGTTGTCGAAGACCAGAACTTCGAGGTATGGCAGGGCGGATGCTTTGATGCCCTGGATCAGGATTTCGGGATACCCTCTTGCTGAGATCACTAGGGATGACCACACCTTCTGTTCTCCACGCTCATCCTGGTGGATATTCCTTGTGCTGAAAGGAGAGGCCTTCTTCCGGGACGCATAGTTTGCTCCAGCCTCCCCGCTGAGCTCAGGATAAATGGTACGAATGTTCACCCATCGCGGAGCGTTGCGTTTTACTGCCAAAAGAAATTCGCTCACCATGGTTTCAACACCTTTGAGGTGAGCGGGCATATTCGACCTGGGAGATACGAAGTAGGTGATCGACAGAGGTGAATCCAGACGGTCAAGATACGTGCGTGTGGACGGGGACAAGCTGGTGACTGAATTTCCGGAGAGATCCAAGCTCGGAACTCGGACGAGTTCCACGATTCTTCCAATGTAAATAGCAATTGTTGCAAGAAGGAGGAAGAGCAGGAGGGATTTCAGGAGAAACCGATTGCTGGTTGTCAAAAGGAGTCTCGTGCAGGGATTGGTGGGCGAGATGAGATTTCAGAACCTGTTGCGCATCAACGAAATTTCATTCATCCATATGAAGAAGATACTCATCAGGAAGAAGTAGGTTGTATGGCCCAGACCGATTATGCCCTTGCCAAATGCTGTGTAATGCGGCACAATAGAAATGGAATCGTGAAGCAAAGTCCCAACTCCCATTTCCGGGACAAGTCCGTCGAGGACTTCAACAACTTTCGAGTGGCCGCTGAAGACCAAAATGAACCCAATCAAGGCTGCCAGAACGAATGCTACGATCTGATCACGCGTCAGTGCTGAAACGAAGAGCCCAAATGCCAGAAAAAGGGCGCCAAGGAGCAGGCTGCCGACATAACTCCCGATGATTAGACCCGGATCGGGTTCGCCGAGATAGAACAACATAAAAACAATCGGTAGACTACCTGCAAGAATGATCATGTAGAATACAAGAGCCGCGGTGTATTTGCCCAGCACGATTTGTAGGGGTTGTAGCGGGAGTGTCATAAGCAACTCGTAGGTATTGTTGGCACGTTCCTCAGCCCAAATCCGCATTGTGATCGCGGGAATGAAAAGGATAAGGAGAAAGGGGAGGACCTCAAAAAACGGGGACATATCAACGAGGCCATTCAGGAAAAAGGCGTTCATGAATGTGGAGCAGGACAGGACCAGAAATACGGAAGCGTAGATGTAGGCTATAGGGGCATCAAAGTACGCCTCCATTTCCCGTGAGGCGATGACTCGGGTGCCGGCCGCGAATTCTCGTGCCAATAGCTTCTTGGGCTTAGGCAATCGATCGCTCCTCTTCGGCCTGTCTGACAAGATGTGCAAATATACCTTCCAGGTTGTCCTCCTCGATATCGGTGGACCTACTGAGTTCTGTGGGGGTCCCGTCGGCGAGCAGGCAGCCCTCGTTGATGATCAGTACTCTGTCGCTAAGGGCCGCCACTTCGCTGATGATGTGAGTACTGAACAGAATCACACGGTTCGGGCTGAGCTCCTTCAGAGTGTCTCGGAATGCGCGGACCTGGATGGGATCGAAGCCGTGAGTGGGTTCATCCAGGAGTAGAATAGGAGGATCGTGAATAAGTGCCGTAGCCAAACCGATCCGCTGCCGAAAGCCGGTTGAACACTGGTTCACCCTCTTCATCAAAACATCCTCGAGTCCTGTTACACCGACAACCCAAGAGAACTGCCGCTTTAAGGATACTCCCCTCAAACCTCGTGCTTGGCCCACAAACCTCAGGAACCGGTCTACCCTCATTTCCTGGTAAAGGGGGGTGTCACCCGAGAGGTAGCCGATTCTCCTGCGAATTTCCAGGGAATGCTCAACTACATCCAGCCCGTCCACAGTAATGCCACCTGAGGTAGGATAGATGAAGGTGGACAGCATCTTCAGGACGGTGCTCTTGCCGGCCCCGTTTGGGCCCACGAATCCGACAATTTCGTCCGTTCCAAGGGTGAAACTGATGTCTTCCACCGCCTTGATGTGGCCATAGTACTTTGTAATAGCTGTGGACTCTACCATGATTCAGGACTCTTCAAACGAGATCAGTGGATCAACATTCGTGACATTGGACGGTAAAATTAGAGGAAAAAACCTGGAGTTGCAAGTGTAAAGGGTTGTCTACGAGTCCAGAGCGAAGGGTACAAACCTGTACCGTATACGCTGGACATAGGAGGGTCCCAAGGATATATTTTTGCATGTATCTTGAGCCAGTAGCCACGAAAGAGGTCTCATTTGAAACAGGGCACTTCCAGCAAGCGATGCGTGCGGGCGGCGGTATTGGTTGCATCCAACACGCCGTTAGAGATTAGAGACTTTCCACTGTCTGGACCTGAGGAGGGGGAGGTCCTTGTACGTGTGTCTTGTTGCACAATCTGCGGGTCTGACATCCATGCTTTTACCGGTCGCCGAAAATCGGATTTTCTGCCTGCAATTGTTGGGCACGAGATTGCCGGTGTTGTGGATGAACTTGGTCCGTCTCCACCCACATACTGGTCGGGCGAACCGATTGTTGTTGGGGACCGTGTTACATTCTCGATGACGGCAAGTTGTGGTACTTGCTTGTATTGTGCGAGGGCCGGTCTGCCACAGAAATGTGTAAATCTGTTCAAGTATGGTCACACTGCCTGTGCCACGGACAGGGCACTGACCGGTGGGCTTTCGGAGTATGTTTTGCTGGTCAGCGGTACGTCGATTTTTAAAATTCCCGATATGATATCGGACGAAGTGGCCGCCACCTCGATGTGTGCAGGGGCCACACTCGCCAATGCTTTTGAGGGGACGCAGGATAAGGCTTCCGTAGTTCTCGTGGGAATGGGGATGCTTGGACTCTGGGCGATTCGTACCGCGATCAAGAACGGGTTTAGTAGAATTCTCTGCCTGGATGTTAATAAGGATAGATTGGGATTTTCCAGGGAATCCGGTGCGACAGATGTGATTGATGTGTCAAATCTAGAGGCAATGGAGGTCGCCGATAGGGTTTCTTCTTACCTCGGGGGTGTTGGTGCGGATCTGGTTATCGAAATGTCCGGAACAGCCCAAGGCGTCCGGTCTGCCTTTCTCTCGGCTCGGACAGGAGGGCAGCTGAGCCTGGTTGGTTCGGTGATACCCGCAGGTCGCATAGAAGTAGATCCCTATGAAGTGGTGAGGCGTTCACTCGTTATAAAGGGTGCCCACAACTACCGTCCGGATCACCTGGCCTCCGCATTGCGTCTTGGGGAGGATAAGGCCCACCACGAATCCCTGCGAAGAGGTGTCTCCAAACCGGTCCCCTTGACTTTGGTGGACCGTGCCTTTCAGGATGCCATTGAGCACAGGTCGCATCGCATTATGGTAACTCCGTGAAAAAAGGTGTAAAATGGGTTTTCCAGATAACCTAGGTATTTGGATTTTGGCCGGGATGTTTGGTCTTTTCGGATATGTGGATGAAACTCGGGGACAGACCCTCGTGACAATAGCTGGAACTGAGTTGCCGGATGGGACCCGGATTTCTGTTTGGCGGGTGTGTGATGGATTGTCGGCAACAGATTCCATATTGTCCAATCCATTCAGCGTATCGGTTGGTGTGAATGGTAGGATCTATATCGCGGACTCGTCGCACAATAGGGTTCGGTGATTGATGAATCCGGTCGCATTTTGGGGGGTGCAGGGACGGGAGCAATCAGGTTTCAGGAGATGGATCACCTGCGGGTGAGGCCAAACTGGCGACTCCTCTCGGGGTGTTTTTCGCCCCATCAGGAGTCTTTCGCTGGGGAGGCTGGAAAGTCGCTCGGGGGCCCGTATTTCAATCCCCAATTGGATTATGATTGCAAAATTTGCTTCAGTGACTTCCTGATTTTCACAGGCCCTCACACCACCAAATAATGGTAGTTGCTGATCGTGACGCCATGAGGATTTCCAGGAATCTAGATTTGCATTGTGTAGAATAAGGACATAATTTCAGTTTTGTTTTTATCGGGAGGAGCATTCCATTGAGCCAAAAAAGGTTGGAATGGGAACAGGCGCTGGGCGTTAAGTCCATAATTGAAAAAGTTCGAGTTTTTAGGCATTTTACCAAACTCGAAGCACAGCGAATGGTTAAGCTCTGTACCTATAAGAATTTTGGTGCAAACGAACAAATATACAGGGTTGGCGAACCCAGCAAGGAAATGCTCATTTTGCTATCTGGCAAGCTTAACGTGCTGAATAACGAAGGAACTATTCTGGGTGAAATTCTACCGGGAACAACTACCGGAGAGATGGGGGTTATCACAGGAAAGCCCCGGTCTGCCAGTATACTGGCAGAAGAAAAGTCAGCTGGCTTCGTAATATCGAAGTCGGATCTGGACACTTTCTTGCTGGATGACAAGGTTCGACTGAAGGTTTTCGAGAACATGGTGGATCTTTTTTGTGAGCGGCTGGCGGAAGCCAACTTGCAGATGGAAGCTTACGCGAAGCGGAGCCGGGCAATCTAGTCCCGGTTCGCCAGTGTAAAGCAGCGAACAATGGGCTTTCCAGGCATGGACTGGAGGGTCCATTTTTTGTTTCCCTTACACTGGCTCCGGTGGTGGGCGCTTGCGCCTCTCAGACAGATGGTCTATCTTGAAATCAGTTCCAAAGGACTGAAACTGATTTCTCAATTGAGATGTGANCGGGAGGNTACCTGTGAAACCGCTGANGGTTGGAATTATTGGAGCTGGAGGCCACGCAAACAGCCATTTTAGAATGATCACCGATGAAGAGGAGATGGACCTGGTTGCGGTCGCGGAATTGGATCCGGAGAGGCTACAGAATGCCNTGGATACATATGGACCTTTTGAATGTTTCGCTGATTACGAGACAATGCTCCAACNTTGCGATCTGGAGGTGGTTTATGTGATTACTATGCCAGGCCACTTAACCGAAATCGTGCTGACCTGTCTTGACCGTGGCTTACACACTTCCATCGAGAAANCGCCNGGAATGTCATCTTNCGATACGGAGCGCNTGCTGGAGGCTTCCAAACGATCTCAGGGCAAAGCAATTGTTTCGTTGAATCGCAGGTATATGCCGCAGATACTCGCAGCAAAGACATTGCTGNTGGAGCACGGTGGTGCCGTGCAGGTGGCGGCGAATTACAACAAGCCGATCACGAGGCTGGGCACTNCAGCCATGGCAGGAATTGCACCGGCTCCCATCATTTGTGATGCGATTCACCATGTCGACCTGCTCCGATGGTTGTCCGGGAGTAAACTGGAGGAGGCAGGTGATCCAGCCGCGGTATTTGCACAATCCTGGTTGGGCGAAAGAGAGGGGAGCTTCAGATACAATGCCTTGATGGATTTTGAGAATGGATGCCGAGGCGTAATGATGAGTCACTATGGCGTGGGCTATCGAATTCAAAAAATCGAAGCTCATGCCGAAGATTTATCCATCTATATGGATCTGACGGGAAAACCAAATTGCAGGGTTTTTTTGAAGGGTGTAGAAAATGAAACACAACTGGATCTGGAATCTGTAGGCGGGTCGGAGTACAATGAGACAAGGCATTTTGTGGGGTGTATCAGGCAAGACAGAGATCCCTGGAGCTCGCTCGATGACATACTGAAAACGATGAGACTGTGTGAGGACATCGCAAACGGTGCTTCAAGTGAGATGAGCCACTAGATGAGTGAGCGAGACGCTGAGATGACAGTAACAGTACTTGGATCAGGCACCTCAACCGGCGTGCCAGAGTACCGATGCCTATGCGATACTTGCCAGGATGCTCGAAATAATGGATCACGCAACGCACGAACAAGACCCTCCATACACGTTGAGATAGAAGGCAGATTCTTACAGTTCGACACTGGACCAAATTTTCTGGAGCAGATAGACAGAAACGGTATTGAACGGATTGATTCTGTTATCTATACGCATTGCCATGCTGATCACATAAGCGGTACGAACGATCTTGTAATGCCCTGTCGAAAGCAGGATATGGACATGCCCATATATGGTCCAGATGAAACAATGCGAGTAATGCAAAAGAACTTTGATTATATGTTTTCAAGGGATACCTATCAGGGGGGCGGAGTAGCTCACCTGATACCCCACAGTTTCTCTGGCAGGTTTGAGATAGATGGACTTGAGGTGGTTCCGATACCTGTTCTCCATGGCGCCGTGGACACGCAGGGCTATCGAGTAGGGTCGTTGGGATACGTTCCCGATGTAAAGGTGATGCCAGAGGCCTCGTTGGCTTTGATGGAAGGTGTCGAATTACTGATCATCGACGGGCTCAGCTTCAACTCGCGGCACCCAACACACCTGTGTGTGGCCGAGTCAATTGAGATCTCGAATAGTCTTGATTCTCCGACCACCTATCTGACTCACCTGGCGCACAGGATAGATCACAGGAACTTCAAAGAACAATGCGACCAGCAAAATGTTGATCTCCCGGAACACGTTGAATTGGCGTTCGATGGGATGAAGATCACCGTTTGATTTGTTGCTGAAATGATGTGGAGGCCAAATGAAGGTTGACGAAAAGATTCAGTTGAGTGATTTGGGTGGTAAGCTGACCCGCCTGTTCGAACTTGCAGGTGAAAAGATACTCGCGATAGAAAGGTCCTGGGATCACGGCTTGGGTACACCCGTATTCACAGTGGATGGGCAGTATGCCACCAGAGGGTGGACGGAATGGACACAGGGATTTCAATTTGGATGCGCGATTCTGAATTTCGAGGCCACTGGCAATGAAAAGTTTCTGGAACTGGGGAGGTCCGCTACACTTGAATGCATGGCCCCCCACGTTACGCACACAGGTGTGCACGATCATGGGTTTAACAATGTTTCGACCTATGGCAACCTTAGACGGCAAATGCAAGAAGGAGTGATCGAGAAGGATGAATGGGAACGACACTTCTATGAAATGGCATTGAAAGTATCCGGTGCCACCCAGGCGGCGAGATGGACCGTCACTCATGATGGCGGAGGATTCATCCCTTCTTTCAATGGGCCCCATTCACTTTTCTCGGATACGATAAGGAGTTGCCGCAGCCTTGGACTGGCTCACCAACTCGGTCACGTCTTAATGGGTGAAAATGACGAGGCTATTTCTCTGTTGAACAGGATGATTCAACACGCGGAAAGTACAGCCAGATTCAATGTTTACTATGGTGAAGGGAAAGACGCCTACGACCAGAGGGGCAGGGTCGTTCATGAATCAATTTTCAATACTAATGACGGCAAATACAGATGCCCAAGTACCCAACAGGGGTACTCCCCCTTTTCTACGTGGACCAGAGGTTTGGCCTGGGTGGTTACAGGGTTCGCTGAACTCCTTGAGTTTCTTGAGGTGATTCCAGAGGCGGAATGCGAAGTGTCGGGTGGAATGGGCGTTGTTAAGTCCTTTATGGAGAAGGCTGCTCTGGCTTCTGCCGACTTCTACATCCATAGTGCAGCGGCCGCTGATGGCATTCCCTACTGGGACACCGGCGCACCAGGTCTTGCACAGATGGGAGAATATCTGTCTGTGCCTGCCGATCCTGAGAACGAATTTGAACCTGTCGACAGTTCGGCTGCCGCCATTTCCGCACAAGGACTGTACAGACTGGGCAAATATCTAGGGGAAGAGGCAGGGAAAAGATATCGGCAGGCAGCCCTGAAGGTGGCAAACACTCTATTTTCCGCACCATATCTATCTGAAGACTCAAGACACCAGGGATTGATCCTCCATTCCATTTACCACAGACCCAACGGCTGGGACCAAATGCAAGAAGGTTGTAAGGTGCCCAGTGGCGAGTCCTCAATGTGGGGTGACTACCATGCCTTGGAATTGGGTCTCCTGCTCCAAAAGGAATTGGAAGGCAAACCTTACCTGACCTTCTTCGACAAGGAATGAAATCGCGATGATTGCACGAAGACTGATGGTGGTGGAACCGGGAAAAATTGAGTTGCAGGACTTCGAAATGAACTCAAATCTAATGCCAAATCAGGCGCTGGTACAGGCTGAATATACTGTTGTCAGCGGAGGGACTGAAGGTGCGGGATACACGGGACTTGTGAAGGAAATGCCCTTCGGTGAAAAAGGCCTGTATCCTCGTGAAACAGGCTACGGGAACCTTGGCACTGTTCTGGAAGTTGGTTCCGAGGTCACCATGTGTCAGACCGGCGATAGGGTAATCAGTTTTTCCCATCACGCATCATTGGTGAAGGCGGACACATCCAGGATGGCGCTGCCTTTACCTGGAGATGCCGAGGGGAAACACCTGGTGTTCACCCGCATGGCTGGTGTCAGCATCAGTGCGCTCAGATCCTCGTCCATCCAACCTGGCGACACGGTAGTGGTGATCGGGATGGGTCTGGTCGGAAATTTCGCCGCACAGTTGTTTGGGATGGCTGGGGCGAACGTTCTGGTGGCGGATCTTGAGGATTCTCGATTGGAGGCCGCTCGATCCTGTGGATTCGAGCATACCATAAATTCTGGCGTGGATGATTTATCCAAAGCAGTCGAGGAGTTCACGGAAGGAAAAGGTGCGCATGCAGTAGTTGAAGCCATTGGCTTAAGCGCCGTGATCAACGATGCCGTTGGCCTGGTAAGAACCGGAGGCGAATTAATCCTGTTGGGCAGCCCTAGGGCATCATTCACTACCGATGTGACACCCTTTCTATTAAAGGTTCATCTTGAGGCCATCAGGGTGATTGGTGCCCTAGAATGGAGATGGGCGGCACATCCTACTGAACGCACGCGGGATATAGAGTCAAATTACAAATTGATTGCAGATTGGATAGCGACCGGCAAGCTAATCGTAGACCCGCTGATAAGTCACCTGGCTTCGCCTTTGGACTGCCAGCAGATCTACCAGGGGGTTACCGGCAAACCGGCGGANTATCTGGGTGTAGTTTTCGATTGGACATCTCTATAGCTGAGTATCATAAGTCGTCGTTTGGGCTCCTTCTACACCGTACGCATTATAGCGGGAGATGAAACGCTCGAACGCACAACTTGAACCAGTTATCATAACCCCTTTTAGTGGAGTATATTGCGCTGTTAAAAATTTAGACGTGAGGTTTGTGGCATAGGGATTACAATTCTATCTGACGAGCCATACAAAACGCGCATCAGAGAGGAAACAGTTCAGAAAAGAGAAACCGTACTAATGTTATGGTCATTGGAACAGGCAAAGTTGGTCTGGTCACTGCTGCTGAGGTACCGCTGGGTTGGGTGGAAGGGCCGCCCTGATCGAAGGTGACAAGATGGGTTGTGATTGCCTCAATTACGGGTGCGTTCCAAAGCAAGACAATCATTTCCTTGGCCCGCGTAATTTGGACCATTCGAAAGGCCGAGAAATAGGGCCTGGAGGCACAGAAACCCAGATAAGATTTCAATCGTGTTATAGAGCGGATGCGTGAAGGAAGAGTCGCTATCGAGCCCCATGATTTTCAAGAGAGATATGAAGGACTGGGAGTAGAAGTTTTTATAGGTGAGGCCCGTTTCAATTCGCGCACGAGGTCGAATTGGAGGACGGGAGGACGCTCCGAGGCAAGAACTTCCTGATATCCACTAGACGGCGGTCGGCATTTCCCAGGTCGAAGGCCTTGAGAAATATGCCCTACTTTACAAACGCCTTCTCTTCTATGGCTGGCTGGTCACGACTGTTACCATTCTTATTTCGAGAATCGCTAAACGTTGGTTGATTGATCTGGATGCTGAAACTGGCACGAAAGTTGAGAGCGGACCTGATGTTCAATAGGGCCACCATACTGTTTGCAACTGTAATTTCAGTATTGACAGTCGGCGACACGCACACAATAGGCGTGGAAATGGATTACTCTGCGTACGTGCGTGTGTTGGAGACCTTTGTAGATGAAAAGGGAAATGTTGACTATGCTGCACTTGCAGGTAACGGAAGAGATCTCCGGATCTTTACCACCTTGCTTTCCAACCTCAGCCCTCACAGTCACCCAGACTCCTTCAAGCAGGAGTCGTCCCGTTTGGCGTATTGGATCAACGCATACAATGCCCTGGTGTTGAAAGGCGTTGTGGTTGCATATCCGGTGGACAGCGTCAAGGATATTAAAGAACAGATGGGCTTTTTTAGCCAGACGTACTACGCCGTAGGGGGAGAAAGATTGTCGTTGAACGATATAGAGCATAAGATACTGAGAAAGGTTTTTGATGAGCCCAGAATTCATGCGGCAATCAACTGCGCATCAGTGGCATGCCCTCCGCTTTCACGAAATGTCTATCGGTCCGAGGATCTGGAAGCCCAACTCGAAACCGCAATGCGAACATTTGTTTTGGAAAAGGTTAGGCTGGATCGTGAAAACAGGATGGTCGTACTGTCCAAGATTTTCGATTGGTTCGGTGGGGATTTTACGGGGTGGTACAAAAGAAAAAAAGGGGTCGAAAATGCCCATATTTTGGACTACATAGGTTTATACCTGGAACTGGATGGCAGGTCTTTCGTGGGTGGTGCACAGCGACCAAGCGTGAGGTATGAGGCTTACAATTGGAAGCTCAATGATCAACACCCAGACTAGGAAGGATAGGACACATGTCGTTTGTGACAATACCAAAAGCGTGGAAAATCCCAGATTATCACGTCACTTCGGAGGACGCCTACCTGAGCCGCAGAGAATTTATAAAATCCGCTGGCATCGTAGGGTGTCGGGCTCTGGGCGGGATGTGCTGATGGTAAAGACCTGGCGAAGGTACCGGATTCCCCCGACATGTATGTGGGATCTCCAGTTCTCCAGGGTCTCCATCCGGCAGAACGAAACAGTGCCTACACTGTGGAAAGAGCCGTCACGGAAGAGCGCATCGCGGCGAGNTACAACAACTTCTACGAGTTTTCGGCCGCCAAGGAACAGGTTAAGGACCTGGTGAGAGACTTCGTTACACACCCGTGGGAGATCGAAGTGTCGGGTCACGTAAAGAAGCCGGGAAAATACGATCTAGACGACCTGGCAAATCGTCTCAATTTCGAAGAACGTGTGTATAGGTTCCGATGCGTGGAAGCTTGGGCAATGACGGTACCATGGTCCGGTTTCCCTTTGAGCGCTCTGCTCGATATNGTTCAGCCCACACATNCAGCGAAATTTGTGAGGTTCGTGACGTTCATGAANCCGAAAGAGGCNCCNGGTCAGGCTACACAGCCCTGGTACCCCTGGCCATATTTCGAAGGGTTACGGATTGACGAGGCTATGAACGAACTAACCTTTCTGGCAACCGGCATATATGGAAAATCCATGCCCAGGCAGCATGGAGCACCCATACGATTGGTGGTACCTTGGAAGTACGGATATAAAAGCATTAAATCCATAGTCTCCATCGAATTGGTCGACAGGCAGCCACCCACCTTCTGGAATGATCTGGCACCCAGAGAATACGACTTCTGGTCCAATGTGGACCCGGATGTGCCGCATCCCAGATGGTCGCAGGCATCCGAGCGNCTAATTGGGACAGGGGATCGGGTACCGACAAGAAAATACAATGGCTACGAGAGCTTCGTAGCCCAACTTTATGGGTAATTATTGGAACAACAACGACTCGGTCGGGGGGTGAATGGACTGTGCATTAGGGACCTATAGGGATGTCGTTAATCGAAAAATTATTTCGTGGCATAAAGCGGGCCTTACAAAACGTCTTCTGGATGGAGACGAAAGTGTATGGACAAAGGCGGGAGAAGCGGATTGGCTGGGTTGGGTGAACCTGGTTTCAAGGCAGGAATCCATTCTCTCGGACCTGAGAGATTCTGCGGAAGCCATACGTGCGAAGGGCTTTACAGATGTGCTTTTGATGGGGATGGGAGGGAGCAGTCTTTGCCCGGAGGTGTTGGCAAGGACTCTCGGTTCTGCAACAGGTTACCCTCAACTGCATGTTCTGGATTCGACCGTACCTGCGCAGGTGCTACGCTTTTCCCGTGAACTAGATCCACACACAACCCTGTATATCGTTGCCAGCAAGTCTGGCTCCACGACGGAGTCGAATGCGTTTTGCGATTATTTTTTTTCTAATGCACTGGAAGTGTTGAGTGAGGGGGCAGGGAGTCATTTTGTGGCCATTACCGACCCTGGCTCGTCCCTCGAGGAGAGGGCGAATACAGCCGGTTTTATGATGGTGGTTCACGGGGTTTCTGAGGTTGGCGGCAGGTTTTCTGCACTCTCAAATTTTGGCTTATTTCCGGCTGCATTGATGGGACTGGATCTCAAAGCTTACATTGCATGCGCCGGCCAAATGGAAAAAACGTGTCGCAGGACCGATGGTGACAATCCAGGTGTACTGCTCGGAATCATTTTAGGTGAGCTGGCCTTGGCCGGTAGAGATAAGCTNACGATTGTNACTTCTAAAGGCTTAAGTGANTTTNGTNGGTGGTTGGAGCAGTTGGTNGCCGAGAGCACAGGCAAGTCTGGNAAGGGNATTGTGCCTGTTGTAGAGGAGCCAATTCGACCACCGGACAGATACGATACCGATAGGGTATTTGTCCATATTGCGTTGGGATCGGAGCGGGATCAGGCTCGGGAAGATTGGTTAAACTCGCTCCAGCGCTTGGGCCATCCGACTATTTCCTTACAGCTGGACACACCTCTGGATTTGGGTGCGGAATTCTACCGTTGGGAGATGGCTACTGCGGTGACCGGTTCAGTTCTGGAAGTTAATCCTTTCGATCAACCGAATGTTCAGGNCAGCAAGGATATCACTGCCAGGTTAATCCGGGAGTATGTAGCTGAGGGGGTGCTCNCTGAGACTTCCCCTGTTTTGACCGAGGACGAAATTTGCGTATATGGTGAAAGCAATTGTACGAACTCGCTGGGCTGCAATTCATTAGACGAATCGGTATATCAGCATCTCCAAAAACTCAAACAACACGATTATCTTGCCCTATGTGCCTATATTGACATGGCCGATCCCGCGAATAGGAGCCTTCTCAATTCGATACGTGATGCTGTGGGATCAAGAAAGGGTGTTGCGACTACCGTTTGCTATGGGCCAAGATTCTTGCACTCAACGGGCCAGCTTCACAAAGGTGGACCGGACACAGGCCTTTTCCTACAGATTACAGCTGACGATGAGGAAGACCTGGACATTCCAGGTAGAGGATTTTCGTTTGGCACGTTAAAGGCCGCGCAGGCAATAGCGGACTATGAGGCATTGTCTGCACTCGGTAGAAAGGTGTTACGGTTCCATCTGGGTAACGGTGTTGAAGCAGGGCTGTCTAGGCTTTTGAACTCCGTAGAAAATGCATTGGATTGATCCTGTCAAGCGATGCCGAAAAGGGTTGTCAGGTATGAAGATTTTGATTGTAGANGATGATCCAACCGTTGTTGATTTTTCCTCCCAAGCTGCGAAAGTANNNTGCCATTNAGATGTGGATACCGCCGGGTCAGGTGAGGAGGCTCTGGGCAAAGTCATCCAGGGCACTTACGATCTGATAACGCTCGACATTAGGATGGCCGTCGCAAGCGGTTTGGAGATTCTATCACCGTTGAGGAACATTTGCCCACATGCGGTTATTGCAGTGATATCGTGGCACATTGCCGAACAGCCTTCCATGGATTTTGTAAGTTACGCAGTTGTTGTTCTCCACAAGCCGGTAGATCTCGGAAAATTCACCAAACTGCTTGCCGGCGCTGAACGTATTTACACAACGATGGAAGAAATCAGAGATTTGGGTGAAGTTACATTGCAGGCTTCCTGAGACCTCTGTACAGAGGAAATGGGTAGGGTGAAGTGGATCTGACATCACGTGCGCCAAATATCCTGTTGGACGTTTCGAAAGCCGCTCGGGAGGCGATGGGCAATGGAATTGGGCTCGTTGGATGGCCACGACGGCGTTTTACNATCGNGATCATCNNACNTCAAGATCAGGGGCGACCTCTNANCAGATGCGCAGGTNAGGGGTAGTGGTGCCCTTTTGGNGGANGGATCGNTTNTGGGGTCAACCGAGCATCCCTNTAAGATTCAGATGGATGAAGGAGTATTTGTTGTCGGTAGTATCAGGCAGGCTGAGGTTGTATCCAGGAGAATCCAGGTGGCAAATGGGCAAGCAAGTCGGTTGTAACCTCGCAAGGAAGTCTTGAAATTGGCGGGGACGTGGTGGATGTAAGGGCATTTTCCGGTATTACTTTCAGTCTCGAGAACGGTTCGGTTGTGTGGCATTAAGGACCCTCTCCAGTCAACACACAAACATGGCCGGGTGAACCTTAGGAGCAATTATGGCAGCAGATCAGAAGTCGATTGAGCATCCAAGATTGGTTACGATTGAAACAAATGGACCCGTTGATGCAAACCAGTTGTCATTCGCCGGAAGATTGAACAAAGAGGGCATTGTTCTTGACCGAACAACGATAGACACGCTGCAACTCAACCTGGGCAAGCTATGCAACCAGGCATGCAAGCACTGTCACGTAGACGCCGGACCTACCCGAACGGAAATTATGACGCGCGAATCCATAGATCGGGTGTTGACATTTCTTGAGAGGTCTGATATCCCTCTTGTCGACATTACCGGGGGAGCGCCCGAGGTTAACCCGAATTTCCGCTACCTGACCACGAATATACGATCCATGGGCAGAAAAGTTATGGTCCGTTGCAATCTCACGGTTCTTTTCGAGGATGGCCAGGAAGATCTTGGTGAATTCTATCGGGATAATCAGGTTGAGCTGGTGTGCTCACTGCCCTGTTATCTGGAGGAGAACGTAGACTCGCAAAGGGGCAAAGGCGTTTTTACAAAAAGTATAGATGCCTTGTTGAAGCTAAACAGCATTGGATATGGCAGACCCGACACCGGTCTGCTCCTCCACCTGGTCTACAATCCGGTCGGTGCGACACTGCCTCCCCCCCAAGCCGAATTGGAAACAGATTACAAGAAAGCCCTTAAGGAAACCTACGGCATTTTCTTTAATCAACTCTACACAATTACGAACATGCCCATCAGCAGGTTTAATGAATATCTGTTGCGTCGTGGAGAGCACGATCTCTACACACGGATCTTACAGGAAAACTTCAACCACACAACTATAGATCACCTAATGTGCCGTTCTCTTGTGAGTGTAGACTGGGAAGGCAACATGTACGACTGTGATTTCAATCAGATGCTGGATATGCAGCTCGATGTGGATGGGATGAAGATCTGGGAAGTTACGCCAGAATGGCTCAGCGGCAAGCGTGTCAGGGTTGCCGATCACTGCTATGGGTGCACTGCGGGTGCCGGTAGCAGTTGTGGAGGAGAATTGGTCTGATTTGGTGCCAGAGAAACTCTCCAACACCGGCGCCGGATATCATCTGCCCACATATGTTACTCCAAAAAACTTCGTTCGGGTTCGAATGCTAGATTCTGAGTTAAGGGTCATCGGCGGAACAACAATGACCCAGGGCAATAGGGTGGGAGATACCTTTGGGCAGAAAATTATAAGTGTATGATACAAGTATTCCAGCAGGCGGGCAGTGGTTCTGGAAGTTTGGCCTTCCTCGAACGCATGGCGCGGAACAACTGGAGATTTCTGTCGAGGTGCATCCCGATCACTTCTATCTGGGAGTTTTCGAAAGGTTCGACAGACGGACCCTCAGTCCATCCGCTGCCGCATTGATCGATCAGGCTGAAGAAAATGCCCGAACCTCGCCCTTTTCGATATTCCACGAACGTGTGGTGCTCAAAGAGGTAGGCATGGGAAGGACGTGAGAGTCTGTGAGATTAACCGGGCGGAAACCAGGCAAGAAAAAGGGTCCTGCAGATATCCTGTCAGGGCCCTTTTGGGGTGTTGTCGGTCTGCCTTAGAATGAACTTGCAGCCGATCAGGTCAGCAATCTAGACCGGGCGAGGGTTATCCGGGTCCGTCAACTAGATGTACCAATCACTTTTTGGATTTCCTCAAGCACTTGCTCCTTGGCAAAAGGCTTCGCCAAAATGCCTTGCACACCTAGTTGAGCGAGTTGTTTGGCCGCCTCAGGTGAAATGAATCCCGAAACGACAATGATGGGGACCGAGACCCTGTGCCTACGCATGGACCTCAGTAGATTCAGCCCGCTCGCGCCGGGCATTTGAAGATCCAGCAGCATCATGTGAGCCTGACCCTTCTCGATGTGATCCAATGCATCCTTGGCTAGATCCACTTCAATGGGCTCACATCCAACCTGGGCGACCATAAGTTTGAGTAGATCTCTCATGGCTGCATAATCGTCCACAACCAGCATCCGATAAGCTTGCTTGCCGGCAACAGCTTGGGGTGTAATCGTCGCGACGTCCTGGTCTAATTGAAAGCGTGTTTTATTTTTGCAACAGCTTCTACAATATCGTCCATGTCGGCCTTTGTTCCCAGCAGCATTGATTGATAGAACCAAACGCTATGGTTGCATGTGTATTCCACATGTGGGCAGGGCATTCTCCTTACCAGATTCGGATACTGGTCGGCAACCGTCTTCAGAGCGCCTTCATCTGTGAGGGGCCTTTGGTATCCAGGTGTTGAACTGATGCCCTCTGCCTGGAGTGCCTTTACGAATGTATCCCTGTCCTGTCCCCCGAACGCTTCCGGTTCGTAGAGCATCATATACAGGTGATAGCCGTGTTGTGTTACCCACGGGCGCCAGCGAGGAGGGGTAATTCCACCAATACTCTCCAGCTCCCCGGAAATGTAGTTTGCGTTTTCGTTGCGCAGGTCTGTTTGTCTCTCGAGGTTGGTCAACCGTTTCAGCAGAATGGCGGCCAGATACTCTGAAGTACGGTAATTCCAACCGTGCCTGGGATATTCCCACCGCTCGCCACCTGGCCTTCTTCCCACGTCTTTGAACGCGTGGGCAAGGTCTCTGATCTCGGGATTATTGGTTACAATGCATCCACCTTCTCCGGAGGTGAGATTCTTGCTGGACTGGAAACTGTATGCGCCAACATCTCCCCTGGTCCCCACTTTGTGGCCTTTGTGTTCGGCGCCGTGCGCCTGTGCACAATCTTCAACGATAATCAGGTCGTGTTGCTTTGCTATTGCACACAGGGCATCCATATCAGCAGGGTGACCACCAATGTGAACGGGAAGAATGCCAACAGTTCTTTCGGTAATCGCCGCTTCAACAGCTTCGGGACAAATTGTGAAAGATTCAGGGTCAATGTCGACCAGTGAGAGTGAACATCGGACCGAAAGCGGAGCAGACGCAGTTGCAATGAAGGTATAGTTGGGTATGATGATTTCTCCGCCATCTCCCAGACCATCTAGGTCCAAGGCTCCTGCGAGCGCGGCCGAAATCGCGTCAGTTCCGTGGGGCATAATGATGCCGTAACGTGCATCGCAATATGCGGCAAAGGCCTGGCCGAAGGATTCCCCTCTGGTGGCGGGTAAACCCTCATTCTTTTCCAGGTAGACCTCTCTCAAAGCTGGCTCGATCTCCGTTTCCCAATCCCGTTCAGAGTTCTGGGGCCAGGAGGGCCATGGATTTTCCTGAACATTTCTAACCGGTGTTCCACCGTTGACGGCAAGCTGACCGCTTACCATTACAGATGCCATTTGAATTACTCTCCAGTTTGAGATCACGAAGCATCAAAATTAAGACCATTCCGTAAGCCAGTCAAGATCCTGCAGTCCAATATCAGCCAGAAACCAACTGGCAGGCCGCCTCACGAATTTCCAACTCGCAGTTAATGTCCAATCCTGCGTACTTTGGCTCCATGCCGCCTTCCTTGTGTGCCTCTGGGGTGCTCAGATAACCGACATCGGCGGTAGGTCCTGAAAGCACGACAGTAGGGGATCGGTCTCCAGCCGCACGAATTGCAGCCGCGGTCTCCACGAAGATCTCTCCCGGCAGATGTATGATATCGGCGCCAGTAAGTGAGATCCTTGTGATCGGATATTCCAACTGGGTTCTACCCGATTGATTAAGTCTGGACCCATATGCCTGGAATCGCTGCAGGCCGTCAGACCGTTTGGGTGTGCCGGCCAGTTCGGTTTCCACCGCCTTTGGATCGGCGAAGGGGAACGTAGGTAGAGCAAGGGTTGTCCGATTTACACCCAGACCACTCACCTCGCTGGTTTCCGTCTGTTCCAGCGCATACAGGGCGGCACCAGCCACGCTGTGACCCACCCTTTCAAAGGTGCGTCCTCCTCGGCTTAGAGGTACCACATTTCCAATGCTGCCCGGCAGGAACAGGGAATCGACACCGGCTGATCGAAGGATCTTTCGGACAACCCCCGGATAATCGGCGGTAATGTGGCCGTACTTATCGGTATTGCACAAGGCGTGACAGCCGAATGTGAAGGCGCAATGAGTTGGTGTGCCTTCTGTGTCATCGATTCTTAATACATAGACATTGTCATCGACTTCCCCGTAAGTGAGTTCTGGACGGGGATAGGGGAATTTGAAGTTGCTCATGACCAGATTGCCTTCCTGATCATATGATCTTCGATTATATAGGATGTTTGGGGCCGAGCTGATGCCAACGCCGATTTTACCGAGCTTCATATCCTTTGCCGCATTCCTGATGGCGCAGGCCATCTGATCGGCAAAGTAGTCTTCCCTACCATAGTATTTCAACGCCTCGCAAGGCAGACTCACGTAAGATTGGAACAGGATTGGGGTGGTGCCGATGTGGGCTGCGCAAGGTAAAATGAGATCCTTGTCGAGCCAGTCTATATCGCCAAGTTTTAACTTAACCATCTCGATCAGGTCCTGCTCTATACTGAAGCAATCACCTGCAAGGAAGGTTACGTTCACACCTGCTTCCTCCAGGATCAGGGCTTGAAATGAGATGGGATCATAGATCTTGAAGGCACCATCGAAGGGTATCCGAGGGGTAAAATCCTGAACCCCAAAGCCTACTCGCAGGGCTGTTTTGTTGACCATCTATTTTCTCCCCAATGGAGGGTGGTGTTTGGGAAAAAGGAAGAGGCCAAAGTTCCTGACCAGGTTGTAAATCTAAATGTGCCGGGCTTACAATGTCAAGCCTTTTACCGTCTTCCAGCTACCTTGACCTGCGTCTGGGTATGGCTTAAATTAAAGCAGTTCAAGGCCAAACCGCTTACAAATATAAACCTTTGTTTTTTTGAGGTCGAGCAATTGAAGAGAATTCTAGTCGTAGTCGTTGTGTTTATTTCCCTGATGACACAGGTGCATCGTACAAGTGCCCAGAGCGATAAGGACACGACCAAGGTAGAGCAAAGGGAGTTTCTGAAGCTCTTGAAGGATGCCGAAGAGCTCAATGAAGAGCAGAAACAGAGAGCCAAGCGGACCATCAATCCCAGGATTCTGAACCGACTCGCACAGGACGAGGACCCAGGTGTTCGGTTCTATGTTGGGTTCAACCCGTGGACCCCTCAGGCTGCCCTGCTGCAGTTGTGTAAGGACGCCAACGAAACCGTCCGATGGGCAGTGGCAATGAACAGCAGGCAGCTGTTTCAAATCGATCCAAAGTTTCAGGATAATCTCGACAACAGCAGCCTCAGCATGGATATGGAAAAGGTATTTGGAACTAGGGGTGCCCCGTTGGCAAGCGATGCGGAGATTGAAATCGTGCAGTCAGGTAAGCAATGGAATGTGATTTCAAATGGAATGGACCTCGTGGTGCGGAAGACCGATGGGATTTTGAATGTCTTCCAGGAAAGACTGCCCCTTCAGGTACTGTTAGATCTGAGCAAAGATTTTGTTGAAATCGTCCGGATGGGGTTGGCTGCCAACCCGAATATGCCGCCAGAAATTCTGCAGAGGCTTGCGGCAGATATCTCCGTTTCAGTGAGAAAAAAGGTTGCCGGGAACCTGAACACCGAACCCTTTATCCTAGAGTTACTCTCCAGGGATGCTAGAAAAGAGGTCCGACTGGAAGTATCAGGAAACCCGCATACTCCCCTGAGGGTGATGGAGCGTTTTTCCACGGAAGGCGAAGAGGCTTTCCGCCTGTCTGTTGCCGGAAACAGGGGCACCTCTCCTGTAATCCTTCTTGGACTAATCTTCGACACTTCGCTGCCCGTCCGGCAGGCCGTTGCCGCACACGTCTCTATGCCTGCCTCGGGCCTTCTTCGCTTGGCCGAGGATGCCGATCCACAGGTGAAGTTGGCCACCGTCCAGAACCCTAATACTCCCGCCGAAGCACTCAAGATTCTCTCCTTTAACAAGGACAAGAACATAAAAGAGATCGCACGGAATCGGTTGGCAAGAATACTCAAAGCGCAGATTTCCAGAGATAGAGAGAGATAGAGAGAAAAAGCCTCTCAGGGCGTTGGAAACACCAAATTCCTCCCATGGAAGGAATTTTTCATGGCCAAGGTATTGCTAGTTGACAGCAATTCGGATCACCGGAAGTCCTTAAAGGGCTTATTCGCATACAGGATGTCTCACACCATGGTGATGGTCAAGGACTGTGTCTCGGCTGCCAGGGCTTGTGTCTCGGAGCGTCCGGACCTGGTGATGATCAATTTGCTGCTCTTCCTAGACAACAAGTTCGCATTTGCGAGGGCTTTGGGGGGCATGGGTGACATCGGTAAGATATCCATTCTGGTACATACCTCAGGTGCATTGGAGTATCTGACACGAAGGCTTGTCGAAGTGAATGGGGCAGCCGGCATCGTAGAGCTTCCATGCAGTGGTGACGAATTGGAGGGTGAGATCGATAAGGCTATCAACGTTTCCCGGGTGCAGTCTGAATCTCAAGAAGTGCAGCCCGTGAGTTGGCCGAAGGCAAGGGACACTAGTGAAGCAAATNGCAAGCGAGAGCCCAAACCGGTAGATTGGGGAGAGATAGCTTCGAAAACACGCTCGAAACCCAGACAGCCCGGGAATGACAGCCAGCCTCAGATACGAGCAAAGAAATCTCAGCTCTCGCAGCCTGTTCAGAATGGAAATGCATTCCGCTCCGTGTCATACGATTCAGTTGACCCAAGCACCTTGAAGGGGTCTTCTTATCAATCCAAGTCTGATAGATTCGAGAAGACAGTGTGGCGTTCCGTTGATCCCGAGCGAATCAAGAAAAACCGTGGTTGAAAAGGATAGTTCCGGAAATCTGTTGGTGTGGCACTTCTAGGGAGGGTTGATGGAGGCGTTTGTAAATGCATTGAAGAGCGGTCTTGAAGGTGAAGTCAGGTTCGATCGGGCCTCTCGCATCCTGTATAGCACTGACGCGAGTATGTACCAGATCGAGCCGATCGGTGTGGTCATACCCNGGCACGTGGCTGATGTCCAGGCCTGTATTCGAATAGGAGACACATACGGTGTTCCCATTCTGCCGCGGGGAGGCGGCACGGGGTTGGCGGGACAGTCTGTGGGCAAGGCAGTAATCTTGGATATGTCCAAATGCATGAACAAGGTATTGGAACTGAACGAAATTGAAGGCTGGGTGCGGGTTCAGCCCGGGGTTGTGCTGGACGAACTGAATGCCTTTTTGAAACCCCAGGGACTTCAATTTGCACCAGATGTTGCGACAAGTAGTCGTGCTAATATTGGCGGCATGGTTGCGAACAACTCTGCCGGCGCACATTCAGTGATTTACGGCAAAACCATCGACCACGTTCTGGAACTCGAAGTCATTCTCTCCGACGGTTCTGAGGTTCTATTCCAGGACCTGGACGCCTCCGAAGTGGATCGGAAAAGGGAACAGGATGATCTCGAGGGTCAGATTTACCGAGAGGTTCTGCGTCTGGCCTCCAAACATGAGAATGAGATCAATGTACGATACCCCAAAGTCCTTCGACGCGTGGGGGGATACAACCTGGACGAATTCGTACAGGACCGGCCTGTTAACATGGCTAAAATGGTTGTTGGTTCGGAAGGAACACTGGCAACAATTGTTGGTGCAAAAATAAAGGTAATACCTTTGCCAAAGTCCAAAGTTCTGGGAGTAATTCAATTCAAAGGCTTGATCGATGCGATGAAGGCTGTCGCCCCTATTCTAGACACCATGCCCGCCGCGGTTGAGCTGATTGACAAGATGATTCTCGATGAAACCAAGGGATCATTGGCACTTGCATCGCAGCGTGGGTGGGTAGAAGGAGATCCCCAGGCGGTTCTGGTGGTGGAATATTACGGTGATTCCACAGAGGAACTTGCTTCCAGGTTGGACGCTCTAGACCATTTGATGGCCACGAACCAGCTCGGCTATGGATTCAGGCGTGCTATTTCCCCTCAGGATCAGGGAAACGTTTGGAACATCAGGAAGGCGGGGTTGGGACTGTTGATGGGGATTAAAGGAGATTTCAAGCCAGTCGCCTTCGTGGAGGATTCTGCGGTTCCTCCCGAGAGGTTGCCGGATTATATCACCGAATTCGATCGTATAGTCCGGAAGCACAATACGACGGCCGGCTACTATGCACACGCAAGTGTCGGGCTTCTCCATATTCGGCCACTAATCAACCTCAAGACTTCGTCGGGTGTGCAGAAGATGCGGTCCATTGCCGAGGAGATCCGCGACCTCGTGCTCAGGTATGGCGGGGCGATGAGTGGTGAACACGGTGATGGACTGGTGAGGAGTTGCTGGAATGAGAAAATGTACGGGAGTCGCCTCTATGGTGCGTTTCGAGAGATCAAGCATGCCTTCGATCCCAAGGGACTGATGAATCCAGGAAAGATCGTCGATGCACCACTGATGACAGAGAATCTGAGGTTCGGTCCCGATTATAAGGCGGAAGAAATCAAGACATATTTTGATTTTTCGGGGGACGGGGGTTTCCACAGAGCGGTCGAGATGTGTAACGGAGTGGGCGCATGCCGAAAGAAATTGGAAGGTACCATGTGTCCTACATATATGGCAACTCTTGAAGAAGAGCACTCAACACGGGGGCGTGCGAATGCCTTGAGAGCAGCGGTGTCTGGACAATGGGAAGGCGGACTTACAGATGACAGGCTATATGAAGTTCTTGATCTCTGTCTGGAGTGCAAGGCGTGTAAAGCAGAATGCCCCTCAAACGTGGACATGGCGAAGTTAAAGTATGAGTTCCTTGCCCACTACTACCAGGCAAACGGAAGACCGTTGCGGGCATGGCTGTTTGGTAATATTGACCTTCTGAACAGGGTCGGATGTCTGCTATATCCTCTATCAAACTGGATGGTGAGAAGCCGCTTAACTCGATCTGTAATGTCACTTCTGGGCATTTCGTCGAAGCGAAATCTCCCACCATTCGCTGGAGAGTCTTTTGTCGAATGGTTTGGGAAGCGGCACGGTTTGAAATCAGACAGGAAGGTAGTCTTGTTCAGTGATACCTATATGACCTACAACTATCCGGAAATAGGGATTGCAGCCACCGGGATTCTCGAGGCTGCAGGCATAGAGGTCTTGCTTGCGGAAAAGAAATGTTGTGGGAGACCTTTTCTTTCCAGTGGAATGATGGAAGAGGTTAGGTCGAGTGTCAATTACAATACAGAAAACCTGCACAATTACCTGGATCTTGGTTACGATATTGTCGGGTTCGAGCCCAGTTGCGTGTCAATGCTCAAAGATGACTATCCCGAACTTACTGACGATCCCAGGGCCAAGGCGGTTGCAGAAAACTGTTACGCCATCGAGACGTATCTCAGTAATCTGGCGCGAACTGGAGAATTACCTGTGTCATTCTCAGGTTTGGAGAGACGGATTCTGTTGCATGGGCATTGTCATCAGAAGGCCCTCTGGGGAGTTCAGGACTCATTGGACCTGCTGAGTCTCCCACCTGGATATGAGGTCACCCTTATCGATTCCGGGTGCTGCGGTATTGCGGGGTCGTTTGGTTACGAATCTGAACACTATGAGTTTTCGCTGAAGGTGGGGGAGGCACGTCTGCTCGGCCAGATCAGAGACGCAGGTAGCGAAGTCGAAATCGCCGCTGCGGGTCTTTCCTGTAGAGAGCAGATCAATCATGCGACAAAGAAGGCACCCCGACACCCTGTTGAAATTCTTTGGGAGGCAGTAGAATAGTGCCTGCATCTTCAGGAAAACGGGTCTATGCGAGAGTGACAGGATCCGTACAGGGGGTGGGATTCAGATACTTCACCCAGAGAAAAGCCTCTCGCTTGGGTCTTGTTGGTTACGTCCGGAATATGCCCAATGGATCTGTAGAAATGGAAGTCGAAGGAGAACGGGATGTCGTGGATGCGTTTCTTGATTCCGTGAGGGCAGGTCCGCCGGGCTCCAGAGTAAGGGACTTCTATACCGATGCGCGTCCCATTCAAAGGATCAGCCATGAATTCGAAATAAGGTATTGAGAATGGGGTTTAGGTTTTTCTTACAAGGAGGGGCACAAATTGGATCTTGCGTCATTTATCAGAGATGTACCCGATTTTCCAAAGCCGGGAATCGTTTTCAAAGACATCACGACCTTGCTCGTTGACGCTGCGGCACTGGATGAATCGATAAACCAGCTCGTTGAACCTTTTGTTGACCAAGACGTGGACATTGTGGTAGGAATCGAGTCCCGCGGATTCATCTTCGGGACACCAGCGGCGAGACAACTGCAGGCTGGATTCGTTCCGATTCGAAAGCCGGGAAAGCTTCCGTTCGACAGGCTTTCTGCGTCGTATACATTGGAGTATGGCACAGACGAGGTTGAGATTCACAGGGACGCGATATCGTCGGGCAGCAGGGTTCTCCTCGTGGACGATCTCCTGGCAACCGGTGGGACGATGGAAGCCGCAGTTGATTTGATCAATCAGCTGGAAGGCACGATCCTCGGAATATCGTTCCTGATCGAACTTGCGTTTCTCGGAGGAAGAGAGAAACTGAATGGACAGGCGGTGTATTCGATAATCAAATATTAGGCCGCTATCGCAAGGCGTCGCTAGTTCCTATTCACTAGGCCCGAGACACATTCGATCAGCATATCCATCTGGAAGGGCTTACTAATTATTTCGGAAACGCCAATCAACCCGGAATCTGAAACCGCATCCGGTGAACTACTAAGCAGGACAACCGGGGCTTTCACCCCGGCCTCATCCAGTGATTCCAGAAAACCTTCCACGTTCATAAGAGACATCTGGTCGTCCAAAATTATCAGATCGAAGCCCCCAACCGACACCAGTTCGAGGGCAACATAACTGTCGACCGGAGTGGTAACAAGGTGGCCTAGCTGTTTGAGTTTTTCTGAGATCAGGCCAATCATTTGTGGCTGGTTGTTAACGATCAAGATTCGGTAGGACATTTCGAGTTGAGCACCCCTTTATTAAGCTTAGTCGAAGGTCTAATTCTTGACGTTGACGCAGCCTGCCACTATATTCAAATTCTGTGAATTCAGGCCCCTGTAGCTCAGTGGATAGAGTAGCGGATTCCTAATCCGTTGGTCGGGTGTTCGAGTCACCCCAGGGGCACCATTTAAACTATATGTTTTACTGTATGTTACGCCCTCTCCATCAAGAGGGCGTTTTTCGTGAGTGTGTCCGGTGTCTATATAGTGTCTCAGCGGACGACGCCGGGACAGGTTCTACGAAGCCATGGTAAACAGAATTGAAGGCTAACGCAATAAACGAATTGGGGCCGTAGCACCCTGATCAGCGCGTTCCAGTGCCGTTCCGCTGGGCGGCCCCTTCAAGCCCGAACGGGGGTGCAGGATGAAAAAAAGTTCAAAAAAGGACGAAAAGAAATCTTGGATTGATCGATTTCTGGCAGACTATTCAGAAGTGGTTGCTATTGGTGAATCACTTTCCCCGAGGGTTCGTTACGTATCGGTTTCAGCGGATGAGCACCAGTTAACTCACATTGACGAGCATAGGATTGAGATACTCAAGTCTCTGGCGCCGGAATTTGTTCGAGCGTGTATTGAGTCCGGATTCGTGGGCGCAGACCCCCACACCGTTGATGTTATGTATATAGTTAGAGAGTGCTGTGATACCTCCTCGCCCGTGCTGATAACTGGCGACAGAGATACGGGGAAAGAGGTCGTCGCTAATTGCATACACCGCGTTGGCGTTCGCAAGAACCAAACCTTTGTTCCGGTTAATTGCGCCGGCCTTTCGGACCAGCTACTTCAAAGTGAATTGTTTGGCCACAAGAAGGGTGCTTTTACCGGTGCTGTGAATGATAAAAAAGGTTTAGTGGAGACAGCCATGGAAGGTAGCCTGTTTCTCGACGAGGTCGGAGACATGGGCATGGGTCTACAGGCTGCGTTGCTGAGATTCCTGAATGACGGGTCCTATACGCCAGTTGGTACTACTGAGGAAAAGAAGTCAGATGCGAGGATAATTGCGGATACCAATCAGAATATTGAGAATCTAATCAAGGAGAAAAAATTCAGGCAAGATCTCTATTACAGGCTCAGTGAAGTCGAGATTCCCTTGAGGCCGCTATTCATGCGGCCGGGTGACATTCTCCCCCTTGTGGTGTCGGACCTTGGTATTTAGCTTTGCTTCTTTGGGAAGGCCGACCAAGTTACTTGGTCATCCCTACCTTTTGATCCCTCGTATCCTTGCTGCCCGCTTCTTCCAGGGGATCTCTACATGAATCAGTGCTCTGGAAAGATACAACAGGTGGTGGCTAAGCTACAGATGGAAACCGATTACTGCAATGCCCAACAGAATCAGAATACTTCCGAGTATTAGATACTCGTGATGCTCCAACCAAGGCATCTCCACTCGCTGTAGGCCAGCGTAGGTTAGCCCGGTAAAAACGAGCATCCCTGATAACGTTCCTGCTGCCAGGACAGCAGACAGGACAATGAATGCCATCCATCCGTAAGGCCAGGCCGTCAGATAGATCGGCAAAAAACCTTCGCACGGGGAGAACGTCAACATGGCGATGAGTGACCCGACTGCAACAGTATTGGATGATAGCGAACGATCAAAGGCAGAATTGCCCTCTCCTTGAGGCGGGTTATGGTCATGACCGTGATTGTGACCGTGTGAATGATCACGGTCATGGGAATGGCCACCCAGGGTGTGAGAATGTTCGTGTCCTTCGCCCCGCAGGTGCTGAACGATGTAGTAAAGTCCGAAAAGAATCAGAGCCCCTGCGGCTAACGGCACAGACCATGTCTCCACATAGGCCGACAGTTTCAGCCCCATCCAGACGATTAGAACGCCCAATAATGTCGTAATGAAGATGTGTCCACCTCCGGCCAGAGTTGTGATCGACAGTGTCTTTCTCATCGACCACCGCTGTGCTCGCCCTGCCAGCACGAATGGCAACCAGTGATTGGGCAGAATCGCATGAAAAAAAGCGACAGAAAGTCCGGCTACGGTCATGCTCAGATAAACATCCATATCTCTCCTTTAGCTGCTACGGCATCAGACAGCATTGAACTTTTATGTTTTTATTTGCAACCAACTGACCTTTAACCGATCACAGATGAATACGTCTCTTTTTTGAACGCAGATCTATTTTAAATAGGACTTTACTACATCAATTAACTCCTGGGTAGCTCTGGCCTGTTCCGATGTGGGGTCTCGGTCGGGATCAACCACATGTAAGCGGCTGTTCCCTCTCACTGTTGTCCCTTTTTCCCACGGCCTTACATCCGGATGCCGAAATATGTATCCCAGTGGAATGGGCGTCAATCTATATTAATAAGGCATTTTTGCTAAACTAATAAACTTGATTGAGGAATCTACCGAAACCTGCTGGTAGAAAATATGGGACCCACATATATCCGTGAATCACAATACCCCGTGCCCCTCTGGGGGGGAAGCATAATAATGTGGGGAAGGTGCCTAATAGACCAACCATAACAGGCACCTTGCTGCTGACCTACCGTTACCTTTCGTCTGACCTGTGGCCGCCACGTCCAGCCTTCTGTCTGCGCGGGTTGGGCTGCAAACTCTCAAACTTCCCGTTCTTCCTAACCAGGAAATTACGTCCCACCTTCTGGCCATCTATGGCGCCACGCTCTATGGCGTCAAGGATGGCCTGTCGTGTACATGCCTTCAATTGTGCTG
>PAQK01000001.1 GCA_002709665.1 Gemmatimonadota bacterium | reverse complement strand
CATTTTCCAAGAACAGCTGGCTTGTCTCAATACCGGCCTGATCAACACATAAACCCTTGAATATATTAACTTTATATACAAGGGCAGCAAGGCTGAAAGCCAGAAACATCCAGTCAATGTTTCCTCAGAACCACTTTTTGTAAACTGCGCCACTTCTTCACCCACCCAAGTTCGTTATCGGTGGATCTGGTGCTTCGGCTTCCAGTTCTTCCACATCCATCAGACGTTGAATACAGCCAACTCATGGTCTGAGTCCAGTGCACTTTGGATGATCTGGGCATTGTTGTCTCTGACTTTCTGGCTCAGAGATTCAAGCAGATTCTTGTATATCTTGAAATTCATATCGATGTCTTGCCTAATCAGAGCATCGAAACGGATTTTGCTGAGCGAGAGAAGCGTTGCGTTTTCAGTCACTTTGAGGGTGGCAGAGCGAGGCTCCTTGGTGATTACTCCCATCTCTCCCAGGATCTAGACAGGTTTCGGATGGGCCAAAACAACACCCCTGTTTTTTGCAAACATCTCGCCAGAAAGCAATATGAAAATTGAGTTGCTGTTCTTGCCTTCCTCACAGACCAGTTTCCCCTGCTCGAATGTTTCCAGTTTGCCAGCGTTTAGAGCTTTTGTAATTGGTTGGCGGAGAATCCTCGAAATATCGGGATCTTCTCATCTAGATTCAAGATAGCTGATGGGTCCATTTTCTCTGGCATCACAATCCTATTTTGTCACAACTCGTCCAAACATACTTGGTATACAATCTGGTCTTCGGATATTACTCATTCGCTTGTCGCAACGCAAATAGAATGAGAAGACCGCCATTTAGGTCCGAAGACGCCACTTGATCCGAACCTACATCCTCACCAAGATGAGGTGGGCGGGTACTGTCCACCAAGTTGCTGAACGCATTTTGGAAGATCGTCAGCGAACTCAATTTTACAATGGTGAAGGGGCCGTCTCACAGTTGAAAACACCGATCAGGTCCTCGGTGTGGGATGCGGAAAGTGTCGCAATTTCAATATCCATAGGTTCCCTACTTCCCTCCGGTTCGCTCCGCAAATCGTCCTACCTCAAAGGTCGTCCAGTTCTACCGTACACGGGTTTGGCCGGCTGAACCTGCTGACGTCTGGCCGGAGAAAGCTCTAGACGGAACCGAGAATGATCCATCCGGATTTGACGTCCCGGCCCCATTCATTCTGGTGACTGCGGCGAGATTCCTATTGCATTACTACAAAAATTTCTTGACAGGTAGTAAACCATTTGGTATACTTGCAATGCAATTGTTTTAGTAATAAAACTATAATATGAGTTATTAGAAATATTGCTTATTCGCGCAATTTATCCACGGAGTTCGAACCTGTTCATTCACCACTTGCATTACTGCAAAACTTATTGACAGGTAGTGATTCATTTGTTATGTTTAGTCCTCTTTTGTTTTAGTAATAAAACTATAATATGAGTTATTAGAAATATTGCTTATTCGCGCAATTTATTCTCGGAGTTCGAACCCGTGCATACACCAACGTCTTTCAGGAAAAAACTCATCCTGCTCGCGATCTTCCTTATAGGGTGTGAGTCCGATCCTATACTTGCTCCACAGACCAAGCAAACAGAAGAAAAAGGCAGCTATGGCATCATTATCTTCGATCCGAAGGACAAAGACAAAGCCTCCAGCGTCAATAAGAAGGCCGACACCCGTAATCCTAAGCGCTTCTAAGGATAATTATGTATTTGAACAAAATGTATCTGAACAAATGTCTTGTTGTCTGGATGGTTATCCTCACGCAGACTTTTTTCTTTCCGATCTGCTCGGTTGAGGCGGAATCGACGTCGTTCTCCGGCATTGTAGTTGACGGTGAAGATGGGGTTCCGGTCGTTGGAGCGGTCGTCGATCTCATTGCCAAAGGTCAAACTCAAGACTCGGCGACTACAGGGCCCGAAGGTCGTTTCCGCTTTGGAGATCTCACAGCGGGCACCAAGAACGTCCGAGTTAGTCTGATTGGCTACAGCACTTACACCGAATCGATCGATCTTCTCGCCGGTAAAGCCCATCAAATGGAGATTGCGCTTGCCATCAATCCAATTCACTTGCTTCCGATTGAGGTCATCGGGCAATCACCACGCGTTCACCGTCAAATTCCAGGCACCGTAACCAAGGTGGAATCCGAAGCGGTGGACCTCATCCGACCGGTCGGCACCCAGGAATTACTGGAATTGGTCCCCGGCGTCAATGGTTACTCTGATGACGGCTTCGCCAATTCGCGCCTGAGCATAGGCATTCGAGGATTGAACCCGAGGCGCAGTTCCCGTGTGCTCGTGCTTGAAGATGGCGTGCCCATTCAGCCGGCGCTCTACATCTATCCGAATATGTATTACAATCCCCCCTCCGAACGCATCAACGAGGTCGAAGTGATCAAGGGCAGTTCAGCTATACGCTACGGTCCCCACACAATGGGAGGGGTGATCAACTATACGACACGCCGACCCGGCCAGGCGGCAGGAACGGTAGTCGAACTCACAGCTGGCACCCACGGTTACTTCAGCGCCTTCACAGAGTTGAGCAACCTCGGCGGGCAACGTGTGAAGTCGGACATCCAACTGCTGTACAAGCGGGGAAACGGCTTCCGAGAAAACAACGGCTTCGATCAAATCAACGCTACATACAAGGCTCATTTCTTCCTGTCCAAGGACAAACTGCTCTATCTCAAGGCCAACGCCAACTACGAGAACTCGAATGCTACATATACGGGACTGACGGAGTATTCCTTCAGGACCAACCCGAATTTTAATCCGAAGAAACATGACAACTTCGAAATTCTTCGTACCTCCCTTGACCTGATTTACTCCAGCAAGATTTCTACTCGCCTTACTGGCAACACAACAGTGTATTTGAGTTTTTTCGACCGGCGGTGGTGGCGCGAGGATGATGTTTTTGTTCGGTCCTCAGACCTTAATGCGGGAAACCCGAGTGCTGTGCCCTACTTCTCACCCTTCGATCTGGTCCGGATCGGTGGCGGCAGAACAAATTTCGGTATCTTGCGGACGTTCTATGTGGGCGGCATCGAGCAGAACTATGTTTTGGACCACGGGACGGGCAAGATTGAACTAGGGGCGCGCGGGCACTGGGAACGATTTATAGACGACAAGAAGATCGGGAATGCTCCAGACGCGCGTGACGGCATTTATTACACCGGTATTCCCGACGATCCGGACGATCCTCCGGAAATCATCGGTCAAAGTCATCACTACGAGACTGCAGCCCTCGCATTGTATGCCCGCGAGACGCTGGAGTTGGGGCGGCTCACACTGAGTCCTGGACTGCGCTTCGAGTACTTCGGTCAGGACCGGGTTGATCGGCTGCGTGGATCTGTTCTGGCTGACAAGGTAACCCAAGTAATTCTGCCTGGTCTGGGACTGAACTATCAGGTCGGGCGTCTCGGCTTCTTTGGTGGTGTGCATCGGGGTTATACCCCTCCCTCCAGCGGTACGCTCAGGATCACAAACTTTGGTCAGGATGTTGATGCTGGTGGTCTGGATCTGAAGGCTGAGAAAAGCTGGAATCTGGAAGCGGGTGTGCGGTCATGGCGCCCCGGTTTCAAGCTCGAAGCCACGGTCTTCTGGGTTGGGATTCGTGATCTGGTTGCAGCGGGTAGAGGTACCGCATTTAAGAACCTCGGCAAAGTGGAAACTTACGGTTTTGAGCTGGGCGCCTCTTTGCTGCCGTCCCGCCTTTTCCGAGTCCTGCCAGATGTCAATCTCTCTTATTCCTTCTTGGGGACCGAGATCAAAAGCGGAATCGTAAGGTCGGGTGTCGTGGCCGGAAGTGCGGATGTGGATCTGGCGGGCAACGAACTCCCATATGCTCCCAGGCACACCTTGACGGTCGGTCTGCAAAAGCAGGCCGGTCCAATTAAACTGCGTGCCGACTGGAGGTATGTTGACGAAGTCTACACAGACTTCGAAAACATCCGGCAGACTTACAATCGGGGGGATACCGGCCCCATTCCCTCGTATTCCATTGTCAATACCAGTCTGGAGTACAATATGACGCCTCAATGGAGCACCTTCGTCACAGCCAAGAACCTGCTTGACGAAGTCTATATCGGATCCCGGCTACACTCCAATGCAGGACAGCCGCAGGCAAATCTGAGTTCTGGTATTCTGATAGGGCCCCGCCGACAGGTCAATGTCGGCATCAGACGCGGCTTCTAGCCTCGCAGACTCGGGGATGTCAATAGACAGAAATCATTCTCAAACATAAGGAGACTCACTGTGCTTCATCGTAAACGCCTTTCAAATGTCCTTCGACAAATTCCTCTCGTTGTCCTTGCTGCCGGCCTGATAACATATGGTTGTGGTGGAAAATCAAAACCGCAGACTATCCTGAGCAGCGATTTGGTCCCCCCACCCGCCACCAATTCTGGTGGATCTAGTGGATCTAGTGGATCTAGTGGATCTAGTGGATCTAGTGGATCTAGTGGATCTAGTACTGTCATCAGCGTGCCCACCACGTACACTTTTGCCAGCCGGTTTGAGTCCGGGAAGAGCAGCGTCTCATACGGTGGACAGACGGTTCGGAACCTGCTGGTCCAGGATTTGAAGATATTGATCGGCAACTTGGGAAAGGACGGAGCTTCTCCCATTGGATTGCAGGACTTGCTAGACCTCTATGAATACGACGATGCGCTCAACCTGACTTCATTGAGCACCGCTGGTTCCACACCGGTAATGGAACCCAACTACTCGGCTATCTCCACCGGAAAGAACCTGATCGGCAAGCTCTCGGATGATGTGGTGCTCGGAACAGACGACAAGAACGCCGACACCCTTCTCAGAGAGTGGTTCGCCCTCATCGTGGCCAACTCCCAGGACCCGGAAAAACTGGGTACCCCGGCCGTCTATACCTCGGACGAGGGCCTGGACCTATCCCAGATGATTAATAAACTGCTCCTCGGCGCGGTTGTATACCACCAGTGCACGGGCGTTTATCTGAACGGTCTGCTTGAACGTGACAACACGGTGGCGCGGAAAGATGGCAAAGATCCCTACACCTCAATGGAACACGGATGGGACGAGGCCTTCGGCTATTTTGGCGCCGCACGAGACTACGCCCGTTACACAGATGACCAGTTGGCAGGCGGAGCAGATGACTACAGCTTCGACTCGAACGAGGACGGCATGATTGATTTCAAATCCGAGTACAATTTCGGATTCTCCCGCAATGCCGGAAAGCGCGACAGGGGTGGTGTGGGGGTGGACTTCACCAAAGAGATTTTCGACGCCTTTCTGGAGGGCCGAACGGTTATCGTCAATCGTGGAACCGTGGCCGACATCTCGGCTCAGCGACAAATCGCTGCCGAAGGCCTGGAAAAGGTGATCGCAGCAACCGCGGTCCACTATATTAATGATACCCTCAGTGACATGGCCAAGAATGGTACGGACGACGAAAACAGGGTGAAGCACAATAAGCACTGGGCCGAGATGAAGGCCTTCACCATGGCCCTGCAGTACAATCCTCTGGGGCGTCTATCCACGTCCGATCTGGAGCAGCTGCATGGGTTCATGGGTGAGGCGCCTCTCTACGATGCGCCCGGCACTTCCACTTACGAGGCACAGGTTACCGCTTTGAACGACGCCAAGGATGTGTTCCAATCCGCGCTCGGTTTTTCCGCAGCCAACATGGCTGATTGGTAGAACTGTCACTTTTACTGCAATTGTAAAGCAAAGACTGCCTAAGGGGCCCTCTCGCAGTCTTTGCTTTTTTGTTTAATGAGGCAGCCGATCATAAGCTGACGTTCTCAATCCCTGTGGAGATCACAGACGTGAATCGGGTCATTCAATCGCTATCCACGGAAACCAAGGCTGCCCTGGCACTTCTGGCCCTGTGCGTGGGNTCGCGACTGCTGAGCGCNATCTACTACATCGAGGATCCCGACAGTCTTCGCTTTGCGCTGAGCATTTTGGACTACGATGTCACGAGACTGCAGCCCCATTTCCCTGCATATCCTGTCTTTTGCTGGTTCGTCCAACTGCTTACCTCTCTCACGGGCAGGTACGCCGTCGCCTTCGCATTGGTCGGCGGACTATCGACATGGCTGGTGGTCATGGGGCTCGTTCGCATTGCAGGGGAAGGCCTGACCGGACACCGCGGATTGCTTATCGCCACGCTCGTATTCTTCAATCCTTTGATCTGGCTGATGGGGAATCGATTCATGCCGGATCTTCTGGGTCTGGCATTTTTGATGGCTGCATTCTACTGCGTGACAACTGGCCACAAACCTCTGTGGGGTGGATTCCTGACCGGGATGCTTGCCGGGATCAGGTTATCCTACCTGCCGTTCATGCTTGTCCCGGCGCTGTGCCACCTGGCGAAAGGTGCTCGTCGGTTGCCGTTTCTCGTCGCGATTGCTGCGGGCTCCGGCATCTGGCTGATCCCTCTGATCGGGATCACGGGATGGAGCGAGCTGGTGGATGCCGCGAAAGTGCAAACGGGCGGTCATTTCAGTGACTTCGGTGGCACGGTAACCACCGAACCCGATCTTCATTCTCGAATGACCGGAATGNTTGAGGGGATATGGGCTGATGGCATGGGATTCTACTGGGCTGACAGACATCCGTCGACCATTGTCGCGACACTGGCGCTTTGTATTGGCATCGTTCCCTCTTTGGTGCGCAATCTAGGCGGCAGCACCATCGGCGCATCCTTCTGGATCAAGGCGGCCAGTTGGACAGTGTATCTCTGCTGGGTATTCCTCGCCCAGAACGTGGTCTATAAAAGCCGGCACGTTCTCCCGCTCATCCCGTTCGTCCTGCTGGCTGTGGTCGCGGCCTGGTCGGCTGATGCTCCCCTGAAGACTCTGCGACGAACGGCGCTTGGCGTCTTCCTGGTCGTATACGCATATGTCACGCTCAATCTGGCTGTGCAGCATACACAGCCTTCTGCAATTGCTCAGATCAAGGATTACCTGCAGGCTAAAAGCAACGNGGACCTGCACATTGTCACGGTACCCCTCGTGGAGTANTACCTGTCTTCTCAAGGCCTTNAAGCTGTCTACNTGACCATAGAGGATGAAACCGATCGCCAGTCCCTTGATCAGATCCCAAGGGAGGCCTCCATCGTAGCGATAGGCAATCCATACGCNTTTCCGGGCCGCANCTTGAAGTNTCAGCGCAGGTTTTACCACAATCCCTATGTNAACAGGATGTGGCCGGAGATNGGNGTCTATGAGTACTGATNAACNAATTCGCCATTCCCAACTGACAATTCTNGGAGGAGGNCCCGCNGGAATGGCTGCGGCTCACTATGCCCATAAACGTGGACTCGATCTCGTGGTCTACGAGGGTGCGAGCGAAGTGGGTGGTAATGCCAGAACGCTCAAACTCGGCAACTGCCTGTTCGACACAGGTGCACACCGAATCCATGACAAGCACCCGTCGGTCACACGGGAGCTGAGATGTCTGTTGGGTGAGGATTTGCTCCGTGTAAGCGCGCCGAGCGAGATCCGGCTGGCCGATCGGCAGTTGCGTTTTCCGTTGCAGCCCGGTGACCTGTTGCNGAAGCTGGACTGGAGCGTTCTTGCGCGTGTGGCATTCGAGCGAATGAGCACAGGAGGCCGGCACGAACCCGCGAGTTTCCGTGACTGGGCGATCGCAAGATACGGACACACCTTGTCGGAACTGCTGTTGATCGGATATTCAGAGAAGTTGTGGGGTGAGNGGGCCGACAGACTTTCGCCCAGGATTTCCGGAGGACGATTACAACATCTTGATTTGCGGGCCTTCCTGCGCGGGATGTTTTCCGGTGACGACCCGCGCCATGCGGACGGGACGTTCCTGTATCCGAAGTTCGGGTTTGGAACGATCTTCAATCGCATCTCGGAAAAGGTCGGCCCTGCTAAGATCCGATGCAACAGCAGGGTCACGAGATTGACACACAGCCAGGGACGAATCAAGAACATCGAACTGAATGGTAGGTCTTGTGAGATTGCAGAGACCATAATCAGCACGCTGCCGTTGACCATGATCCTGGAGATCCTGGATCCGAAACCTCCGGATGAGCTGCTGGATACGGCCCGCAGCATCCGGTTCCGAAAACTCCTCCTCCTGGTATTTTGTCTGAATAGACCGCTATTCTCAGATAATGCCTCCATCTACTACCCGGAACCCGGGCTACCATTTACTCGACTCTACGAGTGCAAGAACCGCAGTCCACATATGGCTCCCGACCATCAGACCGCTCTTGTACTGGAGGTCCCGTGTCACGAGACATCAGCACACTGGAGAATGTCCGATGCCTCGGCGCTGCGTTCCGTGTTCAGTCTGGTGAAGCAGGTCGAGCCACTCAAAGAAAGCGAAATCGTCAATTCGACAGCCATTCGTCTTCCTTTTGCCTATCCCATTCTGGAAATAGGAATCGAAAAGAAGGTCGGCCTGTTAATGGATTATCTTTCAGGNTTCGAGAACCTNCACCTTCTGGGCAGGAATGCGCAGTTCAGCTATCTGCACACTCACGATCTATTCTTGGGCGCACAGAATCTGTTAGGCGAACTGAATTAGACCGAGCGGGAAAGTCAGTATAGCAGAAGCGATGGGAACACAAGGGGGCCGGGCTGAATTTGCACATCGGATAGTTGAATTGCCAAGAGGATGGGATACGCGNAGGAGTAAGCGGGACCCGGGGGCGTCGCATATTGANCAGAAAGAAAACTGGATTTGGCGTTGTTTGGGACATTATTGTAGTGGCNTGTTAGAAAACTGTTAGAAAATCCAAATGNACATGANCGAAGGGGTTACGGCCAAAAACCGTANCCCCTTCGCTATTACTTAAGATAATTTGGTGGAGCTGAACAGGATCGAACTGTCGACCTGATGACTGCCAGGAATGTTGAGGGGGTTTTGGTTGTGCTGAGAGAGATTTGAGGAGATGATTGGNTTGGGNAATTCTAAAAAAAGTATAGTCTATAGTTCAATCTAAGCGACCGGCCTGCCTCTGGCATGATGGACCGAATGCGGGAAAGGTGGTTGCGATACTCCTTGTNGAAGAGGTTATCCATAGATAGAATGAAGCTGTGACGGGTGTGGTTGGTGACCAGGTCCCGTTGGGCGTAGATGCCAAAGACGGCATATCCGCCTGTGGACGTTTCGAAGGTATCCAAGCGCTTCTGACTGGCGGCGAGTTCCGCAGTGCCCCCCATTGTCAGCCAAGGGTGACGGTAGGTAGCGCTGAACACGGATTTGAACGGTGGCATTTCGGGCAGCGGCACATCGTCATCGCTATTCTGGCCGTGGACGTAGCTGTTGTTGAGTTCCAGGTCGAGACGCTCTGTGGGACGCCAGCCCAGGTGTATTTCCAGACCCAGAAGTCGGGCGGCGATGCCTTCAGCGGCATAGATGGGCAGGAGCTGGGCAAAGTTGATTTCTCCGGTGTTGCGCGGGGCGATGTAGGTGTCGAATTCATTCCAGAACCCGGTTAATACAAGGTCGAAACCCGGTTGCAGGTAATGGAGAAAGGCTTCGAATCCGAGGCTTGCTTCCACCTCGAGATCGATGTTGCCCACCTCAAAGCTGTAGGCGGCCAGGTGGGGACCTTCATTGTAGAGTTCCTCGATCGTGGGCACGCGCCGGGATTGGCTGAGGCTGAGTCCTGCAACGAAATGATCGCTGAACGGTANAAGCGGACTGACAGCGGCAGACCAGGCGTGGTAGGTACGGTCGAGATTCCCGCCAGTACTCTTCGTATTTGGGCGCGGGTCCAAGTCGGCATAGGTGTAGCGGGCGGCAGCCTGGATTTCCACCTGAGACCAGGGGAATTCGTGGTAGAGCCCGATAGCGGCCTTTCGTTCTCGCGTGGGCGGGGTGAAGACGAAGGCGCCGAATTTGAGGTCACGGTGATCGAAGCCAAGGGTCATTACGGTGTTGCGGGTTTGGTTCTGGGTGTCGAAGTGCAGATTTAGGTTGGCGCTGTAGTTGTGAAATAGAAACTCGGCTCCAATGTTTCCAGAGGATTCGAATTCAAAGTGGTGGTAAAAGGTCTTGCTGAAACGCATTTCAATACTATTCAGATGGGGGCCGTTGAGGTTGTAGACGGCCTTGCCGTCGAAAACGCGGCGCAAAATATCCAGGTCTACACCGTTGGGGTGGCCGCCGATAAATCCTCCGGGAATGCCATATTGAGTGTCGAATTGGTCAAAAGAGGCGCCGATGTGGCCCCGATCAGCTGCATATGAGAGCCCTAGAGTATGGGTACGGGTGTTGATGGGGGTGTTGTTGAGCTTGCCAATGGGGGTGTGCAGGTCGCGGGTGTCGCGGTAGGTGGTCTCCGCATGAAACGCGAGGGGGCCCACCGGCGTGGTGATCGCAGCGGCTGAGAGGTAACCCCGGTTGACGGTTTCTCCGTGGGTGCCAACGGTGCCGAAAGGGCGCCGGGGACGGGTCTCGGGAATCTTGTGTTTGACCACATTGATGACGCCGCCGATGGCCGAAGCGGTGAACAGGAGGGTGCGCGGTCCCCGGATGATCTCGAGTCGTTCTGCGTTGAAGGGCTCGAGGGTGACGGCGTGGTCTGCTGAGGTGGCGGACAGGTCATTCATTTCAACGCCGTCCAAATTAAGCCTGACGCGATCGCCGCTGAGTCCGCGTATGACCGGTCGGGCAGGTGCCGGTCCCATACTACGAATGGCTACACCGAGTTCGTTTTTCATAGTCTCTGCGAGCGTGAGACTGTACTTCTTCTGAAGTTCATCGCCGGAGAGCAGGCTGGTGGTTTCCTGGAGTTTTCCGAAGGACGTTGCGGCGTGCTGCGCCTGCACCATGATCGTGTCCATCTGGATAGCCTGCAGTGTCATTTCGATGTAGAGGATGGGATGGATTGTGCCTGACACGGTAATGTTCTGGTCTGTTGGCTGGTATCCTATGCGAGAAAATGACAGGCGATAGACGCCCTGAGACACAAGCAGGGAGAAGCGACCGTGTGNGTCGGTGGTTGCGCTCGATGCCGGGTCGCCGAGCTGGACGTTGACGTCTTCGAGTGTCTGACGGGTTTCGCGGTCGAAGACGTATCCTTCGAGCAATACGGTTCTGTCGGCTGCGCTGACGACAGAAAACAGTAGCAGGCACAAGAAAGTGGGGGTTGCGAATCTCAAGATGGATCTCTAACAGATGTGATGAAGTCCTGAAGCTTCGAAAGCGCAGCAGACAGTCGGTAGACTGCCTGCTGCGCTGCATTTACTATGGGCTGATGACTACCGAAATCGGGGAGAATGTCTCTTCGACCTGGCCCTCGTGCAGGATGGTTAGCGTAACCGTGGTTGTCCCGGCTTTCTTACCTATGAGTCTGAAGGCCCAGTACTCGGGCTCTGNAGGTGGGTCGATGCCTAGCAGGGACGTGTCTGCCACGGCAATACCCAGAGCATGAGGCGGCGCTTCGGGNTGGAATACCACGTCTTGATCGTCGAAGAATTCGGTTTCGATATGATCGGTGGAATCACCCGCGGCAACCATCAGGGTAATGGTGGAGGATCCCTGACCCTGGAGAGGCACCTGGGTTAGCAGGACGCCTGATTCTTCATCCTTGAGATGCAGGCCTACAGGTTCGCCGTGCTGGCCGGCTTGTGCTTCGACGTGGACCGGAATGGGTTGCGTGCGGAAGTCCGCGTGGCCTTCGTGGTTGACCTGCAGGACGATGGAGGTCTCCCCCGCCTGAAGCCCGCGTAAGTGGAACTCGAATTTGCCTTGGTCTCCATCATCCTGGAAGACTTCCGCGATGGCGGGATCGGCAATTACCCAGCCGAAGGTGAACTCGGGATCTTCAGGCGGGTCGATTTCATTGCCGTTTTCGTCCAGAAACTTGATGCTCCAGTGTGCTGTAAGCCCAATGGGCACTTCAAGATGGTCTACGCGGCCGTCGTTGGCGTCGATACTCCCCTGGAAGTAGCGGAAGAACCGGTTGCCCGATTCAATTAGTGTGAGTCCTTCAGCTTCGAATTCTTCCTCAACGTGGACTTCGATAGGAATGGTACGAAAATCTATGTGATCGGTGTGTGAAACTTGAAGAGTAATCGTAGTCTCGCCTTCCTTGAGACCACGCAGGTGAAATTCGAATTTGCCTTCGTCACCGGGATCCTGGAAGACTTCAACAATGGTGGGATCTGCAATGGTCCAGGTGAACTTGTAGTTGGCCCCCGTTGGCGGAGGGATTTCATTGCCGTTTTCATCCAGGAAGCGAATGGTCCAGTGGGGGCCGAGTTCTCCCGGGTGTATTGCCAAGTGGTCTTCGCGGCCTTCACCGGTGTCGATGTTCCCCTTGAAATAGCGGAAGAATCGGTTTCCGGAATCCACGAGAACCAGGCCTTCGGGTTGGAAGTGTTCTTCCTGAGAAGATATGGGATCGTCTTTGCCACAGCCACCGACAAACAGAGCCAGGGCTGCTAAAGCAATATAAAACGGTTTCGACTTGAAAGACATGGGTTGTCTCCTGAATAATCTAAATTGGACATATACCCGCACCTCATGCCTGTTGAGATAGGTGAACCACAAGGCCGGGTGTGCAGAACCAGATTTGCGCTATCAAAAGAGGACACCGCAGACATCCTCCTGGAAGGATTTTCAGGAGACAGGCGGCGGTGACCGTCCCAGTGGGAAGTGGAAAAACAGGAGACGTGAATCTGCGTCTGCAATTTCATTGAGAGCGTAGCTTGTATTGGGACCGATCAGATTAGCGACGACTGAAACCTGCCACACCCGGTCCTGGAGCCAAGCGCAGACGGCGCAATTCAGGTCGTCATAAATGTGGTCCGGCAGAAGATCGTGGCCATACGTCAGGCCCAAAGCGCCAAGAAGTAGAACGGCAACAAGTGCTCTGGAGATTATTGTCACTAAATGTGGTAGTGATCTATTTGGCATAAGCTTTGATTGCGAACGTGTCAAAATATGAGCGTAAAGGAGCCCAGGCAGGTGGTGAGACGTTCCCCCACTTCGCCCAGAACGGTGTGCCCGAGAATGATAGGTGTAATAAGCAGTGCCATGCCTAGTGCCTCAAAACTCTGAACCAGGATGTCCTGATGACGGCGGCATCCCAGTGTCAAGGCGAGCCCACTTGTGGAAGTGTTCGTCCTCCAGAGGGATTGCCGCGAGCAGGAGAAGGCGATTAGGACGACGGGGATTAACAGAGGGGACACCTGAGGCGTTCATCCAACGATACGTGCGCAAAGGCCAACACCAGCACACAGATCAATCCCGATATCTGGACAAATGCTGGCAAGCACAGATGTTGACAAGCCGGAGATTGAAAANATGGAGGAAGAAAGCGGGANGGTGATTCAGGAAGCAGGAGGGGCGCGTCCGTCAGGAAGCAGAAGGAGCGTATGAAAGGGAGTGCGAGAAGAAAGAATTCGCCGGAGACGGACGAAGCAAAGCTGGCATAAAAGTATTGTAGACAGAGAGATCATCAGGCTTTGCAGCCAGGCACAAACAGCGCACTGCTGCTCATCGTGATGATCGTGACCGGGGATCGCGACATGGGTAAATGCCGCCAGGCATGCTCCGAGGATCAGCAGAACAAGCAGGCCAGAGAGATGCGACCGTTTGGAAAGATGAAGCGACATAGTTAACCCGAAGAGATAGTGGATAGCAAGTCTACCTTTAGAGTATACAAGATATGATTGTGGTCGTCAAGGGAGAGGTCAAGTTGATAAATATAGTCATATGGTAGCAGGACCTCCTTATGGTTCCACGACCTACGGCATTCGTGTGCTTCACTTCTCATTGCACAAGGAGAAAGCCCGAAATACATACAGCGACAGATGCGCCACGCGTCGATAACAACCACCTTTAATGTCTACGGACACTTGATGCCAGAGGTGCATCAGAGAGCTGGAAAAAACTGGATTCGGTGTTGTTCGGCACGTCTATGCGAGGGCTTGTTAGAAAACGGTTAGAAAATCAGAATGTACAAGAGCGAAGGGGTTACGGCGAGAATCCGTAACCCCTTGCTATTGCATCAGATAATTTGGTGGAGCTGAACAGGATCGAACTGTCGACCTCATGACTGCCAGTCATGCGCTCTCCCAGCTGAGCTACAGCCCCACCACAATAATAAAATGTAAACGAAAACAGAGATTTCTGTCAAGAAAAAAGACTTCCGGGTTGCATTCAGGTTGGGCGAGAAACGCGATATCGGAGGGGGCTTGACAACCGATCACGCGAGGGCCAATATTGGAGTCGGGTGCTACCGTTTGNTGACAGGACTCGGGTGGGGTGGACACGCCCAAAGTTATGAGGGGATTCAGATGCAAAAAATTGAAAATAAACAGCATACACATCCTCTTTTGCCAGGTGTTCGGAGCGGTGAGGTATGGAATAAGGACTGGCCACGCGTACTNCACGACAAACAGTTAACAGGTTTCTCCCCGTTGCAATGTGGAATGGCCGACCCCCCCAACGTCTGGGCGACAGTTGAAACGGGTGGTGACCTTCAGTGGTCTGAGAAGGTCAAGCTTCAATCCGGAGACACTTGTCTTCTGGTGGCAGATACCAGGTTGCGGATGGTTTCACTGGATGGAAAGGTGAAGTGGACGGGCGAAGCGACCGGAAAGCTGCACTACTTCGGTGATTTGCGAGGAGATGGGAAAGACACCGTTCTGGTAGGGAGTGGGCGGGATATTTTACTTCTGGATGGAGAGAACGGAAAACTCATCTGGTCACATCGTTTCGAGCCGGCATACGCACAGGTTCGGGTGGCTGTGGGCAACGTCCTGCCGAATAGAGGTGGACTCGAGGCGGTGGTTTTCCTGGCATATGCCGAAGACGGGTGTCTTATCAGTTTTGGAGAGAACAAGGCTCCCGAGATCATCTGGGAGCGTATGGTAGTAATGTCGGGTGATCACCCTGAGCGATATGATCACGGTTGCGACGTAAGGCTAGATTTGTCTGTACCAGATCAACCTGTCATCTGGAACGTACGTCATCATCGGTGCAGGGGATTGGACGCCCGGACAGGGGAGACACTCAGCGCACTCGTTTACGAGATCGGGGAGGGCCACCGTCGCAACTACGGTCCGTGGGAACTTGGGCAAGACACAGATGGTCAGCCGATGATCTGTGTGGTTGGGGAGGACGTCCAAACCCACGTTCATGCAATTCGACTGAATCGAAATGGACCAAGCGAACTGGCCTGGCAACACTATTATGGCGAATTGTATGTCGTACCGGGTGTGGCGGTTCGGTGTGTTAAGATTGGAGATGTGGACGGTGACGGTGGGACCGAGGTCGTATACAATGTCAGGGACCCACAGGAGGGATTTCGGTCCTTCNTCAGGATAAGGAGCGCAGGCGATGGCGCTGTCAAGGCAGAGCTGCAGGACCACTGGTGCTTGGGGCATCTCGGTGAGTCCACGTTCCTTGTTGTGCCGGCTCCAGGTGGAGCGACTCCGGCCGGAGGAAATATCGGGATATGGGCGGCAGACAGTCCAGGGGGAATTGAGAAAATTGGTGAGGTCCAAGACTCGCGATTATGGGGCCCTCCACAAAAGGTGAAAAGTACCTTCGAGTTTATTCTGCAGGAAAGTAAAGACCGGATTGGACTGGTACGATATCATCTCACAGACGGTGCCATAGTAGAGGGGGATCGGTCTGGTAGTGAAGATTTGTGTGCAGGTCCAATTAAGGAAGTTCTGGGCGAAGAAGGTCCCTATCTGGTCGAAAGCGATGGCGGTGTGTTAGCCTACAGCTGGGAAGGATCACACCTGTGGTCACTAGATCTGCAGGGCGGCCTGGACCCTGTGGTAAGCGCTGCAGACCTGAATGAAGATGGATGTGCGGAGCTTGTTGTGGCCGCAGCAGGCAATAGGGTGACTTCAAGTTCCTTTGGGGAAAGTGGCGAATCCACTAAGCTCTGGACAAAGGATTTCCACGGTGCCAGGTCAAGGATGGGGCCAATTCTCTATGATCTGATGGGTGACGGCAGACTTTGCCTGGTTTCGCTTGGGAACAATGCCCGCGGTCAGATCACAGTGCAGGCATACAAAGGAGACGGTGAAAAACTATGGGAAACGGAACTAGCTATTTCAATTGCTCTTAACGGGGTAGCAATGACATGGAACGCAGGCACGTTTCTACAGGGTCAGAGATCTGGCGTGGCGATTTCAGTAAGAAATGATCCGCGGACAGTAGAGGGGACGTATCTGCTGGACGGCGCCAATGGAGAGATCGTCTGGTACAAGGGGATTTACCAGGAAGGGAAGGTTGCCCGACCATTTGTTCCACACGGAATCCCAAGCGCCTACGATTTCGATGGAGATGGCCTGGATGAGGTGTTCATCGACATGTTGAGTTACATGGCAGTGCTTAAGGGGGAAGATGGCTCATTCGCTTTCCATCGTCATACTCGAAATCTGGGAAAGCAAGATGCCCTCTATGCGGGAGATCTATACAACAGTTTCGTTCCTCTGTTCAAGGAAGATGACAATCTGCCGCACTGGTTCGTACCCTTAGGTGGTTACGGGAGCTTTGGTCTCATGAAACCGGACCCTCGTGAAGGTGTCTGGATGGAAGATCCCGGATACGATGTTCCGATAAAAGTCGGGATGATCGATGTTGATGGGGATGGAGAAATGGAAGTGGGGTATTGTATCAGGAACAGCAAAGTCTTTGTGTGCCGTGACCTCTGGACAGGGGAGACCAAATGGGAGATTGAATTGCCGGAAGCCCCTGGCAACCCGGTCATTTCGGCGGATGTTGATGGCGATGGGAAAGGTGAATTCTTGACGGGGAGGTATTGTATTGGAACTGACGAAAGGGGATTGGGGGTCATTCGCTGGAAATCTCCCGTCGAATTCGGGTGGGCGGTGATTGCGGATTTCGATGGCGATGGATTGGGGGAGATTGCTTGTGTGGATAGTGGGAGGATTTACGTGTTGAAGGGAAGTGGTTGAACAGTGGCGGGTTGCGTGAGATGGGGAAAAAGCAGAAGAGGTGATGGTATTCTGTGAGGTGGCCTCTCGATACACCTTCCACAGCCTTCGGCTGTTCCAGGCACTCGAGGTCTACGGGTATCTGATGAGCTGTTCCGGGCCAGTTCGAAGTATGGGAGTGGGAGTGTGATGGAATTTGGTGAGTCAACTCTTTGGAGTCATTCTGTCTATTATGAAATTTGAGTCGCACGTTCAGGGTGATAAGACTACACGGGAGATTGTAGAAATTCTCGTTGATGAGACCGGTTTATCCAAACGACGGCTCAAGGATGCGATGCATAAGGGAGCAGTCTGGGTTACAGGGGTACGAGGAACCCAGAGGGTCAGGGGGTGGCGTAAGACGCTCGAAGACTCAGGAATTGTGCACCTTTATTACGATGAAAACGTGCTTTCGGAGATCCCGACTGCGGCGGTTCTGGTCTCTGACGAAGGTGCGTACAGCATTTGGAACAAGCCCTTCGGGATGCGTTCGCAGGGATCAAAATGGGCTGACCACTGCACCATCACGCGGTGGGCAGAAAAACACCTGCAGCCCTTTCGACCGGCATTTCTCGTTCATCGTCTGGATCGAGCTGCTTCGGGGTTGATGATAGTCGCCCATGAGAAGCGCATTGCATCCCAGTTCGGAAAACTCTTCGAGACACGCGTGATTGAGAAGCGCTATCGCGCGACGGTACATGGATGCGTTCGAGAGACGGGCTCATCCTTGCTAATCGAGAGCAAGGTCGATGGACGGGAGGCACGAAGTCATTACAAACGTGAACTGTATGATGCGGGATCTGATAAAAGTGTAGTCGTTGTCGAGATAGAGACTGGCAGAAAACATCAGATCAGGAGACATCTGGCGGAGATTGGACATCCAGTTGTCGGTGATCGGTTGTACGGAAGTCCAGGTGATCGAGAGGACCTGCAGTTGGTGTCTGAATTCCTCGCGTTCGACTGTCCGGTTGGGGGAGACAGGAAGGAGTTTCGAGTTGCGAGTCAGCATGGCATATAGGGATTGCTCTTGTGAATGGCCTTGTCTTTTGATACATCCTCTGCAGTCTGTGGCTGCTCCGAGTGCTCGAGATCTTTGGAGTTATATCTGTGAACCTTGTTTCTATTCCATTGAAGGAGGGATCCGAACCTATCTCAGGAGATGCCAATGATTCAGCCGGTATAGATATCCTCGGATTGTTAGATTAGAAAATTGTGGAGGAGAAATGGATCGACCCAATATCATCTTTATGCATTCGCACAACACAGGGCGGTATATACAACCCTATGGACATGCCGTTCCGACACCCAATCTGCAGCGGCTTGCCGAGGAGGGAGTCACGTTCAGAAACGCCTTTGCGGCGGCCCCAACGTGCTCTCCGAGTCGAGCCGCATTCCTTACCGGCCAGTTCGCTCACGAGTCCGGCATGACAGGACTAGCGCATCGGGGATGGGCTCTCAATGATGTCAAGAAACATATTATCCACACATTGGTCGGTGCTGGATATGAGACTGTCCTGTGCGGTGTGGAGCACACGGCGCCACACGGGAATAACCAGGCCAATGCGGTGGGTTATGAACGGGTCTTGAAAGCTAAGACTTCCCACGCGGAATTCGTGGGCCCTGCGGTGTCGGATTACTTGAGAGAAGACCACAAGAAGCCCTTCTTCATTTCTGCAGGCATTTATGAAACCCACATTCCTTTTCCTGATCCAGAACCAGACCAGCACCCCCAGGAGGATCCCAGATACACGCTTGTGCCCAGACCACTTCCCGACCATCCCGGTATTCGCCAGGAGATGGCGGCCTTCAAGCGTTCTGCACGCAACATGGATGATTGCGTTGGGCAGATACTGGATGCTCTTGACGAAAGTGGTTTGGCTGACAGTACTTTGGTTTGCTGCTTCAGCGACCACGGTCTGCAGTTCGCGCGCAATATGTGCAACTTGACGGATCACGGGATAGCGGTCTACCTGGTGACCCGCGGACCTGGTGGGTTCGAGGGCGGAAGGGTGGAAGATGCGGTAGTTTCGTTGATTGATCTGTTTCCTACCGTGTGTGATGTTACGGGTGTAGATTCTCCTGCGTGGCTCCGTGGGACATCCTTGCTTCCACTAATCGAGGGCGAAGTGGATAGACTTCATGAGGAAGTGTTCGCCGAGGTGAGTTATCACGGTGCATATGAGCCCCAACGGTGTGTTCGTACCGACAGGTACAAGTATATCAGGCGATTCGACAACAGAGACAAGGTACTGATCGTCAATGCCGATGACACACCATCCAAGGAGGTGCTCATCGCGAATGACTGGGCTGAACAGCCGCGCGACGAGGAAATGCTGTTCGATCTGGTTTTCGATCCGGACGAATCTCACAACCTCGCAGGTGACGCCAGGCTGAGGGAAGTCGAGGAGGACTTACGGGACAGACTGGATCAGTGGATGGCAGATACAAAGGACCCACTGCTGGAAGGACCGGTTCCCCTTCCAGAGGGCGCATACGCCAATCATCCAGATCAGACATCTGTGAGAGAAGACACAATAGTGCGTGGGTAGGACAGTCGAAGCAAAACCGTTCCGACCATTTCGGGTGTTGATTGGCAGGCAATTCATGCCTTGTCGAGCCGGATCAAGGACAGCTTTAGGGCTAGAAGTCGGTAAATTGTTTCGTACCAAAGCATAGAGGAGGTCAGGACAAGACCGAACTAACCAATGGGGTCAGCTGGTTGGCAGTTGTTGCGGGGGCAATCATTTCGTTTCTAGCGGGATGGCTATGGTATTCAACGAAGATTTTTGGCACTAAATGGGCATAGGGGGTTGGTGTGGAGTTGGGGAGCGCGTCCTCAATGGAGGTTGGGGCGATGGTTTCCCAAATCATCGGGCTGCTCCTGATGAGATGGTTTGTGGGTGTGGCCGCGGCGTCGTACGCGTTGTTGACCGTAATCCTGGCAACTTTGGCATTTATCGTCTTGGCTTATTCCGGCGGTTTGTTCAGCAAGAAGTCCGGTGTCGCCAGACTGGTGGATGCAGGCTACTGGATTCTTTGCCTGGTGATCTGCCAAGGGATCATCCGTGGCGTACAATCGCCATAGCAAGATGGGACGAATCCCATAGACTGCCACCAAGGGAGGGGCACTAATGAAGAAACATTACCTGTTCACTTTGATTGTTGGGTTCGCGGTTGGCGCCGGTGTGGCTTCGATCCCAGGTGGCGGGACTGCAGACCCCGCGCATTCGGCTACACCCAGGTTTATCGAAGGCTCAACTATTGGTATTGCCAGCGATAACCCCAAGCAGCATAATGTCCTATTCGTGAATACCACAGATCCTGCGACGACCGAGCGCTGGCCGCCTGACCGGTGGAACGCCGTAGATTGCTCAGAGATTGTGCCGGAAGGCACCAAGGCCGTGGCGTTGTCATCGCTTCTTATCATAACGCACGGCAGGAATCCCGCGATTGCAGATTTGACCGTGGCGGTTCGCCGGTTTGGTTCAACTTTCGACAACAGCAAGAATTACCACGCACAGACAATCGAAGCGGATGCCTCCGGAGGTCAGCGTACTCCAGATACGATTTGGGTGGCCCTATCCTCTGATCTCAAATTCGAGGTTTTCTGGACAAAGACGGATGAACCCGCATACCCGGACGGTAGCGCATTCGGCATCAACATGAATCTCTTCGGATACCTCCGGTAGAAATTGCAGGCAGATTGGATTGAGGTCCGGTGCTGGATCGCACGGATCGGAATTTGAGAGGAGACCAGAAATGGCTAAAATCGATTCAAGTCAACGTGCCGCCTCCATGGATAAGGTCTGGATCTGGGCAGGTCCAGGGAACAGTCTTGGACCTTCTATCTATGGCCTTTCGGATACTGCCTCATACTTCGGATCGGAGAATGTATGTGCGATGTGGCTGCCTTCCACGACACCTCCGAGCGCCACATTGGAGACCCTGGATGGATTCCGTCAGGTGGTCTGGGACCTCACCTGTACCCGCTGGCAGCGAAAGCCCTATCGCCTGGACGATGATGAGGAAACCGTGCGAATTGGATTCTTCGAGGAGAACTCCTGGGGACAAGATCGGGGACACGAGTCGAAGGAGGAGGCAGAGAGGATTTCTGCGCTCTCGAATACCTACTCGAATATCGCCGGCGGTATCCTGGATTATTCTTTTGGTGGATTTACCAGCCGAGGTGGAACTCCCGAGTTGCTAAAGCAGATTCAGGATGCTCTCAGGAAGGAGAATCCCGAATTGAAGCTCCACTGGATGAATTTCACAACGGATGTGGATGAAAAGTGGGTTCAATACCTTCCCTACGTCGATGTGATCAGCCTCTGGGAGCCTTCACCTGAGAAGCTGGCGTCCCTGGAGGAAAGCGTGGAGAGATGTGGTGATGTTTTCCAGGGTAAACCCATCGTAGTGGGTGTTTTCCTTGCGCACTACTGGGCGAGGAACATGAAGCTCGGTGAGACGGATAGACTTCAGCATCATCGCGAGTGGGCGTTGCGCCCCATGTCTCATGACATCCTACAGGCGCTGCTTGAAACTTCCGCCAGACTTCTGGAGGAGGGCAAGATTGCTGGAGTTTCCATTTTGGCCGAGGCACTGGTGGACAAATTTCCGGATACAGCGGCCTGGATAAGGGATATCCTGAAGGCGAATTTCACCTGAGTTGCGCCTCCAAAGGTGGAAGTGTCTTATTTGAGTCGCCGCCGTCCTAAGGGTTGCAGTCCCTGAGGAATGCAATGAGAAAGTTCAAGCCTGTAACTACTAACCAGGTGCAAGTCCAAGGTGGGTTCTGGGGTGAACGCCTGGGCCTAAATCGGTGCGTGACCCTACCGATTGAATACCAACAATGCAAGATGACCGGGAGGATCGATGCCTTCAAACTCGACTGGAAACCGGGTTCCCCCGATCCCCCTCACATTTTTTGGGACTCGGACGTGGCGAAATGGATCGAGGCGGCCTGCTATAGTATCACGACGCACCCCGATGCCAGATTGGAAAAAAAGATAGATTACGTTGTCAAGCTGATCTCCGAGGCGCAGCAAGAAGACGGATATTTGAATGTCCACTTTACAGTTGTAGAACCCGAAAAGCGCTGGTCAAATCTTCGCGACCAGCACGAGTTGTATTGTGCTGGTCACCTGATGGAAGCCGCTGTTGCACATCTTGAGGCAACAGGCAGACGCGAGTTTCTGGATGTAATGTGCCGGTATGCAGACTACATAGTGAGCGTATTCGGTAAAGGGCGTAAACAGAAACGGGGGTATCCAGGTCACGAAGAGATCGAACTGGCTCTGGTCAAATTGTATCGTGCGACCGGTCGTCGATCGTATCTGGATCTCGCGAAATTCTTTGTTGATGAACGTGGGAGATCTCCTCACTACTTCGACAGGGAAGCCAGGGAAAGGGGAGAAGACCCAGTCCGTTTCGGCGGCCACGATTACTTCCAGGCGCATCTTCCCGTGCGGGAACAGGAGACCGCCGAGGGCCATGCCGTAAGGGCCTGTTATCTTTACGCTGGTATGGCGGATGTTGCAGCCGAAACGGGGGACAGGGAGCTGTTGGTGGCCTGTCGCAGGATGTGGAAGAATATCACCGAAAAGCGAATGTACATTCACGGGGGTATCGGTTCCAGCCGGTTCGGGGAACGCTTCACCATTGATTACGACCTTCCGAATGAGGAAGCTTACGCGGAGACCTGCGCGGCAATTGCACTCGTCTTCTTTGCCCACCGGATGGTTCAGATGGACACGGACAGACAATACTCGGATGTGATGGAGCGCGCACTTTACAATTGTATTCCCGCGGGTGTCTCACTGGACGGCACACGTTTCTTCTACGACAATTACCTTGCGTCCTTTCCTGGCTCGCACCGGTTCACAGGTCAGAAACCGCCTGTTCGACAGGAGTGGTTCGGGTGTGCGTGCTGTCCACCCAATCTTGCCCGAATATTCGCTTCGCTGGGAGGTTATGTCTACACCCAAACCACCAGATCTATTTTCGTACACCTATTCATCGATAGCCGGACTACGGTACAGTTGGCCGGTCAGCAAGTAACGGTGACTCAGAAGACCGAATACCCCTGGGACGAGGATGTGCAATTCGAGATATCCCCTTCGGTTCCCGTCACCTTTACCCTAGCGATTCGAGTTCCCGGTTGGTGTGAGGCATATTTGGCATCTGTCAATGGTCGGCCAGTGAAAAGCAAGGCCAGACTTCGCAAGGGTTACCTGTACCTTAGGCGTCAATGGCAGAAGGGTGATCGTATCCGGCTGCATCTGACCATGACGGTGAAGCGAGTGGAGTCCCATCCCTCCATACGGCAGAATGCCGGTCGCGTTGCGCTGCAGAGAGGTCCGGTGGTATACTGCCTGGAAGAGAAAGACAATGGGAAAGGTCTGAATGATCTGGTATTGGCGAAAGACAGTGTGCTGGTGGGAAAGAAGCACTCCAGTGGTGTTTTGAGTGGCATTCCTATCGTCAGAGGAAAAGCCAAAAGACGAGAATCGGTTTCCTGGAAAGGGACGTTGTACAGACCGTCCAGAACCCGGTACCAAGCCTGCAAGATTACGGCAATTCCGTATTTCATTTGGGCGAATCGAGGCGAGGGTGAAATGGTGGTGTGGATAGGGGAAGTTGTTTAGACCAGCTTAGGAGTGGTTGCACGACTGATAAGATAGAGGAAATCGTTGTATTTATGGTCCTAGGCGTGACGTCGTGGCTGGGGGCTGCAGATCAGTTGGAAACTGATGTGGCCGCCATAAGGGACACCACCAAGGCGTGGAAGGAAGCATCCCAAAAGGGCGATGGCGAAGCGATGGAGGAGCGAGGGAAGATCATTGTCATCTACCAGAGGTAGCCGGATGGTTCCTGGAAGATTGCTCGTGAGATCTGGAATCGAAATCACTCGGTCCCAAAAGTGGATTGAAAGCAACGATTGCATCCAGCCCAGAATGAACTCAGGAATCGGGAGGAGACTCAATGAAATTATCATGTCAGGAGGGTCTGGTTTCAGGAGAGAGCTTTGCCAAGAAGCTGCGCAACCTGGAGTCATATGGTTTCGAAGGAGTAGAACTGGCGGGCGGACAGATAAACGAAGAAGCCGGGTTGGCGGAGCGCAAAGCGGCACTCAAGGACAGTCCTGTGAAAGCCTCATCCATCTGCGGAGGATTCGAAGCGGAGATGGTGCATCCTGATCCGAAGCGCCGAAGGGCGTGTGCGGATACGCTTAAACGTTATCTCGACATCTCAGCTGACCTGGGTGCGGAGGGCCCAATATCCGTTCCGATCTTCAATCGCAACGACCGTTTGCCGGATATGTCTCCCTGGAAGTCACAGCACGAGGCCGAGATCGAGTTGCTCGGGTGTGTGCTCGAGGAGCTCGCACGCCACGCGGAAGGCGTGGGCGCCTGTCTGTTACTAGAACCGCTGAATCGATACGAGTCGAATGCGCTCAGGGACGTTGAGGAGGCCGCTGAACTTTGTCGCAATTCTGGTGGTTCAGGTGAGCGTGTGATGGCCGATTTCTTCCACATGCATATCGAACAGCCGAACACTCCCGACAGCTTCGAATCCGTTTCCGATGTCCTGGGCCACGTGCACCTTGCAGACAATACACGGAAGGAGCCAGGATCCGGAGACATAGATTTCACCGCCTCCTTCAAGGTGTTGAAGAGAATTGGATTCGATGGTTTTATGGCCTTCGAATGCGGTCTCACGGACAAAAGTGAGATCGCGCTACCTAGGTCGGTGACATTTCTGAAGCAGTGCTTGGCTGATGCAGAATAGTGTTGTGAGGGCGGCAGGTCGTCTCAAGTGTTCTACTCTTCAGCTACCGCTCAATAAAGAAAACGGAGGAACTGGTGAGTCTTGAAGAAAGCCTCAGGATCGGGTTCATCGGAGTCGGAAATATCGCCCGGGGAGGACATCTCAGGCATCTGTCCACGTGGGATGATGTCGAAATCGTAGCGTTTTGTGATGTGGACGAGGGCGCAGTCCAAAGGGCAGTGGAGGACTATGGTGGCAGGGCATTCAATAATGTGGAGCATATGTTGGATGACTCTAACCTGGATGTGGTCTATATCTGCCTGCCGCCCTTCGCACATACAAACCAGGAAATCCTCGCCGCGAAAAGCGGATTGGCGGTCTTCGTCGAAAAGCCGCTGGCGGTCGATTTGAGCAAAGCCGTCGAGATCAATGCGGCTATAGAAGAGGCCGGTGTGGTTAGTGCGGCAGGCTACAACTGGCGCAGTACTGAAATTACCAAAGTTGCTCGGGAGCGTATGGCGGGGAAGACCGTGTCCGCTGTTTTCGCCTATTGGATCGGCGGATTTCCAGGTGTGATGTGGTGGCGTCAGCAAGGACAGAGTGGTGGGCAGATGAACGAACAGGCGACTCACGTGGTCGATATTGCTCGTCACCTGATAGATTCGAGTGCCGTCAGCGTGTATGCGCAAGGAACCAAAGGAATAGGTGCCAAAAAATGGGAGAAGCACGACATCTGTGATCACATTGTGGCTACTGTGACTTTTGAAAATGGCGCGGTGCTTTGTGCAGGCACAGGTCACCTGGCGCTAGACGGCTTCCGTACGGGTGTGGATTTCCTGCTCGACGAAATGGTGGTTACGCACGACAACAGTGAACTTATCGTGAAGACGCCTGGCAGGGAAGAGAGAATCAGAAACAACAACAATCCGTACGAAGAGGAAGACAGGGCGTTCCTCGATGCGGTTCGCACCGGTGACAGGGACGCTGTGTACTGTTCCTACAATGATGCTCTAGAGACACACCATATCACCATGGCCATTAACGAGAGTGTGGAAAGCGGGCAGGTGATCGAGCTGCCGTATTAATGCGACAAGGTCATTTCTCCACGTACCACGATGAATAGATATTTCCCTTGAGAGAAGGTTGTCATATGGGATTTACACGTGGCCAGTCCGAGTTGGTTCTGGTGATACCCAATGCGATGGAATCGATTGCCTTCTATAGAGATGTTGTCGGGTTGGAACTGGAGAGCCTCGAGGTTGGGAATTGGGGTTGGCTCTGGACCGGAAGGCCGGAAACGCAAATTGTGGATTACAACCACTGCACCGCATAAGGTCAGGTCAGCAGTAGTTGCGAAGCTGATACCAAACCGGGTCTGGGTCTCACCTAGGATCTATCTTACACCCTCTCCAGTATCTCTGCGGCCTTGGATTCAAACACGCTTTGCCAACCCTCTGCCACAAGGCAATCACTATCTTCCTGGGCATAACCCCTATTTTTCAACTGCTCTTCAGTTGGGCAATAGTAGATATAGCCGTTGGTTACAGATGCGATGAAGGTGTGGTGATGCGATGAATTAGTCTTGATATTTTGTCCGATTTGGACGGAGAGTTCACCCGGAAAAGTGATGAGGACAAAGTCACCAACTCTCAGACCAACAAGCTCAATGTCGATAGTGTCCTTCCCGGCTGCCTCGTTCTTAGAGTGATTCTTCTTGAGCAGATTCAGGTTGGCTCGCACCCTTGTGAGTGCTTCCATGATGTAAATGTTTTTGGTGTAGGTATCCAAATGCGACCGGTTCTCAGAGTCCAGATGCGCAAGGTTCTCCTTCCGCATCTGTTTCTCATGTAGATATCTGCTGAAGTCGTAGGACGGATGGTCCGGTGAAAGCTTGTGTTTTAAGACGAGTGGGAGGTAGGCCTTAAGGTTCAACGTAGTTGCTTGGAGCGCTTCGAGCAAATCTTCCTGTTCGGCTTCGAGTTTCTCGATGAAGGGTGCGAGATTGGCCCTTGGTAGTTCGGTGTCCAAGTGAATCAGTCGCAATACCTGATTGTCATTACACTGGACATCCCGTAGTGCTTTGACCGTATTGAGACCCAGCTTGTGACCCAGCGACTCCGCGTCCGGTGGATAGTTTACGTCTTTGTAGAAGATAGGATTGATATCCGCGCCACAACCCTGGAGGAAGAATGCCATCGTCTCGTCACACAGGTTGTCCTCGATTACCTTGGACGCGAATCCTACCAGATCGGATGTGTTGCCGCCGTTTGGGACCCCCTTAATTGGATGGCACGCAAAATTGTAAACAGCAGCAAGGCACTCACCGTTCTCCTTGTCGAGCCGGAGTACACCAATCTCCGGATCCACTGGGCCCACGGCCTCGACTTCCTCGTCTGGCGGGAATGAATAGGCTCTCCGGACATCCGCCTCTCTTCCGTCTCTCAGTCGCATCCTGCGATTTTCCATTATTGTGTTCTCAAATCCCACGCCAGTTCCTGCCTTGACAGGCACCGTCCGTTCCCAGGCCTCTTTCACGACCTGAACCGTGCGATCCTCAATGTCTTCGCAGACGGATCCGTGACAATGACTGGCCGAAATGATGACACTCTCTCGTGGGATACTCAGGTCACCGTAGAGTCGGGATCGAACACACTCAAGGTAGCAGTTGGGAACCGATCCAATTTCTTCCGTGGCCACAGCGTCCACTGTGACCAGTACAATGGTTGTGGCACTATCTTGCAGGACCAGGGCCTTCGCATACAGAGGATCGTTCGGCTCCCCGGCCGCGTAGTTGGTGATGTCTATCCGAGCGATGCCTGCGTTGAGTTGGCTCATGATACCTTCACCTCGAGAATTAAAACGTTACCGGACAAGCCGACGCACAACAGGTTAATACCTGCCGTGTTGGTCGAGCAATTCAAGGACGTTGCGAATTGTCTCTATACTCATGTCCGGACCGATGGAATGTGGGCCGAGTACATATCCGCCTCGGTGCCGATCTCGATGATGTGGTCTACGACTCTGTCAACCAGGACACTTATCCAGGCGGGGTCGTCCATGATGTCGATCCAGAACGGCTCTTCTACTCGAAGAAAAGTAGTGCGAATATAAGGTCCACCGGTCTTGCAGAAGATAAACTGGTCACCCAATCGGAGAGCGTCGAAACGATTTGCGTACCGGTTATCGGCCAGGGGATCTTCAAACTCTAGAGCGTCCGGGTCGGCACGGTCCGGCAATGCTGTTTCCAGCAACCCGCTGTAGTAAGCGCCTGTCCTGCTTCGCTGAACCTGTCCCCAACCGTTCTTCGTAACTCGATTGTCGCCAGCGTCCCGGACAACTTTTGCACGAGAAGGCCATGGCGTCTCGTCGGCCACAACGACCTGGACCTCATTCCCAAAGTGACTCATAGGATCGACGTCTGGCACCTGCTTGGCAAATTCCAGACAGAACTCGGGAAAGAAATGGTCCCAGAAACGCGGAACCCGATCCGCATCTCGAAACTCCAGGGCGGCCAGAACCCTCTCCTTTCCCGTCATTCCACCTCCCGCCTTCCCGGACAGCGGCCTTCAGTGCAAATTGGGTCGGCGTGACATCTATTCGGTCCAGTTTCTCCAGAAAGCGGCATACTGTCCGCAGTCGAAAGTAATGTCCGATCCGTGGACCCACCATCGATTCACAAGGTCGGAAGAAAAGGTGAGAATCTTCTCAGTGGTGTCTGTGTTCGCATCCCATCGACAAAGGTCGTCCCCAATTTGTAGCAGGAACAAACCAGGACTGCCGGCGAACAGGACCTTTGATGTAGTAACTGGTAGGTGGAGGGCAGAATCCGATAAGGTTCCCTCCTCAGAATCGAACTGAGCGAGATCCTGCCCAATCTGGAACAACCAGCGATGGTTGCCAAGCGGTCCATGGCAGTGTAGTGTGTCGACACCCTCCGGGCCTTCTGCTTTCTTGATGACTTCCATCGTTGACGGATCGAGAAGAACCGCAAAGGAGGTGTTGTGCACCGGCGTTGCAGTGAGACAGTCAGATAGGTATGAGGTGCCTGCAACGAGTTCATCGCCAACCTTGTCATAGACCGGGTTCAGGACGTGTTGAGAAGGAACCGATGCATTTTTGTAACTCGCCATACCGGTTGCTGTGTCGTATCGGGCCATGGCACCTTCGAGCGTGCCATACTTGGGCTTAAAGGCAATCCAGATGATCTGTCCGTCCGTTGTGATTCCTGCGCCGTGCTGTCCCTGGTCGTTTATTGCGACCTGCGTGGGGTTGATCGGATAGGATGCGTGACGCTCAGGGTCGTATTCAGTGAGTTGTCCTCCTCCGTAAATCGCGAAATAGACTTTCGTGCCTACCCGTATGCCATAGTCCACCTGACCAAACGAGCCCCCCGCTCTACCCGCGCAGAACCCACTGGAGGCATCGGTGTCGAATTCCCAGAAGTTCTGTGAGATAAACGGGGTGCCTACAACCCTGTGTTCGTCAACCGGTAAGATGACATTGCATCTGTGTTGATGTTCCGGACCGACACGCCTCGAGAGTTCCAGATCGCCCGTAATTGCATCGTAACGCTTGTAACATCCATAGAGGTCCATTGCCAGGATTTTGCCGCTTTCGGTCAGCGAGATGCCAAACGGTGTGATGTTGGCGACACTCAAGCGCCTGGTTGTCCTCCCAGTCGTGACATCCCAGCAGACAACCGTGACCCCTCCGCTGTTTCGGTCTACCTGGTTCCCAAACACGTGATTTCCCATCTGACCGAACCAGGCAGCCTCTTCCTCTGGGGGATGCTCGTGGGGCGTTATTTCGTGTGTCAGTCCGTCGAACCAACCCAGATAAGGGAGATACGTCTTATTGCCATTACAATACTTCAGTGACCTGATGTTGCCCACTGCAGGATGCGAGGCGTCCTCTGCGATTCGGTGCCAGGAGACCGTTTCCTCTTTGGGGTCCCAACGCAAGTATGATAGGCCCGGTGTTTCGAGTATGAACCCGTAAGAGCCGTCATCCAGCCGCCAGTGGTTGTAGTGGTGATTGTCCGGCGGACGTTCGTCTTCGCCATAGATTCGTATAGTTTCCCTTGTGTTAGTGTCAAAAGAGACCAACGCGGTCTGAGCCCCGGCGAATAGTTTGCCTGTATCGGGATCCAACGCCATGCCCGCAGTCACGAAACGTCCAGCCCCCCAGGGATATCTTTCCTGATTCCCGGTTGTCAGGTCAAGACGGATAAAGTAGCCAAGTGCTCCTCCGGTAACCCAGAGGGTATCCTGATCCTGAGCGACAACGCTGTATATGGCGTTGACCATGTCATCACCGGACCATTCGAAAGTTCGGTATCCCCCATTCTCGTCAATCAGGAAACTGGTAGCGCCACTGAGGCTGTTTACACAGGAAATCCAGAATTGCTCGGTACCGTTCGTGTCATTTCCAAGAGAGGTCACCGCTGCGTTGACGAATGGATCGGGAGTGGCGGGTTTCCGGAAGAGTGTAAGTTTCCCGGAGTCTGGCGCGTCGAATAGCGTGGCAGCATTGGGTTTTCCGGATTCGAGATCAGGAGTCAGTTTGAGTTCGGGTGCGTCAGTCATTGTTGAGACCTCAGGTAAGGAATATTGGGGTAACCGCGAGAAAGGCTGATATGGTCTCGGTGATCACAGGTCATTAGGGTTCCATTCGTACCCAGTATAGTTCGTTGTCGATGGTTTCGCCTTCGTTTGCATAGCGCCAGTCGCCCAGGGTGTAAAGAAATGAGGGGCGGGTACCCGCTGGAATCGGGAAGCGCCCATTGGGTCGTTCAACTGACGGAAGCAACTGACCTTTGTCCAGGACGTCGGCGATGGGTTCACGAGTTGTGAAGTTCCGCCCGTAATCAGAGGACTCCAGCCAGACGAGTCGAGATAGTTCGGGATAGTCACGCAGCCAGAAATCAGGAAGTCCGTAGATTCCGGGATTCCAGTTTGCGTTGGGGTGCTCGATGGGTACGATTTCGGCGAGAATGCAAAGGACATCGTCCTCGGTAAAGACGGGTTTGAATCTCGAAGCCCCATAGCCTGGCCACGCTGAGGCGATCGCTTCCACGAGCTGCAGATCTTGCCAGGTACCGCTTTCGTCTTGTGTCTTGAGGAATGCCGAGCAGGGCTCGGGTGTGTGACGAAGGTATCCCACATAGGGCCGATTCCTGGAGTCGATCGCGAGTCCGCAATGGTTGATCCCAGGTTTAGGATTGTTGCTCTCATCCTCTTCAAGCAGGTCCACCGTATCGGAAGAGCCTGGCAGAGCGATCTTGGTTCCAGCTGTTGTGTGCCAAGTGAGCCCAGAGTCCAACGAGCGGAGATATCCTATGGCCTGATAGAGTCCGGCAACATCGCGAGCGTGCTCATCGGGGGCAGGCCTGCGGCTCAGAAAGAAGCCCTGGCTCATATGGAGAGCCTGCTGATGCGGTCCCCATGCCATATCGTTGCTCATTGCCGTGTATCCCGAAAAGCGATCTTGGCGAGCGACGAGAAGACCGTCGCTTTGCCAAGATCCGTTATCCGGTTTTGTCCACAACTCCATACCGGAATGCGTTCCGTCGCGAACTGTCAGGATGAGGGTATCATCAGGACCTGCCAGGAGGACCGGGTAGGTATTCTTGCCGAACGGTTCTGCCTCGGTCCAGGCAGAAGTGTCGTGCGGATCGCGGGAGCGGTTATACTGCAGAGGTGAGTTGTGCCCACCCATCACAACGTGTAGATAACCCTTACTGTCGATGGCCAATGTCGGTCGCGAATGCTCATCGATGCCTTCAGAAAGGGTCGCCGGCAGTGTCCACTCACCAGATCCGTGATTATAGGTTCGCGCCCTGGCAAAGTACCGCTGCTCGAGGGAGTCCTGCCAGACGAAGTGCGTTTTTCCATCGGCACTAACGATCTTATTTCCAGGGCCCTGGCTGGCGCGTTCTCCAGCGATTGTGGATAGCAAAGCGTTACCAAGTTCTGGCTGCGCCAGAGCAAAAGGATCTGCCACGTCCTGTTTCACCAATCTGGATAGAACATTCGAATCCAAGATCATACTCCTTTTAATTTTCTCTTTCACCTGTGCCCGAAAGGTGGAGTAATATAGCGTGCTGAAACTCCCGGTTGGCTGATTTTTCTGACGAAAATACAAAAAACGGGCAAATTTTCCTAAGGCATCAAGTACTTACGGGTATGCAAGATGTAGTGCTGGAAACCTGGGAGGGATCGGGCTTCAACAGATTCGAACACATCAACTACCATGAAGAAATTAAGCGCACCATTCGATGGACGGTTCAAGATCTTCTTACATCGCAACAACTTTACGCGGCAGGTCGCATCATGTCTCACTGTTCAGGGTTGTATGTCAGACGATGCGCCTCCGGCGACAGATCCATCTGGTCTCTACGTGCCCTCGGCCTGGACGCTTCCGAAGAAAATCAGATTTTGGAGCACGTTCTCACCATCGAAGTTGCGAACAAGAAGAGGTCTGTCGTGCAAAGCAGAGGTAGACACAATCTCAAACCCCTTGGCAAGAAACATGTGGTAAAGGAACGGAGTAAGAGTAATGTTTACTTGATGTTCCTGCGACACACGCCATCAATAATGCGGGTTTGCATGGATCATGAAGGACTGTCGCATGGATAGGCAGCAAAAATAGTCGGTGGATCCTGATACCAAGGTTTTTATACCAAGGGCCATCGTCTTTTAGATGAAGAATCAGTGAGTAGAAACCCTCGGTTTCTAATGGGAATCGCTAGGTGTAAAATGGAAAATGCTATCGGGCATCTGAATAATCTGGTCTAGCTCGCCACTTCCTCCCTCAAGCTGCATGGTGAGTATCAACGTCGACCTTTCCGCCGTGCAGGATCGACTGGTCACTAAGTGGCATCCTCCAAAATGCGTTATCAATCCTGTGTTTGATGTATCAAATGTTCCTTTGCGCTCAACCAGAAAAAAGTGTACGAGTTCATGACCCTCTGAGAATATGGGCGGAATCGGCGCCGATCTTTGATATTATAGTGGATGGATCGGGATGAGGCCAAAGCGTCCAGGAATGAGTCAGAGGCAGAGCTTTCCAAATTTCGCAAATTTTCTGTCGTAGCTTGACGCATAGTACTGTTTGCATGAGTGCTCAAAGTGAAATCGAGGAGGGGAGAGAGGTTATGTCAAAGGTATCGATTCCGTGGTGTCCACGTGTGATTCTTGCCGGACGGGCGTTCAGGTTGCCGGTGGTGGATGAAGATGGAAGCGCAACGGTCGAGGCGGAAGGATTCGAGCAAATCGTCTCTAGGCTGAGCGAGCGAGATGGCGCCAGCTATCACTACCTGCGTGCACCTGAAAAGAGCGGGGACTATCTTTTGCGAGCGAGCGGATCGGGCGAGACTTGCAAGGCGTCTATTCAAGTCAGGACGTTGGATGACCTCCGTGAGTCGCACACCTATAACGGTGCCGAGTGGCCCAGGCGGTGGCCAGTTGGGGGAGCGTACCGATCAGCGAAGTCTCGTCAGACGCTCCAGGATGACCGCGAGTTGGTGGGAAATTCGTCTGCTGCTGACTGGTGGATCGCTCAAACCGATGAGGTCTTGTGGGCGCAGTTGCCTCCAGCTGAATTACCCAAGGCCCACTTTTGTAATGCCCATCAGGGGTGCCCAAGTTGTGGTACCGAGATTTTCCGTTTCAACGGATTCTACCCGTGGAAGCGGAGCCATACCCCCTGCGACTTCAAGTCCGAGTGTCCATCCTGCGGATCCATCTATCCGACCAACAATCCTGCGGAAGGTGACTTCCTGGCAGGTGAATTCGCAGATGACGGATTCGGTTACTTCGATGATGAAGGACACCTTTTCTTGTTTGCCGCCACTTACCATCGGGATCAATGCAGAGCTTACGCCGGCGCGATCCGGGCGCTGACCGACCGGCTTCGTGGAGGGGGATTCAACGAGGACATCGCCAGGAAACTGGGAATGCTATTGCTGAGGTACTCCCAGGAGGAGTGCTACGTTGCCTCGGCCCCACAATTTCGATATGGCCCGTCTAGAAGCGTCGAAGAGGCATGGAAATGGGGGCAGCCGGATTGGGCCCAGGAGGATGACCCAGTGGCGGCACTCGCCAGAAAGGGATCGCTGCGCTACTCGATCGACACCCCGAAGCTGGGCGAGATTCTCTCCACCGCCTATGATACGATCTGGCCACTGCTAAAAGAGGACCAGGAACTGGTAAGTAGAGCTAATACTCAAGGTCTCGATCTGGGTGGGCCAGAAGATGCTGTTGGGCTTGTCGAGGAGATGCTTGCATCCCTTCTGCAGGTCATTCTCGACCGCGGAGCGGGGAGCAATCTGCCAAGGGAGAGTGTGGGAGCACTGGTGATTCTCAGGGGCCTCGACCGGGCGGATGCAGGCAGCGTGATGGACTGGCTATACGACGAAGGGCCCGACACACTCAGGGTATTCGGTACCAACGATTTCTTTCCGGACGGCACGCCACCCGAATCGACAGGTGGCTATAACAGCATCCACACGAATGGTCTCTTCGAGGTGGAGTACAACCTCAGGAAGTTCCGGAGTCAGCACCCCGATGTCTACACCGAGGAGGAATATCCCTCGCTCGTGCGTGATCCCAGAATCAAGAAAGTTGGACGGCAGCCCCACGAGATCACTATGGTTGGCAAGAGCTATTTTCAGTTTGGCGACGGCCACGCCCCGGGGACGGGTGCGTGGCTGGCTTCGCACGGTGACAAGGATTCCGGATCGATCTTCCTTGATGAAGACTGTTTCCACGCACCTTTCCAAGGAGAAAACCTGGACAGGGCTGCCGAGTTCACAGGCGATCCTGTCGTCAATGAGATTCATGAGTCCGTCAGGAGCGGGAAACATCGCGAGATCGGGACCACGATTCACGATGGCGTAGGCATTGCAGTTCTGAGAACATCGGGGGCACCGGAGCGGGCGGCCGTTGGCATCGTCTACGGTGACACTACGGGGCATCGGCATCGAGATCTTCTGGACGTTCAGCTGTTCGCTTATGGCCGGCCCTTCATCACCGACCTTGGATATCCTCAGTCCTGGGCAAGCAGACCACTCTGGGAGGACCATTGGGCGACCCACAATACAGCCTGGGGAGATCTGCCCGAAGGCGGGAAACAGCGTGTTGCCGGTAGGGGGCGCCTGATTCGCTCATTGCTGGTGGACGGTCTGCAAATTCTTGAGGTGGAGGCAGACAGATGGGCACCCAGAGAGGGAGAGAGCGGCTGGGACAAGCTTGGGGTTTCCTTCCGTCGACTAATCGCACTGGTCGAAACAGACGGAGAAGGTGTGGCGCTGGTCGATCTCTCCAGGGTGACCGGCGGTACGGAACACTGGAGAGCCTGCCGCGGGTTGGAGGGTGAGTTCCAATCGGATAGCTCCGGATTTACAGCCCGAAGCGGTACTGTTGCCGATCCCGAGGGATCACGCGGCGAAACCGATTCGGCGACCGGGCGGGACCACCTCGCAATGGCCTACATGGACGATGTAGCAACCACCTCCAGGACTGACGCCTGGAGCGGGTCGTGGCAATCTCGAGTGGAAAAGGGCGTTCACCTGGACCTTCACCAGTTGTCGACAAGTGCCGGTTCCGAGGTGATAACCGCAAGATGCACCGCCGTGATGGGTACACCTGAGGCATCTAATTATCACTATCGTGGCGTCCTCTGGCGTAGGAAGGCGGAACGGGACACCACCTGTGTCGACCTGGTGTTCGAGCCTCACGTGGATGGCGCTTCGCTGACGTTAGCCAAGGGAATCGCCTCGGAATCGGTTGGGGCGAGCGGTGTAGAGCTTGTCACGAAAGCCGGTAAACAGATCTCGATATACTGGTCACCCAGTGCCGGCACCGACGAGGAGACCCGGTTCGACGACGGCACTCAGGTTCGAGGGCCTCTCGCGGCAGTGTTACAGGGCAGTGTCCTTGCAGTGGGGTCCTCATCTTACCACCGAGGGGATGTGTCTGCTGATTTCCCCAATGCCCGTCAGTCCGGCAAGATCGCCGATATCGATCGAAATTCGTGTAGCATCGTTGTGACGGAGATCGAGGGCATTCGCGAGGGTGATCGGATTGCGATAAATCCATCTGGAAGAGGTCACAATTACGGCGTGCTGGCCGTGGAAGATGAGGGATCGGGCACCAGCAGGTTAACGCTCGACGTTACCTCGGTACTTGGGCGTGCGAATGTGATTTCCATTGGTGAATCCAAAGTGGAGCTGGGATTCAACATCATGTCGCGAACCGGTAATCTCGTTGGAACACGTGTTCAGCAGGAGAACGGGGAATTGTGGGCAGGCATAATCGGCGCATCCAACCCGGGTCGTGACCAGACCGTTCTCGAGGTGGAAGAATCGGGACTAAGCGACTCTCTGTCCATCGGAGACTGGGTGCAGGTGGTAGATCATGTCGTAGGTGATGAAGTGCTATTCGAACGGTCCGGACCTGCATAGGGCGGCACGCGTAAGCGAAGGGAGTTATTCTGGAGGTATTACCTGACTATCCGCTGATGTTCTGGGTGGTGGCTGTTGTTTCGGTGGTGTTCGTGGGGATCGCGAAGGCGGGGTTCGGGGGAGGCATCGGCATCCTGGCAACCCCACTGATGGCGCTGGTGATCCCGGTGACCGACGCTGCCGCAATTCTGCTTCCACTGTTGATTGTATGTGACATTTTTGCGGTACTGCACTACCGAAAGCGCTTTCATAAACGGAGCGTGAAGCTACTTCTGATCGGGTCCGTTGCCGGGATTGCAATAGGTGCTTTTTTCTTCGGCTATTTCAGCGGCAATGAGCGGGTCCTGCAGGTGGGCCTGGGTGTACTCGCTTTACTGTTCGTTGTGTTTCAGGCTTCCCGAGGACTGATTCTGGGCATGCTCGAGGGCCGGCGTCCGCACGGGATCGAAGGGATCATCCTGGGCGTTGCCTCCGGGTTCACTTCGACGTTAGCTCACGCCGGCGGACCTCCTGTTACCATATTTCTCCTTCCTCAGAAATTGGAGCGAGACCAGTTTGTGGCCACAACCGTGATCTTTTTTGCATCCATCAATCAGATCAAGTTGATTCCGTATTTCGGCCTGGGCATCCTGCGCGTCGAGCACTTGATGACGATCCTGTGTCTTGCACCGCTCAGTTACATCGGCGTGAAGCTTGGCATCTATCTCAACAGACGGTTCTCAGAGGTCTGGTTCAACAGGATTGTGTACGGTGTTCTGACCATTACGGCCGTGCAGTTGATTCTTGGGAATAGTGTTCTCGAGATGCTTGTAGGAGGGTAAGTCGGAGGGAGAAAATCCCAGGGTCGAAGCCGTTGGCAGTGGGATTGGACCGATTGGAAAAGAGAAGTGTGGATCGCGGGAGAAAAGCCCCCGACCGTGGGGGTCGGGTCTGCGATCCACACTTCTTTTTCTTGTGGGGTGTATCTGCTTTTCGTGCGGGCTCGAGATGGAATTCCAAGTTGCCTATCCGATGCTCCATAAACCAGAGCGCTGGGGCAAAGTTACCTCACCCTTGGAATCTGGGGCAAGTGACTGAAATGTGGATCGCGGGAGAAAAGCAGGAGGTCGTGTTCGACGACCAGCGCTGCAATCCACATATCATTTGTAGGGATTGGTGTATCCTGTTGACGCAGCTGATAAAAAATCTGACTGAAATTTCGTACGGTTTGCGTTGTTGGATACAGGACCGTAACCCGTGGACTGTTGAGGAATCGGTTGAGTGTCTGCTCATTTTGCCGGGCCTGAGTACCAAACAAGAATCCTGATCTGAGTTCTGCGAGGGAGACAAAGGGGAGGTAAAGGTTGTCGGCTGTTCTCACGCGCTCCACTGCGACCGGATCGTTGTTGCAGAAATCCGTGTATCGACTCGTGTCGATAACCGCATTCACGACCAGGATTCCTGATCCACATGGTCCAGGGCTTCGATGGCACTGTCGAATTCCGGATCGTTCACCCAGGTGCCCGCAAGGTCGTCGAGATCGGTGTGGTAAACGGGTGCACCCTTGATTCCAAGGCCACGTTCGAGTATGTCTATGAGGACGGCGTTCATACTTTTTCGCTCGTCTTGGACACGCTGGCGAAGTGCATCGTTGACGTTTTGGGGGACCTTGCGGATGGTATATTGGATACGAGGCGAATTCATGCCTACAATATAGGCAAAAAATGCAGGCATGTCAAGGGGAGAGTTGAGAGACGAGTGTCGAGAGGAATGAGTTTTTTGGTGAACCTTTGGGTGATTTGGTTCGGCGTTCGGTGGGCAGTTGCGAGTTGCTGGCTGGAAAATTTGGTGAAATGGAGCGGTAAGAAGAAAGGAAGGTATATTTGATAATAGGCGATTATGTTGATATAAATTCTATATAGTCAAATCAAAGAATTTACTAACAATATAATTACTTTAATTTATTCCGGAGTTCTGGACGATGCTATTTTCGAAGGAGGCAATAAGACAAATGAAACATCTTCAAGCCAGCAACACTTACCCAATCGACATTGGCTCCCGCCTGGAGTTGATGCTCGACGACTATTTAATCGCCCGATTGAGCGGCGGAGCCGAGTTACGCCTCAATCAGCCCATTCCCCGCGATGCGGCTCTGGTGACCGATCAGCCCTGGGAGGGTAACGTCTGCACCGATTTTCGAATCTTCCACGACGACGACATTTATCGTATGTATTACCTGGGTCGACAGTTCGCGATGACTGAAACAACCCCGCCCCGCCCGCCGATGGTTTGCTATGCCGAGAGCGACGATGGGATCAACTGGGTCAGGCCAGAGCTGGGGCTGGTCGAATTCAACGGCTCCAAGCAGAATAATATTATCCTCAATACGCAGGCCAGCAGCATCCCTACTTACGCCTTTGCCCCCTTCAAAGACGCCAATCCCAATGCCGCCCCCGATGCAAAATATAAGGCCTGGGCTGTCAGCTTCCCAAGACGTGATGGCTCGGCTTCTCGAAAAGGGCACGGCCCCGAGGTTCCTGATGGGCTGCAACCCTTACAGTCAGCCGATGGTATTCACTGGACGCCAATGAGCGATGGGCCCGTCATTTCCGACGGCCTGCTTGACTCGCAGAACCTGGCCTTCTGGGATTCTGTCCGGGGCGAGTATCGCGATTACCATCGCAACGAGCATCACATCGCCAAAACGGGTGAAGAACCTTACACCGCCCACAAAGTAGGAGATGCCCTGCGCGGTTCTCGCTATGGCCGCGACCTGCTTACCGCCACTTCAACCGATTTCATCCACTGGAGCGAGCCGGAATATGTCAATTACACTCAGGGTCGAACTGACGAGATATACAATAATGCCATCGAGCCTTATTTCCGCGCCCCGCATATTTTTGTGGGTTTTCCGACACGCTACATTCATCGCAGTTGGTCGGAGGCCATAGAGGATCTGCCCGAGTTGGCACATCGCCGCCTGCGGGCCAACGTCAGTGAACGCTTAGGCAGTGCCTTAACCGACGGTATGTTCATGAGTAGCCGCGATGGGCAGACCTTCAATCTCTGGCCTGAATCGTTTATTCGGCCAGGGCTGCGACCACAGGACAATTGGGTTTACGGTGACGGCTACCCAGGCTGGGGCATGGTGACCACGAAGTCAATCTTTGCCGGTGCGCCGGATGAATTATCTATTTACATCAGTGAAGGCTACTGGCGGGGCGATAGTATGAACTTGCGTCGCTACACCCTTCGCCTTGACGGTTTCGCTTCGGTGCAGGCCCCGCTGAGCGGGGGAGAGTTTGTTACCAAACCACTCATCTTTGCCGGCAGCAAACTGGCCATAAACTTCTCTGCCTCGGCTGCGGGTAGCATCCGTGTTGAGATTTTGCGCGATCAGATGGACACAGCCATCGAAGGATTTACGCTCGACGAAAGTGTCGAGGTGCTGGGCGACGATCTCGAACGCACGGTGCGCTGGTCAAGTGGCCCCGAGGTAAGTCGTCTGGCCGGTGTACCAGTGCGCCTGCGTTTTGTAATGCGCGACGCCGATCTTTATGCATTCCGGTTTGTAGATTAACAAGAGAGATACGATGGTCGACGAAGCAGTTGCCCCGGTGACGGGCGAGGTCCTTCAATTTCATAAAGAGAGCTTAGTGTTTCTCGCTTACACCGTGACGCCAATACGCTTAATCCGGCCGGGTGCAAGCCTGATATAATAAAAGTCCACGCGTCAGGAATTATTAGCTGAGGTGTATGATATAGGTTTTCACCTTTTCGAATTACTCACCAATCAAGGATGCGAAGGCGTTTTCGTCTAGGATTTCGATTCCCAGTTCTTCGGCTTTGGCTTGTTTGGTGCCAGCGTTTTCGCCAGCGACAAGGAGGTCGGTTTTCTTGGAGACGCTTGAGGTGGGTTTTCCGCCGTGGGTTCGAACGAGGTCCTGGGCCTGCTGCCTTCCCCACCTCGTGAGGGTCCCGGTGATCACGACAGTTTTCCCCTCCAGAACTTTTGGACCCGTATCTGCCTGTTTTTCTGCTACCAGATTGAGTCCGGCGGCTTGGAGTTTTTCCACGATCGCCCAGTTGGTCTCGTCGTTGAGGTAGACATGAATGCTTTGCGCGATTGCGGCGCCGATTTCGTGGACGGCCTCGATTTCTTCTGCGGAGGCCTTCCGGAGTTGGTGGAAGGACCCAAAGTGGTGTGTGAGGTTACGTGCTACCGTTGCGCCTATGTGGCGAATGCCAAGAGCGAATAGGACCCGGTGAACAGGTTGTGTTTTGCTCGCCTCCAATCCGTTCAGCAAATTCCGCGCAGATCGCTCGGCCATTCGCTTGAGGTCCGCAACCGCCTCCAGGTCCAAGCTGTACAGATCACCTACATCTTTGATCAACTCCTGCTCGACCAGCTGATCAACGAGGGCTTCCCCGAGGCCCTCAATGTCCATTGCGGTCCTGGAGGAAAAATGCCGAATGTTCCCTTTCACCTGGGCGGGACACCCGGCGTTGTTGCAGCGAACGGCCACTTCTCCCGGGTCGCGTGCAAGGGGGGTGTCGCAGATCGGACAGGACTCGGGGAAGGTATAAGGTACGGCGTCTTCAGGACGGTCTTTGAGGACGACTTCCACGACTTTGGGGATTACGTCGCCACCTTTTTCCAGGACCACGGTGTCCCCCTCTCGAATATCCTTTCTCTGGAGTTCTTCCTCGTTGTGAAGCGTGGCACGACTGACGGTGGTGCCTGCAAGGAGAACCGGTTCCAGCTCTGCGACCGGGGTGACGACGCCCGTGCGACCGACCCGGAGGAGGATGTTCCTGAGGCGCGTCTGCACCTGCCTGGCTGAGAATTTGTAGGCCATTGCCCAACGTGGAGATTTGGCTGTTGCGCCCAGCTTTCCCTGCTGCGCCAGATTGTTCAGCTTCACCACGATTCCGTCAATCTCGTAGTCCAATTCGTCCCGCTCACCTTCCCACTTCTCCCAATACCCCACGATTTCTTCGAGCGATCTGCAGGTGAGCCGTTCCGGGTTCACGGAGAATCCAAGTTCCCCCAGGAGGTCGACACCTTCCGAATGATCGGTCACGTCGGCCTCAGGCGCACGCAGGAAATAGGCGAAGAAACTGAGGTTCCGTTCGGCCACAATTCGGGGATCCTGCATCTTGAGTGTCCCTGAGGCGGCGTTTCTCGGGTTAGCGAAAAGGGCCTCCTCATTCTGTTCACGGCGGCGGTTGATCTCTGTGAAAGCCCCCTTGGAGAGGTAGACCTCGCCTCGTATCTCACAAAAATCCATAGGATTACGCAAACGAATCGGAATAGACCTAATCGTACGCACATTGGATGTGATCTCCTCGCCCTGGACGCCGTCTCCCCGGGTGACTCCACGTACAAGCAGGCCATTTTCGTAGGTCAGGCTCAAGGCGACACCATCGATCTTGAGTTCCACAGCATAAGCCAGGTCTTCCCCAGGGAGTTCGCGTCTGAGACGAGCGTCAAATTCGGCGAGTTCGTCCTGGGAATAGGTGTTGTCCAAGCTGAGCATGGGTATGTCGTGAACAACTGTTGGGAAGGATTTGCTGAGGTCGGATCCCACTCGCTTAGTGGGTGAGTCCGGAAGCAGGAGGCCCGGGTGGGCTTCCTCCAGGTCGGCAAGCTCTCTCAGTAGTGTGTCGTACGTCTCGTCGGATATTTTCGGTTTGTTTAGGACGTTATAGAGGTAGTTATGCTCGTTCAACTCCTCAGTGAGTTGGCGGATCTTGTCTGCTGGTGTCGGCATCAGGGAAATTCCTGTGGGCTTTGAAAATGGAAGCGAGGGTCCCGTTCGAGATTTCTCGACGGCGGCAGGAAGGTTGGTGTCTCAGTCTTTTTCGAGCAGTTCCTTGACAATTCCCAGCAACTCCTCCGCTACGAAGGGCTTTTCCAGGAAGTGCTTGATGTTCAGTTGCTGGAGGTTTTCGGTAACAGGTGGGGAAAGATAGGCAGAAATGACGATTATCGGTGTTCCGGCATTCGGTCCGTCTTGAGAGGTGATGGTTTCCGCCAGACTGACCCCGTCCATCGAGGGTATATTCAGGTCCAGAATGATCAGGTCATAGGGGCAGCCGAGAAGTTCCTCCAACGCGGCCTGGCCATCGCCAATCAGGCGGGTCTCGCAGCCAGCGATCTCAAGGAGCTCACCGACGGATTCCCTGATGGGTTTCTGGTCCTCGATTACCAGAGCTCGTTTCATACGTAAGTGACACCCCTTTTTTATTGATTGCCCCTGAGGCACCTGAATGTCGGGAACTTAAAGGACCCAATTGATGGTGTCAAGTGGTTTGGGGGACGGCAATGGAACGGCCTGCCACCGAGAACAGGAGGCAGGCCGTAAGATTTTTATAAATCAATAGGATGTGTCTTCAGGATTGGTCCCCTTCAGGCTGAGTGGGTCGGTGTAATTCCTCTTTCAGCAATTTCCCCGGGCGAAAATGGGTCTTTCTCCTGGCAGGGACGTAGATAATTTGTCCCGTTCTCGGGTTCCTGGCTGCCGGTTTGGGACGGGTTTCTTTAACCTGGAAAACACCAAAACCCCGAATTTCGATGCGGTTGCCCTCAATCAGGCTGATACGCATTGCCTCGAAGACCGTGTCGACCATTTTCGAGGCCAAGTGTTTCCTGCACCCTGTTTCCAGGCTTACTTTGAGTGCAAGTTCCTTCTTGGTTGTGGTCGCCAATGCTTACCTCCTTGCTGGGGGAGCGATGCAGCCTTGCCATCGCGAAGAGGCGGGTCACTGCGGTTCCTGAATCAAAGCGATTGCTGCCCGGCGGTTTCTGGGTGCCTGTTCATACCTCTGCCCATTTCAGCTTGAATCCAGAGGCTTTTCCCACTTCTCAATAATGCCCTTAAATTAACATAATCAATGAGTTGTGTCAAGCGAAAACTCTTTCTAGCGGAAGAGGTCGTCCAGGAATATAGACAGCAGGCCAAGGATCATTCCAGCCTTCAAGAGGTGGCTGAGCCGTTGGAGGTGATCGGCTGAATGAGAACGCCAAACCTCGAAAACCACGTATAAGAGCAGGAAGTCCAGGCAGAACACGAGAAACAGGTAGATCGATCCGTAAATCCCGGACAGGAAGGGATAGAGCGTGACGGCGATCAGGACCAGAAAAGTTGCGGAGACAGCGGCCCCGGCGGCTCGTTCGCCAGCCCAAATAGGAAGTGTGCTGCCTTCTGCATGTCGATCCCCCTGCAGATCCTGTAGATCTTTCAGTATTTCACGACCAAAGTGAAAGAAGGCTGCGAATATTGCAGGAATAAGCGCCGGCCTTGGCTGCCCCACGGCATATCCCCCAAATAGGAAGGCTGTACCGCACAATAGGCTGATCATCAGGTTGCCTGCGAGCGGAACATTCTTGAGGATTCCGTTGTAGAGGACCAGGATGGCGCAGGCCAGGAGGGCGATTCCCGGGGCTGGTGGGCTCAGGGGCAAGGCGGTCAGACACCCCAGGACGAGGAGGGCGACCGCCTCCACTCTGACTGCCCTTGTGGACAATCTGTTCGACGGAAGCGGTCGTCCCGGGTGGTTGATTCGGTCCGAAGACACCCCCCACAGGTCGTTCAAGGCATTCGCGCCTGCCATTAGCAGCGAAGCGGAAATGGCCGCGGCCAGGAGGAATCCTGTGAGGGCGTGAGCACCGAGCCATCCGCCAAGGACCACGGACAGGAAGGTTATCAGACAGTTTTGTGGTCGGGTGATTTCCAGGAGCGCCAAGAGGCTTTTCAATACACCTGTCTCAGGCTGAGGGGATTGATTCTTTGAAGACATCCGCAGCGTCCTGAATGTTGTAGTGATACCCCTGTTCGGTGAGGAAGGTCTGGCGATTCCGTGCGAATTCCAGTTCTCTGGTTTCGCGCGTCACAAGGGTGTAGAAGTGGGCGACGCTTCCATCCGATTTGGGACGAAGAATCCGCCCAAGGCGTTGGGCTTCTTCCTGGCGGGACCCAAAGGTGCCGGAGATCTGAATGGCTACATTGGCGTCGGGCAGGTCGATCGCGAAGTTTGCGACTTTCGATACGATCAAGACCTTGATGTCTCCCTTGCGGAACCGATCGTAGAGGACGTCTCGCTCGTCACTGGGGGTCTTGCCTGTGATGATCGGGGCGTCGAGGTCCTTTGAGAATCCCTCGACCTGGTCGATGTACTGTCCGATGACGAGGATCGAGTCCCCTTCGTGTTTTCTGATCAAGTGCTCGACCAGAGGGAGTTTGTTGGGATTTTCGGAGGCGATCCTGAATTTTGCCCGGCCACCCGCAACGGCGTATTCCAACCTGAGATCTTGGGGCAAGGGCAACCTGATTTCGCAGCACAGGGCCGTGGCGATCCAGCCTTGGGTCTCCAGTTCGCGCCAGGGGACGTCGAATCTCTTTGGACCGATGAGGCTGAAGACATCGGTTTCCAGGCCGTCTTCACGAACAAGTGTGGCTGTGAGTCCCAACCTCCGACGCGCCTGGAGCTCGGCTGTGAACCGGAAGACCGGCGCTGGAAGCAGGTGTACTTCATCGTAAATGATCAGTCCCCAGTTTCCCTGGTTGAAGATTGAGAAGTGGGGAAATCCCTCTGTCTTCTTTTTACGGTAGGTGAGGATGTTGTAGGTCGCGACGGTGATTGGACAGATCTCTTTGACCTCACCTGAGTATTCCCCAATCTGCTCTTTGGTCAGGCTGGTCTTGTCCAGAATCTCTGACTTCCATTGCCTCGATGCCGTAATGTTCGTGGTGAGGATCAGGGTCTGTACCTGAAGACGTTCGATAACGGAGATCCCCACGATCGTTTTTCCCGCACCGCACGGGAGTACGATCACGCCGCTTCCTCCTTCAGGCCCTCCGCCGGCGTGAAAGATCTCACGCGATTCCTTCTGGTAGTCCCTGAGGTGGAACGGCTCTCCCGCAAGCGTCTGCTCGCGACACTGGAGTTTGAGCTTTGCCCCAGGCAGGTAGCCGGCAAGGTCTTTTACCGGATATCCCAGCCGGGTGAGTGCCTGTTTCAGGTGTCCGCGATAGAGAAGATCGATGAGTACGCTGTTTTCGTCCAGGCGTTCTTTCAGGTAGGGTTTGACAGCTTTGTGTTGCCAGATCTCGGTGATCAGGATCGGATCATCGGATGACAGCACGAGGTCCTTTCCAGACCGATCGAGGAGGATCTTTCCATATCTGCCAAGCGTTTCATTGACCTCGAAAAACACGTTCTGCGGGATCTCGTACTTGCTATATTGCCCCAGGGCCTCCGAGATCTCATCTGCATTCAATCCCGATGCCGCTGCGTTCCAGAGGGAGAGCGGGCTGATGCGGTAGGTATGGATGTGTTCGGGACTCTTTTCGAGCTCGGCAAACCTGGCAAGCATATCCCTAGCGGCCGCATAATGGGGGCTATTCACCTCCACGAGGACAGACAGATCGCTCTGGATGATCAATGGGTTTTCAGGCGTAAATGGCATAATTCCAGTGAATTATCAATCAGGGTCAGGGAAGGAACCGTTCAAGCGGCCTGCGGATCAGCGTTTTCTGTCTCACCCTCGTAATGAGCAATGACTGCTGCACCGACAGCGTCACCCCACACGTTTACCGTTGTACGGCAGCGGTCCAGGAACCAGTCGATGATCAGAATAAGGGTGATGCCCTCGATCGGGAGGTTGACTGCACGAAGGACGATGACCATGGTCACGAGGCCCGCCTCGGGGATACCCGCTGCACCGATGGCAGCCAGGGTGGCCGTAAGGAAGATGATCACCATTTCGAATGGTCCGAGGGAGATCCCGTAGACCTGGGCGATGAAGATGGCGGCAACGGCCTCATACAAAGCGGTTCCGTCCATATTGATGGTGGCCCCCAGCGGCAGAACGAAGCTCGAGACACGGTTGGATATGCGGTTCTTGAGGGTCACGCATTCGATCGACAACGGCAAAGTGGCCGAACTCGAGGCCGTGGAGAAAGCCGTGGTCAGGGCAGGAAGTTGATTGTTGACAAAGGTGGCGACATTTCTTCTTGCAATGAACAACAGGATGAGCGGCAGAACGACAAGGCCGTGGATGAGAAGGCCGGATATTACGGTTGACGCATACCATCCCAATTTGATGAGTTCGGGCAGAAATCCAGCCCAGCCGCCACTCTGTCCCATTCGTCCGGCGATAAGCCCAAAAATGCCCACAGGAGCGAATGTGATCACGATGTGAACGATCTTCATAATGGTCTCGTTAATACCCGCGATCAGGCTGATGACCGGTTTGGCAACATCACCAAGTGTGGTGAGCACCCCTCCGAACAGCAACGAGAAGACGATCAGTGGCAGAACATCGGTTTCCACCATCGCCTTGAAGATATTCTCGGGGACCATTCCGATCACCACATCCGTGAGCACCTGGAATATGGTGCGGTCCTTCCCCTGGACCTTTGTTGCTACACCCAGGTCGATCCGAATTCCGAATCCAGAGGGGGACGGAGTAACAGATTCTCCTGTTGAACTGCTCGTCCAGTCCGAAACACTGATCCGATCGGATGAGGCCGGCGAGGACAGGGCACCAACGATGCCCTGGTCCTCCAGGAGCACCTGGTGACGGCTGTCGTACTGCGTGTCGCTCAAGCTGGAATTCAAGAGCAGGACCTGTTTCCCTTCGATTCGGTAGGCGACTGTTTCCAACGTTTCACCGTGGCTGACCCCAAGCCCCGGCTTGATGATGTTGACCAGGATCAGACCCACGATCACAGAAAGGGCTGTTGTTACCATATAGTAGATAATCGTGCGCTTCCCAATGCTTCCGAGCTTTCGAATATCTCCCAGGTTGGTGACTCCCATGATCATTGAGGCGACCACCAGAGGGACCACGATCATCTTGAGTGCATTTAGGAAGATATCTCCCAGGAATTTCGCGTGGAGGGCCTGATCGGGGAAGGACCCGCCAACGATGGCACCCAGGGCAATTGATCCCAAAATATAGAGTAGAAATCGGCTGTGTTGAGACATTCAAGAACTCCATTTTCAACAGTTGATCCGGCGCGTGCTGAGGCATTTCAACGGGAACCCATTTGGCGCTGAAGTATAAGGAAATCAAAGAGATTTGTCAATTGGGTTACTGCCTCCTCGTGGGCTTTTGGAGACCAAGGAAATAAGTTGACTTTGCCGAAACCTTTATATAAATTTATACTCAAGATAGAGTTATCGCGGGTTCGCCTTCCTGGCTGGCCGGTACTTCTGCCCACTCTGGCCGCTGAGAGTGGGCAGTTTTGGGTTGTTCGCTTGCATAATTCTTCGGCCGTTTGTGGATGGAGCTGATCAGATAAGTGGATGGGAGGAATTGGATGGAACATCAATTTACATCGTGTCTGAAATGCGAAAAAGGCGTACTGCTTCCTTTGTCGGACTATGGTCGGGATGGCGCTCCGATTCATTACAAGGCCTGGGTGTGCAACCACCCGGACTGTGGATTCAATCTCCGGATTGACAATGGCGAAATCAGCACTGGCCGAAATATTACAGAGTCGTATAAATAGCTTGGTAATTAAAGGGGGATTGGGCAGATATCCCACCTGGTAGGTGAACCATACGCCAAATCGTCCTAGACGATTGGTGGTCGGCCCCATCCGCAAACCCAACCTGTGCAAGACCTTTTCTCCTGCCGATACCTCCTGAACCATCAGCCCTTTGCAGGATTCCAAACGGTCCGGATTCCCCAGTCCGACCGTCGTTTTGTTCGTGAACCACCGCACATCTCCACGTGACACCGATGGGTTTCCTGCTCCTTTCTGCCGATCGGCTATTCATTCTGTCGGTCGGGATCCAACCCCATATCCAAATGTTCCCATTGCTTTCCTGACTTTTGTCTTCCAATGAGCAATCTACCTCTGACNGAAACGAACAACACAGTTCTGGGTATCGAGACGTCCTGCGACGAGACCGCNGCCGCTGTGGTGCGAGNNGGAGTCATCCTGTCCAACGTTGTTTTTTCGCAGACGGAACACAGCCTTTACGGTGGTGTGGTTCCGGAATTGGCGTCGCGCAACCACATCCGGAAGATTGTGCCCGTGGTTCAGAAGGCACTGGATACGGCCGGATGCGAACTCGCGGACCTGGGTGGAATTGCAGTTACACAAGGTCCCGGTCTGGTGGGATGTCTCCTGGTTGGCGTCTCTCTCGCGAAAGGGTTGGCTTACGCCGCGGAGCTTCCCATCATAGGGGTGCACCACATCGAGGGACATCTGTTCGCCGGCCATCTCGAGGACCCGGACCTGACCCCACCCTTTATGTCGCTNGTGACGTCCGGCGGCCACACNCAATTGCTCNACGTGATCGATTGGGGTGTATANGAGGTGTGGGGCGAAACACGTGATGANGCNGCGGGCGAGGCCTTTGACAAGGTGGCGAAAATGCTGAACATCCTGCGGGAGGGGGAGACCACAATGGGCGGCCCCCGGCTTTCGGCCCTGGCTGAAGAGGGTAACCCAGAGGCCTTCGATTTTCCCAGGGGCTTGATGGGTGAGCCGGGATACGAATTCAGTTTCAGTGGTCTCAAGACCTCCGTGTTATACCACCTGAAACGTCGCACCGACGTTCAGATCGGTGAAGAGAAACAGGATATTGCTGCCAGCTTCCAGGCCGCTGTGGTGGATGTGCTGGTGCACAAGACGATCGGCGCGGCGAGAGCCGCAGGTGTGAGCCGGGTGCTGCTTACAGGCGGGGTTGCCGCAAACCGACGACTCAGGTTGCAAATGCGGTCGGTCGCCTCACCTCACGGTATTTCGATTTCATTCCCATCGCCCGGCCTTTGTACGGACAACGCTGCGATGATTGCNGCNGCGGGTGTCTACCGATTGGGCCGAGGCGAACGCTCAGGACTGGATTTGAATGCAGTGCCACGTCTGAAACTTCCCGGTATGATGCAACGGGATTCGATCTGATGATCGGTTAGGGAAACCATGCCCCAACTGTCCGATATCGATTTGAGTTTGACAGACGGTTTGATCCTGAGCCTGCTGGTGCCAGTTGGTCTGTACCTGGCCTATCAGGAGTATCTCCCGGGAAGAGCACTGGGCGCGAAGCTGTTGCTGGCGATCAGATGCGTGGTGCTGGTTCTTCTCATTCTCCTGATGATGGAACCCATCCTGGCGTTGANGTTTCGGAACCAACGCAAGCCGCTNCTGGCTTTNTTGGTGGACGATAGCGAGAGTATGCAGGTCGAACAGGGGGGGGCCACGCGCAGGGATGGAGCGTTGGCGGTACTGGGTAGCGAGGCGATCCGGGAGATCGGTTCCAAGGCCAGGGTTTCACTATACAGGTTCTCCGAAATCCTGCTTCCAATGGGGTGGCACGGTGTGGATTCCCTGAAGTGGGACGGCAGGGCAACCGACATCGCGGGCGCTTTGGATGTACTTGGGGGGGTGACCTCGGACGAAGGTCTGGTGGCCANAGTTATGGTCACAGATGGNGCTCACAATNTGGGTGGGAGACCCCAACGCGCAGCNAGAGACCTCGGAGTGCCGGTATTCGCCGTGGGTGNGGGCAAGGAGGATCCGCCCAAAGACCTGTCGATGGCTGCAGCTGTGATCGACCCACTTGGATATGTGGGACGGGACATCACCATTTCAGTTGCCATAAAGTCGACTGGTTACGATACGGCGCAGGAAGTGATTGTGGTTGAGGAGGCCGGTAAACGTTTGGCCGCGCAGCCGATCAAGTTGGCAGACGGAGAGCAATCTGCAGAGTTTGTGGTTACACCCGACACACCTGGGCGTCACGTGTACACGGTTTCGGTCGGTCCTCGTGAAGGGGAGCAGTCTGCAGNCAACAATAAGATGGTGCTGTCCACAAAGATTTTGGACGGCAGACTGCGCGTGCTGGTTGTGGCAGGTAGCCCCAGCGCGGATCTGGCCTATTTTCGACGGTTGCTGGAAACCGATGCGAATCTGGCACTGGAGATGGTGGTGGCCACCCGTCCCGGAGAATGGCCCTATCGGACGCAGGAGTTGATCAACNATCCNGCAGCAAACGACCTGGTGGTCCTTTTTGATCTGCCGGCCCATTTCCTCGATGGCGTGCCCGAGACGCGGTTGGCCGCACACGTGAAGTCGGGGGGGGCATTGATGGTTGTGGGTGGACAAAAGGCCCTGAACAGGGCTTACGCCTCCTCCAAACTGGGAGACCTGTTGCCGGTCACGCTTTCGGGGAATGCGAATTCATACCAGGAAGAACAATTCCAGGCTGAGATTCCAAGGGGAGATGCGCTACACCCAATTCTTCGTATCACCGAAGATCATCTTGCGGATCGAGATGAATGGGGGGAGTTGCCCCCTCTTCTGGCATTCAACAAGAACCGAGGCGCCAGACCCGGTGCATCGGTTCTGCTCCAGCACCCGACGGAACGTGTGGGNAAGCGGAAGATGCCGCTTGTGGTGATCGGGAGGGCCGGGAAAGGGAAGACTATGGTGGTAGCGGCCAGGACGTTCTGGCGATTGGGGCCGATGATGCTGGGGATCGGCAAGACCGATGCCGCATCGCGGGCGTTCTGGGCGAATGCTACAAAATGGCTCGTGACGGATGAAGGGGNGGNNCGTGTCCAGGTGATTGTGGACAAACCTGCTTACAGAAGTGGGGAGGCCGTTACGTTTCAGGCGCGTGTTCTGGACGAATTACTGATGCCGCTCGAAGGTGCACGCGTTTCCATTTCTGTTTTGGACAGTCCTGCCGTTCGCCAGGTGGTACTGAAGGATTTGGGCGAGGGCCGTTATAGAGGCCAAATGAAGTCGGGCTCTCAGGGAGACTACAGATTTACGGTTCGGGCTGAGCGAAGTGGAGAAGTTCTGGGTAAGGTGACAGGCGAGTTCACCGTGGGTCGTTACAGCCTGGAGTATGAGGACGTCAGGATGAATGGGGATCTGCTCAGGCAGGTCGCCTCTCAAAGCGGCGGGCGTTTTATCAGGTCAGATGCCCTTCCAGCTGTTCTGGATTCCTTCGTCTTTTCGCCTCAGCCTACCACCGTGCATTTCCGATCCAGGCTTTGGGGTAAGTCCTGGCCACTGTTCCTGCTCGTCGCACTGCTTTCAGCGGAGTGGACGGTGCGGCGCCGCCAGGGGATGATATGATGTGCTGGCTTGCTGGTGTCGCCCTGATCCTGTCTCTTTTCAGACAGGNTTCCGACCAGGTGGTGATTTCCGAGGTGATGTTCGATCCTGAAGGCAGGGAATTCTACAATGAATTCATCGAGCTCCAAAACGTCGACGATATTGCTGTGGATCTCGACGGCTGGCGGGTGGGGGATGGGAACGAGGTGGATGCCCTGGTGGCCAGAGACCAAAATACGCTCCTGTCTCCTTGTGGGTGCGCTCTCTTACTGGATTCCAGTTATTTCCACAATTCGGATTCGTACCAGCCACTTCCGGCGGATGTGATTGTTCTGGCCATTGAGGACGCGACCTTCGGTAAGGGTGGGTTTCAGAATGAGGGGACAGAACGGGTTCTCCTGGTTACGACGGAGGGAGACACCGTTGGTTCTGCTCTGTATGTGCCAGGAAATCCGGAGGGATTTTCGGAGGAGAAGATCGATCCGTCGGAGGTAGATCATGCAAAAGAACTGGTCGGATTCGCGATGGAAAGGTGGCACACCCGGTCGGGTGAACAGCGTCAGTCCGAAGAATAGAGACCTGTCTCTGGATGCCGTAACGACATCTCCCATCCTGGTCGCGTCGGGCGAGAACGGTCATGTTATTCGTGGTAAACGAAGTTGAGGAGGTGTCCGGGGAATTCGACGTCGAGGTGAATGGGTCTGCTGCCTGGCACCGAGAACATGATTCACTGGAATCTGGTGAGAGCAGAGATATCGACTACGTGATGCCCGATATGGCTGCCTGGAGGCACATTTTCGAGTCCCGGGTGATTTCTCCAGGTGACGAAGATCGATTGAATGACAAGGCGAGCTGGATTGTGGTTGTGGGGGCTCTGCCAGGACAGGCTCTAGTCAGCGAAGTGTTCGGGGCACCTCTGGGTGAGGGCCTCGAGTGGGTCGAACTCGTGAACGCATCGGGTGGGGATGTTGACCTTTCCGGATGGCGAATCCTCGACAGCAGGGGAGGAGATGGTGGGNTAATCGGGGATNAAGTCGTAGCCCTTCCTGCCGGTCACTACCTCGTTGTTGCTCAAAACGCGTCCTTGTTCCATTTTTACAATCTCGTTGAGCAATCGGTGATGGTTGTTTCAATTTCGGGTTGGCCTGCATTGAACAATGGTGGCGACGAAGTCGTTCTGCAGGACACTACCGGGATAGTGATCGATCGGATGCAATACGAGTCGACCACACCGGGAAAATCGATTGAGCGCGTTTATCCTTTTGGACCAAATGAGGAACCTCAGAATTGGCATCCGAGTACTTCAGAAACAGGGGCAACTCCAGGTGCCGAAAACAGTGTGGCCTGGCATCCTGTCGATGATGGTGTGGAACTGGCGGTCTCCCCAAATCCATTCAAGGATCGTGTAGAGGTCTCTTATCTGTTGCCATCTGCCCGGGCGATCGTAAATCTGTGGGTTTTCGACCGGATGGGCCGGCGAGTAAAGGTGCTTCTGAATTCAGAATCCGGTGGGAGCCGCAGGGTCGTATGGTGTGACGGGACTGGGGACGAGGGCGGTGTATTGAAGCCGGCAATCTACGTGGTGTATATGGAAGCCACCTCCCCGAACGGTAACTAAAGAAAACGGGTCCCTGTGGTACTAGCACGAGGTTTGTAGACATTTATTCACGGAATTTCCTATGTTATATAACGTCAATTTACGGCGCTCTCGCCCCGGTTCCCCCCGGGCCGAAGGATACGCTCAACACTCTCCCCTTCGATCTTTCTTTTGAGGTCAGGCATGAAAAAGAGTTCGAAGGTTAAGAAAAAGGATTTGCAGGTAGGACACCGGAATAGACGAGATCTTTGGAACCAAATATTTGGAGTGTTGCTGATTTCGCTGTCACTTCTAATGATAGTGAGTCTTGCCTCCCACTCTCCCGAGGATCCGCCCAACTCCAGCCGGCCTCCCGAACTTGCGGAGAACCTTGCCGGTTGGATCGGGGGACATCTCTCTTATTATATGTTCTTTGTTGTGGGTTATGCCGCGTATGTGATTGCCGGCCTGGTATTCCTGTGGGGTTGGAACCGCTTTCGGCGGTCGCCTGCAGGTCCGATTGTTGGTCCCACTTTGACGTTGCTCACGCTCGTCGTGCTGTATTGCGGGGCAACCGGCGTTNCCTCACGGGGGCGGACCTATTTGGCCTTCCGACTCGGGGGCTGGCTGGGCGTTACGCTTTCCTCAACGTTGCTGGTACCCTACCTGGGTCGGATCGGGTCCTACATCTTCCTCGGAACGGCTCTTATCGTAATAATGATGGTGGTAACGAACCTGCCGTTTTCACGTATTCCTGATCTGGTTGTCCGGGGTCTGCAGAGTATGTGGAGAGGGTGTCGGATGATGGTAGACATTGCAGGCGTCAAGCTGATGAGTTGGAAGGCCAGAGCCGGGGCCCGGCGAAGGGCAAGCGCAATTGCCAAAGCGCAGCGGGCAGGTGCCAAGCAGGAACTGATTCCGGAGCCCGAACCACCGGTCATAGAGCCGGAGGAAGAATACGAGGCCGAGGATTACCCGGAGACCTTCGAGGAGGAGCCCATCTTACTGGAGGATGATCCATGGGAACCGGTTGGAGAGGATGAACCGATGCCGGAACCGGAGATCGTGCTGCCTCAGGCGATGGATATGGCTCAAAGCGCCAATGGGTTGCGCGTTAGCCATGCCGCAAATGTGCCATACACCCTCCCGGATCTCAATCTTCTGGATGAGCCGCACGAGAAGGATGAGGGACCTGATCGAGAGACACTNCTGGCAGGTGCTCAAACCCTCGAACAGAGCCTTACCAGCTTCGGCATTGAAGGGAAGGTGGCCCAGGTGAACCCCGGCCCTGTGATTACCGGGTATGAGGTTCAGCCGCCCCGGGGCGTAAAGGTCAACCGCATTGTAAATCTCTCAGATGACCTGGCGCTGGTAATGAAGGCGCGAAGCATCCGGATTCAGGCCCCTATACCCGGTAAAGCTGCGGTAGGTATAGAGGTGCCAAATCCGAAGCCATCCACAGTTTTTCTAAAGGAGATTCTGCAATCCACCGCATTCCAGGAATCGGATGACAAGCTGATGCTTGCTCTTGGGAAGTCTACTACGGGAGAGCCCATTTGTACCAACCTAGCCGCAATGCCCCATCTTCTGATCGCCGGGGCGACCGGTGCAGGAAAGTCCGTGTGTATAAACGCATTGGTGACCAGCATTCTGGTCCGGTGCACGCCGGAGGAAGTCCGTTTCATTATGGTGGATCCGAAGATGCTGGAGTTGAGTGTTTACAACAAGATCCCCCACCTCCTGGCGCCNGTNGTCACGGAGCCGAAAAAGGCCTCGGAAGCTTTGAAGTGGGCNGTGAGCGAGATGGAGGAGCGGTATCGCACAATGTCGCGCTACGGTGTGCGGAACATCATGGATTTCAACAAGAAGCTGGACCGAATGCGCGATGCCGCTGAAACTGAGGAGGACAAGGCGGATGTNCCGCCGAGACTGCCCTACATCGTCATTGTAATCGACGAGTTGGCAGATCTGATGATGACCGCTCCCGCCGATATCGAAGACTCTCTGGCCAGGCTTGCCCAGATGGCCCGTGCTGTTGGGATCCATCTGATTCTGGCCACCCAACGTCCTAGTGTTAATGTGATTACCGGAACCATCAAGGCAAATTTTCCATCTCGCATCGCCTTCCGTGTGGCATCCAAGGTGGACTCAAGAACCATTCTGGATTGCAACGGCGCGGAGAAGCTTCTAGGGCGCGGCGATATGCTTTTCAGTCCTGCTGGAAAGCCGGAACCTTTCCGTGTCCACGGGGCCAATATCTCCACTGAAGAGACAGAACGGCTGGTGGAGTGGGTGAGTGGCCAAGGTGTTAACCTGGATGGTGTAGATCTTGGAGAGGATGCCAACAGTCAGTTGCTGAGTGCCAACTCTCGTCNANNANCGTCATTTNTTAACGAGGCCTTGAAACTGGTTATTTCCCATCAACAAGGATCCGCATCGCTGTTGCAGCGNCGTATGAAGGTAGGGTATGCTAGAGCTGCTCGACTGGTAGACGAGCTGGAGGAGGCAGGTGTTGTGGGTCCTTCCGACGGCAGCAGCAAAGGCAGAGAGGTCTTGGTGGATGAGTCGTATCTCGAACGTATGGCAGAGGATGAATACGATTCGGTTTAAGGGAGGGGTAAAGGAGGTGGAGGTGACGGTCAAGAAAGGCATAGTTTTAAGCCTGATGTTCGCCACGGTTCTGTCCTCCTTTACTGCACGGGCAATTGACGGCCCAGAGGTGATCAGAAACCAGCAGAATCGTTACGANAAGCTGAGGAGCNTGTCCGGCCGATTCAAGAAGAAACACTACTGGAAACTTGTNGACAGGGCGACAGAGATAAAAGGTCGTCTTTACGTACAGAAACCCGATCGCTTCCGGTTNGAGACAGATGTCCAAACNGTGGTGACCGATGGGGCTACNGCATGGAATTACGTGCCCGAAAACGAGCAGGTTTTGCTCAGTACGTATGANCGTGTTCACGAGGACCAGAGCTATGAGAAATTGCTATTCGATTTGATTCTCCTGGGTGGTTACGAGGGAGAGTATCGGCCGAAACTCGACGGAGAGGTTCGTGTCGATCGGAAGCGATGTTATCTGGTGGTGTTGACGGCGAAGGAGGAAGAGCGTTATATTGCAAGGGTAAGGTTGTGGGTGGATCGCAAGCTGTGGCTGGTTCGCAGGGTGGAATACCTGAACCTCAACCATGATGTGACTACATACGAACTGACGGATCTCAAGGTCGATAAGAAGCTGGATCCCTCCCTCTTTGGGTTCACGCCTCCCGATGACGTAGAGGTGATCGATATGAGGTGATACAAGCCTGTAACCATAAGGACTGGATCGATGAATCGTTTGTGGGCGCCGTGGCGGATGGAATATATATCGGGTGCGTCCGCGCAGGCCTATCCGGAAGGGGCCTGCGTTTTGTGTTTAATGGGGGACGAGTCGCCCAGTGAAGAGAATCTCATTCTTCACAGAGGGACCGTCTGCTATATCATCATGAATCTCTTTCCCTATATCAATGGCCACCTGATGGTGCTGCCATACCGCCATAAAGCATGTCTGGCGGGNTTGGGGAAGGAGGAACGCCTTGAAATGTTCGCACAGGCGGATCTGTCCGAACGGGTCCTTAAGAGGGCTATGCATCCGGATGGCTTCAATATAGGGATGAATCTGGGCCGCGTGGCGGGCGCAGGGATTGCAGATCATATGCACCTGCACGTAGTACCTCGGTGGAATGGCGACACGAACTTTATGCCGGTGCTGGGTGAATCCCGTGTCATTTCGGAAGCATTGAAGGTGACATATCAAAAACTCAGACCCATCTTTGAAGAGATGGGTGACGCCTGATGGANGATGGGATGAAAGGAGTAGATGCAAATGGCTGTTGAACTGCAAGGCCACGAGATACGCACAAGGCTGGATGCCTGCAAAGAGAGAGTAGGAAACCTCGGGAGGTATCTTTGACCTGCCCAGTCGCGAAACCCAGATAGGCGAGCTGGAGAAGGAGATGGCGAGTCCCGAGTTCTGGGACGACCAGGATAAAGCCCGCAAGGTGAGCCAGGAGCTGAATACACAGAAGGACTGGGTTAGCGGGTGGGAGGGACTGAACAGCCGGTTGGTGGACCTGGATGAGCTGTATCAGATGGTGGCCGAGGAGGAGGATGCAGGGGAGCTGGCGGAGATCGTCGAGGAGCTGTTGGACGCAGAACGTGCTTTGGATGACCTGGAGCTCCGGCACCTCCTGGGTGAGAATGAGGACCGCCTGGACGCCATAATGACCATCCACCCGGGTGCAGGGGGAACCGAATCCGCGGATTGGGCGCAGATTCTGATGCGATTGTATTCTCGCTGGTCGGAACGCCGAGGGTTCGAGTTAAAAGTGCTCGACCTGCAGCCCGGCGAAACTGCGGGAATCAAGAGCGCCACGATTGAGGTCAGGGGAGATTACGCGTTTGGATACCTCAAGTCTGAGATCGGCGTCCACAGGTTGGTAAGGATTTCTCCCTACGATGCGGCCAGCCGCAGGCACACGTCATTTGCCTCCGTATTCGTCTACCCGGAGGCCGAAGGGGATATCGAGGTGGACATTCGGCCCGAGGATGTCAGAGTGGACACCTACCGTGCAAGCGGTGCTGGCGGACAGCACGTTAACAAGACCGATTCGGCGGTACGTATGACACACGAGCCCACTGGCATAATCGTGCAGTGCCAGAGCGAGCGGTCCCAGCACAAGAATAGAAACTCGGCGATGAAGATCCTGAAGGCCAGGCTGTATCAGCATTACAAAGAAAAGGAAGAGGAGAAACGTGCCGAGGTGGAGAGCAGCAAGAAGAAGATCGAATGGGGAAGTCAGATTCGCAACTATGTGTTTCACCCATACCAGATGGTCAAAGACCTGCGGACAGGGATGGAAACATCGGATGTTCAGGGCGTGACGGATGGCGACATCGATCAGTTCATTCATGCGTACCTGAGCCAGTCCGGGGCGGGGGACGCTCAAGGGCAAAGCGCTTGACTTAGTATAGGAGATTCGTTATACTCTTTTTCGCATCATTGATGCTTGGAAAATCAGCAGTTTACGGGTAATTTTGGGTTTTTAGAAGTGCCTTATCGGGAGGTTTTTTAGCTTGAGTCATGAGGGGGGGGCAGCCCCTGAAGCCCAGCTGGTCGCTCAACGAATTGAGAAGCTCGCGGCGATTCGAGAGATGGGGGTTGAGCCCTACCCCTATGGGTACGATCTAACATACAAATCTGGAGAAATCAGGGCAGAGTTCGAGAAGCTTGCTGAGACCGAAAAGGAGGTTTCGGTCGCAGGCCGTCTTATGGTTCGAAGGGACCACGGAAAATCGGCCTTCGCGGACCTGAGGGATGGACAAGGCCGCATTCAAATCTACCTNAAGTTGAATGTGGTTGGAGAATCGGCNTTNGCACTGTGGAATCTGTTGGATATNGGTGATTTTGTNGGTGTTTCAGGCCCGGTTTTCAGGACGCGGACGGGCGAAATTACCATACAGGTACAACGGTTTGAACTCCTTTCGAAGTCTGTGAGACCGCTTCCGGTACCAAAAGAGGAGATCCGGGACGGGGAACGGGTCACGCACGACGCGTTCAGCGACAAGGAGTTGCGCTATCGCAGGCGATATCTTGACCTTGCTCTGAATCCGGATGTGCAGGAGGTCTTCAAGAAGCGAACGGCGATTTTTGCGGCTATCCGGAAGTTTCTGAATCAACGGGGTTTCCTCGAAATGGATACCCCTGTTTTACAACCCCTCTACGGCGGGGCCTCGGCTAGGCCCTTCACCACGCATCACAATGCATTGGATATGACGCTTTACCTGCGCATATCCAATGAGTTGTACTTGAAAAGATTGATCATCGGCGGATTCGAGCGGGTCTATGAGTTCAGCAGAAATTTCAGGAACGAAGGGATAGACCGGACCCATAATCCGGAATTTACGCTGCTTGAGATTTATCAGACATACGCTGATTATAATGATATGATGGCGATCACCGAGTCGCTGTTCGCCACTGTAGCAGAGGAAGTGACTGGGTCTTCAACCATTTCCTACCAGNGGCAGGAGGTGGATCTCTCGCCTCCTTGGCGCAGGATGACCCTCCTTGATTCAATTGAAAACTATGCCGATGTTCAGGTTAAAGATGCCTCGGATGAAGAACTGAGGGGAATCTGCAAGGGGCTCCGCATCGAGGCAGAGCCCGATGCGGCTCGAGGACAACTGATCGACGAGATATTCGATGCGAAGGTACAGCACCACCTGGTCCAACCTACGTTCATCACCGACTATCCGATCGAAATGTCACCCCTTGCCAAACGTCACAGAGAAGTCCCGGGACTCACTGAGCGTTTTGAGCCATTTATCTGCGGCTGGGAGGCAGCCAACGCTTTCTCGGAATTGAATGACCCTATCGATCAACGTGAGCGGTTCGAGCACCAGATGTCGCTGCGAGAGAAGGGGGACGACGAAGCTCAGGTCTTGGACGAAGATTTCCTAAGAGCAATGGAGTATGGGATGCCACCCACGGGAGGGATGGGATTCGGTGTGGACAGGCTGGTGATGCTGTTGACCGACGCTCCGTCCATTCGGGACGTAATTTTATTTCCGCACATGAGGCCAGAGCACTTGGAGCAGGGAGAGGATGCCTAGCCTGCTGAAAGCAGAAGGCATTACCCGGAGCTATCGGGTTGGTGAAAGTGATCTGGAAGTTCTCAAGGGTGTAGATCTGAGCGTATCTCTCGGGGAAGTCGTTGCGGTGGTGGGGCCATCGGGAGTTGGGAAGAGTACCCTGCTCCATATCCTGGGTGGATTGGATCGGCCCTCGTCGGGCAGGCTCAGTATCGATGAAACCGATGTATTCTCCCTCTCTGATTCAGATCGAGCGCAGTTTCGCAATGAAGCCATCGGATTCGTGTTCCAATTCCATCACCTGCTGAGTGACTTCACGGCACTGGAAAATGTGATGTTGCCCCTGATGATCCAGGGGCGTGCACGCTGTGATGCCGGCGAGGCCGCCTCGGAATTGCTGCAAAAGGTCGGGCTGAGCGAAAGACAAGATCATTTACCGTCAGANCTTTCNGGGGGGGAATCTCAAAGGGTGGCCGTTGTTCGTGCACTTGTGACCCGGCCCAAGCTAGTTCTTGCAGATGAGCCGAGCGGCAACCTCGATGTGGAGCGCAGCGCGGAACTCCACGACCTGATCTGGAACCTGGCAACGGAATTTCAGCAGACTTTTGTTATCGCCACTCACGATCTGGCTCTGGCCAAAAGGGCCGACCGGGTGATTCGTATGTCGGAGGGTTGGATCGTGGAGGATCTGAACTGATTCTTCAAGTGTTGGGCACACCTTTAGTCATGGATTGTCAAGACTGCGGACAGCAAGAGGCAAGTGTGGTATTCACACAGGTGGTTGAAAAAGAGAAGTTCGTCTTTCACCTGTGTAGAGCCTGCGCGTCCAAGCGTAGTGGTGAAATCGAGAGCGAGACCGTAGCCGTCAGTACCTTTATGTTTTCAGCCGTATCCGAGGAAACTGCATCTTTGGTCTGTGAAACCTGTGGAACCACGTTCGGTGAGTTCCGCAAGTCAGGTCGATTCGGGTGTGTTGATTGCTACGATGCATTCGATTCTCAATTGCACAGCGTCTTCAAACAGATCCAAGGGCATGATGTTCACAAGACAGATGCCACCACCGGCGAGGGCGTCCTGCAGGAGCGAAAGCTGTCCGCTCTCCAGGATCAACTCGAACATGCGGTTACGGAAGAAGCATTTGAGGAGGCGGCCAAGCTGCGTGATCAAATTGCGAGACTGAAGGGGCACGCGGGAGTCCTGTGACATTCGAAGACCTGGCAAAGCGGACCGCGAGCTGGCTCAACGGCTCAGGCGATCTGTCAGCACTGGTGGTGAGCAGCCGTGTTCGACTCGCCAGAAATCTCCCATCCGCAAGATTTGCGCATCTGTCGGCCGCGGATGAACGCAACGGCATCATAGATGCCGTGGTCGCTGCCCAGCCGGAAGGATCTGTCCGATCAGCCGCTGAGCTACTTCGATGCGTGTGATTTGGAGCCTTCCCAGAGGGCCTTGTTGGTCGAACGGCACCTGATCAGCCCGGCTCTGGAGAAGGGCGACGGGCCACGCGGGGTCCTTGTGAACGAACAAGAAGATCTCAGCGTGATGATCAATGAGGAGGACCACCTTCGCATCCAGGTGATGCAGTCCGGCTTTCAGGTGGACGAAGCCTGGGCGATTGCAAGACGATCCGAGAATCGTCTTGCCGAAGACCTGTCCTTTGCCTTCTCCGACAAATGGGGGTATCTGACGGCCTGCCCCAGCAACACTGGAACGGGTATGAGGGCCTCCATACTGATTCATCTTCCNGGGTTGGTGCTCACCCAGGAAATGGAAGGTGTCGTCCGTGGTGTGACACAGATGGGTTTTGTTGTCAGAGGCCTCTATGGAGAGGGTTCAGATGTATCCGGGAACCTGTTTCAGGTTTCCAACCAGGTTACGCTTGGACGCTCGGAAGTGGAAATCCTGGAGGCGCTGGACAAAGTTGTCCAACAGCTGGTACAGTGTGAGCAGAATGCGCGAGGCACACTTTTGGGCGACATCCGGTCCCAGATTGAAGACAAGGTTTGGCGTGCTTTTGGTATATTGAGTCACGCCCGATTGCTCTCCTCCCAGGGATTCATGAATCTCTCCTCCGCAGTCAGACTGGGTATCGGGTTGGAACTTTTTGATGGCATAGAAGTGGGCACATTAAATGAGTTGATGGTAAGAACAAAACCTTTCCACCTTCAGAACCAAGCGGGGAGACCGCTGGATTCCCCCGAACGAGATCGTGTCCGCGCCGATATGGCGCGACGCCGTATGGCGGAACTTGGTAATCCCTGAACATCAGGATATGGGCGGCGGCAACTGGAGCTGCTGGGCAGAGGAGATAGCAAGATGAATAATATGTTTTCGGATCGCGTGAAAAGGGTTATGCAGCTGGCCAGAGAAGAGGCCGCAAGATTGGGCCACAACTATATCGGGACGGAGCACCTTCTGCTGGGTATTATTCGAGAGAGCAAGGGGTCGGGGGTAACCGTCCTGCTGAATNTGGGGCTGAATCTGGACAGCATCAAGCAGTCCATAGATGACTATGTGGCTTCATCGGGTGGGTCGATGACAATGGGCGAGGTTCCGTTTACCCCCCGTGCAAAGCAGATACTGGAGATTGCCGCGAACGAGGCAAAGGAAATGAAGAGTCAGTTTGTCAGGACGTGCCATCTTCTCCTGGCGCTGCTCAAGGATAAAGAGACAATAGCTGCCCAGATTCTGGCGGCCTTTGGTGTGGACCATAAAACCGCGAAAGAGGAGGTGAGTGCNGTTTTGCAGGGGAAATCCACCGGTAAGCGAGAGAAGAAGAAAAGCAAAACACCGTTTCTGGATCATTTTGGCAGAGATTTGACGGAACTCGCCCGGGAAGGCAAGCTGGATCCCGTAATTGGTCGGGACCAGGAGATCGAGCGNGTGTCGCAGGTCCTGAGCCGCAGNAAGAAGAATAATCCGGTGCTGATCGGGGAGCCGGGTGTTGGTAAAACGGCTATTGTCGAGGGTCTTGCTCAGAGAATTGTCGAGCGGAGGGTCCCGCAGCTGCTCGCGGACAAACGTGTGGTTACCCTGGATATGGGTGGTATTGTCGCTGGCACCAAATATAGAGGCCAGTTCGAAGAACGGATCAAGGCCGTGATGAACGAGCTCCAGCAGAGCCAGGACGTAATCATTTTCATAGATGAGCTCCACACGATTGTGGGAGCGGGCAGCGCAGAAGGNACGCTGGATGCCTCGAATATGTTCAANCCGGCGTTGTCGCGAGGNGAGTTGCAGTGCATCGGTGCNACTACGCTCGATGAATACCGGAAGTATATAGAGAAAGATGGGGCCCTTGAAAGACGGTTCCAGACCATTCTGGTGGATGCGCCTTCGGTAGAAGATGCCATCCAGGTGTTGAAGGGTATCAAAGAGAAATTTGAAACGCATCACATGGTTTCCTTCACGGATGCGGCTGTCGAGGGGGCGGTCCAGATGGCNGACAGNTACATCAGCGAGCGTCATTTGCCGGACAAAGCCATTGACGTAATAGATGAAACCGGCTCTCGAGTCCGACTTGCGCGCCTGAATCCTCCCGAGGACATCAAGAAGCTCGAGGGTGAGATCGAGGACATCACACGACAGAAAAANTCTGCCGCAAACAACCAGCAGTTCGAGGAAGCGGCCCAGCTGAGAGATCAGGAGAGGAAGCTCAAGGAACANGTTGAAGAAAANCGTCAGGAATGGGAGCAAAAGGTTCGGGACGAGGTAGTTGAGGTCTCCGAAGAGGATATCGCCGAAGTGATATCGAGCATGACCGGTATCCCTGTTTTTCGCCTGGCTCAGGCCGAATCCGAAAAGCTTCTGAAGATGGGTGAAGAGATTACCAAGCAGGTCGTCGGGCAGGATGAGGCCGTTGAAATCGTCTGCAAATCGATCAGGAGGACACGTGCAGGTCTCAAGGATCCCAACCGACCGATCGGTACGTTTCTGTTCCTAGGACCCACCGGTGTGGGAAAAACTGAACTGGCCAAGAAGATTGCCAGTTACCTGTTCGATGACGATGAGGCACTTGTCACTGTCGATATGTCCGAATACATGGAGAAATTTGCTGTTTCGCGCCTGGTAGGTGCACCTCCCGGATATGTGGGATATGACGAAGGGGGGCAGTTGACCGAGAAGGTCCGCCGGCGACCCTACTCTGTGGTCTTGCTCGATGAAATCGAGAAGGCCCACCCCGACGTCTTCAACCTGTTGTTGCAGGTGCTCGACGAAGGCCGATTGACCGACAGTTTCGGGAGGAAGGTAAACTTCAAGAATACGATTCTGATCATGACCTCCAACCTGGGAACCAGGGATCTGACGAAGGCCGGCGGACTGGGGTTTAAAAAGTCGGACAAGAAGTCAATTCGAGAAAAGATGGAAGAGAGTATCCAGGAAGAGATCAAGAAGACCTTCAATCCAGAATTTGTCAATCGCCTGGACGAGATTGTGATTTTCAATCCTCTGGATCGCAAGGAGATCATCCAGATTGTTGATATCCAGATGGACGAAATTATTCCACGGTTGCAGGAAAGGGAAATCGGCGTAAGTCTGACACCCGGCGCAAAAGCCCTTTTGGCTGAGAAGGGTTATGACCCCACATATGGCGCTCGTCAACTCAAACGGACCATTCAAAAAATGGTTGAAGACCCGCTTTCTGAGGAGATTCTGCAGGGCAAATTCCACGAAGGAAGCGAGATCCGTATCAGTAAGAAAGGGGACGGTCTGAATTTCGTGGATGTGAATTCCGATGGGGATTCAGCGAAGCAGCCTGTAGCGGACGAGGAGGTGGTGGACCAGGATAATGCATGAACCCTGGACCTGGATATTTGCCAATACGACAGTGAACCTGGAAGATGTTCATATGCTGAGATCTAGACTGAGCCCGGGTGTTATCACCCGGGCCAGTTTGACGTACAGCTCTCCTGGAGTTTACAGGAACCTTTTGGACAGCGAGGCGTTTCCAAGAAGGCTCAAGGGAGCACCATTCCCGGTTTGATTGGTGAGTCATTTCGTAAGGCGGTGGAGTATCCCAAGATGATCGTTTGGAGGTTGTAGGTTTGTTTGTCAGCAATTCCAAATTCCTGTTTGCAGCCGTTCTGCTGATTTCTTTCTCCGGCGCTCCACACGCCCAGCAGGAGGCCCCTGTCATTTCCGAGATCCGGGTGACGGGCAACGAGATTACTGAAACATCCCTGGTGAAGTTTTCCTGTGGCTTGACCATAGGGCAGCGCCTTATTATGCCCGATGATCCTGCACGTACTATCCGCAACCTCTACCGGCTGAACTTCTTCTCGGATGTGCAGGTGTTGATAGATCCGGATGTCGAAGAGGGTGTGGCCATAGTGATCGCTGTAAAGGAACATCCAAAACTTGGGCAGGTGAAGTTCGAAGGTAACAAGGCGATCAAGTCGGGGAAGTTGAAGAAAACGCTGGGGTTGATCCCGAATCAGTGGATTTCACCCCAGGAGGTCAAACGCTCTGAAACCAAAATCGCCGATCTGTACAGGGAGGAAGGATACCTCCTCGCGGAGTCGATTTCTGAACGCGGCGATGCCGACGAAGAGGGGCGTGTTCCCTTGACGTTTAAGATAAAGGAAGGCAAAAAGGTAAAACTGAGGAGAATTCGGTTCTTCGGGAACGAGACGATCAGCGGAAAGAAGCTCAGGAAGCAGATGAAGGAAACCAAGCAGGTTGGCGGTATTTTCGGCAGAAGCAGATACAATGAGGACACATTCATTGAAGACAAGCAAAATCTGCTGACTTTCTATCAGACGAACGGGTTCAGGGATGCGGAGATTCTGAGCGACAGCCTCTATTACGATGAGGCCAAGGAAAATATTTTTATCGACATCACTATCAAGGAAGGCCCGCTTTACACCTTTGGCAAGGTCACCTGGGAAGGTAATCAGAAGATCAAGGATGGTGGCATCGATAAACTAATCGTAATCAGCGATGGGTCGGTGTACAGCAGGGAGCGGCTTAACAAATCCCAGGAACAGATTTCGAACTTATACAGCGACATTGGCTACATCACCGCATCGGTGGACCCAAGGGAGACACCCGACGCGGATTACGTGGTTGCGGTACATTTCAATATCCTTGAAAACAAGCCCTGGAAGGTCCGACAGGTCAGGATTGAGGGCAATACGAAGACCAAAGACAGGGTGATCCGCAGGGAACTCTGGATCCAACCGGGACAGACATTCAGACGATCCGGTATAGAACGAAGTATGCGCAATGTTCAGCAACTCAACTTTTTCGGGAGTGTCGAGCCGGAACTGCGACCCGTTCAGGAAAGTGAAGAACTCGATCTGATTTTGAAAGTCGAAGAAAAGTCTACAGGGACTGCGTCTGTTGGCGCAGGATTCAGCGAGCAGGATGGTCTTGTCGGCACAATTGGACTTCAGATTCCAAACTTCCTCGGAAACGGTCAACAACTCAATTTCCAGTGGGAGTTTGGCACCCAGAGGGAAACATTCAGGGTCGGTTTCACTGAGCCATGGTTTCTGAACACGCCAACCAGTGTTTCCGGCCAGCTGTTTCGGGACACACAACGGATTTCCAGCGATTTCGATCAAAGGCGGCAGGGGGCCCTTGCCAGCATTGGCAGGCGACTCCCCTGGCCGGATTTTTCGAGGGCCTCCGTGGGGTATCGGATCGAGCAGGTGAAGTTCCTGAATTTTTCGGATGACGTAGAAGATGAAACCCGCCAGGATGCGACTTTTGCAAATAATATTACGAGCAGCGTGAACTTCAACTATACGCGAGACAGTCGAGACCTGCCGGTATTCGCCAACAGCGGATCGGTCATCTCCTACACCCCGAATTTTGCCGGCGGACCTTTTGGGGGAAACACAAATTTCCACAAACACGACCTGGTTTCGAGTTTCTACTTTCCGCTCTTCTGGAAGTTTGCGCTGAACTTGAAGACGCATCTTGGATTTGTGGCGGGATACGGTGGGACGGTTGTGCCGTTTAACGAGAAGTACACCCCGGGAGGCATCAGCATTTTCGACGGGACGATGGTTCGTGGGTACCCTGAACAATCTCTAGGACCTGTTACAGGTGGTGTAATTTCTGGCGGAAGCTCACAGATGCTTGTTAATTTCCAGATCACGGTTCCTATCGTGAAGCAGCAGTTCTATGCATTGGCATTTGCAGATGCTGGAAACTCCTGGGAGAATATTTCCGAAACCAGCATGTTCGACCTGAGGCGTTCATTAGGATTCGGGTTCAGGATTATGGCCCCAGTGGTGGGTATTATGGGCTTCGACTTCGCCTGGGGCATCGACAGACGAAGGGTGGACAACCTGAAGCCGCAAATGATGACACACTTCCAGTTCGGCCCTCAGTTCTTCTAAGTTTGATGGTTTGACAGATTCGGTTAGGAATTTCGCGAAAGATTTTCATCAATGTTGGAGGGGAGCAAGCAATGAATTCTAAATCGGTACGATTTGTCCTGGCTGTTGTCTGTGCGGGTATTATATTGCCCAGCACAACTCTGTGGGCCCAGTCCAAGGTGGCCTTTTTGACCCGCAGAAAATACTTGGAAAGTTCAAGCCGTTCCAGGAGGCGCAGAGAGAGTATGGACGCTACGAGGAAGAGCTGAACCGAGAGTTCACCAAGATGCAAAATGAACTCCAGGAGATGAAGGATGAGTATGAACGACAGAAGCTGATGCTGTATGGTGCCAAGAAACAGGAGCGCGAAAAGGCTTTGATGAGGAAGGAAGAGGAGTTGCAGCGTCTTGTTTCGGAGGTTACCGACCCTGAGCGCGGAAAACTGACGAAGAAGCAGCAGGAGCTTACGCAACCCATTTTGGCCCAGGTCAATGAGGTGGTAGCAAAGGTGGCCAAGGACAATGGCTACGATTATGTGCTGAACACAGCCGCGCTGGTTTACGCAAACGAAGACCACGACCTGACCGAGAAGGTGCTCGAAGAGCTGGATAAGAGTCTGGAGGAGGAGGCTGGTTCCGCCGCAGGCAGCGGCTCCCAAAGAGGCAGGTGAGTGTGTTGGATTCCGAAGCCATCCAGGCGATATTGCCGCACCGTTACCCCTTTCTGCTCGTCGATCGCATAGAGGAGTTGGACCCGGGTAAGCAGGCCGTTGGTATCAAAAATGTAACGGCAAATGAGCCGTTTTTTCCCGGTCATTTCCCCGGTCGTCCGGTTATGCCCGGGGTGTTGATCGTAGAGGCCCTCGCTCAAACGGCAGGGATTCTTGTGGGTGAAGAGGGTTCCGACAAGATCCCAATGTTTATGGGTATAGATAAGGCGAGGTTCAGGCGTCCCGTTGTACCCGGAGATCAGCTTCGGTTGGAGGTGGAGGTGCTGCATATGCGCCGGAACGTGTGCAAGGTATCCGGCAAGGCATATGTTGGTGAAGAGCTTGCAGCAGAGGCCAATATAATGGCAACCCTGGTGGACCGCTGACCCCTGTTCTCAACGCGCAAACTGAAAGGCACGCTCGGTGAGAACAGGGGTCAGCGAGCCAAGGTCCTCCCAAGATCCAAATCTTTGAGACATCGCTACAGGTCATCCTCAATGTTCAGCATGCGATCGGGATCGCCCACATAGTCGGCAGTCTTGATTCTCACCTTCTCCACCATCATCTGAAAACTCTGGAGAACAGCACTTATCCTGGCGGTCTTTTTGAGGGTGACCCGGGTCAGATCCAGATGGTGTTCGGTGTTTTTAAGTTCCATCTGGCATAAGGGGGCCATACCGGACATCGCCAGGGAAGCGTTGTTGAGATGATGCGAGAGCGTGACCAGCGTTTGGCCGATGCCCTCCACTCTGGCGATGAGCCGCTCTCGCTCGAGGACCTACTTCTGAAGGGTCTGTATTCTCAAGTGTTCCCGGATTCTGGCGACGACCTCTTCGATTTTAAACGGCTTGGTGATGTAATCATCCGCACTTGTGTTGAGCCCCCTAACACGGTCTTCCGTTTCATCGCTTGCTGTGAGCAGAAGAACGGGAAGACTTTGATATCGGGTATCCTGACGCAGTGATTCGGGTACTTCGATACCGTCCATGCCGGGCATAGACAGATCGAGCAAGACCAGATCGGGTGCATTGTCCCAGACCTGCTGAAGTGTCTCCCGGCCATCCGCAACCAGGATCTTGGGCATTTATCGGGTCCCCGTTTCCGTCATCCGGCGTTCGATGGCCTCCCATTCCCCGAAGCAAGATTCGATCTGCTTCTGGACATCCTGCCGAGAATCGGTCAACCTCTTCAGTTCTTCCCAATCCGTGGTAAGGTCTTCACGCTGTAACTCACCGTCAAGGCGATGCACTTCAGCCTCTAGGGCAGTTATCCTCTCCTCGAGTTCCGACATCTTGCGGTTCTGACGTTCCACCTCACGACTGACCTGCTTTGAGGCCAGGTAGGCCGATCTTCGTTTGAGTTTTTTCTCCTCGGCGCTATCCGGTTCGGGTTGGTCTCTCAGCTTTTGTTGGATCAGCGATTCGTAGTTGCCTTCTACCACCTTCCAAATGTCCCTTTCCAGAACGAGGATACGATTGACGACCTTGTTGAGGAAGTAACGGTCATGAGAAACAACGATGAGCGTACCGTTGTATTGCTCGAGGGCGGTTTCCAGAACCATCCTGCTGGATATATCCAGATGGTTTGTGGGTTCGTCCAGCACCAGCAAGTTCATGGGTTTTCGCATCAGCTTTGCCAGTGCAAGACGGATTTGCTCGCCCCCGCTCAGGCTTTCTATACTCTGGTCGATTTCATCGCCGGAGAAGAGAAAGGCACCCAGGAAATTTCGCATTTCACCTAGCGGTGTGTCCGGGGTAACCGACCAGATTTCCTCGAGGACGGTAAGTTTGGGATCCAGGTCCTGCCTAGTCTGGTCGTAGTACCCCTTCTGGATGTTCTGTCCGATGCTCATCCTGCCACCATCCGGTTCGATCCGTCCCAGGATGATGTTGAGCAATGTGGATTTTCCGCACCCGTTGGGGCCAACAACTCCCAGTCGCTCGTTTCTCCGGAGGACCAGGTCCAGATCCTGGAACAGTGGACGATCCGGGTATGACTTCGTTACCTTTTCCAGCTCGAGGACCATATTTCCGCCCCGGACTTGAGAGCCGAAGGCGAGGCTCATATCCCTCTTGTTTCTAACGCGATCAACTGTCTCGACTTTTTCCAGGGTCTTCCGTCTGCTCTTGGCCTGTTTGGTCTTCTGCCCGGCGATGTTCTGACGGATATAGGCTTCGGTCTTCTCGAGGTAGGCTTGCTGACGTTCGTATGCTTTTTGTTGTTGTGACTGCCTGCGAGCTTTTTCTTTGGAGTAGAAGGCATAATTCCCTGAATAGGATTCGAGAACGCCAGAATCCAGATCCACAATGCGCCTGATCGCCCGGTCCAGGAAATACCGATCGTGTGATACGATGAGAAAGGCGCCGCTATAGCTAGTGAGGAAATCTTCCAGCCATTCAATGCCGGAAAGGTCAAGGTGGTTGGTGGGTTCATCAAGGAGCAGCAGGTCGGGCTCGTGGGCAAGGAGTTGCGCCAGTGCCAACCTATTCCTTTGACCGCCGCTGAGTAGATTCACGGTCTGTTCCAGGTCGATCTCCTGGAAACCCAGGCCAAAAAGGATGGCCTTCGCTCTGGCTTCTACAGCGTACCCGCCCTGGCTTTCGTATCGATCTCGAATACGCCCGTATTCACTCAAGAGCGTCTCATCCGTTACGCCGGAGGCCATTCTCTCCTCCGCCTCTGCAAGCTTGACCTGAAGGTCCATAAGGTTCTGGAACCCCTCAAGTACGGATTTAAGGACTGTGGCTTCACCATCCAGGTTAGGGTCCTGGAGCAGGTAGCCGATGTTCACATTGCCCTGCCGATAGATCTGGCCCCGGTCGGCCGTAAGCTGCTGCGTGATCAGATGGAAAAGGGAAGTCTTTCCGCACCCGTTCCGTCCTACCAGACCCACCCGATCTCCGGGCTCGATCTTTAGTGAAACGCCGTTCAATACCGGCTTGGCCCCGTAGGTCAGCCATATGTCTTGCAGATGGATAAGTGGCATGGTCTGTCGTAAGTGATTGATCTAAATAGGTATAGAAGTAAAAAAGGTCACTGTGACAGGGGATGTCAAGGGAGGGATCCAGCAACATCTGGTACAGATTTAGAGCCGCTCGACCGGGCGATCGGGCGGCTCCGAAGGCTTACAGGCAACGAAGATGGACACTTCGTGGTAGCCCTTACTTTGCAGTGATGACTTTAATCGAGGGCAATCAATAATAGTAACAATTGAAAATACGGTCAAGGCATTTCCAGAATTCCTACCGTAAAGCATACCTTGACTGAAATTTTCACGGGCCCTATATTCCACTAGCTGTCCAAATTCCTGGCTGTTTCCTCCTCCCCGCATCCATCTTCCCGCCACTTCATTTGACCGCTCTGGAATGCTATGATCAGGCCTGTAAACCAACTGTTTTTTGCAGCACTGGCCTTATTTTTGTGTTTCACACTTCCCTTGATCTCGCTCGGGGTAGATGATATCCGCATGGCGGATGTTTTCTCGGCAGACGAGGCGCTCGCCGCAGCCACCCTTCGATACTTGTACCAAGGTGGGACGTTTCAGCTGGAGACCTTCAGCTATGGGGGGCTGTTCTATTACCTGCCGTTGTTCTGCCTGAAGGTTCTGGGTTTGTTCCAGGAGGTAACAGATCGGGTAGTGTTGGTTACTCTTCGAATGATGTGCATGGTCTCAGGATTGGGTTGCCTTTGGTGTACGTTCCTCCTGGGTCGGAAAATATCGGGAAATTCAGCGGGTGTGCTGGCCGCCTTTCTTCTGCTTGTGACACCCACATTCTTGAGATGGTCCGTGGAACTCCACCCGGACCTGCCCCAACTCTTCTGGATGATCTGCGCACTGAACTGCTGCCATAGCTTGTGTCTGCGGTATCAATGGAAGATGGTGTGCTTCGGGTCTCTTTTCGCAGGCCTGGCAGCAGGCACCAAATATGGCGGGGTATTCCTTCTCCCGGTTCTCGTGGCCTCGGTGCTGTTGCCAGGGCCCGATGGGCCCAGCCTTCGCACGGCCCTGAATCGGCTCAGGAACCCTGGATTCCTTTTCGGGGTGGCAACGATCCCTCTGGTATTTTCGAGCGTATTTATGGCAACAAACCCCTACGCAATTCTTGATTTTGAAAATTTCTCAAGAGATGTGGCCTTCGAAAGGGAGCACTTGAGTTTTGGACATATGTTCAAGACTGGTCGGGCAGGACTTTCCTGGATTTGGAATCTCGTTGTACTGAGTGGATATGTTGCTGCTGCAATGGCAGCGCTAAGAGCATATGTCATAATCGTACTGGAGAAGGGACNGATGTCTTCAATCTGGCGTATCCTTCTCCTCTGGATCGGGGGGTATACCGGGTATCTCGNGCTGATTGCGAACTTCCAGGCGATGCGACATCTGTTGCCGGTCCTTGTACCTCTCTACATTCTCGCGAGCGACGGAGCCCTTTGGCTTTGGGGCCGCATTGCGGTCTGGTCTGAGCGGTTGCCCAGGTATACGGTTGTTTCACTTTTCGTAGTTGCGATCCTGGGCTGGAATGTTGCAGGTGCTGCANACCTTTTTACTACAAAGTGGTCCAGGTTGGATAACAGTCCGGAAATTTCGGCGGGACGTTGGATAGGCAGCCAATATTCCGGCCAAACGTCAGTAGTCTTTGATGCATATGCCTACGTTCCTGCAAAATTCCGGAGTGTGTTTCGGACCTTCGGTCAAAGTTTTCCTTTGATCAACCACCTCCAGCCGGACGTTCTGGTTGTTCGGAATTCAATAGCAGACAGATACCGCAATAGAGAGGACGGAACTCATTTTTATAAAGGTGTTGAGGTCTTTCTCGATCACCACCTGTTCTACCGTCACCTTTTGGCGGGTGATCTCTCAAACTATCAGAAAGTGATGGCTTTTCCAGGACTTTCCATATACGAACGGTTGGCGCCCAAGGTGGAATATGCGACCACCGAGAGTTGGACGAAACGTGTGACCTTGCTGGGCCAAGGGAGGCTGTTCGGACTCCCGAAGGCTCGGCAGGAGATGGGAGATGTACTGGCATCGAGGGGTCTCTGGCACGATGCCGCCCGTGAGTTTCAGTTGGCCAGCGACATGGTCCCTGGATCTGCAGTATATCTTTACAAGCTCGGCAGGATGCGTCTGGAGATGGGCGACGAAGAGGCCGGAAAGACGGCCTTTGACAAGGTGTGGAAGCTGGTTGACAAGGAGCCGGACGGATACCGGGCCAAAGTGAAGCATGAGATGTCTCGGCAATTCTTCGCAACTGGCTTTTACAACCGGGCTCTGGAATATGCGCAGCAGGCATTGGATCTGGACAGTGGTCAAAAGGCGGCCAACTTTGACATAGGTCTCTACCACCTTGCTCAGGGAGATGTGGAACCCGCCTTGGTGGTATATGAAAGGAGTGTGAAACGATTCGGTAAAGACCGGAAGGCGGCGGAGAACTTGCGGGAACTCGGTCGTCTGAATCAGCCGGGGGCCCCGGTGGCCAGAATTCTGAACAGGTATTTCGGAGAGACACCTTGACAGCCAAGAAACGGCTCTCCCTTCCGGAAGCGGGAGTGTACCTGATCTACCTGGGATTCGCGATCCCGCTGATCANCCTCTGAACAGGTGATATTCGCTTGGCGGGCGTATTCTCGCTGGATGAATCCGAAATTGCAACAGAGGTCTCTCCGTTGTATGAAATGGGTATGTTTGTACCACCCTCCTTCAAGTATGGAGGGATTTTTTATTATGTGCCGCCCCTGTTCCTGAACCTGTGGGGTCTGTTCGGAGAGGTCACCGAGAAGGTGATTCTGATCATTGTGGGGAGTTTTGGTACGGTGTCGGGTGGGTGGATACCTATGGATGACGTGGCGTCTGGGGCATCTTGTGTTCAGCCGTGCCTCGGGGAGTATCGCATCATTTCTGTTTCTGCTCACTCCTGTTTTCCTGCGATGGTCCATAGAGTCCCATCCGGATCTGCCGCAGCTGTTCTTCCTGTTATGTGGGCTGTATTATGCGCTGCGCCTGTATGGCGAATACGATACCCGAAGCCTGGTGTTGTCGTGTGTGTTCCTTCTGCCCCTGATCGTCTTGTGTCTGCTGCTGGCAGAAGATGATGTGTTGCGTCCATCTGCTGCGGTACGTAGGCTGAAGACGGTGGGTATCTGGCTCCTTCTGTTGGGGGTCCCTGTAATATTTTGCGTGACGGTGGCGATCACGAATCCCTACAGGGTCCTGGCGTTCAATGCATTTCGAGAAAGCCTGATGATGGAAAAGGGTATTATGGGGTTCGGTCACAGCTTTCGTATGGAAACCAGCGGTGTGGAGTGGTTGGATATGCTGTGGGGTCTAATTGGAAGTGTACACGGCGCTGTGCTGTTGGTGACATTGACGGTGTGTGTGCTATCTGTGAAGCGGGAAGGGCATGTTCCTGCAGCACCAGGCATGTTATCTTGTGGATGGCTGTATTCGTTACGTATCTGATGCTGGAGGTGAACCTGCGCCGTCCGCGAGATCTCCTTCCTGTTCTGCCCTATGGTCTGGTGGTGGGGGGGTATGGGTATACGGTGATCTGGTCGTGGGTACGAAAGCGGTTGGATGTGAAGTGGCAGTGGTCCATCCCCGTGTTACTGCTGCTGTCGTTGGGCCACGTGTCGGGATCGACGAGATTGTTCGCGAACGCTGGACTCGGGTTGAGGACAATGTGGAGCTGGCTGCTGAACGGTCGTTTGCAGCCAATTATCCACCAGAGACGACGGTCCTTTATGACGCCTACTCCTAGGTGCCGAGCATCTTCAAGGATGCCGTGCCCACAGCGCTTGGACTGAATCACGTGATGGTGAACCACCTCGAGCCGGACCTACTGGTTGTCTGGCAGGCTGCCGTGGTCGATTTTGGAGATTTGGACGACGCGGACGAATCGAGAGTGGGTAAGGATTCATTTCTGGATTCCCACTATTTCTATGCCTATCTCAAATCCGGGCATATCCCGACTTACGCGCTCGTAAAAGATTTTGAGCAAACCGCCGTTTACCAAAGGATCGTGCCTGTTAAGCGGTCCTTTTCGAATCGGGGTGCAGGCTGGTTGGAGAGGGTGAAGCAATATGCGGATGGCAGGGCGTTCGATGTTTCCGAAACACGCAGAGAAATGGCGAGAATTCACGCCTCCCTGGGTGAACAGGCACAAGCCGAAAGAGAGAACAGACTTGCCGAGAAGGCCGAGAACTCTGTGGTGAGCATCTATGCTTAGGCCAGCGAACATCTCCGGGCGGGTAGACTGGAGGAGGGGAAGTCGGGGTTCAGTACGCTTCTCGAAATGATCGCGTCTAAGCCTGCGGCATACAGAGGCACAATCAGGCACGATATGGCCAGGCAATACTTCGAAGGCGGGTTCTATCGTGAAGCGGTGGTTGAGACCAGATGTGCGATAGCGATGAATCCAAATCTTGCTGACGCGCATTTCGATCTTGGGATATTCTATATGGTTCTGGGGGAGATGGACCTTACGGACCAATCATTCGTGAAGGCTGTGGGGCTTTTNGGCAAGGCGCAGGCGACAATCGATCGGATCAAGTCTATGATGGGCCAGAGCGTTGAGGTGACAGCGTGCAAACGGGTACTCAGAGACCACTTTGGGGTGGCAAACCCATGAGAGGGATGGATCGGATGACCTGGATATCCCTNGGTGTATGCCTGCTGGTATACCTGGGGTTTTGCATGCCGCTGATTTCAGTGGGGATCGATGATATCCCCCTGGTTGAGTTCGCAGGAATGCGGAAAGGCAGGGTTGGCTCAAATCCTCTTTCGGCGCCTCGGACCTTTCATAACCTTTTCCTGATCAGCGGGGGAGTAGAAGTAGGCACCCGGCCGCCAATCGGATCCCAGNTCCCCCAGCAGCCGGCGCTGTCTGGGGGTGCACTGTTTCATGACATCTGCAGAGTGCCCGTCGAAATCGAACGTCCTAAAACACAGTTGGCCGTATCCGTATATCAGGGTTTTTCTGGCACGTCTTGATTTATTAGGCGATACGCCGTGCCAAAGGGAGTGGGGAAATATTGCGGNATCTCCCGCATTTGCACAGACCTGTACGGCTCCCGGCGTATGCGCGTTGATCGGTGCATCGCCCTCGGGATACGGGCGCAGATGGCTTCCGGGAAAAAGTGTGAAATTCCCCATATTCTGTCGGCTGACATCGGTTAGAAAGTACTGGATCTTCAGCTGAATCGGCCAGCTGGTTTCCGTTACCCGAATGTGCCTCAGGGCCTGTCCGCCGTCCGTGTGGATGTATCCCTTGAAGTCGGGGTCGGGTGGGCGCANGATGGCCTCGGCCATACTGAGCTGGATGTGCGGTCCCATCAAGTCCAGAACGGTTTGGAAAGTGGCAGGATGGTCGATCAATTCGTGGAATATGGGGCTTTCGGGCAGGATGTTTCTGCGATCTAGGCCTGAAGAATTCTGAACATCTGGGTTCCGGACTACGTACTTCCTTTGTAATCTGTCGACTTCGGAGGAGAATCTCTTGATCTGTGTCCTGGAAAGCACGCCCTTCATGATTAGGAACCCATCAATCGCCCACTGTTCTCTAGCGGACCGATTCAGTTTGTGCTTGGGCAAGGTAACTCTCCCGTCAGGTAATCTAGAATGCCCTAGGCAGCCTGTTCAGCTGCAACGTTCAATTGCGCTTTCAAGTCTATGGTCGCCTGTCTAGCGGCCTGTACGAAATCCTCACCGTCCGATGCATAGAGGATGCTTCGAGAGGCATTGATCAGAAGACCGGAACCTGTACTGTCCAATCCATTCTGCACTACCTCACCTGCATCACCTCCCTGACTGCCCACGCCCGGTACAAGAAAGGGTAGAGATGGTGCGATTCTTCTGATTTCTCCCAATTCGCCAGGATGGGTTGCACCAACTACCAGACCGCATTGGCTGCCTGAAGACCACTCCACGGCCTTTCTTGCCACCACCTGATATAGCAAACCATCGTTCGTTTCCAGTCGCTGAAAGTCTGATGAGGAGGAGTTGGAAGTCAGGCAAAGGAGGAAACAACAGCGGTCCGCGTAGGTGAGAAAAGGGTCCACCGCGTCCTTGCCCATGAGCGGGTTGACGGTTACCGCGTCAGCCTGGAGTTTCTCATATGCCATCCTGGCGTAATGGACCGCTGTGTTACCTATGTCTCCCGCTTTGAAGTCCAACAGGATCGGAATGTCGTCGGGAATGCTTCTGGTCAGCGCTTCGAGCGATTCCCAGCCTGCTCTACCGGACGATCCAAAGAAGGCGAAATTGGGTTTATAGCAGCAGACCAGATCCGCTGTGGCAGAAACGATTTCGTTGAGGAAGGCGAAGATCGGATCGGCTGCTGCCTTCACGTGATCCGGCATGCGATCCAGATCAGGATCCAGTCCGACACAGACCATGCTCTGATTTTTGTCCCTGATCCCTCGGAATTTTTCAACAAATCCCATTGGTCCTCCTTAAGGATATGTCAAAGGCGAACCCTTTTGTGGGCTCGCCGGGGGAGACAGGCAAGTGGGCCTGTAAGCCGAGTTCTGTCATTCGGCAAGAAATGTCGAATGGATGACCATTTATCTGGGACGTCGGTTACCCGACGCCTCGATGCAGCCAACCCGAGCGTTGTAGCGAGACGGGCCGTCTCTCCGCTCCTATTCGGCCTTGCTCCGGATGGGGTTTACCGTGCCGCCCCCGTCTCCGGGAAGCGCGGTGGGCTCTTACCCCACCATTTCACCCTTGCTCGTTGCGAAACCGGAGTTTCGCCCGGTAGCGGTCTGTTTTCTGTGGCACTTTCCGTCGGGTCACCCCGCCTGGGCGTTACCCAGCATCCTGCCCTGTGGAGCTCGGACTTTCCTCACCCTAATGGGCGCGGCCACCCGGCCCACTTGCCAATCTTTCCTCCTGAATTTCCAGGTTGGCCAACCAGTCAGCCTCATGATTCTCGGACCTGGGAACGTGCTGAATCTGGAATGCGTCGAAGGACCGACCGAGTTTTCGGGCTTCGTCGTATAAGGGTTTCAAAGCGGGTGTCTTGACTCGATAGATGCCGTTCAGTTGTCTAACCATTAATTCGCTGTCGGAGAACGCATCCACCCTCGCGACGCCCAATTCCTGTGCCAGTTTCAGTCCACGGATCAGCGCTTTGTATTCAGCAGCATTGTTCGTCGTTTCGCCGATGTACTCACCGATTTCCTGAATGGCTACACCGTCGCACTCCATCCAGATGCCGATTCCTGCCGGACCGGGATTGCCCTTTGCTGCACCGTCTGTGAAGAGCCTCACTTGTAGGTCCGCTGTCGTCAATCGGCGTCCTCGTCTTTCCAGACGACGATTCGACCACAGTTCTCACATCGGATGATTTGATCCTGCCGGCGCACTTCAACCCGCAATTGCGGAGGCAGCTGTCTGAAACAACCCCCGCAGGAGGATTTTTCCACCTGCACCACTGCAACCCCGGTTTTTATAAGCTTCCGAATTCTGTTGTAAGCGGAGAGAGCACGTGGTTCGATCTGTATTTCCACAACCGCCCGTTTCTCCTCCCACTCCTTTACATTGTCTTCTACCGAGCCCAATCTTTTCTTCAAGTCCTTTATGGTGGCTAGGCTTTCGCTCTCCAATTCCTTGAAGGTGGCCTCCTCCTCCTCGAGTCGTTCTTTGAGACCATCGCCCAACTCGATGCCTTCAAGAATACCCGTCTCGTTCTCATCCATCCGGTTCTTGAGCGCCTCGATCTCGTGCTGCAGTGCATCATATTCTCGATTGGTCTTGACCTCGTAGAGTCTATCCTGGTGTTTCTTGAGGTCCTCCTGGATTGCTTCGAGTTCTCCCTCCATCAACCGACGATTTGTCTCCAGGTCCTCGGATTGCTTTCTTTTTCCTTCCACATCCTTCCTTGAGAGATCGAGTTTCTCTTCCAGCCTGGAGATCTCAGTGGGAAATTCAACCCGTGACCGTCCGAGTGCGTCGATTTCCAAATCGATGTTCTGCAAGTCCAACAACCTGGCCAAGCTCTCTTTCATCCACTGACTCCAGTTTTGTAATACATCCTGATGAACGGATGGTTGGGGATGAAGAAAGGTGCATCTGTCTGAACAGATGCACCTTTAGGTGATTACTCAATCCTGCCGTTTCGCTGAGGCGTTTTGGAGCGCTCCACCGGGATGGGCAGGTAGAGAGGATGGTGGGCGATACTGGATTTGAACCAGTGACCTCTGGTATGTGAAACCAGCACTCTAACCAACTGAGCTAATCGCCCAGATTTTTCTTTTATGTAGGGGAACCCAAGCAGGTTCCCCCTTTCTCGCTCAATCATCAGATTCCGTCGTTTAATGCTTGGAAAACTCCAAATTACGCCTAGGGAAATAAAAACAAATAGGGACCTGTTGTCAAGTCGCTTGTAGGGTCAGGTCAGGTCACGGTTTGCCTTGGATGGATGGGGTCATTTACCGGGAATTCCGGTCGTTTTCCCTCGAGAATACGGATGATGTCTGCAGCCACCAAGGAGAGATTCTGGGCGGATTCTGACGTATGGCCGGAACAGTGTGGAGACAGAAGCACATTGTCCAGTTTGAGCAACGGGTTATCCGCCTGGACGGGCTCCTCCTCGAAGACATCGATTACCGCACCTGCTATGGTGTTGGCTCTCAACGCCTGGACCAGTGCCTTTTCATCTACGACAGGGCCTCTGCTGCAGTTGATCAAATATGCGGTTGGTTTCATGTTTTCCATTGCCCGGGCATCGATCAGGTGATGTGTCTGATCCACCAGGGGCACATTGAGGGTTATGTAGTCTGATTCAGTGATCAACTTATCAAATTCCACGCGCTCGATCCCCAACCGCTTCTCTTCGTCTTCCGAAGCGGGATACACGTCGTAGTAGGTAGTCTTCATCCGGTATCCGGGTCCGCAAATTTCTGCGATTCTGCGGCCAATACGCCCAAAACCAACTATTCCCAGTGTTTTCCCCCGCAACTCCGGTCCGTGGTGGCGATTGCGAAAGTCCCAATCTGTTTGGCGTGTGGCAGAATCGGCCTGGGGTATACGCCTGGGTAATGCGACCATGGACATGGCCACATACTCCGCCACGGCCTCCACAGGACCTGTTGGGGTATTGACGACAAAGATCCCTCGCTCTGTGGCTGCCGGTACATTGATATTGTCCACACCTATACCGTGTCGTCCCACCACCTTCAGCCTGGGGGCGCGGTCAAGGACGGGACCGTCGATGAATCCCTGAGCTCTGGCTATTATGGCGTCTACTTCATCCACCACCGAACAGATTTCCTCTTCCGAGAACCCGGGCGCATATACGACTTCCGCCCCGTTTTTGGACAAATGATCGAGACCTTTCTGATGGATGGGTTCAAAAATCAACACTCTGGATTTGGCCACGCAATTTCCTTTCGATGGGTTTAAGGAGCTTTGGCCGAATATAATAACGGTGTTGTTCTGTCCTGTCAATAAGGTGGCTTGAATGGGACAGAGTGGGTAGATTCTGGTCCAATTCAGAATGAATCGATTACTGTATCGAAAGCACCAGACCCGGGAGAAATACGGGCAAGATTGTCTTGCCATAGAATGGGGTTTACTATATATTTTGCTCCGTTCGGAATTCACGGACCTGGGTGACCCCGTCGTTCAGCGGTTAGGACACCGGGTTTTCATCCCGGCAACGGGGGTTCGATTCCCCTCGGGGTCACCATTTCTTGCTGCTATTTTCTGCACATTCCAAGCCCGCAAAACCCTGTTGACAAACAGGAATGACCATCGTATATTTTTGCGGGGCTATGGGATGGCCCAATTGGGATCCTCGGACATACAGGGGTGGGATGACCGAGGATCCCGTCTTTATGTACAAAATCAAGTTTTTGAAACCCTTTTTTCTTCAGGGCGTATAAGCTGATACATACGCCCTTTCCCTTTTCTATTTCCTTTTGGATTTTCCCTCCCGCCAGAAGGATGTTTTCAGGGTAGGGGCGTTTTTTCGTGGATAGTAAAACGGCCCGCAGCGTTTCGATGTCGAGCCGTATCTGTTTTCGGAATCTGCGAGACTGCATCGTAGGCAGGTGAGTTACATCAAGCTTTCCAGGAGTGCCTTGCCTGCAACCAGATCATTCACCTTCTGATTCCAGTCCGGAATTTCACGCTCCATCGTCAGTGGACCCCTGTACCCAATTTCCTGTAGTTTTGCAACAAATTTACCCATTCCCACGTCACCTTGCCCCAACGGAAACTCTTTACCCAGCTGACCCTCTGCCGTAGGCCACTTGCCATCCTTGGCATGTACACTGATAACGTGTTCTGCAACGATCCCCAGGGCCTCTATGGGCTCCCCACTACCGTAGAGAATCATATTAGCCGGATCAAAGTTGACCTTTACATTGTCCCGCCCCAGCGTCTCGAGAAAATGAAGCAGGGCAGGTGCTGTCTCCTGGCCTGTTTCCAACGAAAAGGCCTGCCCATTCGCCTTACAATGGTCAGCTACGCTCCCAACCGCATCCACCATCGGCTGATGGGCGGGATCAGTGGGGTCCTCCGGGACAAAACCCACGTGAGCGGCTACTTTGTCTACACCGAGTTCATTGGCGAAATCAGAGATTCGTTCGGTCTTCCCAACCCGATCCGATCGGCTATCCGGGTTCAAGTATCCCACAGTTTCCACCACAGTAGGGATGTCGGCATAGCTCTCTCCAGCAAAACCGACGAACACCGTGGTTACCTTCAGGCCTGAATCAGTGAGACAGTCGATGAGTTCACGCTTTTTCGACTGGTCCTTCAGGATCTCTTCAGGTGGTGCGGATATCTGGATATTGATAAATCCCAGATCCCGTATCTGATGGATCTGCTCCATCGTCCACCCGACACTCATCATGACGCCTACTTCCATATCAGCCATCTTCAGTCCTCCTTCTGTCGTGTCGCATTTCCCAGATGTTGCTCATCGCCGCCAATATATCAGATCATCCGGATGAAGTAAAGGACTTTTGGCCTACAGTCCCGGAAGCATAGGTGGAGGCCTGTTTGCTCAATATAACTACTTTAAAAACAGATTTATGTTTTATTTAATTGAAATCCATTAAATTGACAAAAGGTGTTGGCAGGTGCTCGGATGTTTAGTATTTTGTGTGGGGGGAAGGAACTCCAAGCCGACCTGGTCTCCAGATACCGGGTCAACACCGAGGAGGCAGATATGGTTGATTTTTACGAGTCTACAGAAATCGATCGAAGCCTGGTGCTTTCACACCTGAGCGATGAATTCCGGGCAGTGGTAGATCGCATACAGTCCGAATTGGATGGCCTGCCCTTAAATGCCGTAGCTCCTGAGGCGATGGACTCCTTAGACCTCGCCGAACAAACTGTGGATAACACGGCTATTGCGCTTCGGGAGGGTTTTGGGAACCGTCTTGCCTGGCACGATGCGCTAACTGATTACGAGTGTGCGTGGATGGAAGCCAAAAGCGCCCTCGGCACTGCGACCAAGGGATCTTCCGAATAGATGTGTGGAGGAGTAGCCTTCCGGAAATCGGCGTGTCGCAGACCTTTGCTTCATAGTGGGGGAGAGGGGAAGTAGAGGCAGCGACAGGACCGGAAGGTTTTTAAGGCGGGATTCTCCGGGGAATCCCGCCTTACCCTTTGGTTGAGATACTATGCATTCATCTGGATGATGTCGCCAAACATCTTGCCTGTCTCCATCAAGGCTGCTGGGACCTGCGTTCTCTTCTCCACTTCTGCAATCAGCTTACGCACGGGTGAAGTAGGGTCTCCTATCTTTCGGGTGCTTTTAACTTTCCCGTCGAGGTGGTCACAGAACGTCAGTGCAATCTGGGTTGGGCTGTTCAGCATCACGGACATCTCAAGGTGTTCCCAAGGGATCCCAGATGCCTTCCTGCGTCTTCTTCCTGTTGTCACTCCATATTCGGCAATCCCAAGCTCATCCTCTTCTTCGGGTCGAAGCTCGAAGGGCAATGGCCCACCCGGCTGGGTAAAGTCTTAACTTCCAGGACCACATCTCTTATGTGTCGCCAGTTCAGACCCACGTCGTCTGCGGCGGCAACACTTGGACAATTGTCTGAGGTATAGCAGGGATAGTCCTCCGATAGGGCAAGCGAAAGATGTGTACCCTGGCTGCATTCCACAATGAAGTCCTCGCCCTGCGTACAAGCCGTGTTGATCTCTCTTGGCAGGTCTGTCAGGTAATCGGCAAGCTCGGGTACGTCTCTGGCCTGAGGCGCTCGCCGAAGAATGAATTCGGATCTCGAAACGCCGGTGCCACTGCAAACCCTGCCAGCGGTACCTACAAGGTGAGGGTCTTCCTGCTCTTTTCGTCGATATTCTTCGGTGATGATCAGGCACCGGATATCCACGCCCGCGCTGGTGGAAAGGTCATAGGTATTGACCTCGGAAATGAAGATGTCCGGGTCAACCGCTACGGCACTACCGACTCTCAACTAGGTTTCCGGGTGCAGCCAACCACATGGCAACTGGCGCGTCCGGATTTCCGTTATCACCAAAGTAGATGCTGTGGCCCGCATTCGTACTGGTTCCCGCTCGAACCGAGAATGCAACTTTGTTCTGGAGTGCAAGGTAAGCTGAAATTTTCCCCTTGCCCGAATCCCCCCATAGTGCTTCGACAACGATTGTTGCAGGCCTGGTGAGTCTCCTTTCCCACGTTTGAACTTGACACCCATGTTGACAAAAGTTATAATATCGGAAGTTGGCGCATAAGAAAAATTTATTAATATTATGTCTATTATATTTGAAATTAATGGTGAGTGCATGGACCTTGATCAACTTAGAGGGTTTATCGAAACAGCACGGGAACGCAGTTTCACGAAGGCGGCCGAGAAGCTTTTCCTTACTCAGCCTGCTGTAAGCCTACAGGTAAAGGCACTGGAGGAAGAGTTGGGTGAGCGCCTGTTTGAGCGTAAGGGAAGGAGGGTGCTGCTCACCGAGGCAGGCCGCATGCTTTTTGTCCGGGCGGAGGAAATCCTTCGGATGACAGAAAATGCACGGGAAGATCTGGCAGCTCTAAGGGTTCTGGAGACGGGCAGACTGTGCATTGGCACCAGCGATACAAATTGTGCCTACGTGCTTCCCCCAGCCGTAAAACTGTTCGCAGCCACATACCCTGGCGTTGAGATCCGACTCACGGACCGAATGTCTCCCGAGGTGGTCCGGCTTGTTATGGAAGGTGGCGTCGATTTTGGATTGGCGACGCTTCCGGTAACAGAAATAAGGGTAAAGACGGTGCCTCTATTTCAAAGAGAGGACGTGGCGATATGTCCGAAGGATCATTCGTTGGTGGCGGATCCCGTGGCGACTCTGTCGGCACTGAGTGAGCATCCGATGCTGGCCTTGGAGAAAGGCAGCACGACACGAGGCTTGATGGACCGACTTTTTATGGACGAAGGGATTCAAGCCAACGTATGTATGGAACTGGGGTCCATCGAGGTAATCAAACGGTTTGTCGAAATCGGGCTCGGAATCGCGATCGTCCCGGAGGTTTCAGTCCGTGAGGAGATTGAAACAGGCAGGTTGTGTGCCTTAAGGGTAGAGGGAATGCCCGTGCGAGAGGTGGGCATCGTGAGCCGGTCTCACCTGTCGCCTGCGGCGGAGACATTTCTGGACCTGCTGAAGGAGGATCTTGCGAGGTCCGGGATGCTGGTTGACAGTTCGGAGATGATTTGACCTACGCGACCAAGCTCGCAATACCGGAATCCGAGGTTGTTGACCGGGCCAACGAGGCCTACGGTTTGGACGCGAAACTCGTTTCAATCAGGCGGGGATTGTTCAGCACAATCGTTTTCCTCTCTTCAGGGGATCGAAAATTGGTGTTGAAGTGCTATCGAACCGACGAGACCGACCCTGGTCAGCTCACCTACGCCGCCCAGCTGAATAGATATTTGGCGGCGAAAGGCATACCTGTGGCCGCATGGCGAGCTACGAGGGGTGGAGAAGGGATTCTCGAGCATCGGGAGAACTTTTTTCAGTTGTGGGAGCAGGTCGAAGGGACGCCATTCAAGCCGTCTGTCCCCGGACTGGAGGCAGCTGCGGGTACGCTTGGCCGTTTCCACAACGCCACCGAATCGTACCCCGGGATCAGGAGAGGGAATGGCGGGAGCTACTGGGGAGGTGTGCAGGCGCGCATGGAAGAAACCTGGCGTAATGTACTTACCGGCAACGGACCAGCCCATCTTGTAGAGACCTTCCGCGAGCATCTGACGAGGCTCGAACCCTACCGTCGTGATCTGGAGGCTCAGCCCAGCTGCGTCATTCACAGTGATTACCGTGCCCAAAACATGGTCTTCCGTGACCATACGATTGCAGCGGTTCTGGATTTGGATTCGGTACGGAAAGCGCCACGTATCTACGATCTGTCTTATGCAGTAATCTTTTTTCAGGCCGTACTGGAACCCGGTCCACTCAATCCAACTGAAATGTCTCACTTCTTTCGGGCCTATCATGCGGAGTTAGGACTTTCCGACCAGGAAAAACGTCTGATGCCAAAGGCTTTGGGGTTCTGCTTGCTGCAGGGCCTATCTCTGTGGCTGGAGGTCGCTTTTGTTTCAAAGGTGAATCCTGATTCGGTTATCACCTGGATCGATTTATATCTGCCCCTGCTGACCTGGTTGGATCGGAACGGTGAACTTGTGTTCTAGGGGTGTTTTGTTTATCATTTACGGCGAATTTCGGGGGGGGGTATGAGGTGGTCAGGAGGCGAGATATGGAACGGTTTACGACAAGATTGTTGGTGACTGTCTGGCTAACGGCGGGTGGTTTGGCGTCTGCGGCCGATTTGAGCGTTGAAGAAACCGCACGCGTCCAGAGTCATTTTGAAGATGCGACGATTTTGGTAGAGAAAGGTCTGATCGACCAGGCCCTGGACAGTTTCGATGCCGCCATCGCGATCGACGAAAAGCACGCGCCTTCCTATGTGGGAAAAGGCCACATCTTGTTGGAAAAGGGGGACCTGGATGGTGCGGAGGCCGCATTCAAACTGGCACTGAGAAAGAAAAAGAACCACCCTCCAGCGCTTAACGGTATGGGATTGGTCTACCGGGAGCGGAAGAATGAGTTGCGAAGGGCGATCGGGTACTTCCGATCCGCGATCCGAAAGGACAAGACCTACGTTGAAGCACAATTCAATCTGGCTGAGGCCTATGAGCGATTCGGTAGCAGTGAGACGCTCAAGAATTACAAGAAGGTCGTGAAGATGGACCCAGCTCACGCTGACGCCTACTTAAGGATTGGAAGAATCCACACGGGCAAACAGGACTATGAGAAGGCCAAGTCCTCGTTCAGGGAACAGATCGCCGTAAAGTCGGATCACTACGAAGCCCGGCTGCATCTGGCAATGGTTTTGAAAGGAACCGGCGGATTAGAGGAGGCAGTGGAAGAACTGGAACAGGTTGTGAGCCGCCCCAGCGATTTCCAAAGGCGAGCGGTGCTCGAATTGGCGGACATCTACTCGCAAAAATTGGAATTCGATCGTTCACAAGCGCTCTATGAGAAATACATATCGGGTCTCGAGGAAAATGAACAGGTCTACTACTTCGACTTGAGCATAATTGCCTCAGGTGAGGTGGCCGAGAGGTTCAAATCTGCTTCATTGACAACGATGAAGGCACTGGCAGACACATTCTGGGCAGTCCTGGACCCGGCACCGGTAACCGCGGCAAATGAACGCCTGCTAGAGCACTATCGAAGGGTTGCCACCGCACGCGAGCATATGGGTGAGCAAAGGATACCATGGGACGATCGTGGGGAGGTTTACATTCGTTACGGCGAACCGGATCATGTTAGCCGCTCGAACAACATCCGATTTGAGACCGACCCCAGGGTGCTGCAGGTCAAAGAACGCCTGATATCCAGAGCCGGGGAGGCAGGGGCGATTCTCTCAGATGATCGGGACACAGGTGGATTTGCCAGCAACAGTAAATTGAGGGAGGAGGCACGCGACCAGCGGCTTTCCCAGGAAGATGGCGGCGGGACTGTAGCAAGACTCGACAGGGGAAGGAGAGGAGAAGCTCGATCCAAGTCTCAGGTCTCTCAGTCTGCGATGCTTGGATGGCCGGTATACCCAGTGGACGGAATCTGGGAATATTGGATCTATACAAATGTGGGTAACGGGATTGAAATGACATTCGTGCAAAAACATTTTCCAGGGCCCTACGAGTATGCTGAGGTGCCCTTGGGGACGGGTAAGATAGCGCAGATCTGGCAACGGATGAATCCCGAGATCGTACTACAGAAACAACGGCTGACCACCCCCAACGTCTACCGTCCGACCTTTGCAACCGGTGCGTTGGACTTCTACTTCTACACTGCCGCCTTCCGGGGCGAGTCCGGTGAGACCGCGTTGGAGATCTACTACGGAATACCGACTCAGAATCTAACATTCGACAGTGAATCCAGAGTGGCAAATTTGGTGAGGGGGGTTGCCATATTCGATGAGGATAACAGACCGGTAGACCGTCTGAGCAATCCCATGGACTTCAAAATTGCAGGTGACGCGGACCAATCGTCGGGCGCCTTCATTGCGGAGATGGACCGTATCCTGCTGCCGCCAGGCGGATATCGACTGGACATCCAGGTAGCGGACAAGAATTCGGGACGAACTCAGGTGTATCGACAGGATCGATTGGTGAATCCGTTCGGAGGTACCAGCCTCATGCTGAGTGATGTGGAACTGGCGGCACAGATCCAGGTGACGGACAAAGGACGGTTCCGGAAAGGCGATATAGAGGTGGTTCCTATGGCCTCCAGGGCTTACCGAGCTGGCGAACCCATATTCATCTACTACGAAATATACAATCTGGCAAAGGACGAATTCGGCGCTACGAATTACCGGATTTCCTATGAGGTCAGATCGCTGGCCCGGAAAGCCATAGGTGCGAATATCTTGAGGGGACTCGGCACGCTTCTGGGAAAACGAGACGAGGGTGGCGTCATCAAGATCGAGTACGAACACATGGGCACGGAACCCGCCGAGCAGGCGTACCTGGAATTGGATATGTCGAATACTGCGCCGGGTAGACACCTGTTGAAGGTGAGTGTGGCCGATGAGAATGGCGAAGCGGTTGCCAGGGCCGCAGCGACGTTCACGATCAGGAAGTAGGGGTGGCGCACAATTTCAGCTGGATCTTCGAAGCAAAGCTTGTAGGAATGAGAAGGCCCGGGTGCAGCCTGGAATTGACCCCCGAGATGATGTCCCATGAACGTTGCTTCCTGGCGTGGCTGAACTCTTCCTCTTCGTTGAGCATAGATCGCCAACGATTGGCAAAGTCACTTGGTCTGGGGCCTTCCGGTCTGCAGGTGGACCAACGGATTCTGGACCTGTATAAGAAGTTCGGGGATATTTGGGGAATTCTGGAATCGTACAGAGAAGGGTTTGGCGCTGAAGGGGAGGCGGTGGACCTCTTCGTCCGGAGCCCGAAACCTGTAGAAGCGGATCTTGCATTTCTCAGGAAAAATGTCATAGACTCCATCGTGTCTCTTAGGGAGACACCATTGGACACCGAACCGTTGGGCCCCATCGGGATGGAGGCCCTCCATATCCCGATTCCCGATCGAAAGGCACCGACACCTGAGCAATTCGATCTGTTCCTGGGTCACGTAGACGCAAAGCTAACGGATAGGCACACGGTTCTTGCCCATTGTTGGGGAGGTACGGCAGAATAGGAACCATATTGGCGTGTTATCTAGTACATTGTGGAATGCCGGCCAGGGAGGCACTCGAAGGGATTCGAGAGAAGCGCCCAGGCTCTGTTGAATCCGAGGAGCAAGAAGCTGCGATATTCGAGTTCGAGGAGCGGTCCAGATGAGTAAATATTCGTTGGAGAAAATGAGGAAAGACGCCAGGGAAATTTTTGACGCGGCGGTTGAGGTGGTGGATGCGGAACAGTGTGTCCGACAGTTTGTATCCCTGTCTGGTGACATCCTCAAGATTGGCGAGGAATCTTTCGACCTTGGCGGTTTCGACCGCGTTGTGGCCGTGGGAACCGGAAAGGCTTCCCCCCGTATGGGCATCGCGCTGGAGGCCATTTTGGGTGATCATCTGGATGGCGGTGTGATGAACACAAAGTACGATCACGCAGAGCCGTTGAAGAAGATCAGGATTGTCGAGTGCGGTCACCCCGTTCCCGATGAGGCGGGAGTGAGCGGAACCGACCAAGTCCTGGAATTGCTCGCCGGCGCTGACGAGCGCACACTGGTCATCTGCTTGATATCCGGCGGGGGTTCCGCACTGATGCCCGCCCCTTCAGAAGGCATTACCTTGGAGGAAAAACAGGATACCACCAAACTGCTCCTGGGGTGCGGTGCCAATATTGTGGAGCTCAACGCCATCAGGAAGCACCTCTCACGTGTCAAGGGGGGTGGGATGGCGAGGGCGGCGTTTCCCGCAACCGTGGTTGCGCTAATGCTGTCTGATGTCATTGGCGATCCCATGGACGTTATCGCCTCCGGCCCTACTGTTCCAGACACGTCGACTTTCAAAGACTGCTGGGAAATTTTCGAGAAATACGAGATCACCGATGCGTTACCGTCGGCGGTAAGGTAGCGTTTCGAAGCAGGTGTGTCTGGGGACATCCCCGATACCCCAAAACCAGGAGACGAGGCCCTGGAGAAATGCCATAACGTTGTGGTGGGCAGCAATGGACTGGCGGTTGGGGCGGCGAATGAGAAGGCAATTGCGCTTGGTTACAATACACTTGTCATTTCAACCCGTCTGGAGGGTGAGGCAAAGGAAATCGCCCATCTCTACTCGGCAATTGCAAAGGAGATCCGGACAGAGGGTAAGCCAATTGCAGCTCCCGCGTGCGTGATCGCAGGGGGCGAGACAACAGTGACCGTTCGGGGCGACGGCAAAGGTGGTCGCAACCAGGAGCTTGCGCTTGCCGGGGCCATCCAGTTATCGGGCTGGGGAGAGGTAGTCTTGTTCAGCGGAGGGACGGATGGTACCGATGGGCCAACAGATGCGGCCGGGGCAGTGGCCGACAGTGAAACGATCAGTCGCTCCGAACAGGCCGGCCTGTCTGCGATTGGATTTCTGAAGAACAACGATGCCTACCACTTCTTCAAGCCCCTGGGGGACCTGGTGATGACTGGACCCACTGGAACCAATGTTGCAGATGTGGCGTTTGTTATAGTGGGGGAAACGGACGGCCAGGCAGGCTAACTCAAGAGGTCAAGACTCGTAATTGACAATGGCGATGCCTATCCCTACCAGGAACATGCTGACAAGCAATCCGGTTGATATCCCCTCACCAAGCAGAATGTTACTGAGGACGACACCAAAAACCGGTGTGACGAACCCGAACACACCCAGTCTGCTGGCTCTGTGTTTTCGCAGCAGGACCGTGATGACCATAAAGCAGAATCCAGCAATGATGATGCCCTGGTAGAGGATTGCGCCAATGACCTCCGCTGTAAGCTGGTAAGATGTATGGTCCTCCAGAAGCAGGCTGGCGACAATGAATATGGGGAGGCTGAGCGTGGCCTGCCACAGCAGAATTCGGGCAGGATCGATATTTTGCGCAAGACGTTTGGTATAAACCTGTCGTGCGCCGAGAAGAAGTCCACTGGTGAAGACCAGAATGTCTCCCGGCAGATGCTCCAGTCTTCCAACCGCAAGACTTTCCCCGAAAATTGTGGCCACACCCACGAAGGAGAGGACCATTCCGATCACCTTGAGCCTGCTCAGCCGATCACCGGGAATAAATATATGGGCGAAGAAGGCTGTGAAGAATGGATAGATCGAAATGAAGACGGTGGACCGGCCGGCAAGTGTGAAGTGGGTGCCCGCGTTCAAGGTGTAAATCTGGACGATGAACAAAGTTACCAGAAACAGGAGTGCGCGGCGTTCCCCCGGTTGGAGTCGAATGGAAATTTTGCTCACCATTGCCCAGGTGAGCACGGCTAGGCCACCACAGAAGAACCGGGCAGCAGCAAGGGCGATGGGCGGCACACCGGAAAGACCTATCTTGATGGCCACGGAATTGCCGCCCCACAGGATGGCAGTAAGCAAAGCAAGACTTCCCGCTTTAAGTGTCAGTCGTTCGTTCAGTACATTCAATTGTCGGTTCCAGATTCTTTGGGGAAACGGCGCCGGCCTAAAAAGAGCGAAGATACCAGCGGGAGTGTGAGCCAAAGGGGCTGATACAGGCCAGTCAGGGTACCAAAAAGTCCTGAAGCACCCGATATCAGAAGCGCTGCGCAGACAAACCGCCCGGACTCCTTTGAGTGAGAGACACCTAAGCGGTTCAACGTACTGAGACCTAATTCAGGGATGCAACTTTCTTTGAAGTGGATCCCACCGAACAGGCAAATCAAGGATGCGGTCCCGACAAGAATATTGGCGCGATCGCTGAACAGGTCGATGCCAATTCCCAGTACGAGGATCTGGCAGTAAGCGAAGAAATACACCGCGCCATTTCTGAGTGGGTTGTAGAGTCCGATTTCTCTGAGTTGACGGACCCTGTTCCGGTCTACAAAGGGGATCAGCCGGAAGAAGATAAACACTAGGACCATTGCGCCGGGATACAGATAGGCTGCCGGGTCTTTGGGGAGTTCGCGATTGATGTGTCCGTCGATACCCCAGTGAATGGGGAGGAGATGTGGAAGGTGGTCGTACAAAACAAAAGATCCTGCGAAACATAGCAGGATGGTAAGAAGAACATAACGATCTCGATCTAGCATGCTCATCGGGGGTGCCTGTAGACAACAGGAACAGGCAGTCCGTATTTGATATAGATTGATGGGCTCAAACACCGGGTGGGGAGTATACGTGGATTGGTGATTCCTGTCAAGACAGGAAGCCTCAGCCGGACCATATGGAGGCGATGTTTTGAGACATACGATATTGGTTTTGATGTGTGCAGTTTTCCTGATGCCTGGAGAGGCGGTCTCCCGGGACTTCCTGGGGGAGATCGATGCATTTCACCGTCAGGCAAAGGTGGACTCCGCTATCGCCGTTGGCGAAGCTTTTGTGAAGGGCCATCCCGACAGTGTGGACTCGCACGGGGTATTGGCAACCCTGTTTGCAAAATCTGGTGAGGTGGATAAGGCCGAGAAGCTCTATAGAAAGGCCATCACGATGAAACCTGAGCGTGTGGAGACATATGTCACCCTGGCTCGGTTGTTGAGCTCGGTGGAACGGGATGAGGATGCCTTGTTGGCACTCAAGGATGGGCTGGCCGTGAATCCTGGATCAGCGATGTTGTTGATGGAGCGCGGACTTGTTCACGGGGATCTCGGGCGGCCTGAAAAGGCGAAGGCGGATTTCCGGACCTCTATCGAAACCGATCCCAAGCTTGTCGATGCATATCACAACTTGGCACTGCTTCACGCGTCTGCCAAGGAATTGGACCAAGCTCTGACCGTTCTTGCCGAGGGTATGAAGATGGTGCCCGAGAATGCGATGCTGTATGTGAACCAGGGCGGGGTCTATCACGCGATGGAGAAACCGGACAAGGCTCTGGAATCGTATCGAATCGGTGTTGCGAAGGCTCCACAGGATCCCCAGGTCTACCGTGCATTGGGATATATGGCGGTGGGGATCGATTCGCTGCAAATCGCAAAGGCTGCCTGGGAAAAGGTGGTGGAACTGAATCCAGTGGATATGGATGTCAGGGCAGGCCTGGCACAGGTATATCTCGGGTTGGGCGAATTGCAGAGCGGGTTGAAGGTCTACCAGGAATTGGTGGCTCTGATGCCCAAGGAACCTTCCATCCGATTCACCCTGGCTCAGATCTACCAGGAGGTGGGCGAGATACAAAAGGCCAAAGCAGAATTTCTCAAGTGTATCGAAATGGATCCCAAGCGACCCGAGCCCCTTTCGAGCCTAGCCATGATATTTATTTCCGAAGAGAAACTGGATTCGGCCTTGGCAGTATACGATAAAGTGCTTAAGATCTTGCCGGAGGATGCCTCCACACACAACAACGTGGGTTTTGTCTATTCCTTGAAGCAGGAATTCGGTAAGGCGAGGACGGCGTACGAGAAGGCGATTTCGTTCAGCAAGGACGCGGGAGTGTTAAAGGATGCGCAAACCAACCTGCAGATTGTCGCTTCCATTCAGGCCGGTAAACTGCGGGCGCATCACATTCTGGTTAGAACCGAAGGTGAAGCCCAGGAGGTATTGCAGAAGCTGGATGCGGGTGAGAAGTTCGCGGCACTTGCCAGGACCTATTCGATCGACAAGTCCTCGGCGGAACAAGGTGGAAATCTAGGATTTTTTTCACTGGGTGATATGCATCCTGCATTCGAGGAGGCGGTGTTGAAACTCAAATCGGGAGAGATCAGCAGAATCGTACAGACCCCCATGGGGTATCACGTGGTGATGCGTGTGAATTGAGGCACAGAAGCCAAAGCCGCAGGCAACTACATTTCGTCTGGCCGAAGATCTGGAACTTGGGGACCAACGTAAAAGGGCGACACACCGTCACCCCTTTTGCTTGAGAAGGGTACATGAAAAGAATCAAGGTACTCTTCCTGACCAGCTGTACGGGTAGGGGTGGGTCGGGAAACAGTTTATTCTATTTTTTGAAGCACATCGCCCGCTCTCGGATAGATCCCGTTGTGGTGATGCCGAAACAAGGGGTTATCGGAAAGCGACTTGCGGCCGAGGGTATCAGGTACCTGGTCTATCCGAGGCTGAGGGAACGGCTGTACGAAATGCGGTATGGCAGGCCCGGTTCGATCACCAAATTGGTTTCCTTGATCAGAAACAGCATTGATTGCTGTTTTTTTGTGCTCCAGCTGACCGCTCTGATTTCCCGGGAGAAGGCGGATCTCGTCCACTGCAATCAGATGATGGTCAAGCTCATGGGGGCTGCGGCTGGAATCCTGAGCGGTATCCCGGTCGTCTGGCATTGCCGAACGATCTACAACACCCGGCCACAGCGTGTTGGGTTCAAACTTGCTGCGAAGTTGCGTGTCGTCCGGAGGGTAATCGCGGTTTCCAATGCTGCAGCTGCAAACTACCCAGGTCTTTCACTAAAGGTTGTTGTCATTCACAATGGTGTGGATCTGGAACATTTCGCGCGAGATCAGGTGGCCGGAGGAATCCACAAGGTGCTGGATGTCCGAGAGGAATCCACGGCCACTGTGGGGTTCATGGGCAGGATGGTGAGGTGGAAGGGTATAGATCGATTGCTGGATGCTGCAGAGATGATTCTTGCTGCTGGTCATCGTCCAACCTTCGTCATTATGGGCGAAAATCCCAATAATTCCTCAGAAGATCTTTTGCAGATGTACAAGGACAGTGTCCGTGATCGATGTCTCTCACGACACGTTCTGTTTGCAGGTTTCCAAAAAGACGTGCGACCAATTCTCGTGGATCTGGACCTTGTGGTGGTTCCGTCCATCACACCGGATCCCTGTCCCCGTTCGGTGATTGAGTCCCTGGCTCTTGGTGTGCCTGTGGTAGGGTCGGACACGGGCGGCATACCCGAGCTGGTGATCGATGGAACCACAGGGCTTCTTTCCAAAGCGGGAGACGCAGCAGATTTGGCGAGGAAGATATTGTGCCTGCTCGAGTCGAAGGGCTGCAGGCAGAAAATGAGTCTGGCTGCACGTGAGAGCGTGGAGCGCAAACACGACGCCTCTCAGGTTGCCGATCGGATCCAAGAGGTTTTGCTAGAATCCGCGTCGTAAGCATTTCAATTGGTGGCGAGGGACCACAGTTCGTAGCCCCAGATCGGATGAAAAATGGCACATAATTCGCTTAAATCTTATCTCTTAGATATGGGACGTAACCTACCTGATGGCTATAAATCGCTTATTTACATGTGTTTATCATTTCGCCAGGATTTCCGAATCTAATGGTGGTCCGGGAGGGGGAGACGGGCAACTGTTGCAAATCATCAACAAGCGTGTCGATAATTCACACTATTGGCAGGTCGCTCTGGTTGGCCTCCTGATTGTCTCTGTCAATGCGCTGCCGGTTGTCGCACAGGAAGAAACGACCAGATACGATTTGGCCGCTTGTGTATCGCGTGCTATCGAGGTGAGTCCATCCATTCAGGCGGCGGAGGCAGATTTAGAAATAGCCCAGGTGCAGTTGGGGCAGGCGAAGGCAGCCAGATTCTTACCAAAGTTTGACATTTCCTGGATCGTCGGCCCTTCCCCTGAGGCCAGGGGAGACGCGCTGACCGGCGAAAGCAGCTGGCAGAATCTGAGCGTGTTTACTCGCACGGAAGTCTCTCTGGTTCAACCTCTTTACACGTTTGGTAAGTTGGCGGCGGCACAGAATGCCGCCTCTGGAGGCGTTCGAACTCGACTTGCCGGATTGGACAAATCCAGGCACGAGTTGGAGCTGAAAGTTGCCCAGGCCTACTACCTGCTGATGTTGGCAGATGAGTTGTGGGAACTTGCGGAGGAATCCAGAAACGAGATCAAGAAAGCACGGAAATCGATCGACGACAAGCTGGAAGAAGATACCGGTGAGTATACCTACACCGATCTGCATCGTGTCGATCGGTTCATTTACGATGTAGAAGAGAATGCGAATAAGGTCGAGAAGGGGAGAACGCTTGCCCGCTCGGGGTTGAGAGTCTTGATGGGCCTCGACGAGACAGATCCCGTTCTGCTCGCCGAAGATCGGCTAAGGTCCGTGCGTGTGGACATTCAGGAGCTCCAAACGTATACGGGCAGGGCCGGAGGCCGTGCGGATATTCGACAATTGGGGGCAGGAATAGGGATCAGGGATGCGCAGACACAAGCCGCCAGGAGTGAACTGTTTCCTCAGATCTTCCTGGGTGGCGGCTTCAAATTCGGTCGTGCGCCAAACCGAGATGACCAGAATAACCCCTTTTTGAAAGATGACTTCAATTTCACCCAGCTTGGGGCAGTAATCGGATTCAAGCAGTCGCTGGCGTTTGCTGGGACTTCCGCAAAAGTAAAAAAGGCCCGACTTGAAAAAAGGAAACTGGAGTATCTAAGCCGATTTGCCCGAAAAGGTGCAGAACTGGAGATCGAGAAGATCTACAGGACTTTGCGTGAAGCAGAAGCGAATGTATCCGCTGCGAAGAAGGCCAGAAAGGCGACCAGACGGTGGTTTGTTTCGGCGAGAGATGGATTCAATGCAGGACTGGAAGATGCTGGTGAGCTCATTGATGCAGTTAAGGAATACGGTGTTATCAGAGCCAAATACTTCAACGCGGTATTCGAATACAACCGAGCCTGGGCGGCGCTTCAGATTGCCACGGGCCAATCGATATTGCAGTAGAACGGGAGGGTGGTTATGGTGAAGAAGGCAGTGATTATTGCTGCTGGAATGGGCAGCCGATTGAATGGCAATGCTGGGAACCTTCCAAAGCCTCTTGTTCAGGTGGCCGGCGTTGGGTTGCTGAAGCGGACCATTTTGTCTGCCAAGCGCGCGGGCATTACGGAATTCGTGGTTGTGATCGGCTACCGCGGAGCTGAGATCCGGGACGCGGTCTCTCGTGATTCACAGGTTGATGTGCATATTGATTGGGTAGAGAATACTGATTGGGAAAAAGGAAACGGACTATCTGTCCTCAAGGCGCAGCCGTATGTGGATGAACCTTTTCTGCTGATGATGTCCGACCACCTTTTTGAGTCCGAGGTACTGTTCAAGCTCCGGTATCAGCCCGTTGGCCCAGGTGAAGCCGTGTTATGTGTGGACTATGATCTCGACCGGATCCACGACATGGAGGATGCCACCAAAGTCTTTATCGATGGCGACCAGATCCTCCACATTGGTAAGGAGCTGGAGTCCTTCAATGCGGTTGACACGGGGATCTTCGTGTGCAGTGCTTCTTTGTTCGACGGTATCGAAACGGCCCTGGCATTGGGAGATGAATCTCTTTCCGGCGGCATCCGTGTACTTGCTGCACGGGGGGCCATGCGTTCCGTGGGGATTGACGGGTTGTTCTGGCTGGATGTGGATACGCCCGAGGCGCTCAGACACGCGGAGCGATCTTTAATCGGGCAGCTGGGAAAGCCGACAGACGGATTCGTGTCCAGACACTTCAATCGGAAGATCTCCACTCGCATTTCAGGACTTTTGGCCAGGACACCTGTAACTCCGAATCAAATCTCCATTTTCACAATGCTGCTCACCATTCTTTCGGCCTGGCTCATTTCCCTGGGCGATTATGTCACTCTGGCGGTTGCCGGTGTGTTATTTCAGTTCGCCTCGATCATCGACGGCTGCGACGGTGAGATCGCCAAGTTGAAATTTATGGGCTCACCAGTTGGAGAGTGGATCGACACGATTTCGGACAACACGTCATACATAGTTTTCTTCGTTGGTGTCAGCTACGGCATGTACACTGTTACGGGTGAGGGCTATGTCCTTGCCCTTGGTTTAACTGCTGTTGCCCTGATAATTCTCGGCATATCCCTGATGGCAGTCTATCTCCAGAATGTGGGATCGGGAAGCCTTGCCAGTTTCAACCAGGCCTTCTCCGCAGAGGTCCCCGAGGAGAAAAGGGGCTGGTTTCACCGAGCGTCCTGCTCTGTGAAATTTGCCTTCAGAAGAGATTTCTTCGCACTTGTGTTCTGTGTCCTCGCTCTGGCAAACCTGCTTGTAGCAATCTACTGGATTGTCGTCATCGGGACAGCACTGGTCTCTACAGCCGTTTTTGGATACGCAGGTCCTATGATGCGGGCACGTGGCATCTGGCCATCTACAGTCTCCCCACAGGTGGAGGCGGGCAAGCTCGTTTCAGAGAAGGCCGACTAGGTCAAATGAGGAACTTTACAGACGTTTGACAGTATATGTAGCGAAGGGGAATTCTATTCCGGAGGGAATTCGTGCCGGATATTTTTGTCTCCAAATTTGGATGTTCAAACAGGATACCGTGTGATGAATAATCATATACATATCATTGTTATAAGTTTAGTTACTATGATGTCGATGCCTGGGGTGCTGATCGCTGACGAGGCACCGGATCTGCTGGAAATGATGAAGGCCCGAGACCAGTCCATCAAGGCAATCGTGAATTCCGAAACCAAAGGTGAAACCCCGGTCGAACGTGACAGCCTGAAGGCGGTGGTGGGCGATCTGTTCGATTTTCAGGAGTTCAGTCGACTGGCCCTTGGAAGATATTGGAAGGAACGCACTGAAGCCGAGCAGGCAGAATTCACCGACCTTTGCAGGCAACTGATCGAGAAAAACTACGCAGACCCAAAACTTTACACCAAATCGGACAAAATTGATTATATTGGATCCGAGTTAGAGGGCACGAAAGGCCTAGTAAAGACTGTGGTTTACTACAAAGATGAAGAAAGCAGCATCGACTACAAACTTCATCCTGTGAATGGACAGTGGCGCGTTTACGATATGGTAATCGACGATCTAAGTATTACCAGAAGTAACCGGTCACAGTTCTATAAAGAGATACGTAAAACCTCATTTGAAGGCCTCGTCAAGAAACTGAAGGACAAGCTCCAAGAAGAAAAGGCCTCTGGGGAGAACAAGGAATAGTTAATGCAGGCTTGGTTTAGCTTCTTCTCCAGTCTAGCCTATAGACGGTATTCCATAATTATACTCACTTCGGCTGCGATTACTCTTTTTTGCAGCTATTTTGTTTATAAACTGGTCTTACGCCTCGAAACAGATATTGCCGCACTCATCCCCAAGAATTACCCGAGCGTAAAAACCCTTGAAGACATTAAGGCCAAGGTCGGCGGCGTCGGCAGCTTGATCGTGTTGGCGGAAAGCGCAGACTTCCAGACATCAAAACGATTGCTCGATGACCTTGCCGTGGAGCTGAAGACAGAGACGTACTGGAAGTACGTCAACTATGTCAATTACCAGCGGGACGTAGATTTCTTCAAGAATAATGCCCTGCTCTATATGGATCTGGAAGACCTGGAAGAAATTCAGTTCCGGGTTGAGGATCGTATCTCGCAGGAGAAACTGAAGCTCTCTCCCCTTTTCATCAAGCTGGACGACGGTGAGGCCGAAGATGAGCTGGACTTCTCTGATATCGAAGAGAAGTACAAGCGGAATGGGGAGGATGGTCACGATGTCTACTACACCAACGCCGACAGCACGATTGTTGCCTTGGAGGCCGTAGCTTCCGGGACGGTCAGCAATATCGGCTTTGGCAAGGAGATGTATAGTGCAATTCAGCGAGCGGTCAACAAGCTGGATCCGGATACGTATTCGGATGATATGCTCGTCTCCTATGGCGGCACATTCAAGAACAAGATCGACGAGTACGATGTAATCCTCCGCGACATCAAATCCACTCTCCTTTACGGTGTGGTAGGTGTTGTCTTGCTCCTCACCTTCTATTTCAGGCAGCCGCTGGCTGCTTTTTTTGTTGCCATTCCGCTGACCATGGGTCTGGTCTGGGCATTCGCCATCACCTACTGGGTGATCGGAAATCTGAATACGATGACCGGGTTTCTGTTCGTGATCTTGTTTGGTTTGGGCATCGATTTCGGCATCCACATGTTCGCCAGATATCTAGAAGACCGGATGGAAGGCATGGGTGTCCGCGAATCGGTGGAGACGATGCTCGGCCAGACCGGGCAGGCGATCCTGACGGCCGCGTTGACCACCTCGATCGCCTTCTATTCTCTTACGATCACGGATTTTAAGGGATTCTCGGAATTCGGATTCATAGTCGGAACCGGAATCCTGATGTCANTGGTTTCGATGACCACGGTGCTGCCTGCCTTCCTGGTCCTGTTTGATAAACGGTTGAACCTGATCAGAATGAGGCACGTACTCGGACATGATTGGGGAAAGGGAAAAGGGCGGCTGCCATGGTGCAAAGTGATCTTATTGTTTGGTGTGGTCGTAACACTCTTCCTGGCGTCCAATTTGCCCAAGATCGAATTCGAATACGATTTCACCAATCTGAGGTCCAACCTGCCTGCCTCAAATGTCGTAAAGCGAAAAATTGGACAGATCTCCCAGTTCAGCAAAGAGTCGAATTCCCCGAGTGTGGTGTTGGCCGATAACAAGGAGGAGCTCGACGAGATCGTGTTCGCTGTGAAGGCCAAGATCGCCGAGGATGACCCGACACCGACCATTGACAAGATCCGGACCCTCTGGGCGGCACTGCCCAAAGACCAGGAGCGGAAACTGGAGNTGATTGCGGAGNTCAAGGANATGTCGGACGGCGAGGGCGCNAAGCTGATCAAAGGTGAGCAAAAAGAACGTCTGGATGAGTTGCGGGACTTGCTGGATGTGAAGGCGGTGGAAATAGATGACTTGCCGAGAAACATCCTCCGGAAATTCTCGACGGTTGACGGAAGCCGTGCCCACTTTGCTTTTATCTACCCGGGCGTTCAGTTGAGAGACGGCCGCAAGGCGATCGAGTTCGCCAAGGATTCGCACATTATCAAGACAGCTTCCGGTAAGACACATTATTCAAGCAGCTCCAGTATTATCTTTGCCGATATGCTGCAGTTGATGCTCAGGGACAGTCGCGTGGCGATCTCCGTGACGCTGATCGTTGTCCTGCTGATTGTGGTGATCGACTTCAGAAGTTTCCGTCACGGACTCCTCGTGATGCTTCCCCTTTTATGCGGGGCGCTCTGGATGTGCGGTTCGATGATCTTCTTCAGTATGAAGCTGAATTTCTACAATATGGTTGCACTTCCGACAATTATCGGAATGGGAATAGACAACGGGGTTCACCTATACCATCGGTATCTCGAAGAAGGTGAGAATTCACTGCCGCTGGTCCTGAAGAGTACCGGCGGGGCGATGTTCGTGTCGATGTTGACCACGATGGTGGGTTTCTCCGGTCTGACGCTGGCCACCCACCCAGGATTGAACTCCATTGGTCGGCTGGCGTTGATCGGATTGGTAACCTGTTTTGTGGCAGCCGTGGTTGTTCTCCCGGCGCTCCTGCAGATTCTCGAGGGCAAGAAGAAGGATACCGGGTCCGGATCTCCGGTGACTGCGCAAGCTGCAGATTCCGACTGATGTTTCGGTAATCAAGAGCAGATTCCAGGCAGAACGCAGACGTGTTCTGTCTTTTTTTGTGTGCAGTCGTACCTCTTGACGTCTCTTCTGACAGCCCTTATTATTGCTGGCCAGACTTACACTCAAAAGGCCCCGAAGGCTCTTATGCACATACCCTACCTGATCACTGTAACCATCTTGTCCGGTCTTTACACCTCTTTGTGGGGTGCGTTCAAGGACGCTCCCTTCGAGGGTTTCAAACGGTGGACATTCCCCAGAAGCATCTATTTTCACCTCGTTATCCTGCTGATGCTGTACACCTTGCCCGTCTTCAGAGAGCGTCTGGCGGCGTTGAGCCTGTTCCAGATTTTTTTCCTGATAATGGGCCTCGAGCGATTTGTCGCAGAGCTTTACAAGGGGTTCTTCAGGACAGAGGACCAGGACAAATACTTTGTGCCTTCGCGAATCACGTTCCTGGGTAAATATGTAGGTAGCGATCTGCTCCGATACGGTGCGGGGACTGTGCTGGTTACCTGCGTCTTCTGCCTGCTGTTGATCGAGACACAGGTGGATGCCTTCTCTGGATTCTTTGGCACTGCCTACGCGACCGGGCTGCTGGTTGCCCTGGGGGGTGCCTACAAAGATGCGCCCTTCGAGGGGTTCAAGTGGCNGAANTTTCAACGTTCCGCCGTGGTCCTGGCTGTCTNCTCCCCTCTGTTCTACTTNGTAAACGATNCCACTGACCCGGTATCNATCGGTTATCTGATCTANATGAACGGTGGTTTGGAGCGTTTCATCGTTGAGTATTACAAGACCTACATTCAGCGTACGATGTCCGGCAAGTTCAGACCGGATCTCGAAAGAATTCAAGCATTCGTCGACACAAGGGAGAAGTATCACTATTTTGCGCTGCTCATCATTGCTGGTCTGGTGGTGTTATACCTGAATGAAATCCAAATCATATGATGCCATTGTCATAGGCTCCGGATTCGGTGGTGCAGCCACCGCCTATTCCCTTTCCAAAGCGGGTATGAAAACCCTTATGCTCGAAAGAGGAAACTGGGCGAAGCGGGATGATCTGGACTGGGACCAGAGGGAGGTCCTGATCAGAAATCGATATGAGAGCCATTCTCCACATCTGGTAAAACAATATGGTGAGGAACACTTCAAGGAGGTATCTCCTAAAGAGGTGGTGGGCGGGATGTCGGTGTTTTATGGCGGGGCATCTCTTCGACTCCGCGAGCGTGATTTCGAGACCTGGCCGATCACCTACGAGGATCTGGAGCCCTACTACACCGAGGCCGAACAGGTACTTGAAGTGCACGGTGAGACTGGGCAAGATCCGTTCGAGCCCTTGCGATCGTCCGGTTATTCGTTCCGTGGTATTGCACTTTCACCACCTGCCAAGAGGATACATGCCGCCGCGAGGGCACTGGGATTGTCCCCGTTCCAGATCCCCCTGGCGCTGAACTTTGGAAACAATGACCGAACCCTTTGTGTAAAGTGTATTACCTGTGACGGGTTTCCCTGCAAGATTCAGGCGAAGAATGACGTAACGTTGACATTTATGGCACGCGCACAGGCGTTCGACTTCGAGGTGATGCCAGGGGTAATCGTTCGGCGACTTGTGGAGAATGGTGGTCGTGTCGAATCGGTCGAGTGTGTTGAATCCACTTCGAGGCGGCCGTTTTCGCTTTCAGCCCCGGTGGTGATCCTGAGCGCCGGGGCGATCGGGAGTCCGGCCATTCTTTTGAGATCCGGTCTTGGCCAGTTGGCGGGAGGCAAATGGATCGGGAAATGCCTGATGAGACATTGCAATGCCGTCGTATCTGCACTTTTTCCGTTCCGAACGAATCCTGACAGGGTTTTCCACAAGCAGATCTGCTTGACCGATTACTATGAAGACTTGCGGGATAAATACAGGACTTCGGTTGGTACGATCCAGGATATCTACACGCCGTCGTCCGAGGTGCTCCGACACTTCGCTCCGAGAGGGCTGAAAGGAATCGTAACACTTTCCGCCAAGTTTCTGCAAAATCTGCTGTGCATCGCGGAAGACGATCCCCAGGAGAAGAACAAGGTAACGCTGTCGCCTGAGCAGGACGTATACGGAATGGAGGTCGTGAAGGTCGAACACAGATACTCCTTTGCCGATTACGAGCGGCGGGACCTCCTCATCGATCGGGCGAAGGAGGTCCTTGGAAAGGCGGGAGGTCTGATCAAGAGATTCTACGAGATCAATACATTTTCCCACGCAGTAGGCAGCGTGCGGTTTGGGGTGGATACAGAGCAGAGCGCCCTGGACCCTGCATGCCGGATGCGAGGAGTAGATAACCTCTACGTGGTGGACGGAAGCTTCATGCCAACCTCCGGGGGCGTGAACCCGAGTTTAACGATTGCTGCCAACGCGCTGCGGGTGGGTCAGCATATCCGGAACAGTTCTGAATGATCAAGGTGTACGGGATTGAGGGATAATGAAGAAAATCTGTCTGGTGGGTTGCGGCACAATTGGCAAACTTCACGCCAGGAATCTTGCGAACAAGGCAGAGCTTTACTTCTCTAGCAGGTCGGAAGACAGTGCCCTGGCCTACAATGCTTCGTTCAAAGGGGCGGGTGTTTTCAACTCTTTGGAAGAGGCTGTGGCGAGAGAGGACATTTCAGGTGTGGTGATTGCATCGCCGCCTGAATGCCACAAAGACCAGGTTGTGGCTGCACTGGCCGCCGGCAAATCGGTGCTGGTCGAGAAGCCAATGTGCGTATCACCGGAAGAGGTTGCGGAGATCGGGGAAGCGGTTACCGAGTCNCCGGGGTTCCTGATGGTTGCNGAGAACTATTATTACAAGCCCTCGCTCGAGAAGATCAAGACGCTGATCTCCNAGGGTNCCATCGGAGAGGTCAAGTACGTAGCTGTCAAGAAGTTGGCGGCCCAGGTGCCGGCGGGCTGGAAGACCGGTTACGGTGCTCTCCTTGAGGGAGGCATACATTTCGTAGCGTTTGTAAACGATCTGTTCGACGACGATCCAACCGGGGTCAGAGCCACAATCCCGAACAACGGATCCTGGCCCGAACGCCACTCGGTGACGACACTGACCTACAAAGATGGTGTGACTGCTACACTCGAATATTCCTGGAACACACCCAGCTTGCTGAAAGGAACCTTCCAGCACTCGCGTATCGAGGGTGTTAAAGGGAGGATTGTGTTTGAGAGCAATGGGATTTATGTGACTGTGTTAGTGGGTTGCAGGATACGGCTTTTTCTGCCCGGTCTGGGTGACCTGATGGGTTACGGGGCGATGACCCGGGATTTCCTTCATTGCCTGAATGAATGTGACGCACGTCCCTACTCGGATTTTACTCGGTCAGCTCGGGATCTCAAGGTGGTTTTCGAGGCCTACAAAGGGATCAGTTGACGGGCGATTGTTGGGCGACTTCGATCGAAATGGGGCCAATTTTCTCACCAGAAAAAGAGTTGACCACCCCTGGCCAAGCTTCTATATTGTGATCTGAAAATCTTCCCCGGTCTCCTCCTTCATTTTCCACGCTTTGTCCCAATTTCCTCAATGGATTTTCAAAAGTTTCTTACCCAGATCCGCAGTGGGTATGATTACGACGGACAGATCGCTCACGTTGAGGCGATTCCCTCCCGTGAGTCCCAATTTTCGAGCGTCTCGGGAGAATTGCATCCGTCGGTCAACAAGGCCCTCGACCAACTTGGGATCACCGATCTCTACACTCACCAGGCCGATGCCTTAAGGGTGCTGAGGGATGGTGCTGACGTGACTGTTGTGACGTCCACTGCTAGTGGCAAGACGCTTTGTTATCAGATCCCCACGCTGGAGTCGCTGCTGAGCGATCCCGAAGCGACCGCACTGTATATGTTCCCAACCAAGGCCCTCGCACAAGACCAGTCGCGAGGGCTGAGCCGTTTTATCGAGTTGGCGCCGGACCTGGAATTCGTCCTCGGGACCTACGACGGCGATACCCCGCCCAATATGCGCAGGCGACTGCGTGAAGAAGGCAGGGTGATTCTCACCAATCCGGATATGCTCCACCAGGGCGTGCTGCCCAACCACCCACGCTGGGCCCGTTTTTTTCAAAATCTACGCTTCGTTGTCCTCGATGAGGTGCACACCTACCGTGGTGTTTTCGGATCCCACGTTGCAAATGTAATNAGGCGCCTCGTCCGGATTTGTGCCCACTACGGCGCCTGCCCGCAGTTCATCTGCTGCTCTGCGACAATCGCGAACCCCAGGGAGCTCTCCGAAGGACTTACCGGCAGGGAAATGACCCTCGTGGACAATGACGGCTCGCCCAGAGGCAGTCGGATGTTCGTATTCTGGAATCCGCCTTTCCTCCAGGGGAGTACGAGCGATCGCCGTAGCGCGAATACGGAAGCGCGATGGCTGATGACGAGTTTGATGCAGGCGCGTGTGCAGACGATCGGCTTCGTGCGCGCGCGGTCGACGGCCGAGGTGATCTACAGATATTGCCAGGAGGATCTGTCGAGAATTTCGCCGAAGATGGCGCAGTCCATAAGGGCCTATAGAGGTGGTTATCTTCCGAGCGAACGCAGGGAGATTGAGCGGATGCTGTTCGAAGGCGAGCTCCTTGGGGTGATCAGTACCAACGCCCTGGAGCTGGGAATCGACATCGGCGGACTGGACGCAGCGCTCGTGGTGGGATACCCAGGGACAATTGCGAGTATGTGGCAGCAGGGCGGACGAGCGGGCAGGCAGGCAGATGAGGCGCTTGTGGTTTACATCGCTCACAATGCCCCGGTCGATCAGTTCCTGATGCGCAATCCGAATTATTTCTTCGGGCAGTCCCCGGAGCACGCCACGATCGACCCGAATAACCCTCACGTGGCGGTCGGGCACCTCAGGTGTGCGCTGAGGGAATTGCCTGTTCGTGGCGAAGAGGGTGAATTGGTGGGCGAGTTCACGGGCGCAATTCTGGAGATTCTGGAGGAAGAGGGACAAGCCCGACAGCTGGATGGTCGCTGGTATTACAGCAAGTCCGGNTATCCCGCCGCTGAGGTTGCGTTGCGGAATATCAGTGACGTGGTCTACACAGTGATCGAGGAGCGTGAGGACGGGCCCGAGGTGATCGGNACCCTGGATGAGATGAGCGCCTTCTTTCAGCTCCACACCCACGCGGTTTATCTGCACAATGGGCAGACCTATTTTGTGGACAAGCTGGATGTGGATCGTAAGGTGGCCACGGTGAGTCAGCAGGGACTGGATTACTATACCCAGGCGGTTGACGAGACCAATATCAAGGTGAACGACACGGAGACCGAAACGAAGTGGCGGGTGAGCCAGGTGTGTTTCGGAGAGGTGACGGTTACGACGATCGTTTTAATGTTCAAGAAGGTAAAATTCGAGGACCGCGACAGTATCGGCTTCGAGAATCTNGATCTACCCGCGCTTCCGCTGGACACNGCGGGTTGCTGGCTGATTCCGNCCAAGGAAGCGCTTGCACAGTGCCGGGCNGCNGGGCGTGNGGCCTCGGAGGGGTTGAAGGGAATCGCCAATGTGATGGCCGAGGTCGTGCCGCTGTTCGCGATGTGTGATGTGACGGATATCGGGACGACGATCGACAGTTCGAATACGGGGAGCTCTACGCTGTTCGTGTATGACCGCCACCCCGGGGGGATCGGGTTCTCGGAAAAGATTTCAGAGATGATGGAACAGGTCGTGACGGCTTGTTTGATGGTGGTTTCCGAGTGTGAATGTCTCGACGGTTGCCCTTCCTGTGTAGGTGCGCCTCTTCCGCCATCTGNCGACGACGGCGGGACCAAGGGAACGATTCCGGACAAGGAGGCGGCAATGGTTCTGCTACACGCCTTGTTGGAGAAGGAGCCCTACGCTCCAAAGCAACCGAGACCCGTACTGGCCGCTGCGCCTGCAATGTTTGCGGATCCCTCTGACCCTGAGAGCCCACCAATACCAGTGAATCCGATGTCGACGAACGTAGAGGCGAAGATTCGGCGGAAGGTGAGAGGATTCAAGCGTTGAACACGCGCCTGAAGACATATCTTGAGGCACAGGTGCCTCTGATCGACGAGGAGATGTTTTCCTTTCTGCCTGAACAGGAGCCACTGCGGTTTCTCTACGAGCCGATGCGGGATTATCCTGAGCGAGGTGGTAAGCGGTTCCGTTCTGCCCTCGTCCTGCTTTCCTGTGAGGCATTCAGGGGGGAAAAAATGCGGGCGGTACGTACCGCTGCCGCCTTCGAGATGTTCCAGTCTTTTGCACTGGTACACGATGACATTGAGGACGGATCCGAGATGCGCCGGGGAAAGCCGTGTCTTCACCACATTCACGGCGTGCCATTGAGTATGAATGTGGGGGACGCGTTGTACTCCAAGGTATTCGAGGTCCTTTCGGCGAATCGGGAGGTGCTGGGCGAGTCTGTGACACTCGATCTCGTTGAGGAAATGGTCCAGGGTGCTCAGCTGACGTTCGAGGGACAGGCCTACGACATTGGTTGGATCGAGGCGCGGGAGATGCCCAGCGTAGAGGACTTTCTCGAAATGCTTCGGCTCAAGACAGGCTGGTACAGTGGACGAGGACCTTGTACGGCCGGAGCGCTGATCGCCGGGGCGCCTGAGGATCAGCGAAAAGCGATTGGGGATTTTGGCGAAATGATGGCTGTGGCGTTCCAGATCCGTGATGACCTTCTCAACCTGACCGTTCATGCGGAGGATGCTTCGCAAGCGCCGACGACGACAGCGGGCGGTTACGGCAAAGAGCGCGGAGGAGATATTGCCGAGGGGAAGCGGACGATGATGGTGATCGACCTGTTCCACAAGTGTAACTCCGGTGAACAGCGACAGGTCCTGGAGATCCTCAACGGGGATCGCTCTGACGTCACTCCCGAGGATATCGAGTGGACGATCGCCTTGATGGAACAGTACGGTTCGATCCGCAGGGCTGAAGATGCCTGCCGAGAACGTGCCCAGCAGGCAGAGCAGATCCTTGAGGCGATTCCGCCCTCAGAACCGAGAGAGACGATGCGGGAGATGTGTAGTTTTCTGGTTGAGCGAGTATTTTAGAGCGGGTCTAAATCCAGTACTCCCCTAAAAAACGCAGGATAGGAGGCAAGGTATGAAGTTCTTCATTGATACAGCGGATCTGGATGAGATCCGAGAGGCCAATGATATGGGCGTGCTGGATGGGGTAACAACGAACCCAACCCACGTGTCCAAGGAGGAAGGATCCTTCGAGGCCATCATTTTGACGATTTGCCAAATGGTGGACGGCCCGGTGAGCGCAGAGGTGGTGGAAACGGACCACGAGGAGATGATCAAGGAGGCGCGGAAAATCTCGAAGATCCACGAGAATGTGGTGGTGAAGATCCCGATCACACTCGATGGCCTCAAGACGATCAAGGCCTGCAGCGACGAAGGGATTCGAACGAACGTCACGCTTTGCTTCTCTGCGAATCAGGCGTTGATGGCCGCAAAGGCCGGTGCTTCCTATATCAGCCCGTTCTTGGGCAGGCTGGACGACATCGGTCACGTAGGAATGGACCTGATAGCCACGATTCGTCAGATCTACGACAACTACGGGTTTCAGACCGAGATCCTGGCCGCGAGCCTGCGCCACCCCCTGCACGTGATCGACGCCGCGCTTGCCGGCGCCGACGTGTCAACCCTGCCGCCTGATGTGCTCAAAAAGCTGCTTTCCCACCCGCTGACGGACAGTGGTCTCGAGCGTTTCTTGAACGACTGGAATGCCTGGAAGGAAAAGCAATCGGAACCTGTGATCGCCTGATGGACAGATGAGGGGGAAGGAGAAAGGGCTTGTGTCAAATGGACACAAGCCCTTTTCCAAAACTGGAGCCACCCAGCGGACTCGAACCGCCGACCTACGCATTACGAATGCGTTGCTCTACCAGCTGAGCTAGGGTGGCTAACGTGTGAAAAAACACGTTATTATTGTCTTGTCCAATGGTACAAAAATAAGCAAAGGCCTGAAATGTGTCAAGAAGAAATCGGGTGATTGATGCCTTGAAACACGCTGGAACTGAGACTCTGACCGTTTGAGATTTGTTTCATTCTCGCTTCAGGAGGATATGATGAAATTCGTGGTCGCTGTCGACTGTGAAGGTGTCGCCTGTGCGGTGGGTTCGCCCGGGGGATCGCTGAATGCTTCTCGGGATCTGGAGTTCGCCAAACTCCAGGCAACTCGCGAGGCGGACGCTGCCGCGAGGGGGCTGTTCGAAGCAGGCGCCGAGCAGGTAATCGTGTGGGATAATCACAACGGGAGCTTGAATCTGGATTATGACCTGCTCGATGAGCGGTGCGATATTGCGCTGGGTGTAGGCTTCGAGCATCGGTTTCCAGGAATGGACGATTCCTTCAGCGGGGTGACGTTCATAGGTTACCACGCGATGGACAATACGATTGACGGGGTGATGTGTCACACGTTCAGTTCCACAACCTACCAGTACAAGAAGATCAACGGGCAGGAGGTAGGTGAAATGGCAATCGACGGCGCGGTGGCTGGTGAACGCGGCGTTCCAGTGGTGTTCTGCGCGAGCGACGATAAGGGTATCACCGAGGCGAGTTCCTTTTTCGAGGGGATCGAGACGGTGACGACGAAGCGGGGAATGGGTTGGAATGCTGCGGTCAGCAAACATCCCGGGCGAGCAGTGCGTGAGATCTACGAGAAGATACAACAAGTTGTACCAAAGTTGGACGGCTGCAAACCGTTCACGTTCGCTTCCCCATTGACGATGGAGATCAGGTATAAGCGGCTGGAGGCTGCCCAGGCGGCCAGCAGGGGATTCAAGCGGGGAGAGAGGATCGACCCGTACACGGTGCGTCACAGGTTGGAATCGATCGAAGAGTACTACTGAGAAGCGTCGGGAGTTGGGGGTCGAGAGTCTGGTGTCTGCGAGCCCCCAAGGCGATCATCCTGCCGGTCCACCTTGTTGTCCACCAGGTAGTCGATGGCGAGTGCAACCCCTTTTCGATAGAGTAAGGTGATTCCTGTGATCGCCAAGGCGCTGACAACGACAATCACCTGGCCAATGAAGATCGTTGGTGGTCGCGTGAGGAGAATGGTTAGGATGAATAGACCCGTGAAGAAGACGGTCGACAAATACATAAACGCCCAGCAATTGCCTTCGCGATTCTGGAATTCACACCCGCAGTGGACACAGCGTTCATTCAGGAGGTGCCAGCCCTGATACGGCTTGCCCTGGCCGCATTGTGTACATTTTACATGGAGACCGCACCAGAGAATTTCTCGAATGTCTTTGGGAGTCAGAGCGTTTATCCCGGGTGTGAGGTAGTGGCGAATATAGGGGTTCAGCAATTTACTGGCTCGTGCCAAGAAGGACAAGTCGGCCAACCTGAAGAGGAGCTTCAATTTGGCGATTTCTGTGAGAAAAGGGCGTCCGGAAGATCGGGGCACGATAGCGGGATTCCAGGTCGCGATGGCTTGGGAAACCGAGGAATTGACGTTGGACAAGGCGAGGGTGACCGCCGGAGTACAAGGTGTCTTCGATGATCCCACGAGAGGCGAGTACTGGATCGCTGAACGTGAAGGCCAGATCGTGGGCTGTTTACTGACGGTTCCCGAGTGGAGCGACTGGCGGAATGGCACCGTGCTCTGGATCCACTCTGTTTACGTGATTGCGGAGGCGAGGACAGAAGGGGTGTTCAGGAAGCTTTACGAGAATCTAAGAGAGCGTGTGGTGGCCGCGGACGACCTCAAGGGGTTACGCCTTTATGTGGACACCGGAAACGGAAGCGCACAGGGCGTTTACGAGAAAATGGGAATGAGTGCGGATCACTATCACCTGTTCGAGTGGATGAAGGAAGACAAGGGATAATCCCGCGGCTCAATCAGGGAGGAAACAATGGCTACAGGTTTGAAGCTAGGGGCAGCGAAGCAGGACGTGACACCACCTGCTGGATTGAAGATGGCCGGATACGGAGGGCGTGACAACCCGGCAGTGGGCACGCACTTACCGCTTTGGGCAAGGGCTTTTGTGTGTGGCGAGGGCGGCGATCTCGTTGCCATGGTCGTTGTAGACGTGGTAGGGTTCAGCGATGAGACCACGCGGGATATCCGTCAGGCGGTCAAGGGTGCGACAGGGATCTCGCCGGACCGAATTCTAATCGCGACCACACACACCCACTCGGGACCTGTGACGACAAAGTTCCGCTCGGCGCTTCCGGACCCAGATTATATGGTCACGGTGACCGAGGGGATCGTATCGGTTGTTTCTCAGGCGGCGGACAGTCGGGTGCCGGTGAAGCTGGGCTACGGTCAAGTCCAGGAACCGGAATTTCATCACAACAGGAGGAATGAAGGTCAGCCGATCGACTCGACCCTGGGGCTTGCCAGGTTTGTGGACAAGGCCGGTGCGACCGTAGCGGCCTGGGTCGATTACGCGTGTCACCCGACGATTCTCACCGGGAAGAATTTCTATTGGTCCACGGATTTCCCTGGTGTTCTGTGTGAGGAATTGGAAGACACCTGGGGAGGTGTCGCCGCTTTCTTCAATGGGTGCCTGGGAGATGTGGGACCCTACCGTCCTGAACAAAATTTCGCAGAGGTGGCGAAGATCGGGGAGGGGATCGCCGGGACTACGCAGACACTTGGAGAGGGGCTGACCTACAGCGAAGTGTCCGGGACTTCTGGAGAATCTGTTCGTGTGAAAGTGCCGCTGGACGAAATTCCCACTGAGGAAGAGCTGAAGGAGCTGGCTGAGACAGGAGGAGGGTACGAACCCGCTTGGGCAAGCGATCAGTTGGAGATGCGAGCGTCGGGAGGGGAGATCGTTATGGAGGTCGACCTCGAGGTCCAGGGAATCTGCGTTGGCGATCTGTTCCTTGCCTGTTTTCCAGGCCAGCTGTTTGGCTCCTGGGGGATCGAGTTGAGAGAGCGCTGGCCGAACGAAAGAGTAATGCTCGTAAACCAGGCAAACGCCCACGCGGGCTATTTCCCGTCGAAGATTGGTTGGGACCTGGGTGGTTACGAGGTGAGATCAGCTTTCAAATTCAACTCAGATCTTCCAGCGCCAATGACCTGGGAAGCGGGACAGAAGCTGGTAGACGCGGCGGTGGGAATGGTTGGTGGGAAGTAGGGAGCGTGTGGCACTGGATAAATCACACAATAGTCTGCAAATAAATTTTCCATGCGATAGGAATAATATCAGTTACGAGAGGCACCTGGAGTATTCTTGGGTTCATATAGATCCCTTTGATGATAGCGGTAAGTTTTGTGACAAGGGACCAAGCTACCAAAGCGCCATTTTTGCTGCAAACGATACCGAAAGAGAATTGGCTGAGCGATCCAGGCGGAAGGTAGTGGAGCGGTTTCCAGACGAAAAGGTCGTTACTCCAATTCTGGATGCATCAACCTTTTATCCAATTAAGAGTGATGAAAGCTATCGCCAGGATTTCTACAAGAACAACCCTGTGAGATATAGGGTGTACCGATGGAACTACAGTCGGGATCGGCGTTTGAAAGAGATTTGGGGGGATACAGGAACGCATTGAACAGGTGGACCTGAAGGAAGGCCGTATGAGCCAGACTCAGACCAGAAGCACAAAGCCGAATTGTGTTTGCCCTCCTCTCGACAAATCTTACCTGTAAAGTCTCCAAAACAGTCTTATCTTGTCTTCCAGGATTCATCCTTGTAGAGTTGCGGTCCGATTCGCTCGGGTAACACGGTTTCACCCACGGAGGTATGAAGATGGGGGAAAACCTGAAAAGATTGTCTGTGAAACACCAACCTCGGTAGAACGCGTTTCAGGTTCAAGCCCCCAGAGGTTGCGAAGGGCTTAGTTGCACCGACAACTTTCACACGACGAAGGAAGAGAACTTGAATCAAAAGACACCATATAACTTTCCTCCTCTCAGAGACGCGTTTTCGCCTGGACTCGATCACCCCTTCCTCTTCTTTCAGAAGCAGGATGTCGATGGGCTACAAATGAAGTGTCGTACGGGAGATGCAGGCCTTGAGTACGATAAGATCCGTGAGAGTCTGGCAGAACACCTCGAACACAAATCATCATTGGCCGCCCCTAGGGGTGATCTGAGTCGCTACGGCAAGCCCCAATTCGATGCCTGGATAGAAACAGACCAAAAGAGAATCTGCCTGCTGACCAATGCCGCGCTTGCTGCAGTGGTTGAGGAAGACCCGAGTCTTGTTGAGGCCACCTACGAGCTTGCACACGAGTTCATGAGCTGGCCGCGCTGGGTTCATCCCCAATTGCCCTGGATGGTGGTGGATCTCCGGTCTTCTACGGCGTTGATGTGTATGGCCATTGTCTATGATTTTCTATACGACCGTCTTTCCGATAGTCAGCGTGTCGAGATAGAGAGCCATTGCTGGTGGCGTGGTCTCTCGGAACTTTCGAATGACTTTTCTCCCAGATGGACGACTCACTACAACAGCAATTGGTGTGCGGTTTGTTGCACGGGAGTGGGCACGGCGGCTTTGGCATTCGCCGCGAATGGGCATCAGGAATCGGATGTCTATTTCGATCTGGCAGATAAGTGTGCACGCGCGACCTGGAGATTTCTGGATGAATTCGGCAACAATGGGGCGTGGGTGGAAGGGCTTACCTACTGGGAGTACGGCACCGGTCTTGCAATGACTTTTGCACACGTCCTGCGTTCGGTAACCGGCGGTGCGATTGATTTCTTCAGACATCCTTCCATGGCGGATATCGGAGAGTTTCCGTTGCACGGTCTGTTGCCTCCGGATCGTTGGATCAGTTTCGGCGACAGCTACTCGATGCCCTGGATCACACCCGCACATTTGAAATTGGCTCAGGAACAAAAGGACGGCAGACACCTGTGGTACTTCAAGACACTGGAGCCATTCTACAAGACGAATCAGCTAGACATTTTTCGATTGCTCTGGTGGCCGGTGGATGTAGAGCCGGTTCCCACCCAATTCGCAGAACAGTCTGTCCATTTTCCGGAGGTGGGGTGGACGATCTTCAGGACAGATGTTGCTGATCCGGAGGCTATGATTGTTCCCGTGAAGGTCGGGAAAACGGTGGCTCCTCACGGACATGCGGATGTAGGGACATTCGTTTTGCACGCTTGTGGTGAGACGATCATCCGGGAGTTCGGCATTCCCAGATATGGTCCCGATGACTGGCGCTTCAGGGAAACCAATGCGCACAATCTGCCACTTATCGATGGAAAAGGACAACTGACAGATCGTCCACGAGAGGGAGCGATCGAGGTTGTCGAGTTGGGCGGAGATACGGAGACTCTGGTGGTCGACCTGACTGAACCGTATGGAAATGATTCCCTTGAATATTTCCAACGGTCATTCACGTTTGAGCGTCCGGATAGATTGCTGATAGTTGATCGGTTTTCAGTGAATGAGGAACTGGAGATTCGGAGTCAATTCCACTGCAGCGGCGAGATCACTCCAGGTGAGAAGACGATCACCATAAAATCCGGAGACACAACCCTTACTGTTGAAGTTGATTCAGACGGACCATTCAAGTTGTCTCTGGGTGAGTATGTCGATCTGATTCCCAACAAGAGGGAAAGTGCCGAACCGATTACGATTCACCATTTTGCCGTGGAGGCATTTGTCAAGCCTTCCAGTGGACGGCTGTCCTATTCCTTCAGGATCAAGTAGCATCACGATATGTCCTGTAAGACCACGGACGAGGCCAAGATAGAACGGCACTGAGCAAAGCACACTACCAGAGGGCGCTGAAGGTGGCCGCTGTTCTATGTCCAAGTTGGCAGAGACCCGATATGTGCTTCTCATTGGCTCGGTGGCTGACGGTACAGCGGATGAGTTTTCAGACATTGATATCCAGGTGGTTTACCGGAATGAACCGCTGGAGAAGGACATCGCCGCCTGTCTTGGTAAAATATCAGTCTGCAAGTTTCTGCACGGCGAATTCCATTTCGGCGCGAATCACCAAATCGATGATATTCCAGCTGGAGTGATGTTCACCTCTAGGGACAGGATCGCAGGCTTGGTCGAAGAATATCCAGATGTATCCTACGAGGAATATGGTGAACTGTCCAGATACATCGTGAATGGAAAGGTCCTCCATGGTGATAAAGATGCGTTCGCAACGTGGCGTAGGAAGTGTGAGAGGGTACCTGCCGCAATGAAGCGAGGGACGATCGCCAATGTCATGGGATCGCTCAACTTCTACTTTCGTGGAGGAAATCTGCTGCAACTTGCAGAGCGAGGCGATTGGATTATGGTCAATCGTGTTCTCAACGAATCGGTCATGGGAATGTTGAGGATAGTTTACCTGCTCAACGACAGGATGATGGTGAAGCCTAAGCGAACACGAATCGAGATGGACGGATTCCAACGTAAACCCAGGAGGATTTCGGACCGACTCGAAGACCTGTATCTTCTCCGGAACACTGTTTCCGATGTAAAGACAAAAGTTGATCAGGTTATACATCTATATCGATGAACTACACATGCTGATCCAAAGCGATTCTGTTGTAAAAGACGTTTGGGTACCGCGGGGTACAAGCGAGCGAAAGGGGGACGCCACCTGAGAACCGATTCGTGCGGTTTGAGAGGGTTCAATCCCGTTTTCTGCCCGACAGGTGTTGGATGATACAATGGAGGAATCAGGAATGGACACAGAACCACTGGAGTATTGTGTAGCAAGGCTATCCGAACCTATTCAGATGGACGCAAACTGGGACAAGCCGGCCTGGAATAAAGTCGAGCCACTGACCTTCGAGCACCATATGGGTCAAGAGCCGGAACATCGACCCAGGGTGTTGGCTAAGCTTGCTTGGGATGACAAAGCGGTTTACATCATCTATCACGTCGATGACCGCTACGTTAGGGCACTTGCGAAAAAATATCAGGATCCGGTCTGCAGAGACAGCTGTGTGGAGTTTTTCTTCACACCTGGTTCTCATCTCGGGCTAGCCTATTTCAATATAGAGGTCAATTGCGGGGGGATGATGCTCTTCCATTGGCAACCGGAGGGCGACCAGGACAAGGCAGTCCAAATTGCCGCTGAAGATGCTGAGAAGCTCGAGATCGCTCACACATTGCCTAACATAGTGGACCCGGAAATCGAGGAACCCACAACGTGGACGTTGGAATACCGTATGCCATTTGAGGTGATCAGGAAATATTGTCCGGATTCCGCCAATCCTTCAACTGGTGTCAACTGGAAAGCAAATCTCTACAAATGTGGAGATGGGACCTCTCATCCGCATTGGCTCACCTGGTCACCTGTCAATCGCCCAATGCCGCAGTTTCACGTGCCTGAGTGTTTTGGTACAATCAAGTTCGTTTAAACGTGTAGATCGAGAGACGTCCCGCTTGGCCATTCAGGAGCGGAATCACCAATGGCAGATGCGTCGAGAGAATTGATACCACCCAGGGTGTCGGTGGAAACATTCATAACTCCTGACCGCATTCCTACGTTTGCTCGATTTGACCGCTCCCTCGCTCGTCTCTGTGAAGTGCGCCCTGGATTCTGGAGACGAAGATTCTGCGGCAGCGGCATACATAAAGCACTTTAGACAGGTAGCATTGATAACGCCACTCCTGTCTCAACGATCACACGAGGAAGTCATTTTCAAGGACACTGAGGGCACAGGCTAACTAAGGTCCTGCAGACCTAGGTTTTTGCCCGGGAATCTTGGGTAGATTCGGGACCGATTCTGGGTCGGATTGTGCGTCGACTGTTGCACAATAGCAACGTCTAATCAAAGAAAGGAATCACATGAAGGAAATCGAGTCATACGAAAAAGGTCTGGCAGCTGGTGAGCAAGCCGCCTCTGCCGCTGGGGGCACCTCGAAGCCATCGGGAAGTGAAGGTCGCATGTATGTTCGCACACAGGGTTTTGGATCGACCGAGGCCGAGCTTCGTTTTCTGCAGCGTAATGGCGTGCACCACAAGGCTGCCACATTTCCCTTCCACGCGGATAAAGGTTGGGATCTCGACGAGTTGATTCGTGAGCGTGAGCATCACGAAGCACACGGGATGACATTGGACATGAGCTTGCTGCCGATTTATTCGGAGTTTCCCAACATCATTTACTACGGGAAAAGCCCGGAGCGAGACAGAGAGATCGACCTTGTTTGCGAAATGATTCGAACTGCTTCTAGAGCCGGCATCGATTCTCTTCGCTATAACACGTGCGTACTGCCCATCGACCGTACCGAACGAGAAGTGGGCCGCGGAGGGTACGTCTACACGGCTTTTCGCCTTGACAAAATTTCGGCAGAGGAACAGGCGCAGTTGTCCGAGGCAGGTCGTGTTACGGCAGAAATGCACTGGGAAAGAATAGAGTATCTGCTCGAACGTATCATTCCTGTCGCAGAGGAATTCAAGGTTCGGTTGGGCAATTCACAGGAGGATCCTGCAACTCCCGCAGGTTATAAGGGAGTGGACAAGGTCCTGAATGACTTTGAGGGCATGAAACGATTCATCGAAATTCAGCGTAGTTCGTATCACGGATGGAATTTTTGCGTTGGATCCATCGCTGAGATGCTCGAAGATTCGGCCAATGAGATCTTCACTTTCATAGAATACTTCGGCAGCCGGAATACGATATTCCTGGTTCACTATCGTAACCTTCTTGGCGGACGGTACAGCTTCCGTGAGGCCCTGCCCGACGAAGGGGATATGGATTTCTACAGGGTGCTAAAAGCCCTTAAAGATACAGGCTACTGTTACGGTATTGATCCCGACCATGTGCCACGCACTGAGGATGATCCGAAGGGTTACTATCAGTCATATTCGTACTGCTTTGGCTATATCAATGCAATGATTCAGGCAGTCTACGGCGGAGCTTGAGGTGGGATCTGGTCTGTAAGGTAAAGATGGTTCACAGGAAGGGAGAAGGAAGAGATGAACGACTTTGCAGGCCTGGGTTTCGGTCTAGGAACGCTGCCAATACTCACAAACGCCGTGACCCGTTCTATATCCGCAGAAAATCCAACTGGTGAAAAAGGGAAAGGTGGCATGGCGGTTCCAGATCCCCAGGACCCGAATCTTCCCTTCTCGAACCGTGCCATCGATTTAGGTCAAGGGTGGAAGGTGAACCCGTTCTTCAAACCGAAGGCGGGCGAGACAGTAACCCTGATGGATGTCGATGGCCCTGGAGTTATTCAGCATATCTGGATGGCAACCCACCTGAAAGAGCCGGGCGAAGGTCGCTCATATGTCCTCCGTTTCTACTGGGACGGAGAGGAGACTCCCTCCATCGAAGTGCCTATGACCGACTTTTTCGCCGTTGGGCACGACATTGTCTCTCGTGTCAATTCACTGGCTGTTGTGGTGGTCCCCGAGGCCAGCCTCAACTGCTATTGGCCAATGCCTTTCAGGCGACATGCCAGAGTGACGCTCACGAATGAGTCCGACAAGGACATGACCAACCTGGCATTTCAGATCACCTATGCAGAGACCGATGTTGCCGAAAACGCAGGCTACTTCCACGCCCAGTGGCGACGCGCTGTTACTGACCGTGCGAATCCGGACTACGTGATTTTGGACGCCATCAAGGGACAAGGCCGCTATGTCGGTACGTTCCTGGCCTGGACGCAGCTGTCCGATAGTTGGTTTGGGGAAGGTGAAATCAAATTCTACATGGATGGAGACACGGAATTTCCAACAATCTGTGGGACGGGAACAGAGGACTATTTTTGCGGAAGCAATGGCTTTCCGGAGGTGTACACCACGGCATATTGTGGGACGACACTCGATGGTCGCAGAGAAAATGGTCCGCCAAAATGGAGCCTCTATCGCTGGCACATTATGGATCCAATTTGTTTCCGTAAGGATCTCCGTGTGACGATCCAGGCACTTGGATGGTGGCCAAACGGCAGGTTTCAGCCTCTGGCCGACGACATCGCGTCAGTTGCGTACTGGTACCAGAAGGAACCGCACACCAGATTCCCCGAGTTCCCCGGTCTTCAAGCGAGATGGCCCAGATGACAACAGCGACACCAACGCTCGAGAGGGTGCCAAAATAACTGCACCGTTAGACAGCCTGTGTTGGTGAAGTCTGAGGCGAGGCCGGATTCCAGGCAAAGACAATCCACACCCATTTGTGTCGGGGATTAGGATATGACGAATGAAAAAGAGTCTTCAGCATCAGATCCCTGGTTGCCCTTCCAATATTTTCTGGGGAGGTGGCAGAGCAGCGGTGAATGAAAACCCGGCCAAATCAAACGCGAGTATAGGTTCATCCTACAGGACCAGTTCATTCAGGTTTATGATCGTTCGGTCTATCCTCCTCAAGAAAGAACCCCAGAGGGTGAAGTCCATGAAGAACTCGGGATCTTCAGTTTCGATGTGTTGCGCAAGAAATATTTATTTCGCGAATTTCACGTGGAAGGGTTTGTGAATCAATATGTCCTACAGGGTGACCCCCTGGAACGGCGAAAGGAGTTTATCTCTGAGGCCATTGAGAATATTGGTCCTGAATGGTCCGCCAGTACAATCTATGAAATTCTAGATGAGGACGAATTCCACGAAACCTTTGAATTGGCCGGACATGGGAAACCGTGGGCATGCTTTCTAACAAATGAATTCAAACGCGTCATAGATGAATAGAGTTTGATTCACGACATTGCTGTCGTCCGAGTAGGGACTCGGCCATCCGACCTGAAGCACATTTTAAGTGTTCTTGGATCATCCCCAATGTCCATGCCATAAATACTCGGTGACTTACCGTCCGGACCGTCGTGCGGTTACACGCTTTCTAGATAAGTGTGACAGATCCCTGCGCATCGCCATACTCTCCGACATCTCTGGGAACGCCATCGCTCTCGATGCTGTATTGGACGACATCCATGCAGAAGGGGGTGGTGGACGGATATTGGATTCTCGGGGATTTGGTTAATCAGGGCTATGATCCTGTTGGTGTGATGGAGCGGGTTTTCCGCCTGCAGAAAGTCAATTGCGTCACTGGCAATACGGATTGTTATCTCGGAAAGGGTGGAAGGCGCGGGCCATTCTTTGAGTGCGTCATGTCGGAACCGGCTCTTTTAAATCAGCTGGTCAGTGTCGAGCAGGGTAATGGTTGGGCACGGGGTGCATTTTCGGCGAAGGGCTGGTTCGAATGGTTGAGAGATCTCCCAACCAAACAGCGTATTGTATTGCCCGATGGAACTCGTGTTCTTGGTGTCCACGCTTTGCTGGTGAGCGATAGGCTGGGATTCCTGGCGGAAACGACTGATAGCGAGTTGATCGAGAGATTTTCAGATTGCTAGGCAGAACTGATTTTCGCTGGGCATACACACCTGGAGGCTGATTTGAGTGCCAATGGAACACGTTTCATTACCTTCGGTTGCACTGCCAATGCGCAGACTTCGGACAGACGGGCCAAGTATGGGATTCTTGATGCGGACCGATCAGGCTGCGAACTCACACACAGGCGGGTGGAAATCGACTGTGATAGAATTACGTCCTCCCAGGGGTGTAAAAAAGGAAGACTATGCACGTAAGAATATCTACGATGTGTGGTTTCCAAACCTGCGCCCAGCGAGGAACTCCTGAAAGCATCCACTTGGACCGAGGAGCCCGGATGGCGCAAATTCAAACGGCATTTCCTGGCCGAAATGGAGGAAACCGACAGGCGTCGCGATATAGATTTGCTGGCTGCGTTGTCGAAACACACCAATTTGTCCGTCGGTTGCTACTGCGAGAGTGAAACCCACTGTCATCGTTCATTGCTCCGGGTTCTTCTTGAAAAGGCGGGAGCGGAGATCGCATAAGTCGCCTTGCTGCGCTGCGACGATTTCATGGCCAAAAGGACATTGCCCAAACACTAAAGATCTCAAGTTGGGATCAATACTCCGCTGGCCGAACGGCCGGCGATTTCGAGTAAGAACCGAAGCTGGGGAATCGGACAAGTTACTCTTTATCGGGGAACATACCTGAAAATGAATAAAATTCTAGCAGAGATTAACCTGACCGATGCTCCGGTGGGTCGCATCTTTGACTTTGGCGACTCCGACAAGACAATCGAGGACAAATACCTGGCAGATTGGGTTCTCCCGCTGACACCACATAAATATTGGCAGCGACAGAGTCCGTATATCCTCGATGAAGAGGAGGATGTGGGTACGGTTCTGGAGTGCGAGCGCTCAGTAGAAGCGGCGATGACGACGGGGAGTATGGACTGGGGGGACTACATAGTTGAGTCGCGCGTGCGTGTGATTGGCCAAGGCGCGAAGGGTGGGATTCTGGCACGATATCAGACATCGCGACACTACTACCTGCTTACCGTAGAATGTTCCGGCAGGCTTGTCCTTTACCGCCGGGACAACACCGAATGGCACGTTCTCGCTGAAACGCCGCTTGAGGTGGATCGCCGTCGTTACCATACGCTGGGCCTGTCGGTGGAGGGTGCATGTCTACGTGCATATCTTGACGGTGTCGAGGTTTTTGATGTCACAGATGGCCAATATCTGACAGGTGGGGCCGGGATCCATAACCAGGGCCGTGTTCGGTTTGAGGATGTAAAGATTACTGGTGGTGGTAATGAGAGCGAGAATTATGAGATTCGGCGCACCGCGAGAGCGAACCGTGCGGCTGAATTCCAATCGAAATTCCCCCAAGAGAGATTCCTGGCTAGATACCCGAAGCCGAATTGGCCACACGAAGTGAGCCAACTTCGCCGGGTTGGACCGGAGGGGACCTGGGGTTTCTTGATGTACAACTCGGATTCGGTTTTCTCTGCAGAATTCGCATCCCGATACGGTTCCGGCACCATCCCTCGAGTGGGTGTGTCCGACACGGAGGGGAATCTCCTGTGGGGGCAAGAGATACCGATCCGATTTCCCTATGCCATCGATGTCGATGGCGATGGACGCGAGGAAATCCTTGGCATAATGGACGATGAACGGATGGTGGTTCTGTCGAGCGAGAATGGCGAGATTGTAAACGAAGCGCCTTTGCCCTCGTCGTGCCCGTTTCAGGGGCACCGAGGGCAGAGGATCGCACCAGATCTGTTTCCTTGGTACCCCGCGGATTTGAGCGGGAACGGTCGACAGCAGGAATTTGTCATTAAAGATGACCGCGAGAGCCGGGGTGGGCGAACCCTTTGGGCGTACGATGGGTCTCTGAATCTGTTGTGGGCCGCTCAGGTGGGACGTCCTCGCTACGGTCATCGGCTGGCGATGTGTGACATCGATGGTGACGGACGGGAAGAGATACTCGCCGGATTTCATCTCTTCGATGCGGATGGTAATCTCCTGTGGAAGTGCCTGGAGACGGAGTTGAACGACGACGATCACGTGGATGAGGTCCAGTTGGGGTTGTACGGACCGAATCAGGAGCCACGGGGATGTGGTACGAACGGGGACGACGGGTTCTTTATTCTCGATGGCGGTTCCGGCGAGGTGATCGCTCGGCACAACGCGGGTCACGTGCAAGGGTGTTCGGCTGGAAATTATCTTCATGACCGACCGGGGATGGACTACTGCGTGGGTACACGGTGGGGAAATTACGGTGTGCTGAGTGTTCTGGACACAGAGGGTGAGCTTGTGAAGATGTGGCAGCCCGACAAAGTGAGTCAGGGCGGCCCTGCCGTACGTTGGACAGGTGACGGAAGAGACTTTATTTTTCTGTCCACCTCGGAAGAGGCTTTTGGCCTGTGGGATGGCCACGGGAATGTGTGCGTTCGATTGGACTGTCCCGAGTTGCCTTCGAAGGGGTCCTACGGGATCCAGAAAGGCCGTGGCGATGTAATGGATGTGGACGGCGACGGGTGTGATGAGCTTGTCTTCACATACCCCGATGAGGCATTTGTCTATAAGGCTTCAGATTGATGCCAACCTATCAGGTGTGGCGGGAGGCAATAAGATGAAGGAAACGCCAAAGTTAGATCGTGCCGCAGTGAGTCAATACAGCCTGGACGGCTGGTTGGGACAATATCTCCAGAAGGTCACAGACCAATGGATCAAGGTCGTTCCATCGTCCAACCCGGGTATCCTTGAGATCCTGCGTGATCGGGATCGGCGACCGTTGCGTGACATGGTGCCCTTTGCAGGAGAATTTGCCGGCAAATACTTGACGGGCGCAGTGCAGGTTCTGCGGCTTACGGGGGATAATGGACTGAGGGCGGTCCTGGCAGACTTCGTTACGGATTTGGTTGCCTGCCAGGACGAGGACGGATACCTTGGACCATGGCCGCAGGGTTCGCGCCTGACAGGGAGGGCGCCGAACAGCAGTCGCGGCGGAGGGTCCGGCATTCTCGGTGTTACCGGGCTTCCTGAAAGCAAGACGGATGGGCGGAACGGAGGCAGTGATACTTGGGACGCCTGGGGACACTATCACACAATGATGGGGCTGATGCTATGGGCTGAGTTAGCAGGCGATAAAAAGGCCTTGCGTAGCGCCAGGAAGATCGCTGACCTGCTTTGCACCAGGTTTCTGGGCACAGGAAGACGTCTGGTTGATGCTGGACGAAGGACTGAGACGAATCTCTCCCCGGTACATGCGCTCTGTCTGCTGCACAAGAAGACCGGAGTCCGCCGATATATGCAGTTAGCGGAGCAAATCGTGCATGAATTCGAGCTGCGGGGACGGGGAGGAGAGTATGCGGGGGATTACGTGCGGACGGCATTGGAGGGAAAGGAGTTCCACCAGACACCAAAGCCAAGGTGGGAGAGTCTGCACACGATCATGGCGTTGCCGGAGCTCTACTACATCACCGGTAATCGGCGATATCGTGAATCCTTCGAGCACATTTACTGGAGCATTGTCAAGTTGGATCGCCACAACAACGGAGGCTTCAGCAGCGCGGAGCGTGCCAGGGGGAACCCATACCTGAAACTCCCCATTGAAACCTGCTGTACGATTGCCTGGATCGCGATGAGCGTTGAAATGCTGCGTTTGACGGGTAGTTCCATTGTGGCAGATGAAATTGAACTGTCTACGCTCAATTCCGTGGTCGGAATGCACTCGGCGTCTGGCCGCTGGGTTACTTACGACACACCTATGGATGGTGTTCGTAGGGCTAGCGCACATTCTATTGCATGTCACTCGCGGGAGGGCACCTCGGAGCTGAACTGCTGCAGCGTCAACGGGCATCGCGGCCTTGGCATGATCAGCGATTGGGCGCTGATGCACCAGGGAGATGACGGGATCACTCTGAACTACTACGGTCCATCTACGATGACGGCCAAACTGGGTTCCAACCGGAGAGTCAAGTTTGTTCAGGAAACCAGTTATCCGGTCAACGGACACATAAGGCTGAGCATTCATCCATCCAGCACAATGCAATTCAGGTTGAACCTGCGAATCCCTTTCTGGTCGGAGAAAACACGGCTTTACGTGAACGGGGAGCGGATCCGTAACGTCTCTGCTGGAAGCTATTTTCCACTGGAGCGTGATTGGAAAAAGGGGGATTGTGTAGAGATCCGTCTGGATATGTCGGAACATTTCTGGGTTGGAAGTAAGCAATGTCGCGGCCGGGTCTCCATGTATCGCGGACCCATCCTGATGACCTACGATCGGCGGTTCAATGAAATCGATCCGGGTGACCTACCGGAGCTTGATGGCCGTACTCTCAGACGCCGCCATATCAATTGGAAAGGTCGTATTGAACCGATCTTGTTGCTGGAATACCGCGATGGCGAGGGGAGAAAACTAAGGCTTTGCGACTTCGGAAGTGCCGGCGAAGGCGGAACACCCTACAGGTCCTGGTTGAGAATCAGTGGCATTGCGAAGGGTTCGTTCTCCCGTAGTAAGCCTTTGCGGAGCGTTCGTGGGTAGTCACTAAGGTGTGATGATCCGCATCAAACTGAAATTCCCAATCGTCAGACCTACTTTCCTCCCGGTCAGCAGCTATCCGTCCAACAGCCCCCTCTCATACCCCACCGCCACCTTCACCAGATCCTCACCTTCGTATCTCGGCTTCCCCAGATGCTCGGGATTCACCACGCCACTGAATCCCATCTCCGATAGCGCTGCCACGATTGCCTTCAAATTCATTGTTCCTTCTCCCGGCGGCACTTCGATGCCCTCGGGCCATCTTCCTGTGTGGTCTCTCAGCTGACAGAAGTGGATCTTCTCACCGAATTCCCGCACCAGATCCACAACATCTCCGCCTGGGATGTCCATTCCTGTGCAGAGCGTGATCCCATTGCTTGGGCTCGGCACCGCGGCGATCAGACATCGTAACTCTTTCCATGTACCTACGAGGAATGGTCCGCCCCAACCCTCGGCGCGATAGGTGTTGTAATCCTCGATGCGCATCCCTGAGTCCACAGCCCTTTCCCGTACGCCATCCGCCAGAAGGCGGTGCAGGCTATGTGTGCCAATCCCTATTCCGTGGTTTTCGGCGATTGGGACCAATTCTGAGTAGATGTCGATGAGACCCTCCCAACAGGGGTCCTCTTGTGACGGGTCATCGGGCTTACCAAGGTCGATGTAGTGGAGGATGGAAGTGACGCCGGCCTTACCTAGGACTTCGAGCATCTTGGCCATGGCATCGATGCATTCTCGGTTTCTTGTCAGGAGGATATCGGGGTTGGTAGCGCCCGGTCTGAATCGACGATCAGGCCATTTAGCGAACCAGTATGTCGCACTTGTGGCGTCGATGCCTTCTTTCTCGAGCCCTTCCCTTAAGCGAAGCAGACAGTCCAATTCAGGATAGCCGTTTTCTCTAAACCCCTTCATCGACGAGCAGGAGATGTAGACAGAACTGACGCCGACCTCCTTGCATCGTGCCACGGTCTCCTTGACATCGTTTGATGCGCCGATCCCGATCTTCACACGCAAGACCCCGTTCTAGGTAATGGTTTGACACCAGGCTGACCATGTATCGCCGCCACGGATGTCATATCCGTCGTTCCCGCGCCGTGTAATAAGCACGGGTCTTCCGTCCGAAAGGGCAAGGCCGAGGACGGGATAGGTCCTGATCAGGCCTTTGCCCTCGGTTACAAAGATTTGTTTACCGATGATCTGGCCGAGGTCACCAGGACCCCCCGAAGTGACAAGGCCGGATTCATCTTCATTCAGATACGTTTCGATTACAGGACCCGAGATGCTTGCTTCAGGCTGGCTCAGTGTAACCTTGCCCAGAGAAAGGTGGGTTCCGCCAACCAGAATACTTCCCGATCTCGCGATGAGACCGAATTTTCCATCGAATTTCAGCATCCTGCCCCCGAGGGAAATGGTCTTGGGTGATCCTTTGGGACCGGCGCTGATGACGATGTCCTTTCCCCTCTCTGTAGTGATTTCAAGGACCAGGGTGAGAGTTCGTGGATCCGAGTATAGTTCTCTTACAGATTTCACGGTGCTGCCTTCGCAATATACCGTGGTAAAAATGCTGCCCTTTTTGGTGCGCCGTCTGGTGAGATAGGGTATCGTTTCACCACGATCCACTGCTTTACGCTGACCAAACCCTTGCCCGACAAAGACCGTTTCATTGGCGCTGGCAGGCACGTGAACACGGAAGGGTTTGCCACCGTGCGGTCTCCAGGTTGCCGTCCAGGGACTGTTGGATTGGCCTTTTCGCAGGTGCGTGAAGTCGTAGACCTGCTTTTGGGTCCTTTTGGCAGCTAAGCCTTTTAGCGACAACGAGTTGTCTGGACCGTGGAGTACCAGGTCGTGTGTCTTTCCTCCTCTGACACGGAAGACGTCGACCACATATTCTGTAGGTCCGCTGTTGACAGTGACTACAGTTCGCTGGTAGATGGATGCACCGGGGTATACGTTGGAGGAGGCCTCCATCACCTTTGCGTTCGGTGTGGACGAGAAGAGGTGAAAAGTCGTGCGTCTGCCTTGCAAGATTTGCTCGGCTTCGTCCACCAGAACCAGATTGTGAGAAAGGGTACGTGTGACACCGTATCTCACATCTTCCATATCCCAGAGATAGCCCAGGTCTGTTAAAAGCTCGCGGCCTTCCTTCCAGTAGTAGAGATTCAGATTATCACAATGGTGGTGTCCCTTGTGGTCAGCACCATAGAGGATGGTCGTTCCGGTATTTCCACGTTCACCGGTGCGCAAGGTGCCGATGTTGAGATGGGGACCCAGATCATCAACAAATTTCGGTGGTTGAGCAGGTAGCCTGGCAGGAGTTCTATAGAATGCTGCAGAGGAGTCGAGGTTACCCCCATACCAGAACTGCGCGATACGCCCGGTGTAACACCTGGGAACCTTCGCGATATCTCGTTGGAGGAGCTGGTGATTCAGTGACGGATAGTTCCGTGCGAGCATGTCGGCATGCATTGCCGAGAGGTGACAGGGGAGTCTGTTGTCTGTGAGCAGCGGATAGTCCAGGTTGGGCAGAAGCGGACGAGCCATGTTCTGCCAGACCGCTCGGTATCGCGGCCACTTGTAGAGGTCAAGGCGATCGATTCGGGCAGGGGCCAGATCGAGTTCATCGGGATCCGAATACTGCTTCATAGCCTCGGCGGTTCGCCATACTCCCGCGAGCATCATGTGTGCATACCCGATCGATTCAGGTGTCCCGCCATCGGGAAGCCACCAATCCCGCACGGCCCTTACGAATCCGTCCAGCCCAAAACGAACCAGCAGTGGATCACCGCAGGTGATACCGATCAGGGCGACAGCACACCTGTTCATTCCGGTCTTGTTGTTAATCACGCTGTTGCAGTAGAGCACTGTCGCAGCGTCAAGCAGAAGGTTGTGTTCGATATGCTTGCGGTCCTCGTCGGACAATGTCTCTGCGATTAGGTCATATGCCAGGATCACCTTCTGTAACGATGTCCCTTCCATCCCCCCTGAGGATCCCCAGCGCAACACGGCCCAGTAGCCGGGATGTAGAATTCGGTTTGGTGTGTTCCCGGGCGGACACCACTCGTCTTCAGGCAAGTGATTGACGTTCGGCGCAGCGATCTTGGGATCCATATCTGCGATGTCGCCATAGCACGAATGTATCAGATAATTCGGATGCACATCTGCAAACCGCCGTAGGATGTTCGCTGCACTCCGGGCAAACGTCTTACGGCCTGTAAGCGCGTATGCAAGCGCAAGATCTTCCGCGGTATTGGCCGCGTACCTACACTGATGGATCCGAGCGTGTCCGGAAAAGCTGGAGTGGACCGCCTGGTACCCGTAGGCGTACCAGGACTTGCCACCATAAAGTGTGATCTTTTGATTGATGTCGTATTTGCTGTGAAATGTCAGATCCTCCGGATAATCCTCATTCGGGTATACTGTTCCACAACCCTTGCACACAATTTGTTCAGGATCATCTGGGTACCAATCGTAAGCACCATGCATTCTGGCAAATTCACACTTGGGACACATTGTAAAATGCGGTGAATAGGGGGTGGTACTGGGTACATATGTCTTAGCCCAACCCTTTGTAACCGATCCAGCCTTCTCAATTCTGGCAAGCAGCCTCGCCAGGACCTTCTTCCCCCAGGACTGCCTGGCACAGTTATCTCTTGCCCGCTCAATATCTCCTCTAGAAAAGATCGTAGCCGGATGGCTCACGCTCTGCCGATACTTTTCCCACCTCCCGGTATCCATCATTTCTTCAATATCAAATTCCCCGCGCCAACTCTCCAACCACTCCGCTGCCATACCTCTCCCTTCCTGATTCATGTCTGCCATATGGGCTTGCGAACTTACCCATAATAATTCTGCAATACCTCGTCGACATAATTTCTACCACAATCACCACGCGTAGGGGCGGACCTGTGTGTCCGCCCCTAAATTTTGTGTTTCAAACTCAACCTAAACCCCGAACACCCGCCTGGCATTGTCACAAAGCATCTTCTTCTTGATCTCCTCACTTAATTCTGCGAACAACACTCTCCCAAACTGATGGGTGGATGCATAAAAATCCGCATCCGAGCCCCATAGGGACTTGTCTTCCAATCCTTCGTCGACAAAGTACTCGAGCAATCCCTTTGGGCACCTTGAATAGCATGTCTCAAGAACGGCATTCTCGTGGTTCTGCGCGACCTTCACGTATTTCTCTTTATCCGCACACCCAGCGTGTGCCAGGAGCCAGATGCTTTTACTGTACTTTTCAATCAGCGGCTCCATATGATCCAATTCTCGACCCCAGACGTGGCAGAGGATCGGACACCCCTTGTCATTCGCAAATTCGAGTGCCGGCTGAATATTGGGATGATCGTAGTTCAGTTTCTGACCAGTATGGAGTTTGAGGGCTTTGAAGCCCGCATCCCAGCATCGTTCACATTCTGGTACCACCGAGTCTGGATCGTGTGCGTTGACCGTGACATAGCCCAGAAACCTTTTGGGATATTTCTGAACAGCCTCGATCACCTCGTCATTGCCCTTGGTCCACCCACCAATGGTGCCGGGAATGGAGCTAATCGCCGTAAGGTCGATTCCCATCTTGTCCTTGCAGCGTAACATGCCTTCCACAGATCCGTCCATCACTACAAAGTCCACATTCATCCCGAGGTGGGCATGCGTGTCCATCACAAAGTGGAAATCGACGGGCTTACCTTCCCATCCAGCCTGCAGGTACCGATCAGCCACGTCGCACCTCCTCCATAAGACGTTTGATATTTCCATTCGCTATCGCCTCTTTCGCTGCATCGGAAACATCAGCGTACATAATCCCTGCAATCGCCGACCCGCCCTCAGAAATCGGGTATCGTGTTCCCCAGAGCAATTGGTCCGGACCCAATCGATTCACCAGATATTCAATGCCGGCAAGTACAAATTGAGGCGGATCACACACGAGGCGCAGGTTCTTGTGTTTGGCCATCAGTGCATAGACGATCCGGTTGTATCCTGTCCGTGGTATTTCTTGCAGCAGAATCGGCAGTTCTGGAAATGCTTCGAGTGTTTCGTTGAGATGGTTCGGATCGATTTCAGGATAGAATACAGTCAGAGGGAACCTCGCAGCCTGCATCGCCTCGAGCATCGCTCCGGCGCACCACGGTGTTAAAGGGAATTTGTTCTTGCTCAACCTGGCAACTGCCGCTATCGCACCCTTGGAGATCAGGTCTTCGATAGCATCAGCCTGCTTGTCGATGAAATGCTGCCCACCCTCTGGAAGCACTTCCGGAATCGCGTGAAGCCTATCGTGCGGCACCAAATCTTCAAATAACTGCTCATTCGCATGATCGGCCGCCATTACCTCGGACCAGGGTGAATGCACACATGCCTCACTGATCTGCAGCCGATCCATCTCCTCGAGCAGCTGTGCAACCGTGGGCGTACCCGCCGCGTGATCTCTAGCACTCCCACCCCTACAATTCACATCAATCCACTCCATACATCCTCCAAGTCGATTTGTGACTTGCCCTCCGAAGCTTCACGCGAAGGAGGGTCACTGATTCCATTACCATCGTATGATACCTGCAGATCTTCCCTTTTGTATAAGGGGGGACCGCCCACCTGGAGCAGCTTCATTGACATCCGTAGCTTTAGCGAAGAATGTTGAGCAGAGCAGGGAGGGGGATTTGTCTCTGCTTCTGATTCCCAATTCTGCGAGTGCCTTTACAACGCAACCGAACTCCAAACTTCGAACGATCTTTTTGCTCTTCTTCTCGCGACAACCGCCGTTACTTCCTGTAATGCTCCTCAACCTTCCTCATCGCTTCAATCGTGTCCCGCGCTTCCCGTTCCCCCCACTGCTCGTGTAACCTGATCACGAACATAATGTTTCTCGCCTCCACGGCATTCGGGCAGGGAAACTCAGCTTCCCGATCTCCTTCATAGTCAGGCAATCCCCAGGGATAGTCACTGGTCCCAAAAACTTTTCGTTCCTGAAACCATATCGAATGAGGTACTACACGACCGTAGTAGACGGATAATGGGATGCCCTCTGCCGCCAGGGCCTTCGCAAATGCGTCTTTGTCGACCGTGAGCTTCGTGCTGTCCACCTGGATTGGCATAAACCAATAAGCCGAATCTGTTCCTTTGGACATCTCCTTGGCGGATACAGAGACCAGGTCTCTGATGCCGTCGAGGATGATATTAGCTGCTTGCTGCCGCCGCCGTGTAATTTCCGGAAGCTTCTTGAGTTGAACCCGTCCGACTGCAGCTGAGAGGTCAGTGCCGTTCAGGTTGAGGCCTGCTCTTGGATTGCTCGTGGCGTCAAGATTGAATGGTTTTCCTCGATCAGAGAATCTCTTGATTCGCCAGTACAGGTTCTCGTCCTTGGTAAAGACGACGCCGCCCTGAGCCGCAGTAGCATGATGCTTCCCGCTCATGGTGGAAAATGCCCCCGCAGTACCCATTGTTCCGACAAGACGATCTTTGTAGGTCGCACCGTGCGCCTGTGCGCAATCTTCGATAACCGGGATATTGCGCGAGTTTGCGATTTCGAGTATGGGGTCCATGTCCGCCGGTTCGCCGGAAATGTGGGCAACTACAATGGCTCGTGTATGGGGACTAAGTACCGCTTCGATCTGGTTGGGTCCCACGTTGAACGACTCCGGCATTGTGTCCGCAGGAATTGGAATCTGGTTCAGCAATGCGGCAGGCATCACACCGCCGTAATCGGAGATGGAGGGAACAATGACTTCTCCCGCTACCTTCAGTTCGAGTGCGCCCAGAGCAGCGAATATGGCACAAGTCCCGGAATTGACCAGGTCGGCGAAACCACCACCCATATACGCAGCGAATTCCCTTTCATATGCCTGTTCTTCAGGTCCACCGTACCCGATCGCGTTTCCAGAGTCGATGGCCTGATCGAACAGGCGTTCTACTGCTGCCTTTTCGGTTTCACCCAGGAGATGGCGCTTTGGAAAGGGTGTCTTTCTAAGTTTCTCCCCGCCGTCGATTGCGAGCATGGGTTGTCCTCATTCAGAACTGTTCGATGCGGTGAATCTCATGCCTTGTATTTGGCCATCATTCTTGGACCCAGGTCATTTTCGTCGTATGCGCCGTAGTCTCGCCACCCCAGGTCGTATCTGATCTTGGGGATGTCGAACTCGAAAAACCAACGGATGGACATCGGCAGCTTCTCGTCAGACCAGTGACAGTAGAAAAGTGCACAGGTTCCCATACTGAGTTTCAGAACACCCACAGGTGTGATACTCCTGAACCGATCGGGGTCTTCTTCAAGTTTCAGATACGCGACAAGGGCTGACAGATATGGTGTGGCATCATTCTGAGCCATCGCGTCGAGTTGCAGGGATTCCTGATCATTCCAGGCTGGGAGGTTTGTAGATGGCAGGGGGGTGTCCCGCTGGATGTAGAGTGGTGTGGACCAGGCATACTCACCGTCCGTCTGGGATACTCTCACATAAGCCCATTCACCTGGAACCTGATCGGCATCCATACGGACATTTTCGACGAAGTCCGGTGAGTTGGGATGCCAAGAGGCCGCTGTATGCTCTCCGATGATGAGCTCAATAGTTTCAATTTCCTCGCATGCGTGACAACGGATCGAGATTTCCAGCTTGTCTTTGAGGAGGAGGTCCGATCCGGCGTACAGTCCATTGCCGGTGACCTTGAGCAAGATTCGAGATCCACTAGTGGCATAGGTGTTTCTGTCTTCGATGCTCTGCCAGAGGCTGTCTCGGGTCAACTCAGGAGCGATGATTGCCGTTACCGGCCCGGTGCCGTATGCCCAATCGCGTTGTTTCATTGGGTATTTGGGGCCAAATCGACCTCTGAAGGTTTCTACTGCTCTTGGGCCACCCATAAGTCCAAGGTGCAGGTCAGATGCCCCACAGACCGCCGGCCGATAGCCCAGTTGAAGGCCCTTCTGCAACAGCCATTCTGCGCAACCGAATCCTGAGCAGACTTCCAGAAAGCGCTCTCTTTCGGGTTGGTATAGATCCCAGCGGGGAGTGTTTCCACCAATGTGCACTTGCAGCAATACATCGTCTCTTTTGCCGAATACCTGGTCGACTTCCTCCATATCGGTCCGCATTTTGGGTGGGATGGGTTCTGTTTTGTACTCCTTGAAAATGACCTGGCGATCTCCAGCTTTCGGATGTGCCTCGTAGGCCAGGAAGGGGATGTATCGACCCGGTTCATCCATATTCTCGCAAGCCTCACGATATGGCTCCCAGATTTCCTCCCGTTTATCGGGATCCATGGACATTGAGGCGGGACAGGCGAAGTCATACCGTCCAATATCCCGTCCCTGTTTATGACGGGAAACAGGATCGAGTTTCTTCGTTCGGGCGTGCATCAAGTGCATTGTCGAGTCACCCCATCCGTGGGCATGCACATCGCCCCAGTATACATATGCATCGGGGGAATCTGAAACAAGGGTAGGGTTGGAACGGAATGTCTCGCTCGATGTCGCTTCAGAAACGCCGATTCGATAGACTCCGGATCCCTGTGCTGCAACATGATCAAATATCTTCAGGCCTTTATCCTCGGACCGGAACTGATAGGAAGAGGGGAGTCCATAGAGTCCCTCGGGAATATCGAAATCGACTTGCCCTGTGTAGGTCTCTATGATGTTCCGGTTTCGATCGTAAATACCAAGGTGAAGACGAAACGTCTCTCCGGTCTTCGCAACAGATGGTCCCAGCAGTCGCAGCAACTCCACCTGGTGGTGCGCGACCGCTTCGAACTCAAATGGATTTCCAGATACACCCACAAACGCACCCGTTCCTGTTGTATCTAACGCGATCAAGAAGGTCCCATTTGTAGCAGACCAGAACACCTCTGACCCGACACTTCCTCCTGTACGTTCTCCCACCATCACGGTGAAACTTTCACCTTTTCTGAATTGCCCTGAGGTAACGATTACACTCAGCAGATTTACCGAATCCTTCCAGGTAACGAGCTCGAGCTCCGCTAGGGTCTTCTTCTCAAGCAAGCAATGATCCCGCTTCCCGGGATGATCCGAGGGCATATCCGATGCGATCTGATAGTTGAATCGCACAAGGGTGATGATCGCTCCTGGTCCAAGATCCGCGTGATGATTCTCAAATCTCAATTCCCAGGTTCCTGCGTCACCTGTCACCACCTCGAGACACGGCGATTTCCTGACATTCCCTTCCAGATCCGTGAACTTCATCTCCAGCCGGATATCTAAATCGCCAGGTGTGTAGTTACCTGGATATGCCGCAACCGGCCTCTCAGCCATCGTAATCTCCTAGTGCTCCGCTATGGTGAGTATTGTTATTGGTTAATCTGGTTTTCCGGGAGTTTGGCCGACTTCGCTCCTCCCTTGGGGTTGTGTCACCCTAATATTTTCGTTATTCAACCCCACCCCACCCCAACCCTCGTCCCAACCGCTCAAATTCCGCCCTTACCGCATGGTTGAGTCCTTCCGCGAATGGCCCCGGTCCGGTCCTGCTGTAAGTATTTGCCCGATCGACCTCATACCCTCCTTCATGCAGCATCTCCTCGGTGGGCAAATACCCTCGGCCGTCCTGGCAGTATCCCCAAACGATCAGGTCTGGGTCGTTGAGCCATCCCCTGACGTGAGTCATCCACTCCGCCAGCACTTCTCCTGCCATCCACGCAATCTTGTGGTTGTAGGACAGCTGGATGATTCCGATTTCGATCGGGGCGGAAAGAGCCGGTGGGATGCCGCTCTCCAAACGGTCGGTCCAGTAGGCACCCAGCTCTCTGGAGAGTTCATTCTCGCTGGCTGCTGATCCGGATCGTAGAGGATCCCTTGCGCCTTCCGGATTCAGTGATTGCCAATGCGACAGAGGTGGAATCTTCCCCTGGTCTTTTGGTCCCAGGAATCCACCGGCTGCTGCCTTAAGGTCCAGGTCTACGGAATCGCCTTCGCCAGAAAGCACTCCGGCGATGTGTCCAGCTAGTCGTGCCCCCGCACTCAAAGGGTCGTCAGGCGTAGGTTTCCGAAATTTCCCTTCTTCCAGGTCCGCAACCACTCTTGGTCGAACATTGCCCGCCAATCCCTGTATAAATTGTGCATGCGTGTCTTCTCCCAGTTCCTCTTTGAGTTTAGCACGACACACACCGGGCCAGTCTGGAGAGATTCCGTCCCAGGCATATCCATACACAAGTACTGGATGACACCCATAGTTGAAAATGATAGCTGTCTCCCCTGCGGCAGCTTTGGCTTCCAGGATCCATAGGTCCGGATTGCACGTGCCGCCAGGATTGGGCCCCATACCCATATCTCCTGATGCCTGCCTTCGCCGGCGATTGATCCCTATGTCAGATTCGCCCCGGTAGAGTTTGATGTCTACAGGCTGCAGCTGATCTTGGGCTTCCACCGCCATCTTCAAGATCTTCCGGTGAACATCACTCTCGTAGGCTTGTAGTTCCTTAGGTTTAGGCCTGAGCGTGGAGTATCCCTCATAACCGCACATCGGACCACTATGGGTGTGCGAACAGTTGATGACGATCGCCTCGAGGGGGACATTGACGATCCCCGCAAGGTCCTGCCGCAAACGATAGGTCGCTGTTTGGTCCATGCTGACCACATCTACGGATATCCATAGCGTTCTGTTGTCCTGCCCGTCCTCCAGAAGTGTGGCGAAGGACATGAGGGGATCGAGGACCGATGCTCCCGGGGTGAAACGTGGGCCCCGCCCACCCATGGGCAGCCCAAGCGGGGGAGTGGTTTCAGCTTCCGCCCAACCGGCCTTTCCAGTGGCCATATCAGTTCTCCTTTTGGGTCGTTGTGCAAGAGAAGTCACGTACGTAAGGTAGCGACAAGTCGAAGAGGATTTGTGAGCAGGTCGAGTGCGGATAGGATTGTTGGGCAGACAACATCGGCGAGGGATATGGCGTCGTGGGCGGTCCCCTCCTCTTGAATGACCGCGATCCCCAGGGCGGATGCCTCGAGCATAAGTCTGTCGTTTCGACCGTTTCCGATGCATGCGGTATGATCGAAACAGAGTTTCTGAATGTAGTCTCGCTTACCCTCGGCCTGATTGTCTGGATGCAGAATGGCGATATGGCAGGGGATTCCGGTCAGCCGGGATTTGACTTTTCCGAAAGTGTCTGCAGTAACCACATGAACCGTGAGTGACTGTGCAAGGTTTTTGAGTCTGCCAAGTACTCCTTCGATGGGTTCCCCGTCTATTGCCAGAGTGCCATTGTAGTCGAGTACGAGATGCTCGAGCTGGAGTCTCCCAAAACCAGGGATTTCGATGTCGATCATGTCTGATTCTGAGCCTATTTGATCCGATACTGCTCGATCTTGTCTCTGTTCAGCGTTACTCCCAGTCCAGGCCCTGGCGGGGGAAGGAGGTGGCCGTCTTCGATCGAGAATTTCTCGTTGATGATGTCGTCACTGTGGTAGACAAAGCCGTTGACATCGCTTCCATAGCCGAGGTTTTGCATGGCGAATGCCAGGTGCGCCTGGGCGGAGGTGCCGATTCCCAGTTCGGGCATGCTGCCGATGATACAGGGAATACGAGCGGCTTCCCCGATTGCAAAAATCTTGGACCCTGGGAATATCCCGCCTGCCTCCGAGACATAGACGTTGAAGATGTCCACCGATCCCGCTTTGATGCAGGCCATCGCATCGGATGGTGTCCAGACGCTTTCGTCGGCCATTATGGGTGTGTCAACGTGTTCCCGAATGTGATGGAGACCTTCCAGGTCGCTGTAGTGAAGCGGTTGTTCAACGAGTTCGAGGTTGTAGGGTTCCAGGGCTTTAATATTACGTACGGCTTCTTTGGGATTTTTCCATCCCATGTTAGCATCCACCCGGATTGTGATGTCATCTCCCACCTTGCTTCGCACTGCTGCAACCGTTGCCTCGTCGGATTCTGCGTCCATGCCGATCTTGGCCTTGATCGTCTTGTACCCTTGTTTTACCAGATTCGCTGCATAGTCTCCGATTTCCTCCGGATCTCCCATAGATAGGGAATGACTCAACAACACGCGATCCCTGACCATTCCCCCTAGCAGATTGTAGACGGGAGTTTTTAGGCTTTTCCCAACAATGTCGTACAGAGCCATGTCGATTCCAGCCTTCGCCGGGTACGAACGGTGGAGTAGACTGTCCATTGCTCCGTGTATCTCTGCAATTCGGAAAGGGTCGCGACCGGTGAGTGCCTCGGCGAGAAGGTCGTTGATGTCTTCGGCATCTCCCCGTCCCTTTCGGTCCCAGATACTGCAGATTTCCCCTACGCCGGTAACCCCCTGGTCCGTGTCGATCTCAACTACAGCGTTTTCGGATGCAAGATTCTTGCCCAGGCTGCTCATAAAGAGCTGGGGACGTGGCACTCTCACTGGGGTTGCAGTGATCTTGGTGATCTTCAAAGGGATGCTCCTTTCATTTGGTCAATTTCAAGGTGTCGAACAGCTGTCCGTTCAAGTCGATGGCATGAAGTTCGAGCGTGCCCCCGGCAATGATGACTTGCAGAAAGTGGGGGACCGCAAGAGATTTGGCGGTGTGCCAGGATTGCTTGTGGTGGAACCAATCGTGCTTGGCTCCGGCACCGCCGGCCAAAATATAGATAATGCCCGATTTCTCATCCAGTCTATTTGCCGTGAGCGGATGGCTCCGTTCATAAACGATGGTGTGGGAGTTGAAGACGAGATCTACGCCGTGCCGCTCCATTACCGGAGACAGGGCTCTCATTTCCTCGACCTGATAATCCCCGGAAACGTACGGAGGGTAGTGGAAATAGACGATCTTCCACGTCTGTCCGGTCTCTTCGGTTTTGGCAAGATCATCAGCCAGGAATTCGTACTGTGCGGATCCTGGTTTCAGTTCCTCTCTTGGAATGGGCTTTCCGTCTCTGTACTCAATAAAAGCAGTAGAGTCCAGTGCGGTGAAGTGCGTGTTTCCATAGTCGAAACTGTAGTAGTTTCCGGGTTCCGGAAACGATGTGAATCGATAGTACCAGGAGGAATTCTCTTCGTGGTTTCCCTGACAAAGGTAGAATGGCGTCGTGGTGAATAGAGTGCGACCGGGACTGAACAGATAGCGTGACCAATCTTCGTACCTGGAGCCGCGACTGACGCTGTCTCCAGGGATAAGCAGGAAGTTGGGTCTGTACCTTGAAATCTGCTCGAAGATCTCTCGATTAAAGTCGTCGCTGCCGAATCCACCGGTTTCACTGGTGACGGCAAAGGAGAAAGGGGTTTCCTCGCGTACCGCGGTTTGCAGGGGGTATACTTGACTCGACGTTTCATCGCCATCCTCTCCAGTGGAGATGACCTGGTAATGATATGTGGTTTCCGGATCGAGATTGTCCAGCGTGACGGTGTGGAATTCCGTCCCCCCATCCCCTTCCACTTTCCTCTTAGAATCTTCGAGAGTATGGAATCCACCACTGAGTCCACTGTGAACCCTTTGGGTCCTTGAGTAGGTGACAGTGGAACTGGCAGGCTGGGAGGTTTCCCACATTACCTTGATGGAATCCTGAGTGGGCCACTGAAGGTAGGGTCCTTTGACGATATTGAGCATGACGGGATCTCCGTACGGAGGGTTCACAAGTTTACGTGGTGCTCTTGTGGATCTGGTTAGCCGAATCTAAGGGGTTGGAAGAACTCGGGTGCGTGAAAGCTTGGATCTAACAGTTCGATTGGGGCCCAGCTGCCCCAGTGCGGATGTGAGCCGGAGGCACACTTATAGAGATTGCCCTTCCATTCCGTTCCAGCCGATGGCCTTGGGAGATCAACAAAGTACTTGGCGAACAGCTCGAAGGGGACGTGGAATTCCACAGCCCAGGTGATGGCTTCTGTTATCTCTTCCTCGATACGATTCGGCAACGTGTGCGCGATTGACACGAGATCGGCGTCGGTCTCAGCAAGCATCGCATTCTCTCGCCCCCAAGTGCGCTCCTTCAGGGACGAACAACGTCTCAGCAGCAACGTGCCCCCGCAATTGATTTCGAAATTGAAGTAGGCATTTGTCTCACCCATTGCAAATGGCGAGACAAAGAACTCGACACAACTATCCTGGCTCACCGGATCCCCAAAGTTTCTCGCCACAGCCTGGACGAATTGGTCTTCAACACGGAAGATCGTGGCAATGAAGTCATCATCATAGATGATCCGGGCTTGTGTTGGTGGATGATGTCCGGAATCTTGCCACTTGTAGTGAGTGATCTCCAGTGTCTCAGCCCCCGACCATCTGGAATCCTCCCAATCTGCATTTGGATTCCCCAGCGATTCCGGAGATGTTTTTATAGCGTATTCCATAGAGAGCTTCTTCCTGTCATTGATTTACAATCTGATGTTAGCCGGCTCCTGCCGCCGGCGATCTCCAATTTGGGTTGTCTCGCTCGCACGTAGTAGCCTGGAATCTCAACGCCCTGCACACCACTTTATGCCTTGGGCAATGACACGTTGGAAGTTCGGATCCACATATGTCTGATTGTCATGCCCACACGGGAAGCAAAAGACGCTGGCGGATCGAAACTGGTGAGTCCACGCCATTGCAGCCATACTTCTGTGATGGTCCACGGTCAATAGGACCTCACAGTCGGTGGGCTCAGGCAAGGTGTATGTTTCGTCGATCATAGTCCATCTTTCCAACCCCTGAGTAACCGGGTGCTCCGTCCCCGTGACGTTGAGTCTGATTTTCTCATCGTGGAAATAGTCGTGGTCATTTCTATTCTCGATACGGACCAACTGGGACCAGAACTCCCAATCTCGATATGCCAGCAACGCATGGTGAAGCAGGAAGACACCCTGTCCGGTTGACAGAATTTGCTCCAATATCTCTGCGGTTTTGGGATTGGGCGTCTGCTTGTGCATGCTGTAGAATAAGATGACATCATAAGACTCTCGTACCTTACCAACATCCGCAACGAAATTCTCCATATCCTGAATGTAAGCGTCAATTCCCTCGAGATTCCGCATCATCGTGTGAAATCCCGGCACATCGAAATAATGCCCGCCGGTAATGACCGCGGTGCTGATGCTTCCCTTTGATTTCAGACTAACACTCATTTTCTACCTCCTGAAAAATTCATCTTTTGCTCCCAACCATCGTAGGAGCCGGCTCCTGCCGGCAACTTCCACCTCAACGATCTGTTCTCCTCGTCTCGGCATATCTTGGAAATCCTGATTATTCACCGATTGTTTGTTACCCCACCCAAACCAACCGCCACTCCATATGTCCTAATTTGATCTGGATGGTCCCTTTTTGAATCCCAATATCCTTCTCTGAAAGGACATCCAGCGCCTTCGTATCGTTCTTAATCCCCAGCGCCCTTTTGTTGAACGCAACTTTGACTTGCTTCTCTTTTCCACTGAGATTTGACACCATTGCGAGCAAGCCATTCTTGGAATGTCTATACAGACTGCAGTAGGTGCCTTTCGATGTAGACTTGACTAGTTTCTCATTCCGCCAATAGGGAATCCACTCGGACTTTTTCCTGCCAAATCTGTCCATCACATTCCAGATCCTGGAGATAAGCACCAAATCCTTGGGATCGCTGTGAGGTCGAACCGGAATATCGTGTAAAAGTGAAAATGACCACGATTCTTTGAAAGTGAAAGCGCTTCCCGCCAACAGGAATTCCGCAGGGACCCCCCACTGATACCCCATGAACTCGGCTCTGAAGGCATCCAGCGGGAGCAGCTGGTCCACGTCGACTCGTTTGCTGACGCCCTGGAACTGTTCCCCGTCCCAATAGCTTGTTGCCCAACCAAGTGTCGGCATTGTCATGCACGTAGAATTGTGTACGTTGATGTACCCCTTGGGTTTACGAGACTTGACGATTTCGTAGATCCGGCGCATGGTACTTCGAACACCGAATATGGGATACGTCTGCGCTATGCTGCCATCGGATCGAATGTGACCACATCCGTGTTCGGTGTTGCAGCAGCCGAATGGATACTCCGTTCCGTCAAGGTAGACGCCGTCCAGGTCATACGTCTTCATGACCTTTGCCATGCCGTCGGTGAGCAGGTCCTGCCAGGGACTGTTCAGGCATACCCGCCAGGCCGATTGCTCCGGCTGAGGTTGATAATGAAAAACTGGATAGCCACCCTTCGGTAGAATGACCGAGTCCTTGCCGAATTCTTCCCATTCCGGGGCAATATCCGACGCGAGAAAACTGAAGTAAAAGAGGACGTTGAGACCACGGACTTTGCACGCATTAACCACCTTTTTGACGGCAGCCTTGTGTGGGGTATCCACATAACCTTCGGCATCTGCCCAATGTTCAAACAAGACCACGGTGCGAACGCCCGCTTTTACCAGCTTGTCAAGGTGACGAGTTGAGACATTGAACCTGTCTCTGAATCCCTCATTTTGCTGCCCGATGCAGTAGATACGATCATCCCATGCATCTTTCGTGACGGGTTTGACTGGCGTCGCCTGAAGACCAAAGGTGTATCGGATAAGGTCTGTTACGATTCCCCCCTGGGAGAGGGGCCTTATGTCATCACCGAATCCGGTCCATCCTCTGCGTGTCTGTTCTCCTGGAATGAGTTTGAGGGGCTCTGTGACCAGGTTGATGCGCAGTGTTACCGTTCGGCCTTGGTGGGTGATTTCCGTTGCCCGACCGGGATCCTTGAGAAACCTGTTCTCGTCCGATTCCGCGAACCAGGAGAGCCCGCGTTCTTCATCACCAAGCCAGATGAATGGACGGAACCCCAGTTTCAGGTTCTTCATAGGGAGTGCGCCAACGTTTTTCACCCCGCCCCATTGGCCTGGGAAGTGGTAAAGGTATTTTGCCAATGACTTTGGAAGGGTGATGGCAATGGAGAGTGAGTCGAGCCGCACGACTTCTTTTGACGCTATACCCCAGTCGATCCGGACGACACCATCGAAGTCGATTTCCGATCTGGAGAATACAATAACCCCAGATGCCGCCCGGAACTCCTGGGCGAGTACCACCTGGCTCCCGCTTTGGCCAACAACAGAGAGCTTTCCCACTTTCCAAGTGACTGCTTTCCCGTCTACGCGGGCTTCTGGCCGGATAGGTGAGACGAGCATGCCTTTGCCCGCTGAGCTGATCTGTGTGGCAAATGCTGTTCTGTCGAAACTGTACTCTCTTCCCCAGCACGAGACGTGGAGCTGAGACTTTCTCTTGGTTACCTTGACTGGCGTCCAGGGTTTGGGAACTTTGCTGGTTACGCCTTCCTGAGAACCAAGCCAAGGTATCTTGCCACGTGACTTGTCGTGAATGACGTCTGTGGTGAAGTGAACACCGTGGCGATCGATCAAGGTGGCTTCAAACACACAACACCCTGAGACAATGTCCCTCGTGTCGAAGGCGACTGCATCGGAGGATGGCAACTTGATTAGCCGCCTTTCTTGGATCTCGCCTGACCGTTGGCTCCGAAGTCTGAGTTCGACCTTACTGCCATTCAGAATGTGTGTTTCCCCAACGACATGTATCCGGGCGTACACTTTTCGAGTCTGATATCGCGTATATACACGAACTGTGATGTTTCGAGTCGAAGGTTGGTTTGGTCTTTTCATAATTTCCATAGCTCCACGATGTGTGTTGCATTAGCACTACATAAATCTTAGCCCGCGCTGATTGCGCATGCTTCGGTTTGCGGAAGGTATGTATTCGATTGCAGGAAGCCCCACCAGATTCCCCTCCTTCACCCAGCCTGTGTCGTCGCCATAGAGATTGTCTAGGAGTAGTTCGTGCAGCCGCTCCAGATCTCCTGTGTGGTTCGGATCCTGCGCAAGATCGACGCACTCGCGTGGATCGCTATCGATGTCGAAGAGCTGGCTACAGTTGTCGACCGGGTAGTAGATGAGCTTGAACCTCTTGTCGTGGATCATGCGCATAGCGGCTACGCCTTCACCGTGTTCACCGTAGAGATATTCTCTGGGTGGATCGCTGACAAGAGACTGGCGGTCCACGGTATCTGGGATATCCACCCTGGCGAGGTCGAGAAGAGTGGGCATGATGTCCCCAACCTCTGCCAGCCGGTGGTCGCTTGTCCCGGCGGGCATGCGCTGGTCACCCTGTACGGGCATGATGATGAAAGGAATTTTGGCGGACATTTCGTAGAACGGTGTCATACACCAGAGGCCGTGTTCACCGACCATGTGACCATGGTCGCTGGTGAACAAGATAATTGTGTTATCGAGCAGTCCGTTTTCTCTTAGGTACCCTATGACGACCCGAATCTGGTGATCGAGATGGGTAAGGGTGGCGTAGTATGCACGACGGGTGAGTTCCCATTCGTGTCGATTCGCACGGCACAAGGATAGATCCTCGGGATTGCTGAGTGTCTTGATATGGTGAGGCAGGTCGTCGAAATTCTCCGACCAGTTGCCCATAGCCGGTTCATCAAGTGGTGCGTCTCTGTAGAGATCCATATAGGCCTGGAGAGGTGTCAAAGGGGGGTGGGGAGTGGAGTACGAGAGATACCAGAATCCCGGTTTCCTCGGGTCTCTCCGGCGGATGTATTTGCACATCTCTCTGGTCGCCCAATTGATCGGATGGGTTTCTTCAGGTAAGTGCCAGGTGCGAGTCAGAAACTCATTCTGGGTCATTCCTCCCGCATATTCTTGGCCACCGTATCCCTGCTCGGCAAGATAGAGTTCGTAATCGTCCGCAATGCCGTCCGATGTGTCGTGAAAGACGTGTCGTCCCTGGTCTTCTACCAATACATCGTCGAAGCCGACCCTGTGTCGCTGAGGGTAAACGTGCAATTTGCCTACCCCGTACGCCTGGTATCCGGCCTCCCGGAATGTCTGTGCCAGGGTCGGCACGTCGGGGAAGTCGAGGCCATCCGCATATTGCCTTAGTCCATTTGCTCTGGGACTCATTCCCGTGAGGAGAGAACGTCTGGCGGGAACACACGAGGGACAGGCTGAATAGGCATTGGTGTAGGTGACGCCGCACCGGGCAAGATGATCGATTGTGGGAGTCATAGCCACCGGGTGACCGGAATGTCCGGTGAGGAGTCCACTCCAGTGGTCGGTACAGATGAGTAAGATGTTGGGTTGGTCGGATGTAATGAAGTCTGGCATGCATTACCTTTCTCTGAAACGGATTATTGAGTCTTTTTCCACACCTTGATTGCAGCTAGAATTCCGTTCGTAATCTCGTTTGTGCGCCTGTTGAGCGGACGCTCCATTGGTGCTTCGGTTCCGTACGCGGTGCCAAATAGATGGCTGTAGGTGATCAGGTTGTGGCCTTCGTTCTTGAGGAGAATGTTGAGCCAGAAGAGTCCGGTGAGAGATGGTTCTGGTAGGAGCCAGTTGGATTCTTCTGTATTGGTCTGATCGGTGGCCTTCCAGTCATCGTAGTCCGTGATTGGATACCCTCCGGATTTGATGTGGTCGAAGAATGCCCCGGTCATCTGGATCACCGGGTCGGGGTTGTCCGGTTTGGTGATCGGCATCCAGAAACCGCTTCCGTTGCCTTCGTGAAGGTCGCAGGTAAGTCCCGGGTTGATAGTCTGCACCAGCCGGATGACTGCTGTCACTTCCGGAGGCACATGGTCCTCGCTGAGATAGCGGTTGAGGTGCAGCCATTGGCCCTTCTTATCAAGAATGGTGTGATAACAGTGCTGCATACTGCCGGATCCTTCGATGTCTGAATTGGTGTTGATAAGCATCACCGGACATCCTGAGAGCAAACCAATGGCTTTTCATCTGAAAGATGGGCCATCAGGTTGAACTAGTGTCAGAAGGTCTGGAGACCTGGACGAGGGATATCCCACATGAACCCGACGTCTCCAAGCTTGAAGAGGTGCACGTCGTCCGTGTGCCAGAGTTGCTCTGCATTGGCGACTAGATATGTTAAAGCTTCCCCAGTGTCAGCCACTCGCACGGCTTTCCCGACAGCGAAACTCAGGCAATGGTCTACGCCGGCGAATCCATAAGGATCGCGCAGTAGTAGAACATGCAAACTTCGTGCTCCGTCTCGATCTAGTCCAGAATGTTCAGTGCCCCGTGGACTCCGGAGGTTTCTGTGCAATGCACACCTGCTGCGATGACAATGGCGGGTTGCTTGTCACCGCCTGTCCACGCGGATATGATGGGAGTCCCGTCAATGGCCCTGCCCCATTCGGTGAGCAATTTTCCGCTCTTGCGGAGCTGGCTCAGGACATCTTCAGTTCTAAGACAGTGGTCTGATGAAATTGTCACTTCTTCCTCTCCCATGGAACGCTCAACGAATGAGTTCCCGTGTTTTTGGATATTCTCCGGAGCCGAAAGCAACATGGCACTGGAATCTAGATCGGCGTAGCGATGTGCACAAGACCATCACCGACTTGGACACGGTGAAGCCGCCGAAGCATTATGATATGTCCATCGGCGTCAGCATAAGTCTTGTGGATCGTATCTCCAAAGAAGTCCTGGATCACACCGATGAGTTGCCCCTTGGTGACCCCTTCAAGGAGATGTACTTTTGGTCGGAAATAGCCGGCAAGTGGCGCGGATACAACCTGGTCGAGATTGCCTTTTCCGACAAAGTGATAATCTATAGAGGATGGCTCGGGGTCGCCGGCCAGCATGTCCATCCATTTCATGACATTCAGTATGCCATTCCCAAAGCAGGCTACATCCTCCGGACGAGCGACTCCACCGCCGGGAGCCTCGGTATAGATACAGGGAATTCCCAATCCAACGGCAGTGCTGATGGTCCGCCCTTTCGGCAGCGGCAGGGGATGACCCCATAGAATATGAGCCCCAAAGACTTTAGCGGCTTGGAGAGATCGCTGTCCCAGGTCTCCTTCGTCGTGTGCATAGCCCACGAGCGTAGGAATGTTGTAGGTGATTCCTCCCGAATGTAGGTCGATGAAGAAATCGGCTTGTCTGATCAGGTTCTCCCTGACGGATGCCGCTATGCGGTGGGTGATGCTCCCGTCAGGAATTCCCGGGAATACACGTGCCAGGTTGAGCCCGTCGATCGGGCTGCTCCTGAGGATAGCCTCATAGGCGGGCATATTGCAGATAGGGACCATCAGGAGGTCACCCTTGAGATCGTTCGCCTCCAGCTGGCCGAAGACATGTGGGATCGCTTCGACGCCCTCATACTCATCACCGTGCACACCTGCTACCACAACTAGCGTGGGGCCGTCCTGCCTACCTCGGACACACAAAAATGGTAGCCGCCAATCCCCACCGTCAGGACGAGAGGCGACCGTAAGCCATCCGGCATGTTTGCTGCCTTTGCCTAAGGCGACCACGTCCAGCTTGTCAACGATCATCCTGCTCTCCATAGTGTGTCCCACGGTTGATTGTTATTTGAATCGTTCTGGAGACATGGCTGTCAGGTCAACCATAGGAGTCTCTTCCCTTGTTATCTGGGTGACCAGCTTTCCGGTGATCGGTCCAAGAGAAATGCCGATCATTGCATGTCCCGCCGCGATAATCAAGTTCTTGTAAAAACGAGATCGGCCCAAGAATGGGAGTCCATCGGGTGAACAGGGACGGAGGCCCCGCCAGATTTCCAACACTTCGAGATTGGAGGGATCCAGTTGGGGCATGTATTTCGGTACTGCGTTAAGGATGGCCTGGACACGCCGCTTGTTAATGGCGAAATCCAATCCCGCGAGTTCGAGTGTGCCTGCGAAGCGGAGTCTATCGCCCATGGGTGTGACGGCTACTTTGGATTCCGCCAGCGAGATCCCGACGGTTGGGCTGGTTTCAGGTCTCTTGAAGGTGATGCTGTACCCCTTGGCAGGCTGAATGGGCAGGTTGATTCCAAGTTCTTGTCCTAGCAACGGCGACCAGGACCCAGCCGCTATCACGACCTGCTCCGCCTCTATGTCACCTTTGGTTGTGATAACCTTTCTGAGCTGCTGGTCCGACGACTCGAATCCGATTGCTTCGGCAGAATGAAATTTCACACCGTTCCGCTGTATGTGGGTTGCAAGCCCGTTGACGAATTTGTGTGGCGTCAGATGTGCATCCTGTGGATAGAAAATGCCGCCGATAGCCCGGCTCTCGATTTCTGGGTCGAGTGCCTGTAGCTCTTCCGCATCCATGACCTGTGTTTCTACCCCGTGCTTCGTCAAGATCCGTGCTTCCGCTTTACCGTCCTCCAGTCCCTTCTCGGTAATGTAGGCGATCAAATGACCACGCTTCTCATAGTCGAACTCCAGTCCGTCGATATTGGCGATCTTATCGAAGAGGATGACGCTTGCAAGACTCATTTCTCTGATCAACGGAGTAACGTGATGCATATGGCCCGTGTTACAGGCGGCCTTGAACTTCCAAAGCCATGAAATCAGATCTTTATCCATCCTTGGTTTAATGTAGAAGGGGCTCTCTGGATTGAACATCCACTTGAGACCCTTGAGCCACACGCCTGGGGCCGAAAGAGGAATACTGTGGCTCGGGACGACGAGCCCTGCGTTTCCATAGGAACTTCCTGCACATATGTCATCTTTGTCCACAAGCGTGACATCGTGTCCGGCCTGGTTGAGGAAATGGGCTGAGCAAACACCTATTGATCCGCCACCAATTATCAGAATCTCAGTTTTCATTTTGATATCCTTGGACATTTTGTGCCGCAAAATCAACCTCGGAGCGGGTGGGTGACTAGCCCGAGTGATTCGATGGGTCCCTTGAGCATATCGATCTCTTCATCCGTAGCGGAAACCATCACAACTTGAGGAAGTTGGCCGCTAAAACCGATGATTGCGAGATTCAACCCGATATCGTCACGGAGCACCTTGATGTA